>CAVRCY010000018.1:0-291544 GCA_963719775.1 uncultured Acidimicrobiia bacterium
CCTTGTCGATCCAGGCCTGGACGTGCCAGATCCGCCGCTCCTGGTAGTTGATGGCCTGGCCACCGTGGGCGGCGGTCTCCATCGAGCGCTGGATGGGCTCGAGGTTCTCGTAGTCCTCCTCCATCACCGTGTCGAAGCGGGTCAGGCGGGCGTCCCAGATGTCCTTGTGTCCGCGGGCATCTCGCCCTCTCCCCAGTCGGCTGCGAACCACGTGATGTCGAGGCGGGCCGGTTGATCGCGAGCGGCCAGAAACGAGGAACGGGAACCCCTCGCGTCCAGCGGCGTGATCACGTTCGGGAAGATCCCGTAGGCCGGCTGGATGTCGTCCATGAAGATCTCGGTGACGCCCTCGAACATCGGCAGCAGCTCACGCCGTCGCCCGGGTGCCCCGATTGACCGGCGACAGCATGTTCTGGTGCCCGTGGTCGAACAGCGAGATGACCGTGCCCCGTGTGTCGAGCGACGGGCCGACCGTCTTCGGATGGATCGTGCGGGCGTGGTACACCTCGAGGAAGGCCTCAGCGAGGATCTTCCAGTTGCAGCCGAGTCGAAACGCTCTTGTCGTCGATCACGCGCAGCGGTGCCGCCGCCACCTCCGGCAGGAGGCCGGGGAACGGGGTCGAGCCACTGATCGAGCGGCATCGCCTCCTCATCGAAGTTGATGAAGTGCCAGCCGCCCCAACGCTCGCAGCGCACGGATGGGAGGCTCGTTCGCTGACCTGCAGCCCGACGAAGTCGCGCTCGTCGGGCACCCGCACGAGCTGACCCCGCAGGTCGTAGCTCCAGGAGTGGAACTGGCAGACGAGCAACCGTGCCGGACCGCTGTCGCCGCGCACGACGGGTGCGCCGCGGTGGCGACAGGCGTTGCGGAACGCCCGTACCTGACCGTCGTCCCCGCGGACGAGGAGGATCGGCGCGCCGGCGATGTCGCACAGGCGATAGCTGCCCGGCTTCGGCAGCTCGCTGTCGTGGACGCCGTACAGCCAGACGCGGTGGAAGAGGTACTCGTCCTCCAAGGCCTGGAACTCGGCGTCGGTGTAACGGCCGAGCGGCAGGTCGGGGAGCTTGGGGAAGCCGTCAGGTGGCCCGTCGCGCCCAGCTTCGTAGGCGGAGCGTTCCCGGAAGCGGGCCAGAAACTCCTCGTCCATCGGACCTCCTCACATCGCCGTCTCGCCGCCGTCGACGACGAGCACCGTGCCGGTGATGAAGCTCGCATCGTCGGACAGGAGGAAGCAGATCGGGGCCGCCAGTTCGTCAGGTTCCGCCATCCGCTGCTGCATGTTGGCCATCCCGAACTGCTTGGCCCCTTCCTCCGGAGTCCCGCCCCGACTGGCGATCAGCGGTTCGGTCATGCCCGTGAGCACGCGGCCGGGCGCGACGGTGTTCACCCGTACCGTCGGCGCCCCCTCTCGCGCGATCTGCCGGGAGAAGCCGATGATCGCCGCCTTCGCTGCCCCATACGGGGCGTTGTTGTTGTTCGCCACGAGCGCCGCCGCGGAAGCGACGTTGACGATCGATCCACCGCCCTGCTGGCGCATCATCGGCAACACGTACTTGCAGACGAGGAAGGTGCCACCGGCGTGGACCTTCATCATCCGGTCCCAGTCCTCCACGGTCCACTCTTCGATCGGACCGAACGCAGCATGACCGCCGGCATTGAGGACGCAGTCGATGGCGCCGAACTGCTCGCGAGTGGCCTCCACGGCGGAACGAACCGAGGCCTCGTCGGCGACGTCACACCCCAGGCCGATCGCCCCGTCGATGTCGGCGGCGATCTCGTTCGCCCGGGAGGCGTCGAGGTCGACAACGGCCACACGCCCGCCGCCCGAGGCGAACCGCCGCGCTGTCGCGGCGCCGATCCCCGATCCCCCGCCCGTGGCCAACAGCACCTTGCCCTCGAAGTTCATGCCTCGCTCCGTTCATCAGCTCGCGGTTGATACTGGTAGCTGCGCTCGGTCCTGCCACCGGCGACCAGCAAATGCTGCCCCGTGATCCAGTCCGCCGCCGGTGAGGCCATGTAGACCACGGCAGCGGCGATGTCGTCAGGCGTGCCCAGACGACCGAGGGGGATCGTTGCCTGCAGCTCCTCGAGGCGGTCCGACACGCCGAGCACCTCGCGGAAGGCCTCGGTGGCCACCGGCCCAGGCGACACGGCGTTCACACGAATGCCTCGCGGCGCCAGCTCCAGCGCCAGCGTCTGGGTGAGGTTGTTCATGCCCGCCTTGGCGGCGGCGTACGGGCCGGTGCGCGGGGAGCCGCGGGTGCCGGCACCGGACGAGATGTTGATGATGACGCCGCCCGTCGACATGCGGTGACCGGCCGCCTTGGCACCTTGGAACGCCGTGGTGAGGTTCAGTTCGAGCTGCGACCGAAACGTCTCGTCGGGCGTGTCGATGAGCTCTCTCACCGTCTTCTCGTCGGAGCCACCGACGTTGTTGACCCAGATGTCGAGGTGGCCGAACTCGGCCATCGTCCGGTCGGCCAATTCCTCCGAGAAGTCACGGATGTCAGCATCGGCGATCAGCGCGCGCTGACCCCGCTCGACGATGCCGGCGGCCGTCGCCTCGAGGTCACTCCTCCGGCGGGCGTTCACCACCACGTCGCATCCAGCATCGGCGAGCCCCCATGCGATCGCCCGGCCGATGCCCTGACCCGAGCCCGTGACGACAGCGACCTTCCCGTCCATGCGGAACCGGTCGAGCAGGCTCACGCGAGACCATCAGCTTCAGCTTGTGCGGTCGTGCTGCCCACCCGACGCTCGACGACCGGCGGATCGCCTGGCTGATGTGCGGCGTGGGCCTGCCGCCACCTGGCGAACGTCTCGACGATGTACGGCGGGTCGCCGTGGATCTCGGTGAACCCGCCGGTCACGGTGCGCGTGTCGAAGTAAGCGGCATCGACCCCACCCGTCCACAACTCGCAGGCCAGCTCGAATCCCCGGTCGAGGAAGTACTGCCGGGCCGCCGGATAGTCGTGGACGAGCGTGGCGACGTGGTGAAACCCCTCCGCACCGGGCACGTACATGTCGCGATAGATCGACGGCATGTCGTCGTGCTGCTCGATGAACTGGATCATCATGTCGCCGAGGTACCCGAAGGCGTACGAGACGTCAGCCTGCTGGGCGGTGCCGCGGTACTCGAAGCGCTGGGCTCGATGGTGGGCGCGGATGGCGAACGGACCGGCACCGAGCAGGCGGCTCCACTCGCTGACCGAACGTTCCAGATCGTTGACCACGTAGGCCTGCTGAAACAGCGGAAACGTGGCCACGGTGAGCCGCAGCTACCGGCTGAGCACGGTGCACGCCGAGATGCCGGGCGCACCGTAGACGTGGGTGAACGCGGTGGCCGGATCGTCGCGAACTTGGCGCTCCCCCGCCGTCCCGCGCAACTGGATCACCGACTCGTAGACCTGGCGCAGCCCCGAGGCACCGATCGGCTCACCGTTGGCCAGGCATCCGCCATCGGTGTTGACCGGCAACCGCCCGTCGAGCTCCGTCGCGCCCGAGCGGATGAGGTCCTCCTGCTCACCGTCGGCGCAGAAGCCGCACTCGGCGAGATGCATCACTTCGGCGCCGGCCTCGGTGTCCTGCACCTGGACGACGTCGACCTCGTCGGGCCCGATGCCCGCCATCTCGAACGCCTTGCGCGCCGCGGCGACCGTCGGCGAGTTGCCGCGCTCATCGCTCAACGCCGGACTGAACACCTCGAACGACCCGTACGGCCGAGACGTCAGCACCGCGGCACGTAGGTAGACCGGCCGCGTGGTGAACTGGCTCGCAACATCGGACGAGGCGAGCACGAGCGCGACTGCGCCCTCGGCCGGCGAGCAGAACATGTACTGCGTCAGCGGGTCGGCGATCATCGGCGCCTCGAGGATCTGATCCTCCGAGAGGGCCGTGCGCCGCCACGCGTTCGGGTTCTTGGCGCCGTTGCGGAACGCCTTCGCCGCGACCTTGGCCAGCACCTCTCGGGAGATGCCGTGCTCGTGCATGTACCGCTGGATCTTCATTCCGAAGAACTGCGTGGTCAGCATCAATCCGGTCTGGCCGTACCAGTCCCCGATCCCGTACCGCGCCGGCTCCGGATCGAAGGCACCACGCGGGTGCTTGTCGAAACCGACCGCCACCACGACGTCGGCCGCCCCGGCATGGATCGCGTTGTACGCACTGATCAGTGCGCTCCCGCCGGTGGCGCACCCGTTGGCGACGTTGATGAACGGCACGCCAGTCAGACCCAGACGGGAGACCAGCGTGTCGGCATCGCCAGCGGCGGCGGAGCCGCCGAAGGCGTACTCGACGCGGGACCACTCGATGGCAGCGTCAGCGAGCGCCAACCTCGTCGCCTGCGCGCCCTGTTCGAGCCCCGACACCGGGTGACGGCCGAACGGGTGCATTCCCGCACCGACAATGAGCACGTCTCGGCCTTCGACCACCTGGGCCACTATAGTCAGACGGTGTAAAGTTACTGACGGTCGAACGTGCTTCGGGTGAAGTGAGGTGGGATGCGAAAGCGACGTCACGCTTTGAGCGGAGCCCTCTACGAGGTCGGCTCTGACGGAAACGTCTACGTCGAGAAGGACGGCCGGCGGGGTGTCTTCACCGCTCGCGGCCAGTACATCTCGGGCGACGTGTACTCGGCCGACCCGCAAATGTGCCTGTGGCTGGCCGGACCGCAGGTTCCCGGTGGAGCGAACATGAAGGACATGCCCGTGCCGGCGGGCTTCGACGGATGAGGACCAACCGATGACGATCGCTGCACGTCCACGGGCACCAGGCCTGTCGTATCAACAGCTGCTCGACGCCGACAGCCGTCCGGTTCCTGAGATCCTTCGGCGGCAGAGCCCGTTCGACGACGGCCCCCTCTTCGTCCCCGTAGAGCGATACCTCTCACCGGAGTTCTTCCAACTCGAACGAAGGAAGGTGTGGGATCGCACGTGGCAGATGGCGTGCCGAGAGGAGAATCTGCCCAACGTCGGCGACTACATCGTCTACGACGTCGCCGGACGGTCGTATCTCGTCGTGCGCACCGGCCCGAGCACGATCCAGGCCTTCCACAACGTGTGCCTGCACCGCGGTCGACTGCTGCGCACGGAGGGTGGCTACCAAGCGACGGAGTTCCGCTGCCCGTTCCACGGCTTCGGTTGGAAGATCGACGGGTCGTTGCTGAACATCCCGTGCGCGTGGGACTTCCCTCAGGTCGACGACCCGGCTGAATGGAGCCTGCGCGGAGTGCAGGTGGGGACATGGGGCGGCTTCGTCTTCATCAACCCTGACCCGAGCGCGCCATCGCTGGAGTCGTATGTCGGCGAGCTCGGAGACCACTTCGCGGCCTGGCCGCTCGAGGACCGCTTCGTCCAGGTGCACGTGGCCAAGATCCTGCGCTGCAACTGGAAGGTCGCCCAAGAGGCGTTCATGGAGGCGATGCACGTCGTCGCCACGCATCCGCAGATCCTGCCGAGCATCGGCGACGCCAACTCGCAGTACGACGTGTTCGGCAACTTCAGCAGGGCGATCACTCCGAACGGAACGCCGAGCCCGCACCTGAGGTGGCAGCCGACCGAGCAGGAGATGCTCGACTCGATGTACGACCGCAACCTCGACGAGCCCCCCGTGCTCACCGTCCCCGAGGGTCGCACCGCTCGCGAGGTCGCCGGCGAGAACCGCCGGAGCCAACTGCGCCCCGTGCTCGGCGCCGAGGCCGAGAAGCTCTCGGACGCGGAGGTCAATGACAGCTTCTACTTCACGCTGTTCCCCAACTTCCATCCGTGGGGTGCCTTCAACCGGATCGTCTACCGGTTCCGTCCCAACGGCATGAGCGTCGACGAAGCGATCATGGAGTGCATGTTCCTGTCGCCTTTCCCGAAGGGTGAGCGCCCCCCGCCGGCGGCGATCCACTGGCTCGACGCGGACAGCGACTGGACGAAGGCGCCCCAGCTCGGATCACTGGCCCGCGTGTTCAACCAGGACTCGTTCAACCTACCGAACGTGCACCTCGGCCTCAAGGCCAGCCCTCTGGAGCACGTGACGTTCGCCCGTTACGAGGAGTCGAAGATCCGCCACTGGCACACGCTGCTCGAGGAACACCTCGCCCGACCGTGATCAACTGCCCGCCGGCGGTGCTGGGGCGATCAGAGTGATTCAGACGCGTGCGATGTGACCAACCGCTGTGCCAGCTGACCGGCTTCGTCGACGAACCGCCGTCGTCCCAGTCCGAGGAACACGGCGTCCTGGGTGAGCCAGGAGCTCGCGGCGCTCTCTATCAACGAAACCAGCCCGATCGCAGCGACCTCCGGCTCGATGTTCGATCGAGGGATGCCGGCATGCATCCGGATGGCCCGACTCAGCAGGATGACCTGCGCGATGCGCGTCTCCCGACGCAGGCCTTCGATCGCCGCGTCGACTCCTGCGGAATGTGCGAAGTACACCGTTGCCGGTGTGCGTTCGGCCTCCAGCCACTCGAGCAGATCGGTCGTGAAGCGAGTGGGCCACGAGCTGTCACCATCGGCGCGGACGAGTTCGCGCATCGCGCTGAGGTAGCGCCCGGTGAAGACCTGCAGACCCTCGAGCAGCACGTGCTCCTTCGACGGGAAGTGGTAGTAGACGGCCGCCGCCGTCATGTCCGCGGCGGCCGCGATGTCAGCGACGGTCACGTGCTCGGGTGGGTGCAACGCGAACAGCCCCATCGCGGCATCGATCACCGTCGATCGCCGTGAGGGCCGGTGTGGCGGGCGCTTCAACAGGTTTCCTCGAGCGCGTCGGATAGCCTTCAGCGATTCCCCCATTGCACACTGCGTCACATCGACCATCGCGTCGCGGTGTGATCGTTGACGCGGCGATCAAGGTGTTCTCCAGTCAGGGGTTCAGTGACGCCAGCATCCACGATATCGCGAAGGAAGCCGGCGTAGCCCCTACTGCGGTCTACTACCACTTCTCCGGCAAGCCGGATCTGTTCGAGGCGGCGCTGCGCCGCGTGACCGGATCGATCACGAATGTCGTGATCACGACACGTTCCGACGAGGATCCGGGCAGTCCCGAAGCGCTCGCCGCCGTGATCTCGGCGGTGTGGAAGTGGCTCGACGAGAACCCCGAATCGTGCGAGTTGCTGTACCACCACTTGCCGGGCATGACGACACACGCCGTCGCGCTGCAGCGCGAGTTCGAGGAGATCCACCTGCGGCGGGCGTTCGACTACATCCCGCAGCGCCCACCGACCACGCGCCGATCAGCGATCAGCCGGCACGCCGCGGACACGTTGGCAGCGCGTACGTTGATGAGCCTGTGCCTGCTCATCCATCCGATGCGCGGCCAGGACGGTCCGCTTTCCGGGAATGCCAACCGCCGCGTGCGCGAAGCGCTGATCACCGTCGCCCAACGTCTGCTCGCCAGCTGAGCCGCGGCTACGCCTCACCGCCGAGGAGATCGACGATCGTCGCCGGTCCGAGACGCTCGAGCGCCACCTCCGCCGCCTCCTCGAGGTGACGACGCCAGTGGGCGACCGCCGCATCGGCCTGGCCTGCCTCGATGAGATCGATCAGCTGCCCGTGGTACTCACTCGCCCCTCGGGCGACTTCGATGGCGTCCTCGGTGCGCTCCATCGTCGCCCGGTTGTGGCTCTCGACGATCTCCAGCAGGAGACGGCCGAGCACGGCCAACGTCTTGTTGCCGGCCAGCTCGATCAGCTCCTCGTGGAATCGAGCGGCGTGCACCGCGTACGCCGGCACGTCCTCGATCAGCTGCAGCTCCTCCTCGTGGCGTTGACGGAGGATGGCAACTGCCTCCGGTGGGCGCCGCTCGGCGAGTCGCCGGACGGCGTCGGGCTCGAGCGTCGCGCGGGCCTCGAACAGATCTGCCAGCGTCGTGCCCTCGAGCTGCAGCAGCAGCGCGGCGTGACGCGCCGCGACGCCGACGTCTGGACGCCTGACGCGTGCCCCTCCTCCCGCCCCGCGCTTGACGGAGATCAACGTCTCGCTCTCCAGGATCCGCAGCGCCTCTCGGACCACCGGCCGCGACACGTCGTACAGCTCCATCAGCTCGGTCTCGTTCGGCAGCGGGTCGCTCGGCTGCAGCTCGCCGCGAACGATCCTGCGCCGCAACGAGGCGGCGATCACGACCGCCGCCTTGGGGATGCGCACCGGAGAGGGCTCGATCGCTGCCATCGGTACGTCTCCATGACCTGTCCGTAGCGATCGACCGGATCCGATCGATCGCTACGGACAGAAGGTTGTTACTTGCCCCAGAGCTCCGTGAAGTGCTCGACGATGTCGGGCACGAGCGGGAAGAGCTCTGTCGTGCTCGGCAGGTTGTCCGCGGTGAGGATCCAGTTCGGCGGGGAGAACCCGGGGATCACCTCGACGCCGGCCTTTTCGCGGGCGATGGCGTCGACAGCCCCGAACATGATCTCGTAGAACGCGAACGCCATCGTGCCGGCCTGATCACCGTTTTCGATGTTGGTCAGGTTCGCGGACGATGGCCCTTCACCGAAGATCTTCACGTCGTCGAGACCAGCCGCGCTGAGCGCGGCGGGAAGCCCCGGGAACACACTGTCGGTCGACGTGATGACGTACTTGAGGTCGGTGTTGGCGCGCAGTGCCGACACGATGTTGGCGTCGGCATTCTGCAGGTCCGCCAGACCGATCTCGATGGTTTCCAGCGGGCATTCCGGGCACAGCCCTGCCAGCTCCTCTTCGAACGAAGTCTTCAGCGCAGAGAGGATTGGGAGGTCGGGTATGTCGGCATACAGGACACCCGGGGCATCGTTGCCGCCCTCGGCGGCGTCGTTGACGACCCACGCCGCCATCGGCAGCGCGAGGTCACCGAGCTGGTCCGGTGTCGATGTCGTCCACAGGATCCCATCCGTCGGCTCGTCGGTGATGCAGCACGCCGCGATCGCCGTGCCGTTGGCGGCCGCATCGGTGATGTACTGCTCGATCTGCGAACGCGGCGTCGCGGTGTAGATCACACCGTCGGGCGCCGCCCGCACCACCTGCTCCCAGGCGTTCTGGATCTGCTGCGGGCTGCCGTCGGTGCTCAGCGCCGTGAGCTCCCAGTCCAGGATGTCGGCGGCCTGCTGGACGAGGTCGACTTCGGCCTCGCAGGCCTCGGCGCCGCAGCTGATGAAGTAGAGGCTCAGCCCGGTCGGGATCTCTGCTCCGACCGGCGTGTCGAGCTCGATGCTCGTCGGCCGCTGCAGGTATTGCTCGACGATCGCCGCAGCGTCGCCGCCGGCACCATCCGAAGCCTCAGTACCTTCAGTCGCCTCGGTTCCCTCGGTGGCCTCGGTTCCCTCGGTCGCCTCAGTCGGCTCGGTACCTTCCGTCGCCTCGGTGCCTTCGGTCGCTTCGGTGTCCTCGGTGCCTCCGGCCGCTTCAGTGCCCTCGGTCGCCTCGGTTCCCTCGGTCGCTGTGCTGTCGTCGTCGTCACCGCCACAGCTGGCGGCGATCAAACCGCCGACCACCGCGAGCGCGGCGACGACATGCCATCGCCGACGCGGGTGAGCGTGGGTGTTCATCAGTGGTATCCCCCTTTCGTCCAGCCGATGCTGGAGTCGATCTATGGTAAGTCGCGGGGCGTCGCCGCCGAGACGCAGCCGGGATGATACGAGAACGAGGAACAATCCGTCAACGAAATACGTGAAATCTCTGTCAAGTATCACCGCTGACGGCTGACGCCGCCGCCAGACCCAGGGGAACAAAAGGGGGCACAGGACTTCAATGGCCGACCAACACGTGGCAGACCGTCCGCTACCAAGCGCGGCGCCGCCCGATGGCGTGATCCTCAAACTGGAGAACCTCTCCAAGACGTTCCCTGGCACAAAGGCCTTGGTGAACGTCGACCTCGACATCCGTGCCGGCGAGGTGCACGCCCTCCTCGGTCACAACGGCTCGGGGAAGTCGACGCTGATCAAGGTGCTGTCGGGTTACCACTCCCCCGACGCCGGCGCGAGCGTCTCGCTCAACGGCGAACTGGTGAACTTCTCGACGCTCTCCCACGGCGAGCACGGGCAGGCGGCGCAGGTGAGCTTCGTCCACCAGAACCTCGGACTGGTGATGGAGCTGAACGCGGTCGACAACCTCGCGCTGCACGGCGGCTTCACCCGCACCGGGTACGGGCGGGTGCGCTGGCGCGAGCAGGTGCGGATGACGCGCCGGCTCCTGGCCCCGTTCGCCGTCGACTTCGACATCACGCAACCGCTGTCGAAGGCGACACCGGTCGAGCGCACGATCGTCGCGATTGCGGCCGCCCTGCAGGGCTGGGACGCCGGCGGCGGCGGTGTACTCGTGCTCGACGAGCCCACGGCGGTCCTGCCGCCCGGCGAGGTGCAGCGACTGTTCGCCATCGTGCGGAACCTCCGCTCGCAAGGTGCGGGCATCCTCTACGTCTCGCACCGTCTCGACGAGATCTTCGAGTTGGCCGATCGCGTGACCGTATTGCGCAACGGGGAACGAGTGATCACACGGGATGTGACGGGCCTGACCAAGGGCGAGCTCGTGCACTTGATGCTCGGCGTCGAGATGGAACCTGATTACCGTGCCCCGGTCCCAGAGGAGGTGCACTCGCAGCCGCTGCTGGAGGTGCGGGGGTTGGCCGGTACGTATCTCCGCGATGCGACGTTCACGCTGCACGGCGGCGAAGTGCTCGGCATCGCCGGCCTCCCGGACTCCGGCCGCGACGAGCTACCGCGAATCCTGACGGACCAGATCAGCCACGCCACCGCCGGCTCCATCCGCCTCACGTCGGTGTCACCCGAGTGGATGGACATCGGGGCGTGGAGGGCGAGGAACGTGGCATTGCTGCCGCCGGATCGGGGCAAGGAGGGCATCGTCGGCCCGATGTCGGTCGGCGAGAACCTCTCGTTGTCGGTACTCCAGCAGCTGGCCACGAGGCTGCGCCTCCACCGCGGCCGCGAACGAAGCTTCTGCCACGGCTGGATCCGGAAGCTCGACGTGAAGACGTCCGGCATGGACGTCCCCGTGCAGACGTTGAGCGGCGGCAACCAGCAGAAGGTGCTCTTCGGGCGGACGCTGGCCCGCGAGCCGCACGTGTTGATCCTCTGCGAGCCGACCGCCGGCGTCGACATCGGCGCCCGCCACGCCATCTACGACCTCGTCGCCGAGCAGGTCCAGCAGGGGCTCAGCGTGCTCGTCACTTCGTCGGACGTCGGCGACCTGCTCGCCCTGTGCACCCGCATCCTCGTGCTGCACGACGGTGTCGTCGCCCGTGAGCTGCTGGCCGAAGGACTGACCGAGCACCAGCTGGTGCAGGCCATGGAAGGTGTCGAGAAGGAGGAAGCCGCATGACGGTCATGGCGTTCCCCGGCCACGCAGGCGCAATTGCGTTCCCCGGCCACGCAGGCCGCGGCCAAGCGCTCCCTCGCTGGCGCTCGGTCGCTCGCAGTATGTGTACGTGCTGGCGCTCGGTCGCTCGCATCGTCGAAAGGGTTCACCAATGACCACGACCACTCCGGACCAGTTGGCCGCTCCGGATGCGTACGAGCACCCGCCGCTGGGCACCCGGGTGGCCAGCGCCCTGTCGCCGGCCAAGATCGGTGGCGTCTACGTCCTGGTGATCATGATCATCGTGTTCTCGATCTGGGAGCCCGACACGTTCCCCGAGGCCGACACCGTCCGCCAGATCCTGAACACCAACGCCATCACCGCGATGGCCGCCCTGACGTTCGTCATCCCGCTGTCCGCGGGCGTGTTCGACATCTCGATCCCGAGCACCATGACGCTGGCCGGCGTGATGTCGACCTACGCCATCGTCAACTCGGACCAATCTGTCTTCGTCGGGATCCTCATCGCCCTCGGCGTCAGCCTGCTCGTCGGGATCCTCAACGGCATCGTCGTCGTGGTGTTGCAGATCGAGTCGCTGATCGGCACGCTGGCCACGAGCTTCCTGATCGGCTCGCTGGTCGTGTGGCGCACCGGGAGCCGCAACATCAGCGGTCCCGAGCTGGCCGGCGGGTTCCAGGACATCGCCCAGACGTCGTGGCTGTTCGACCTCACGCTGCCCGTGTACTACGCCCTCGTGCTGGCGATCGTGCTGTGGTACGTACTGGAGCACACCGCCACCGGACGGCGCATCTACGCCACCGGCTTCAACCTCGACGCCACCCGTCTGGCATCCGTGCGCACCGAACGGATCCGCTTCGGGTCACTGATCGCCGCGGCGTTCCTGGCCGGCTTCACCGGCATCGTGTTGGCCTCCAACATCGGCTCCGGTTCATCGACGGCAGGCAACCAGTACCTGCTGCCAGCGATCGCCGGCGTGTTCCTCGGGGCGACCCAGCTGAAGAACGGACGCTTCAACGCCTGGGGCACGATCATCGCCGTCGTGCTCCTCGGCACGTTGGTGACCGGACTCGGGCTGGCCGAAGTCGGACAATGGGTGCAGCAGTTCGCCATCGGCGTCGTGTTGATCGCCGCCCTTGCCCTGACCGGATTCCAGGTCCGGCGCGCCGGCGCCGAGGCCCGCAGGGCCCGCGCCGCCAGCCGTGCGGCGCACGCCGCCCCCGATCAACCGGCCGTCGAACCGACCTGAGTCGGGATCAGTCCCGGATCATCTGGGCCATCTGCTCGTGGTAGTGGGCGATCTTGAACTCGCGAGATGACAGCAGGTTGCGCTTGTACTGGCTGGAGCGCTTGGTCCGGGCGAGCAGCGTGTAGACGTCGATGTCCTCGCCGACGACCACTTTGAGGTGCTCCCAGTGGTCGAGCATGCGCCGCCGGTAGTCGGCGTACTCCGGGTCGGAGTCGTCACCGGGATAGACGAGCTCCCAGCACAGGAAGCGTGTGCGGTCGACGTCGATCGGGATCGGCTGGAACACCTGGATGTGTTCGGGGTTGCAGTTGAACACCGTGTTGGGGAACACGACGTAGTGGCAGATCGCGTACCGGTGGTGGTCCCAGTTCTCTGCCAGCTCGTTGCGGTACTGCTTGCGGGGCACAAAGCACATGTAGTTGTGGTCGTTGACGATGTGGAACGTGGCGTCCTTGGCCGACTTCGTCCACTCCGGGCCGACGTTGTGCAGGGACGTGGCGTGGTAGATCTCGTTGAAGCCGTCGACGATCGCCTTGTAGCTGACGGGGACGTCCCACTCGAGCACCTCGTGCAGGACCATGTCCTCCATCCGGTACCGACCGATGTCCTCCATGATGTCGGCGCCGATCCACTCCTGGAGCGACGACCGCGCCTCAGGCCCCGCAAGGTTGACCCAGATCCAGCCACCCCACTCCTCGACGGCGATCGACGGGGCGCGCAGGTCACGCAGTTGCTCCGGATCGAAGTCGACCTTCTCCGGCACGCCGATGACCTTTCCGGTCGTGTCGTACATCCACCCGTGGTACGGACACGTGAACCGCTTCGCCCCGCAGCCCTTCCACTCGGTGACGAACGTCGGTCCGCGGTGCTGGCAGACGTTGTGGAAGCCGGCGAGTGACCCATCGGCTTGGCGTGTGATCACGGTGGTCTCGCCATGGCTCTCGAAGCTCAGCCAATCGCCGGTGCCGGCGACCTCCGAGGAGCGCCCGGCGAGGAGCCAGGTGGTGTTGAGCACCTTCTCCCGCTCGAGCTCGAACTGAACCGGGTCGAGATAGGGCTGGGCGCTGACCGCGCTCGGGCCATAGCCAGGCGTGATGGGGACCCCGGGGCCCAAGCGCACCGGGACATCACCACGAGTCGGGACGTGAACCACGAATCCTCCTCAAGCGAGAAATGTAACATTGGTTATATAACAGATGTGATACCATGCGTCAATGCCCAAGGTCGTGGACATCGAGGAGCGGCGAACCGAGCTGGCGGCGGCGGCCGCCCAGTTGATCGCTCGCGCCGGTGTTGGCGCGGCCACGATGCGCGAGGTGGCGGCGGAGGCGGGCTGGACCACCGGCGCATTGACCCACTACTTCTCCGACAAGCGCGAGTTGCTGTTGTTCACGTTCCGATCTTCCCTCGCGCAGCGCCATGCCAATCGCAACGCCCGTGGAACGCTGGACCCACGGTCGGCGCTGCTCCAGGCACTCGAAGGCGCGCTCCCTCGCGACGAGGACGGGCGGCGGCACTGGATGGTCACGATCGCCTTCTGCGCCCAGGCCGCCGGCGACGAGGAGCTGTCCGCTGCCCAGCGTGAGGCCTACCGCGAGTTCAGGGGTCGCGTGGCGGAGCTGGCTCAGCAGTGCGGCATCGCGAGCGATGGTCAGGCGATCACCGTCGCCGGGCAGCTGATCGCCGTCGCCGACGGCATCGCGGTGCAGGCGTTGTTCGACCCGTCGAGCTGGCCTGCCGACCGCCAGCTCGCCACACTGCACTCGACGATCGAACCACTGCTTCGTCACTAGGGGTTCGTCTCGCAGGCAAGCTGCTCGACGCACCTCCCGGGCTCGCCGTCGCTGTCACGGGCGACTCCTGGTCATCCGACGACACTGTGCGACGGCTCGCCCACCTGTCGCGGGCCTCTTGCCCAAACCGCAGTGCCTCCAAATCATCCCGCCTGACGGGTCAGGCGGGTGCGGGCGCCGGCGTGGCGGCGGGAGGCGCTGCTTGGGGCTCCGGCTCCGGCTTCGGAGGGCGATGCGGGCTCATCATGTCCCACGTCATCTTCGTCCAGTCCCACAGCCCGGCGTCGGGCATGTAGGCGCGGGCGACGGCGAGGCCGATCTCGGCCAGGGCCGTCGTGTCCGGGAACACCAGGTACATCGGATGGTGCTCGGGCCGGAACTTCTGCTTGAACGCGAACAGCGACTGGAAGCCGTAGTACGGCTCCAGTGTCTTGCCGAGGAAGTCGAGGAGCTTCTGCAGGACCTCCTGGTCGCTCGTCGTGCCGAGCTCGTCCGGCGCCTTGGCGAGCGGCGCCGCGGAGAGGCTGACGAAGCGGTAGCCCTCCTCCTTGAACTGCATCGCCGATGCGCCGATCATGAACTCCATCACGGGACGGAAGCCTTGGTCGCGGCGGCGCATCAGGTCGAGCGTCCATCCGACGACCTGCCCGTCCTCGTACACCGGCATCCATGACGTGAAGCCTTCGACGGTCTGATCGGCGTCGACGGCGAGGTGCAGGCGGACCTCGGGATCCTCGGCCTCGCGAAGGGTGCCGAGCGTGAAGCCCATCTCGGGCAGCGCCTTGTCGGAGACCCACCCGCCGCTGATCGCCCGCAGCTGGTCGGTCACGACAGGCTTGGAGTCGGCCCACGACGTCACGACGAGCTCGACGTTCTGCTTGCCGGCCTTGTTGATCGCCGTCCGCACGTCCTGGAACGCCTTGCCCTTGAACTCGAGCTGCTCGAGCGGCATCACGCTGTCCTCGGCTACCTCCACCGACGTCCAGTTCATGCCTGGTGCCAGGTCGGCGGTCTGCTGACCGGCGGCGAACAGGCATGGGATCCACCCCCGCCGGAAGCAGTAGGCGTCGAACTCGCGCAGCGCCGCCTCGCGCCTGTCGAGCGGGCCGACCGGATCGGCCAGGCACAAGGCGACGGAGCCGACGACCTGGTACCCGATCGCCGTCTCGCCGTCCTCGGCGAACCAGGCGGTGATGCCCTTCCACGTCAGCATCCACTCGATGTTCGAGGAGTGGTGCTGGTGCAGCAACGAACGCAGGCGCGTATCGGCCTCGGGGAACGGTCGGGCGCGACGGCTCGAGTACAGCAGGCCGACGACGGTGACGAGGATGGCGGTCAGCCAGACCACGCCGATCGAGTTGACGAACCACTTCGCCGACGACGTGACCGGCTCGATGTTGCCGCTCGAGGTGAACACCAGGCGGCTGAAGAACTCGGTCAGCATGTCGATCGGTCTGGCCGTGGGCAGGAAGTCGTCCTGGAGGACGAAGAAGCCGACCGCGGTGTACAGGAACAGGCCGCCACCGACCCACAGCAGGCGCCGTCCGGCATGGCGGAAGGACTTGCGGCCCGAGCGGGCGCTGAAGGCGCGGAACGTGATCAGCAGGAGCAGGAGCAGTCCGCCGATGAGCACGAAGTCGGCGGTGCGCTCGGCGCTCGGGTCATCGGCGATCAGGGCGACCAGGGACAGCGCCAGCACGACGGTGATGAGCGTCCACGCCAGCCGGCGGCCGCGCCGCAGCCCGTCGGCGGCGGCGAGCTGCAGCACCGCTCCGATGATCAAGGCCAGCGAGGTCTCCGTCGACTGCTCGGCGATGGTCGCAGGTCCCTGGAACGGTCCGCCGTTGCCGGGGAAGACGCCCTCGACGAGTGCCGCAATGGCGAACACGGCGACGATCAGGGCGACGACGGCGCGTTGGGTCCGCCGAGTGAAGCGGACCTGTGGCATGACCGGCGTACGGCCGGCGAGGAACGGGCCGGCGGCGACACCGAGGACGAAGGCGATCCAGTGCTCGACGTCCCACAGGAGGCCCGAGTTGAGCATCACGGCGAAGAGGTAGGCGCCGACGCCGACCCGGATGCGGTTGCGCCAGACCGGCTGCATCACCGCGGTCAGCGCGCCCATGAGCGCGAAGCCGCCGGCCGAGATCCCGAGGTCGAGCTCGAGACCGAGCTGCGCGGGCCCACGTCCAGCCGCTGTCGTCGAAGAGCCACAGGAACAGCGCCGTCAGCAGGCCGGCGAGGAACTGCCCGCCGATCGCCACCACGATCGTGCGCACGTGGCCGACCCGGCGCTCGTACGTGCTGGCGACGAGCACGAGCAGCAGCAGGATCGGGACGTACAGGACGAGCGCTGGGGCGAAGAACATGCCCGTGAGGAACGTCCACCAGCGCCCGTCCTGCAGCGCCGGCAGTCCGTAGGCGACGTCGTCGTACAGCGCGTCGCCCTCGGCGACCTCTCGCCACAGCGCTCCCGTGGAGACCCCCGCGATGAGGACGCAGGCGATGAGGAACGCCGTGCCCCAGTAGCGCCGCAGCAGATCGCCGACAGCTACGAGGACGCGGTTACGACGTCGCTGCTCGGGCTCCGCCGTGTCTTCGACGACCTCATCGGTCGTCGAAGAAGGGACAGATTCGGTGGTCGTCACGCGTCACCACGCATGGGCATCGTCACATCCTCGCGCCGTGCTCGGGACAGCGAGCATAGAGAACGTGGCGGGCGGCCTATCCAAAGGGCTCGACTCGGAACAGGTGCCACTTCCACGGTCCCAGTTCGACGTACAAGCCGTCGCGGAGATCGTCGCCCGCTGGTCGAACGTCACGTCCTGGACCGGGTCGACGAGCCGGAACGAGTGCCCTCTGAGGTCATCCCACGGTGCCCGCACGTGCCCCGTTGCGCTCGTCGCGCTGAGGTTCACGATGGTGAGCCATCGGGAGTCGCCGCGCCAGCACCACGCCACGAGGTGCTCGAAGCTGTCGTTACCTGGCCATCCTGACTGGTCGCACAACTGCCACGTTCCGGTCCGGAACGTGGCGTCGCGCAGTGCCGCCAGGAGAACGTCGTAGAACGCGGCGAGGTCGGTGTCGGTCTCCTCCGCCGGGAAGCGCCGCAGGAAGACCGGCAGGCGCACCTTCCGACCCTCCCGCTGGCCGTCGTGGACCAACCGAGCGCCGGTTTGCGTGAGCGTCGTCACCGCGGCGACCCGTTCACGTGCCGGCTCGAGCACGCCGGCGGCGCGCGGCTCGTCATGGTTCTCGAGGAATCGGACCAGGCGGTCCTGGTACGCGTCGTCAGCGAGCAGATGGAGCCGCACCTGCTCTGCGCCCTCGTGGAGCAGGCGGTCGTAGAGCCGCTTGTCGTAGCAGAAGTCGAAACCTTGCTGCTGCAGCGCCGACTCGAGGTCCCAGTAGGCCTCGGCGATGAACCGGAAGTCGGGGTGGCTCTGGCGGACGGCCGGGATCACCGTCGGCCAGTAGTCATCGGCTGGGGTCTCTCCCGCCCGGGTACCCCAGGTCCGAGCGAACGTGTCGTTCATGACCAGCATCGCCATGTCACAGCGCACGCCGTCGCACTGCTCGGCGATCTGCTGCAGTGTGTCGACGACCGCCGACCGCAATGAGGGCGAGAAGGCGTTGAGCTGCGCGACGTCTGGCCACGCCGGGAAGTAGGGATCGCGCCCGTTGGCGATCACCCGCCCGTCGACCTCGAAGAACGACGCGGCGTCACGGAGGTCGTCGCGGGTGCCCTGGATGAACCGCTCGGGATGGTCGGTCGTCCACGGGTGGTCCGGCGCCACGTGGTTCGGGACGAAGTCGAGGACCAGGCCCAATCCCCGCTCGGCGAGCGCGGCACGCGCCGCGGCGAGCCCAGCCGGGCCGCCCAGGGCAGGGTCGACCACATAGTCGCGAATGCAGTACGGCGAGCCGACCACGTCGTCGGGCTCGAAATCGGCGAGCGCCTCCCGAAAGCTGCTGACGAGGTCGGGGTTGGCCATCGCGATGCGGACGCCGGCCGGGCTGCGCGCCCAGACACCCATCAGCCACACCGCGTCGAAGCCCCTGCCGGCGATGGCATCCCAGTGCTCGTCGGGCACGCCTCCGAGGTCCACCGGACGGCCGGCGGAGGCGCTCAGCCCGTGCAGCCATGGCCACGTGTTGATCTCGTACAGGAAGGGATGGGTCGAGGTGTGCCAGCGAGACATGCGTTTTCCGGAGGTTTCAGGGTCAGAGGTGACACTGAATCTTCCACAGAATCGCTGACGCAGGCGTCAGGCGACACGGATGACGGTGGCGCAGCCGGCGGCCGTGAGTTCGATGAGCGGCTGGCGCACGTCGATGGCCAGCCGCCGACCGTAGTGAGGGTCGAATCCGAACGCAGTCAGCACCAGCAGAAGCCGCCGCTTCCACGCCTCGACGACCCGGGGCCGGCAGCGCTGCCCCAGTCGTAGTCGATGACCGCCAGAACGGCGATCCGAAACGGCTCACGCGAACATCTCTTCGACGGCGCGGCGACGGCCCGCGAATGGTCGAGCGCGCCGATGAGCTGGTTCGACGACCCGGCACCCGAGGCGCCCGCGATCACCGCCTGTCGGCGCTGTCGAGGACCTCGATCAACGTGTGCTCGCCGGTCATCCCGGGAAGGCAGCGGCGGAACGAGCGCCCGGTCACGACGGCATCGCCGAGATCGGCGAGCGCGGCTTCGGAGATCAGGAACCGCGTGCCGCACTCCTTGTTGGCCTGCTCGATCCGACTGGCCACGTTGACGTTGTCGCCCAAGGCGGTCACGGGCGCTTGATCGCCCCACAGCGTTCCGACGATGACGGGCCCGCAATGCACGCCGACGTTGATGTCGAACGACCGACCGTAGAGCTCCTCGAGCGCCGGTCGTCCCCTGTCGGTGGCCGCCAGCATCTGCAGCCCGGCGCGCAGGGCACGCAGCGTCGCCGGCGGTCGATGGCGGCCCGGGGCGAACAGCGCCATCACCCCGTCGCCCATGTAGCTGGTCACGACACCGCCGTGACGCTCGACGGCGTGCGTCACCTGATAGGCGTGGCGTTGCAGGACGTGGATCACGTCATAGGGCAGGAGCGCCGCGGAGAATCCCGTGAACCCGCGGATGTCAGCGAACAGGACTGCGGCGTGCAGTTCCACGCCGATCGGCCGCACGTGACCCCGGCGCGGGACGAGATCACCGAAGGCCCACCGCAACGGCCCCCGCGCCCTGCGCCGGAAGCGGGGCCGGATGTCCGCATGCTCTGCGTCCTGGTCGTCGAGGACCAGGCGCCGCAAAGTGACATCGCCGGTGATCCTCGTCTGGCAGGCCAGGCGGAACTCCGGCGGGAATCCGAGTCGCTCCGCGATCACCAGTTCCTTGGGCGTCCGTTCGCCGCACGCCTTCCAGCCCTCGAGGACGATGACTCGGCAGGTCGAGCACGAGGCGTGCCCACCGCAGGCGTGCCGCGAACGGTACGCCGGCACGTAGCGCCGCCGTGAGGATCGTCTCCGTAGGACTACACGCGGTGAGCTTCTGGTCCGGAAGGATGTATGCGTTCGGCACAGCAGGTCGGTCTCCGGACCAAGGATGGCCGATGATGGCGACGACGTTCGACAGCGAGCGGCGCCGATGGGTCAGGATCCTGCGCCGTGAACCGCCCGGCCGTCCCGCTGGCGAGGCACCTGCTCAGGGTACGCGACCTGATCGACCGCGCGTACAGCGAGCCGCTCGACGTCGCCGCGCTCGCCCGCAGCGCCGCGGTGTCGCCTGCCTACTTCAGCCGAAGCTTCAAGGCAGCGTTCGGTGAGACCCCACACCAGTACCTGATGAGCCGCCGGATGGAACGGGCCAAGGCGTTGCTGCGGGCGGGCGAACTGTCGGTCACGGACGTCTGCTTCGCAGTCGGATTCAGCAGCCTCGGCTCGTTCAGCACGCAGTTCAAGCGCCTTGTCGGTGACACGCCGAGCCAGTATCGGGATCGTGATGGCCACGAGGAGCTGGCGCGTCTGCCGAGCTGCTATGTCCGGATGTGGACGCGCCCTCGGGCGTGAGCCTGTGATGGGGCCGCGTCGTTCAGACGTGGATGTACCGGTTCGGCACGGCGGGCGCTCCAGCGCCTTCGCCGGCCACATCAAGTGGGCAGTTTTCGAGAAGCCCGTCGGATCCGGCCTCCTTATGGTCCTCGACATGGAGAACGTCACTTCCGCAGACGGCACGACGATTGCCTTCGATCAACTCGGCACCGGACCGCCGCTCATCCTCGTGTCGGGCGCGTCGGTCGACCGTTCGATCGACGGCCCACTCGCCGCGGCGCTCGCCGCGCACTTCACGGTGCTCAACTACGACCGTCGAGGACGTGGCGACAGCGACGACACGCTTCCGTTCTCCCTCGAACGCGAGGTGGAGGACCTCGACGTGCTGCTCGCCGCAGCCGGGGGCTCTGCCACGGTGCTGGGGCTGTCGTCAGGCGCCGCACTCGCTGCCGAGGCGGCGCTGCGCGGGTTGCCGATCGAGACCCTCGTCATGTGGGAGCCGCCGTTCAGCGTTGACCCAGAGGGCAGGCGGCGCTTCGAGGAGTACGCCGAGCACCTGCATGCGGCGCTCGCCGACGGGCGGCGAGGGGACCGCTGGCTCACTTCATGCGGTTCGTCGGACTACCGGAGGACATGATCGGCGGAATGCGCCAGTCGCCGTACTGGGAGCGCGGTGAGCGCCTCGCCCCGACACTGGCGTACGACGCAGCGGCGCTGGGCGACTCGACGATCCCTCAGGAGCGTTACGCCCGGATCGACGTCTCCACAGTGGTGTTGGCCGGATCGGAAAGCCCCGAGTTCCTCCGCACCGCCGCCGCCCAAGTGGCTGCGGCGATCCCAGGTGCCCACCACGAGGTCTTGCCCGGGCAGGATCACAACGTCGACGGCGAAGCGCTGACGCCGATCGTTGTCCGGTTCCGGGAGGGAGGACGCCGATCATGATCACCGGAGTCGGCTTGGTCTGCGTCTGGGTCCTCGACCTCGACGAGGCCCGCGAGTTCTACGTCGGCACCCTCGGCTTCGACGTCAACGTCGACATGGTGCAGGACGGCTTTCGCTGGTTGGTGGTCAACGCACCGGCCCAGCCGGAGGTTCCGATCATGCTCGTCGTGCCCGGGCCGCCGGCCGTCGAGGAAGGGGTCGCCGACCAACTTCGATCGCTGATCGCGACCGGCTACCTCGGACCCGGCGCCTTGGCGACGGACGATTGCTGGGAGACGTACCGCGAACTGGAGGCGAAGGGTGTCGAGTTCATCGAGAAGCCCGAGGAGCGGTTCTACGGCATCGACGCGGCGTTCCGCGATCCCTTCGGGAACCACTGGAGACTGACGCAGCCGAAGCCGATCGCTCCCGGCCGCTAGCACGTGGCGCACCACTCACGTCGTGAGGCCCCTTACGCTCCACGCCCATGGCTGACGGCGTCGATGTCGATCGCGTGCTGACCGTCGACCAGGACCTGGTGGATGACCCATATCCGACGTGGCGGGAGCTGCGCGCCACGTGCCCGGTCTTTCGTGAGCCGCGGTTCAACGTCGTGGTGGTCACGCGCTACGACGACATCGTGGACGTCGCCCGACGCCCGCAGGACTTCTCGTCGATCCTGGCCGCCTACGGCCCGAAGGGCACCGACCGCGGCTCGGTCCCGGCCGCCCTGTGTGACATCGCCCGGCGGACCGGGACGCCGGACGCCGAACGACCAGGACGCGTCCTCGAGCTCCTGGAGGCTTACGTGCCTGACCTCCAGGACCAGTTGCAGCACGTCGACCCTCCGCTGCACACGCGCCACCGCAGCATCGTCAGCCGCTGGTTCACGCCGAACGCCGTCGAGCGCCGCGCCGACGCGATCCGCAGCATCGCATGCTCGCTGATCGACCGCTTCGCCGACGGCGGACGGGTCGAGATCCTCGACGCGTTGGCCGGGCCGCTGCCTGCCACGGTCGTTGCCGACATCATCGGCATCCCGGAGGATCGCCGAGACGTGTTCCTGGACTGGAAGGAGGAGGTGATCGGCAACCCGGAGGTCGAGTTCACGCGCGCGAGCGTCGGACGCTACCAGCAGATCCGTCAGCTCTTCCTGACGTTCATCGCGACCCGCCGTGCCCAGCCCGGCGACGACATGATCTCGACGCTCGTCACCGCCCGCACCGCGACGGCGACGTGCTCGACGACCAGGCCGTGCTCGGTCTCCTCCTGTTGTTCCTGGGCGGGGGCCAGGAAACGACCGGCAAAGCGATCACCAGCGGGGTGCGGGTACTGGCCACACGTCCCGAGCTGCAAGGCGATCTGCGGGACGGCCTGGCGCCGTTCCCGCCTTCATCGAGGAGCTGCTTGCGCTTCGAGTCGCCGGTCAAGGGCATCTTTCGCGTCGCGACCCGTGAGACCCAGATTGGCGGAGTGACCGTCCCCGAAGGCTCGTTCATCCAGCTGATGTGGGGGTCGGGCAACCGCGATGAGGGGGCGTTCGACGAGCCGGACGTGTTCGATGCCGATCGCTTCGGCGAGGGGCGCCGCGCTGCTCGGCCGATCCTGGCGTTCGGGCATGGGATCCACCTGTGTCCTGGAGCGCCCCTGGCACGGCTGCAGACGCGGGTCGTGTTCGAGGAGCTCCTGCGGCGCTTCCGCTCGATCACGCTTGCGCCGGGTAACGACTTCCGCTACTTCCGCAGTCAGATCCTGCGCGGACTGGCGGGCCTGTGGGTCGACCTCGAGCCAGCGGCCTGAGCGCGATGGAACGGCCCAGAGTGTGAGGGGACGACAGCGCTACCGGCTCGGGTCGACGAGCGCGGCGTGAACGAGCTGCTTGAGCTGGCTGCGTAACGGGTGCGTGTCGCTCGGCAGGAGCTGCGTCATGAACACCACGGTCATGTCGAGCACCGGGTCGACCCAGAACGCCGTGCTCGCCGCACCGCCCCAGCCGAAGTCACCAATGTTGCCAGGGACCTTGGCCCGCACCGGGTCCAGCGTGACGCTCACGCCGAGCCCGAACCCGACGCCCTCGAACGTCGTCTCGGCGAACAGCGGCCGCCCGAACGCAGTCAGGGCGGCGTTCCCCGGGAGGTGGTTGCTGGCCATGTAGTCGACGGTCCTCGGCGCCAGCACGCGAGTCCCCTTCAGCTCGCCTCGACCGCGCAGCATCTCGGCGAACCGCACGTAGTCGCCCATGGTGCTGCACAACCCGCCGCCACCGAGTATGGCCGTCGGCTGACGGAGGGCGCCGGCACCCATCGCGTCGTTCCGAGCTGCGTGGCGGGTGTTCGGTACCGGGGTGTACAGCGCGGCCAACCGGTCAGCCTTCTCCTCGGGCACCCACCACATCGTCTCATCCATCCCGAGCGGACCGAGCACGCGGTTGCTCAAACCTCGGCGAACGACTCGCCGGTCACCGCTTGCACCACCATGCCCAAGACGTCGGTGCTCATGCCGTAGTTCCACTCGGTGCCCGGCTGGAACAGCAGCGGCAACCGGGTCAACTCGTCGCACACTCCGGCGAGGTCGAGGCCGGCCGGCACGCCCCATTCGAACCCCGCCGCCCGGTACAGCGCGTCGACGGGATGGGCCTGGAGGAACCCGTACGTCAGGCCGCTGGTGTGAGTGAACAGGTGCCAGATGCGCAGCTCTTCGGTGAGCGGCTCGGTGACGGGGCGCACGGCTGACCCACCACGCCATACCCGGACATCACGGAACGCCGGCAGGTACCAGCGGACCGGGTCGTTGAGCTCGAACCCTCCCTCTTCCCACACCGACAGCGCTGAGACGGCCGTCAGCGGCTTCGTCATCGAGTAGATGCGCCAGATGGCGTCCGTCTCGACCGGCAAGCCGGCCTCCATGTCACGTTGTCCGCACCTCTGCACGTGGACCAGGCGACCATGACGCGATACCGCGATGAGCCAGCCGGGCAGGCGGCCGTCCTCCACGTACCGGCCGAGCCGGCGATCCATCATGTCCAGGCGGGCGCGATCGAAGCCGACCTCCGCAGGGTCGACGTCTGGCTCGAGGACCGTCACGCCCCAAGTCATAGCGGAGGCTCGAAGCAGCCGCCACGCGCGGCGGTCGGCGAGGGAGACCGCTACTGGGTGCCAGAGCTCGGAGGCGGCGACTCACGCGGGTCCGAGGCCGGTGGCGGCGGCGCCCCGGGAGCAGGTGGTGGAGTCGCTTCGGGAGCAGGTGGCGGCGGCGCCCCTGCCGCAGGTGGCGGTGAGGTCGCAGGCGCCGACGGCGCGTACCCACCGACGGGCGGCGGCGACGCCGACGGCCCGCCAGCTACAGCCACCGGCCGGGTACGAGGCACACGAGTGGCGAGGACAGCGCCTACCGTCCCGCCGGCGAGCAGCAGGAAGCCCACGATGATGAAGCCGATGGCGACCGGCAGCAGCCACTCGAGCTTGATTCCCACCCGCACGTCGGCATCGATGCCGCTGCTTCCATCGGCGTTCATGACCACCATGGTCCAGTCGCCGCCTTCGACGTCCCACTGCAACTCGGCTGGCTGCGCCGTCGACACCTGCGCCACCCAGAACGTCTGATCACCTGGAGGCGCCGCTGCCTCCTCACCTTCCTGGCGGACGAGCACGGGCACGTACTCGTCGTCGTCGAAGTCGTCGACACGATCGTGGGCAACCGAGCCGAGGTACGCCTCCACATCGGCGGTCGGGCCGATCCCGGCGAACAGCTCCGCGCCACCGCCGACTGACTGGACGTCCAATAACACGGTGGCGAAGTCGCCCCGCTCGGTGAGCCAGGCGGCGTCGCCGGGCGTGCCGCCGAAGTCCAGGTTCTCCGATGTGATGGCCGCTGAATCGGTGGCGAGGTGGATGTCATCGGTTCGGAAGAAGCCGTCGTCGTCGCGAGCGACGCCGACCGCGACGGCGGCGACGATTCCACCGATGAGCAGCACGAGCCCCAGCAGTCCGAAGATGCAGCTGAAGACGAGGGCGACGATGCGGCCGGCTTTCATGGGGTCGCCGTCCTCATCACGCCCAGCAGACCGTGACACCGAGTTCGCCGATTGATCAGCACAATGGCCATCTCACCTCCAAGTGGACATGCGGACGGGGTCCACCGCCTCTAGTGTGGCCGTCCCAGCGGCCCTGCTCCGTGAGCGATGTGGTTGTACATGCAACCACATCGCTGCGAGAGGCAGCACACGAGTGGCGAGGCCGAGTGGATACCGTTACCTCGTGGCTCGCAAGCAGCGTTGGAGCGAGATGTCGGGGCGCCAGAAGGTCTCGATCCTCGGTATCGTCGCGCTCCAGGCAGTTCTCGTCGCCGCTGCCCAGCGCGACCTGTCGGCGCGTTCCGGCCGCCAGCTGCGAGGGCCGAGGGTCATGTGGCGGGTGCTCACCATGAACACGATCGGCACCCTCGCGTACTTCGCCGTCGGCCGGCGCTGACGCGCTCTGCCGTCAGTCCGGCAGGACGGCCAGAGCGTCGTTGTCCTCCATCGCCTGGACGGCACGGTCACCGATCCCGAGCACGAGCTCGCGCTGCCGGTCGTTGGCCATCTCGATCTGTCCGGCGGTCACCACTGCGTAGATGAAGCAGTAGGCGACCGTGCGCCGGTAGTCCTCGAGGAATTGCGCCTCGTCGTAGAACGCGTCGCGCCTCGCCAGTCCCTCGAGATATCGGTTGCGGAGCGTCTGCTCGCAGATGCGGCGCTGCGACGTCTCGATGCTCTGGCTGACGAAGTACGCGAGGTCGTAGGCGGGCCGACCGCAGAAGCAGATCTGCCAGTCGACCACGGCCACCGGGTCGTCGTCGCCACGCACCCCGAAGAACAGGTTGTCGAGGCGGAAGTCTCCGTGGCAGAACGACAACGGCTCGCCGGTCAGGCCGTCGAGGAACCACGGGACGAGGTCCGCGAAGCGCTCTCCGAACTTCAAGTACGCCGGCGCAAAGTGGCCTTCGAAGATCTCCAGTGCTCGCGGCCAGGACTGCTGGTACATCCCAGCGATCACCTGCGGATACGGCGGATCGGAGTATGACGGCAACCACTCTGGGAAGTCACCGCGGTTCCACCAGTGCGAGTGCAGGTCAATGAGGGCATCCACCGCCGCCGTCGCATCGGAGCTCGAGCATCCGATGATCTGGTCCTCCATCCGCCTGGCTCCCAGGTCCTCCAGCAACAGCATGAAGTCGCCGGTCGCCGGGTCGTGCTCGGCGACGTAGACCTTCGGCGTGGCGATCGGGACGTCAGCGGCCATCTCGCGGTAGAAGCGAACCTCTTTCTCGTAGAAGCGGAGCGGCTCGGCGACGTGCGTCCGCGCGCCGTCGTCCAACGTCGGCAGCTTGGCGACGATGCTGGATGGACCGCCGTCGGAGGTCAGCGTGATCCGGAAGAGCCGGCCGAGCAACCCGACGCCGATGCCGATCTGCTCGACCTCGACCGCCTGGACGCCGACGCCGAGCACACGGCCGAGCCAGTCAGCCGTGAAGTGCTCCGGGGAGGTCGGGAATCGCATCGGAGGCGGGACACTACTTGCGAAGGCATGACGGCTTGCTCGGACGTCGAACGAAGCACAGGCATCCACCGATCGGTGGACCTCCCCGTCCGCCAACACGTCCATCGTTCGATCGATACCGGCGCAGCCCTCACACGTTCACCCTGGTGTCCATGGAGCGCGAACCGATCACCAGCGCCGACTCGACGCACACGAAGCAGCTCACCAACTGCGTGTGTGGCGAGGCTGCACCCCCGGCCGTCACCGATCCGAGTCACTTGATCTCGTCGCACCGCACGTCGCAGGGCCACGTCGTCTACTACCGCTGCGGGTGCGGGCGCCCGCGCGTGGCGCTGGTGCGCGTCGCTGGCCGCACGTGAGGACCTAGCCGAACGTGAAGACGTACGCCTCGGCGCCCGGCTCGAGGAACGTGATCTCGAGCGTCCGGTCGCCGATCGCGTCGTGCTGGCGTACGAGCTGATAGAGGCGACCGTCCCGGAGCACGCCGTTACCGTCCTCGTCGACGTCGACGCCGTGAGACCGCCCGGGCGCCCTGCCGTCGAGGAGCACGCGGAACGGGATCGCCGCCCGCCCTCCCGGCGACAGCACGAGATGCGCGTCGCGGGCGTGGAACCGATACCCGATGGCTCCTCCGGACTGTCCAAGCGCGACGTTCTCCGGCCCGATCGTCCAGTTGCCGGCGAGCGCCCAGTGGTTGACGGACAGGGTCTCTGGCAGCTCGTAGTCGCGACGTTCGTCGAACGCGGCACCGCCCGGTGACGCGAAGTGCTCGCCGCGCCCGTGGCCGAGATACGTCTCCGGGGTCCTCAGGTGGTCCCAGTCGGCCTCGGCCTCCACGCCAGCCCCTGCGACGTCGACGAAGTGGCGGTCGACGCCGACCAGACGTTGGATGACCCGTTCGGATTCCTCGTAGCGGCCCTCACCGAAGTGCTCATCACGAATGATCCCGTCGGTGTCGACGAAGTAGAGCGCCGGCCAGTAGTGGTTGGCGAAGGCGCTCCAGATGGCGTAGTCGTTGTCGAGAACGACTGGGTAGTCAATCTCTCGCACGGTCGTGGCCTGCCGCACACCGTCGACGTCCTGCTCGAACGAGAACTCCGGCGTGTGGACTCCGACAACGACCAACCCGACGTCGCGGTAGGCGCGTGACCAGGCTCGGACGTACGGTTCCTGGCGCAGCCAGTTGATGCACGTCAGTGTCCAGAAGTTGACGAGCACGACGCGACCGCGCAGCTCGGAGCGGCCGATCGGCTCGGAGTTGAGCCATCCGGCCGCACCGTCGAACGGGGGCATGTGCAGACGCTTTGACATGGTCTTCGACCGACGTCGCAGTTGATCACGTCGTTGCGCGCCGTGACGAGCTGTGAGAGCTCGGCGCCCTACTGCATCGACATGCATCACAAGGCCCGGCAGGTCGGAGGAGCGGCCGTACATGCTGCCGGCCTGGCGGGAGGCGACCATGTATACGGAAACCGAACGTGCCGCGCCCACCCTCACCGAAGCCGTGACGCTGATCGCTGGCACGCACGTGCCCGAGGACGTGGAAGCTGACACGCGTCGCTGCTTCGACCGCGAGCGCGACGCCGCCTTCGTGTACGCCATTGCTGCCATCAACACGTGGAACCGCCTGGACGATCACCTCTCACGCCGTACCCGGAAAGTATCGGCCTCACCGCACGACGGACACTTCGACTTGATAGGAACCAGGCGTGAAGACCCGCGATGATCTGCGCAACGTGGCCATCGTGGCCCACGTCGATCACGGCAAGACGACGCTTGTCGACCAGATGCTCTGGCAGTCCGGGGCGTTCCGAGCCAACCAGGGCGTTGCCGAGCGGGTGATGGACTCGATGGATCTCGAGCGGGAAAAGGGCATCACCATCCTCGCCAAGAACACCGCCGTGCGGTATGGCAGCGGCGACGCCGCGGTGACGATCAACATCGTCGACACACCTGGGCACGCCGACTTCGGCGGTGAGGTCGAACGGGCACTGTCGATGGTGGACGGCGTGTTGCTGCTCGTCGACGCGTCGGAGGGACCCCTGCCACAGACGCGGTTCGTGCTGCGCAAGACGCTCGAGGCCAGGCTGCCCGTGATCCTGGTCATCAACAAGGTCGACCGACCCGATGCCCGCATCGCCCAAGTCGTCCACGACGTCGAGGAGCTCTTCCTCGACCTCGACGCCGACGTCGACCAGATCGACTTCCCAATTGTGTACTGCGTCTCCCGCGACGGTCGGGCGGCAACGCAGCGCCCTGCCGACGGCGCGGGCCTGCCGGCGGACTCGACACTTCAGCCCCTGTTCGACCTGCTGCTTGCCCACATCCCGGCTCCGACGTACGACCCGTCCACGCCGCTGCAGGCGCTCGTCACCAACCTCGACGCATCGCCGTACGTCGGGCGTCTCGCCCTGTGCCGCGTGCGAGCGGGAACGCTGCGCCGTGGCGCCAACGTGGCGTGGTGCCGTACCGACGGGACCATCGAGCGGGCCCGCATCGCCGAGCTGTACGTGACCGACGCACTGGACCGTGTCCCCGCCGACGAGGCCGGCCCCGGCGAGATCGTGGCGGTCGCCGGCATCCCGAACATCACGATCGGTGAGACGCTCGCCGACCCGGATGACCCGCGGCCCCTGCCGGTCATCCACATCGATGATCCGAGCCTGTCGATGACCGTCGGCATCAACACGTCGCCCTTGGCCGGACAGGACGGCACGGCATTGACGGCGCGGCTGGTGAAGAACCGCCTCGACGCCGAAGTGGTCGGCAACGTCAGCATCCACGTACTGCCCACCGAACGCCCCGATACCTGGGAGGTTCAGGGTCGCGGCGAGCTGCAGCTCGCGGTGCTCGTCGAGATGATGCGCCGGGAGGGCTTCGAGCTGACCGTCGGCAAGCCCCAGGTGCTGACACGAGACATCGACGGTGCGGTGCACGAGCCGGTCGACCGGGTCACCGTCGATGTGCCCGAGGAGTTCATGGGAGTGCTGACGCAACTGCTCGCCCTACGCAAGGGCCGGATGGAGCAGATCGTGAACCACGGGACGGGTTGGGTGCGTCTCGACTACCTCGTGCCCGCCCGCGGTCTGATCGGGTTCCGCACCGAGCTGCTCACCGAGACGCGGGGCACGGCACTGCTCCACCACGTGTTCGAGCGCTTCGCACCGTGGGCCGGGACGATCCGTGCCCGCACGCGGGGTTCCCTGGTCGCCGACCGTCTGGGACCGACGACCGGCTACTCGCTGCTCTCGTTGCAGGAGCGCGGCCAGCTGTTCCTCGGACCCGGCGTCCACGTGTACGAAGGGATGATCATCGGCGAGAACGCCCGTGCCGACGACATGGACGTCAACCCGACGAAGGAGAAGAAGCTCACCAACATCCGGTCGTCGACGGCCGAGAGCTTCGAGAAGCTGATCCCACCTCGGCCGATGTCACTCGAGCAGGCGCTCGAGTTCATCACCGATGACGAGTGCGTCGAGGTGACGCCGGCCTCGGTGCGCCTGCGCAAGGTCGTGCTCGACCAGACCGAGCGGGGTCGGGCCGCCAAGCGAGCCAAGTCAGGTGCGTCGCCCTGACGATCGGCAACGGGCAGGTGGCCGTCGAGCCCGTCATGGACGCGTCGTTCGGGGACCGCTGTGCGTTGGGCTGCTGCCAGTTCGACGGGGACCGGTTCTACTTCGATTGCGCACGAGCGGCTGCGACGTCGGCGCACGACGATGAACCCCCCGATCGCGGGGCCGGCGACTGCCAGCCCGGTGAGCCCGATGAATGCCGTGGAGACCACTCCGAGTGCGGCGATCGCGCCGAGCAGTCCGAGGATCGGGCCGATGCAGCACGCCGCGCAGGCGAGGGCGGCGTAGCCGAGCAGCGCTCGGTTGCTCACGCCGCGTGCCCGAACAACTCGTCGATGATGCCGGCGGCGTCCTGCGGGGCATGGACCTCCAACCCAATCGCTCGCTGGTCGACGGTCAGCGCGAACGAGAAGAAGGCACAGCACCGCTGTTCCGCCGCCACCAGGGAGGCCAGTCCCGCGATGTCGACACCGTCGTCGAACTCGATGCGCAGACCGCCGTGGGCCGTCGGGGCTCGACGCCGTACTTGGTCGAGGACGGTTCTCCACTCGGCGAAACGGTCTCCGAGCGCGCCAGGCTCGAGCGTGCAGGCGATCGGCACGTCGACCGGCGTCGGAGCGAACACCACCGGCGAGGACGTCGTCGCGGCGCTGGCGGATGTCGCCAGACACGCGCAGTCGTCGCCACACGGTCCATCGAGCGGTTCGCCGCTGAGTTGCTCCGCCGCCACCTCGAGCTGGGCGGCGAACGCCGTCAGCTCGACCACTTGGCGTTTCGCAGTGCGGATCTTCTCGGTGATCAGCGCGTGGAACCGCCGCTGAACTGGTCCGCAGCGGTCACCGTCCCAGATCGACACCAGATCGGTGATCTCCTCGAGCGAGCAGCCGAGCTGCTTGGCCCGGGTGATGAACGCCAGCCGAGCCAGCGTGTGCTCGTCGTACAGCCGGTAGCCGGCCTCGGTCCGGCTGGCCGGCGCGACGAGTCCGATGCCCTCGTAGTAGCGCAACGCCGATGCGCTGAACCCGCTGCGGTCCGCCACCTCGCCGATCGTGTACGTGCTCACGCCTCTACGGTAAAGGTTCAACCCACGTTGAAGGTCAACCCCTTTGACGGGCGCGCAACGCTCCCGGGCTCGTCGGCGAGCGTGGATCCGCGCGGCTGACGCGTGGCCGACGGTTTGCGTCCTCCATATCCGGGGGACGACCCGGTCGTGAGCGATTTCCACGAGCCGAACTCCGACCGACCTGCGACGTACCCGGCCGACACCTCACTTGCCGAGGTGATCGCCGACCTGGAGTCGAACGGGTTCGACGCTCAGTTCGACGTGGACGACGAGAGCGGAGAATGCACCTGTGCGTCCTGCGGATCCACCTCGTCGCCGGAGGTGATCACGATCCATCACGCCCGACGTGTGGAGGGCGCATCCGATCCCGCAGAGATGTCGAACGTGCTCGCGCTGTCCTGCCCGACATGCGGCCAGCGGGGCGTGGTCGCCTGCCGCTACGGACCTGAAGCCAGCGCCGGGGAAGGCTTGCTCCTGAGCGCCGCACGCGGCACCGGCCGTGAGCAGTGAGCGGCGCGTGGGCGGTCAGACGGCAGTGAACTGAGAGTCGAGGCGTTTGACGCCACAGACGCCGTGGATCAAGGACGAACGGAGCATCTCGGGGTCATAGGGATCGGGGAACCGCTCACGACTGTTCGTCACAACGCGTCGAAGCGGGGTGATGACTGGGCATCCGCGTCCGACATGGCTGCCTCCCAAGCTGGGTGGTGAAGCCAGTCAGACGACCCTGTTGGATCAAGGAAGGGTGGCGGACCTCGACGCCAGGTTACCCGTCCCGAGCATGCGCATCCCGACGGGATGCCGACGCTTGGGTCGGCAGGTCGTCGTCGAGATGTCGCGATAATGTGTGCGAAAGCGCCGAGTTTCTCGGTGGCGTCATCGTTGCTCCAGACCCCGGCAACTTCTTCGCTCAGGGAGGTTGGCTGTGGACGTATGGGACGCACGCGACGGATCGGCTCGAGAGCGGACGCAGCCCGGTCGGGAGGTGTCCCGCCACCGTCAGATGCCGTCATCGGCCCCGTTTGCGCTCCTGCTCGAACCTAGTTACCTGGCGCCACGAATCGCTCGGCGGACACTGGGTCGCTGGTTGCTCGAGCTGTCCTGCCCGGCTGAGTTCGTCGAGGACGCCAAGTTGATTGTCGATGAGTTGGTCTCCAACGTCGTTTCGCATGCCGGGACACCTGCGCACGTGCTGGCGAGCGTCGATGATGGTCGCTTCAAGCAGGAGGTGCACGATCGCTCGACTGCGCCGCTGGTCGTCGAGCGACACAGTCGGTCAGGTGGCTTCGGGTTGCGGCTGGTCGGCGCGCTGGCCGACGACTGGGGATGGTCGAGCGTCCCGAGCGGAAAGTACGTGTGGACGGAGATGCGCTTCGCTGACCCGGCCGTGACCGGATGATGGTGTCAGCCGCGCCTTGGGTAGGGAGCAGCCCTGCGCCGTTGACGCCCATCACGATGTTGCCCCCCACGTAGTTTCGGGTTGTAGCGGGAGAGCTCGGTCGTCGAAGGACCGCGTGGGCGACGACGCGCTCGCGGAAAGCAGGGGCGAACCGTTCAATCTGCTCGACGATGGCAGCAGAGCGTTCCACACCGCCCGTGCATCAGAATCCGCTCGTGCGGGCAGACGTAGAAGCGGTGATCTCCCTTCTCGCGACCGCCCCAGGCGATCTGGCAGACGCAGCCCTCGTCGACTTGGCGCGAAGCGGCGAACGTGACGCCTACGCGTTGCTGTACGAGCGTCATGCCGCGATCGCCCGCCGTGTCGCCCGATCGTTGCTCTCGAACTCCTCCGAGGTCGATGACGTCGTGTCCGAGGTCTTCACCTCCGTCTTGGCGGCGTTGGAGCGAGGGAGTGGGCCGGCCGGAACGTTCCTGCCATACCTGCTGAGCAGCATCCGCCACGAGTGCTACCGAGTCAACCGTCGAAATGGGCGTGAACCGGCGGACGGAACGATCGAGACCAAGCCCTCGGACGGAGATCGAAGCGTCCCAGATCACGATCCTGCGCCGGCGGTCGCCGAGGCGGAAGTCGTGCGGCAGGCGTTCGATTCTCTCCCGGCAAGCTTCCGGGAGGTGTTGTGGCTCACGGAAGTCGAGGACGCAAGTCCCGGCGACGTCGCGACCATCTGCGGCCGTACACCGAACGGCGTCACCACGACGCTGTTGCGGGCGCGGCAAGCTCTCGCGCGCGCCTACCTGCAGCAGCATCTCGGGGCCGAACCTCAGAACGGAGCGGCAGATGCTGCCTGCACAGCCGCCCGCCCGCTCCTCACCAAGTACGTACGAGGACTCGTCGGCAACCGTCAGCGCCGCCAAGTCGAGCAGCACCTCGAGCGCTGCGCGACATGCAGTGAGGAGCGCCGAAGCCTCGGCGGGCTCAATCGGCACCTGCGCAACGTCCCGTTCTGGCCGTTGATCCTCGGTACGCCGACTCCAACTGCCGTCGGGTTGAAGGCCCAGCTGGTGGCATGGCTCACGTCGGCGGCGGCACCGCTCGCCGCCTCGGGCGCGCTGGCCGTCACTGCCTTCGCGCCTGCCATCACGTATGACGACCTGGTCCCAGAACGAACGTCGGGACCGGCTGTGGTTGAGATCGAGCGCGTAGGAGCCGGGAACACTGCGCCAATCGCAGTGGCGGAGGAGGTGACGCCGTCGAGGGGGACCGATACCGCTGCCGTCGCGCCGCCGCAGCACGCGGCGGGATCGGACGCTCTCGTGGAGCCGAATTCCGCAGCGCCCGCCGATGTGGGCAGGGCCAGTGCGACGCCGCAACCGTTGCGGAGCACTGAGGCCCCGGCGCCGTCCGAAGTGCCGACCGTTGCTGGCTCGCCGGCCAACGAAGTTTCGCGACCACCGGCCATCTCCGCCGATGCGAGCGCCCTCATCGGCAGCGATCCGCCGGCACAACCATCGAGCAGCGGCCGGGGAACACGGGCGAGCAGCGAGACGATCGGGCAGGCTGACCATGGCAGTGGCCATGGTGCGAGTCCGCCCGGCCAGCTCAAGCACCACGCCGCTCACCCACTGGGCGGGCCACCAGGACAGCAGGACGGTGACGGCAGCGACCACGGTGCGAGCCCGCCGGGTCTGCAGGACAACCCGGGCGTCGGCCACACCGAGGAGCCGCCTGCACATGGCGAGTCCGAAGCAGGCCTTGCGCCATCCGGCAACCCGTTGGGCCACACGGACAGCCCTGGCAACGGTCACGCGAGCAATCCGACTGGTCAGCAGGACGATCCTGGAAACGAGCCGGGTGAACCAGCGGACACCGGCGGCACCGAGGACGTCCCGCCGCTCGATTGACCGAAACCGGTCCCCCTTGTGAGGGATCTTTGCGAACCGTGTGATCGCTCCCGTCCTCCCGACTTGTACATGTGTCACCGATTTCGGCCCGCCGGCCTACGACTCAGCGTGGAGTCGCGGTTGGCGGCCGGCGTGGGCGGGCGCGCGTGTCACCCGCTTGCCCGTTCCTTGCCCGACGGGCAAGCGGGTGCGCGGCACAGCGGCCCGCCTCGGCAGGCTCTGGCGCGTCGGTATCCCTTCAGCCGGCGGTCCGCGCACTGACCGTGCCGATCGGGACTTGAAGCGACGCCACAGGTTCGGCGACCCGTGGAAGAGCGTGGCGTCCTACGCTCCTGGTCGTGGCCGATGCGGACGCCGCGCTGCTCGACGCCCTGCGGGCTGGCGACGAGGCGGCGTTCGCGACGCTGGTCACTCGGTACCACATGCGGTTGCTGCGGTTCGCCGAGTCGTTGGTGCCGAGCCGGGCCGTGGCCGAGGAGGTCGTTCAGGACACCTGGCTGGGGGTGGTGCGGGGCGTGCACCGCTTCGAGGGTCGGTCGTCGGTGAAGACGTGGCTGTTCCGAATCCTGATCAACCGGGCGCGATCGGCTGGAGTGCACGAGCCGCGCACCGTGCCGCTCGACGACGACGCGCTGGAGGGACGCTTCGCAGCATCGGGGGCGTGGAGTCGAGCCGCCATCGCCGTGGGCCGACGCGGTGGATGATCGGCTCGTCGCTGGCAAGCTGGCGGGACGCGTCCGCGAGTGTCTCCCCCGCTTGCCCGAGGCTCAACGCCAGGTCCTCGTCCTGCGCGATCTCGAAGGTGTCGACGGTGCGGAGGTGTGCAACCTGCTCAGCGTGTCGCCGGGGAATCAGCGAGTTCTGTTGCACCGGGCCCGCACCCGTCTCCGATCCCTGTTGGCGGCGGAGATGGGAGGAGGTTGATCTGATGTTCCTCCGTCGTCGCCGTCGTGCCCTCGTGTGCCGCAATGCGGTCGCCTTGATGAGCGACTACCTGGAGGGCGCACTCACATCGTCGGACCGGGACCGTCTGGAGGCTCACCTCGCGACGTGTCCGCACTGCAGCGAGTACCTCGCCCAGATCCGGGTGACCATCGTCGCCGCCGGTCGGGTCGAGCCCGACGACCTGCCCGAGGAGGCCCTCGACGACCTCGTCACCCTCTACCGCCGCTGGCGCGCGACCTGAGCGCCGATCTGCGCAGCCCGCAGCTGGGCTGACCCTCCCGTCGCTCGGCTCGCTTGGCTGGTTGTCAGACGGGCGTCGCGTTGGCGACGGGTACGGCGAACGTCTGACACCAGATGAGCACGGTCCAGTCGCCAGTCGTGACGTCGATGTCAGCCGGCACTTCGTAGTACTGGGTGCCCTGGTTGCCGCGCAGGTCGTCGAGCCGGGCGCCGCCGTCGGTACGGATCCGGTCGGTTCCCGGCACGACGTAGACGTCGTAGTCCGGGCCCGGCTGGATGTCGAAGGCCTCCAACCCGATGACGTGGCGGCCGTCGGGAACCCGGTAGATCGACACGGTGCCGGAGGCGCGATGGTCGACGCCCATGAATTCCCCGGACCGGAGCCGCATCGGTGCCGTCTGTGCGGTGGTCGTCGTCGTGGGCTCAGTGGAGGTTGGCGGAGTGGTGCCGCTGGGAGCCGTGAACTGGCCATCGACGGGAGCGGAGGGAGCCGGAGGCGGCGATGTTGTGGGCGCAGCTGGCGGCACCGACGGCGCCGGCACGATCGTGTCGGCATCGTCGGGCGCTGGGCTGACGGGAAACGCCTCGACGACCGTCTCGTTGCGGTAGGCGGGGACGACGACGACGGCCAGCGCTGCTACCGCAGCCAACCCGAACAATGCCGTGCGAGCCACTCGAGCGTGAAGGAACCGGGCGAGGACGACGCGTCCGCCGATCCACAGCACGGCGGCTGCGGCCATCAATCCGATGGCGCGGGTGCTCTTGAAGGCGCTCGTTGCCGCATCGGGTTCGTCGATGAGGAAGAGGAGGAGTCCGGTGGCGAGCGTCAGCTCGGGCAGCACCTCGTACCACCTCGGCCGACCCAACCGCGGCGGGCCGTGGCGGTCCGACTTGGAGCTCATGCTCTGTTGTCTCGGCGACGGTGAGGCTGTTACAACACGGCGGCCGGCTTCGGGCACGGCGGCCGGCGTCGGTCAAGGAACGGACGGCGAACAGGGCGGGAACGCAGCCCAGTCACAGCCCGTACTCCTCGAGCAGGCGGAGCCAGACCTCGCTGACGGTGGGAAATGACGGCACGGCATGCCACAGCTGGTCGAGGGTGACCTCACCGGCGATCGCGACGGTGGCGGAGTGGAGGAGTTCCTGCACGCCTGGGCCGACGAAGGTGGCCCCGACGATCACGCGGCGTGAAGCGTCGACGACGAGCTGGCTGATGCCAGGGAACTCGTCGCCGAGCACCGCGGCTCCGGCCACGCCGCCGGTGGCAGAGCGCACCGTGCGCACGTCGATCCCGTGCTCTCGGGCGTCGGCCTCGGTCCGCCCGACGGCGCACACCTGCGGGTCGGTGAACGTCACACGCGGGATGATCCCGTGATCGGCGACGCTCGATGCGTTCTTGCCGAGGATGACGTCGGCGGCGATCCGGGCCTGGTACTTGCCCATGTGAGTGAGCAGGGCACGGCCGTTGCAGTCGCCGACGGCGTACAGCCAGCCACCGGGCACGCCGGTGGCACGCAGCTGGTCGTCGACTTCGACGAACCGACCCGGCGTGAGCCCGACGCAGTCGAGACCGAGCGCCGTCGTCGCCGGGCGGCGGCCGGCGGCGACCAGCAGCTCGTCACCGACGAGCTCGCTGCCGTCGGCGAGAACGGCAATCACCGGACCTGAGCCGTCGCGCTCCACTCGGCTGATACCGAGCCCGGTGCGCACGACGATGCCCTCGGCCTCGAAGGCGGCCTGCAGCTCGTCGCAGGCGAAGGGCTCTTCACGAGCCAGCAACCGCGATGCGACCTCGATGACGGTCACTTCGTCGGCGCCGAGGCGGCGGTAGGCCTGCGCCATTTCCACGCCGATCGCTCCCCCACCGAGCACGAGCAGCCGTCGGGGCAGCTGCTTGGCCGCTGTGACGCCGCGGTTGTCCCACGGATGAGCCTCGGCCAGCCCAGGCACGGGCGGCATCGCCGCGCCGGTACCGGTGGCAACGACGACAGCGCGCCGCGCCTCGAGCGACTGAACCGTGCCATCCTCGGCGTCCACTTCGACGTGGCGCTCACCAGCCAGGCGACCCGCCCCGCGCACCACGGCGATGCCTCGCTCCTCCAGCCACGGCAGAGCGCCAGTGTCATCCCAATCCCCCGTGATCCGGTTGCGGGAGGCAAACGCCGCGTCGACGTCCAGCGGTCCGGTGATCGCCGCCCTCGCGGCGGGAACTCGGCGCGCCGCAGCGATCACGTCGCCGGGTCGGATCAGGGTCTTCGACGGCATGCAGCCCCAGTACGCGCACTCCCCGCCCACCAGCTCCCGCTCCACGATGGCGACCGACACGCCCCCTTCGGCACAACGCCCGGCGACCGTCTCTCCGGCCGGCCCGGCTCCGATCACGATGACATCGAAACTCTGCATCTGTCAGTCCTCTCTGCTGCGCAGGTCGGTTCAACAGCCGACATGGTGCTCCGTCCGGGCGGGTGCTCATTCCGTTACGCCACACATCGGCGGCCGCCGGTGTAACGCACGAGGCCGTTGCGAGACGGAGAAGGCAGTCCATCCCGGCGTTACCTCGCCGCCCGTCCGAAGGAGCAACCCATGCCGTTCTTCCGTCGCGCCCTCGCGCTCTCGACCCTCTCCGGCGTCGCACTGGCTGTCGCCCCGATAGCCACGTCTGCCAATGCCGCATCCGGTGGTGACGCGGTCTACGTGCTCGACAACCAACCGGCGGAGAATGCCGTGCTCCGTTTCGAACGACAGCGAGACGGCTCTCTCCTCGAGGCCGGCTCATATGCCACGGGCGGTACCGGGACCGGCGGAGGGCTCGGATCGCAGGGCGCCGTCACGATCGACGACAGCGGCCGGTACCTCTACGCCGTCAACCCCGGCAGTGGCAGCGTGTCGTCGTTCCGTGTGCAGCCCGACGGTCTCGAGCTCGTGGACGTGGTCGCATCCGGCGGCGCGATGCCGACCAGCGTCACGGTGGACCGCGACGTGCTCTACGTCCTCAACGCCGGAGATCCCGGCAGCATCTCCGGCTTCACCACAGACGATGGCGACCTCGAGCCAATCGCCGGCTCGACGCTGCCGCTCAGCGCATCCGGCACCCAGCCGGCTCAGGTGTCGTTCACCCCTGACGGTGATCGCCTGATCGTCAGCGAGCGGGCCACCCAGCGCTTCTCCGTGTACGCCGTCGACCGCGATGGAGTCGCCGCCGGTCCGAGCACCATCGCGTCCGCCGGTGTGACCCCGTTCGGGTTCGACTTCGACAACCGCCATCGCCTCGTGGTTTCCGAGGCGGCGGGCGGCGCGACAGATGCGAGCACGGTGTCGTCGTACGACGTGCGGCGAGGCGCCTTCGACGTGATCGAGCCCGGCCGTCCCGACCACCGAGACCTCCGCCTGCTGGATCGCCATCACCCCCAACGGACGATTCGCCTACTCCGGCAACGCGGCCTCGATGTCGATCACCGGCTACGCCATCAGCTCCGACGGCGAGCTCTCCATCCTCAGCGCCGACGGCAAGTCCGCCTCGGGAACCGCCAGCGTCACTGATCTGGCCATCAGCTCCGACGGCCGGTTCATCTACGCCCGCTTGGGCGACGGAAGCGTCGGAGCCTGGTCGATCGCCCGCGACGGGACGCTCGCACCGGTTGGCACATTCGCCGGTCTGCCCGCCGGCGCGGCCGGCATCGCCGCCAGCTGACAACCCCCGCTTGGAAACTGGGCGGGATCTCCGCCACGCACCGATCTGGGCGGGATCTCCGTCAGCCCCTGTCAGGAGTCCCGCCCAGATCACCCACCGCCGGGCAATGACCAGCCCGAGAGCTCTGCGGCGGGCTCCATCGACGGGGCCCGCCGCAGTGGCGTCACACCTTGGCGTACTTCGCCGCGCCCTGGAACTCGACGACGACGACGGGCTCGTCGCCGATCGCCCGACCGTCGTGCGCCGCCTCCAAGCACACCATTACGGCTGATCGCCCGGTGTTGCCGAACGTCCCTTCGTCGGTCGCGGCGGACGACGCGCGGGACCTCGGAGCGAGCGGCGGGCCGGGACAAGCACCCGGAGCTTCCGTGGATCCGACTCGAACACGAGCGGCGCCTCCATCGCCACGCTCTCACCGTCGATCCCGAGCGCGATGGCCGTCGCCGAGTCGACGCGAAACGTCGGGGTCGTCCACTCCGACAAGCCGCCTGGCGGTGGGCCTGTGACGGCGATGATCCCGAGCACACCTCCGTCGAGGTTCCCCCTCGTGCCGCGTTGCGGCCGCGGGTCGATCACATACGGGTTGTTGGCGACCAACACCAGTGCGGCGGTGTCGTGCGCCCGGCCGTCCTGTCCGATGAAGCGGAGGTCGAACGGTTCGGCATCCGGTCCGATCAGGTCCGGCATCATGTCGATCATCGTGCGCACCTTGTGTTCCCGGTACGCCGACGACTGCACGACCGCGCCGTACACCCCCATGGCCACGTTGTTCACGAAGGCGCGGCCGTTGACGCGGCCGAGATCGATGCGCCGTTCACTGCCCGTCGCTGAACGCGTCGAGCGCGCCGACGACGTCGTTGCGGTCGATGCCGAGATCGGCGGCGAAGTGGTTGCGGGTGCCGGCGGGAACGCACACGTACGGGAGATCGTGCTCGGCCGCGACCGCGGCGACCGCGGCTTGTGACCCGTCACCGCCCGCCATGCCGAGGGCGTCGGCGCCGGCTCGCACGGCGGCCGTGCGCCAGGGTCGTGAGATCGTCGCCGGGTTCGAAGAGGATCGGATCGATGCCTCGCGCCCGGCACTGCGCGACCAGGTCGAAGCGGGCCGCTTTCCCCCCGCCCGAACGCGGGTTGACGATGAGGACGGACTTGGCGGGACGCGACGTCATCGGACTGGCGCGGCGCCGCCCGGTGCGGGGCCGTCAGTCGCGTATTTCGGACCGAGCGTGGCAACCGCCTTCTTGAGCTCTTCGCCGACGGCGTCGAGACGATCGGCTTCTGACGCGTCCACGGCTGCACTGATCGCCGCGATGAGCCTGCCGTCGGCGTGTCAGCAGGGGCGTGGCGACGACGAACGCGTCTGCGAACGTGGCCCCGCGGTTGAAGGCCAATCGGGTGGAGCGAATCTCGGGGAGCTCGGCGAGGAACTGCCGGACCTCGCCCGCCTGCTCGGGACCGGCGAGGTCGAGGAGGCGGTACATCTCCTCGTCGGGGACGTTGGCGAGCAGCGTCTTGCCGGCGGCGCTCGTGTAGAGCGGGCGACGGGCGTGGGTGCGCGCCACGTAGGTCAGGCCGGGTGATTCTTGACCCACGTGGTCGACGAAGACGATGGCGTCACCGACGCGCACCCCGACGAGGACGTTGCATCCGAGGACCTTGTTCAACTCGACGACGAACCGGTGGTCGACTGAGAGCGCGGCCAGCGTGTTGGCTCGCGCCGCCAGGATGAACGGCCCCGGGCCGAGGTGGAAGCGGCCGTCCTCCTCCACCAGATAGCCGCGTGCGAGCAGGCCGTTGGTCAGCTCCTGCACCGAGCTCTTCGCCGCGTCGAGGGCATTGGCGAGCTCGGCCAAGGTCACGCCACGCGGGCTCAGGGACACCGTCTCGAGGATTCCGGTCACCCGGTCGACCGTGCGATGCGGACGGGCTGGCATGCGATTGACGCTCCCTTCGCACGTGCGGAATTGGCCTCTTGACACGTGCCCATCGTTACCCTATCGTACGGGTACTCGGATTGCAATACGTAAATCCGTACACACACCTCACCGAAAGGGCCGACATCTATGACCGCAACCATCACTCCTGGGATCGCCACCACCGGCGCCGGCGCTCCGCTGCCGCTGGTCGCGCTGCCGCAGGACAGCATCCTCACCGTCAACGTCAACGACATCCCGCTGCTCAAGGACGCCGCCGGTCCTGGCATCCACCTCCAGACGCTGCGCCTCGACCCACAACGCGGGGAGCTGGTCGCCCTGGTGACGATCGCGCCGGGTGTCGAGCTGCCGATCCACTACCACACCGGTACGGCCGAGGTGTACACGCTGTCGGGCCGCTGGGAGTACCGCGAGTACCCCGACCAGCCGCAGATCGCCGGGTCCTACCTGTACGAGCCCGCCGGCGGCACGCACACGTTCTTCACCCCCGAGGACAACACCGAGGACACCGTCACGCTGTGGTGGATGCAAGGCGCGCAGGTCAGCTTCAACGACGACGGCACGTTCCACTCCCTGACCGATGCCGTCACGATGCAGTACCTGACCGAGACCGTGGCGGCCGAGCAGGGCGTCGGGCCGGTCCCCTACATCCACGGCGGCGCCGCCGGCCTGATCGATTCCTGATCGGTATGGGGAGCGATCATGGCATCGGCGTTTGACGGCGTCCGGGTCCTCGAGTTGGGCCAGATCTACAACGGCCCGTACTGCGGGCTGCTGCTCGCACAGCTGGGCGCCGACGTCATCAAGATCGAACCACCCGGCGGCGAGCAACTGCGGTTCCGGTCCCACGAGCCGACCGAGTCCCACGAGTTCGTGATGCTCAACTCCAACAAGCGCAGTGTGGTGCTCGACCTGAAGACCGACGCCGGTCGCCAGGCGCTGCTCGACCTGGTCGAGACCGCCGACGTGCTGATCGAGAACTTCGCGCCGGGCACGATGGAGCGCCTGCAGCTCGGCCCGGCGCGACTGCTCGAGCACAACCCGCGTCTGATCGTCGCCTCCGGCAAGGGCTACGGATCCACCGGCCCCTACGCACACATGTCGGCGATGGACATCACCGTGCAGGCGATGTCGGGCAGCGCCGCCACCACCGGAGAGCCCGGCGGGCCACCGACCAAGGCGGGCGCCTCGTTCGTGGACTTCTCCGGCGGCATCCACCTCTTCGGGGCGATCAGCGCGGCCCTGTTCCAGCGGGAACGCACGGGACGCGGGCCAGATCGTCGAGGTCTCGATGCACGACACCATCTACCCGATGCTGGCGTCGAGCCTGGGCGGCCTTCACAACAACCCCGACCGGGAGCTCCCCGAGCGCACCGGGAACCGCCACTCGGGCATGGCCATCGCGCCCTACAACATCTACGAGACCAGCGACGGATGGCTGGCCATCATCTGCATCTCCGAGCGGCACTGGCGCGGGGTTGCAACGGCCCTGGGCCGGCCCGAGCTGATCGACGACCCCAGGTTCCGTGAGCGGGCGGACAGGGTCGCCAACATCGACGCCGTCGACGAAGAGGTGTCGGCCTGCACCAGGACCCGCACCCGCGCCGAGCTGGTGCGGGACCTGCAGGCCGCCGGTGTGCCCTGCGCGCCGGTGAAGTCGATCCGCGAGGTCGACACCGACGAGCACCTGATCCAGCGCGGCATGATCCGCTACGTCGAGCACCCGGCCCGGGGCCGCGTGCCGGTGCCCGGATGCCCGCTGCGGCTCAGCGATTCGCCGGTCGGGACCGCTGCGGCCCGCTGCGCCGCTGGGCCAGTCGACCGACGAGGTCCTCGCCGAGCTGCGAGCCCAGGAGGAGCACCGACATGTCGTTCACGCCTGAGCCGGGCACACCCCTGGCGACCTACTACGCCGAGACACAGCCGCGGGTCGGAGCCGTGCTCTCGCGCCGCAATGTCGGCCCGCTCGACGCGGTGACCATCGGGCGCTACGCGATGACGATCGGGGCCACCGACCCGATCCACCACGACGCGGCGGCGGCGCGGTCGGCTGGCTACGCCGATGTCGTCGCCCCGCCCAACCTGCTGGCCGCGATCGTGGAATGGGGCATCGGCACCCCCGACGCCGACCTCCAGCCCGACGGAACTCCCAATGACGGTGAGACACCCCTCGGTGATCCCGGCCTCGGGCTCCGGGTGATGGGCGCCGGCGAAGAGATGGAGTTGGTCAACCCTGTGGTCGCCGGCACCGAGCTGGTGCTCGAGTCGACGCTCGCCGCGGTCACACCGAAGCAGACCCGGACCGGCACCTGCGTGTTCGTCACCACGCTCAACACCTTCACGTCGGCCGACGGCACCGTTCTCAACCGCAACCGGCGCACCGTCGTGCTGCGCAACCCCCTACAGGAGTCATGATGCCCGTCAACTTCGAGATCGGAGACGTGCTGCCGCCGCTCAAGCACACGGCGACAGCCCTGCAGCTGTTCCGCTACAGCGCCGCCACGTGGAACCCGCACCGCATCCACTTCGACGAGTCCTACGCACGCGAAGAGGGCCACGCCGGTCTCGCCTTGCACTCGCACCTGCGGGCCGCGCTCGCCTTGCGCTGCATCACCGAGGGCCTCGGCCCGGACTGGCAGGTCACGAAGTTCGCGTACCGCCTGCGCAAGCCCGTCTACGCGCCCGCCGACCTCGCCTACACCGCCCGCGTGACCGCGGCCGAGGGCGACAGCTTGACCCTCGAGCTGATCGAAGAGAGCCCGTCCGGCGACCTCGGGTTCGAAGGCACGGCGTGGGTCAGCAAGACCGCGGGAGCGACGCCATGACCGCCGCACCCGGACGGGGGCAGCGTCCGATCCGCGTCGGGAACTGCTCAGGCTTCTACGGCGACCGCGCCTCGGCCATGGCCGACATGGCCCGAGCCGGCGGCATCGACGTCCTCACCGGTGACTACCTGGCCGAGGTCACGATGCTCATCCTCGGCAAGGCCCGGGCCAAAGATCCCACCAAGGGCTACGCGGCCACGTTCCTGCCGCACTTGGACGCCGCGCTCGAGCACCTCGTCGCCAACCGGATCCGCCTCGTCGTCAACGCCGGAGGGCTCAACCCCGGCGGGCTGGCCGCCGCAACCCGCGACCTGATCGCCCGCCACGGCCACGAGCTGCGCGTCTCCCACGTCGACGGCGATGACGTCTTCGGTCGCCTCGACGCGCTGCAACAGGCCGGCCATCCGCTGGCGCACCTGACGAGCGGCGAGCCGCTGACGTCATGGCCGCATCAGCCACTCACTGCCAACGCCTACCTCGGCGGGTTCGGCATCGCCCGGGCGCTCGACAACGGCGCCGACATCGTCATCACCGGCCGTGTCGCCGACGCCTCAGTGGTCGTCGGTGCCGCCGCCTGGTGGTGGAGTTGGACTCCCCACGACTACGACGCCCTCGCCGGTGCCGTCTGCGCCGGGCACGTCATCGAATGCGGGGCGCAGGCCACCGGGGGCAACTTCTCCGGGTTTCGCAGCATCGCCGACCTCACCGAGCCAGGGTTCCCGATCGCCGAGATCGCCGCCGACGGCTCCTCGGTCATCACCAAGAACCCGGGCACCGGCGGCGCCGTCACCACAGACACGGTGACCGCCCAGCTGCTCTACGAGATCGGCGAACCGGCCTACCTCAACTCCGACGTGATCACCCATCTGGACACTGCCACGCTGTCCGACCTCGGCGACGACCGCGTCGAGATCCACGGCGTGCAGGGCTCGCCGCCACCCCCGACGACCAAGGTCGCCATCACCGGGATCGGCGGCTGGGAGAACAGCGCCGTGTTCGCGCTGACCGGCACCGACCTCGACGCCAAGGCCGCCCTGGTCGAGCGATCCGTCCGCCGCTACGCCGAGTCCGTCGATGGGATCGACGCGGTCGCACTCGACCGGATCGGTAAGGCGCAGCACGATCCCGACAGCCAGGATGCGGCCACCGAGCTGCTCAGGATCGCGGTGCAGGGCACCGAACAGGCCGCCGGGCGGGCGTTCTCGTCGCGGATGGTCGAGCTGGCGCTGTCCAGCTACCCGGGGTTGTACGCCCTCGGCCCGCCGCAACCGGGGTCGGCATTCGGCGTCTACTGGCCGGCACTGCTCGACCAATCAATCCTCGAGCACACCGTCCACCACCACGACGGCACCACCGAGATCGTTGTCCCCGCCACGGCACCCGACGCCGAGAGTGCGGCGGCGTCGCCCGCCGAACCGCGCCGGTGCCGCCGCGTCGGCGTCGGCACCGTCGAGCGACGAGCTGGTCGTCGTCTCGCTCGGTGAGCTCGTGCATGCCCGCTCCGGCGACAAGGGCGGGGACGCGAACCTCGGTGTCTGGGTGCGCGACCGGGCCGCATGGGACTGGCTCACGTCGACCCTCACCGTCGAGGAGCTCCGGCGCCTGCTTCCCGAAACCCATCAGCTGGCGATCTCGCGCTACGAGTTGCCCAACCTGGGCGCCGTCAACTTCGTGCTCCGAGGGTTGCTCGGAACCGGCGCCACCTCGACCCTGCGCCTGGACGCGCAAGCCAAGGCGCTCGGCGAATGGCTGCGCTCGCGCAGCATCAAGGTGCCGCAATGTCTCGTGACGGGCGACCAGCCGCTCGCCAAGTGAGCGGGTCGGCCGACGATGACCCGACGTTGGGGGCATACCGCCGACGCGGTCACAGCCAACCCACGCGCTTGAAGTACCAGCGGAGCACGACGACGGTGAGGACCATGATGGCGATCGCCATTGGGTAGCCGAAGATCCAGTCGAGCTCGGGCATGTGGCGGAAGTTCATGCCGTAGATGCCGGTGATGATCGTGGCCACAGCGGCGATCGCCGCCCAGGCGGACACCTGCTGGATGATGACGTTCTGACGTACGGTGACCCTCGCCAGGTTGACGTTGAGCAATCCGTCGAGCGCCTCGCCGAGCATCAAGATCTCCTCGGACAGGCGGCGGGCGTGGTCACTGACGTCACCGAGGAGCGGCGACAGCGCCTGGGGCGCCTCCACGAGCTCGCCACGCTCGAGTCTGTCGAAGATCGTGAGCATGGGGTGCATGGCGCGAGCGAGCCGTGCCGCATTCCGGAGCTGGACGTAGATCGGCTCACTCTGGTCCTGATCACCCTGAAATACAGCGACCTGGATTCGCTCGAGCTGATCGCCGAGCCCGTCGACGACGCGTTCGGTTTCGTCGATGACCGCGTCGAGCACTGCCCATGCCGCCGCCATGGGCCCGTGACTGGCAACCTCCGGACGCGTTCTGAGGCGCTCGCTTGCACCTTCGAGAGCATCGGCACTCGACTGGCCGATGGCGATCGCGTAGCGCGCGCCGACGAAGATGCCGACAGCGCCGATCTCGAGTTGCGTCCCGGTCTCGTCGTGACGCATCGTCTTCACCGTCAGGTTGGTGGTCTCGCCGTGATGCTCCAGCTTCGGACGCTGGTACCCCTCCAGCGTGTCCTGGACCGCGGGACGAGTCAGATCGAAGGCCGTGCACAGCTCGTCCAGGTCGTCGGCAGCAGGGTCGTTCAGCGCCACCCACACGAACCCCGCCGCCTCGCCGGCCAGCCTGCCGACATCGCCGAGGCTCACTGGCTCCACGTCACGAACGCCAGCCACGTAATGAGCGCAATCGATGATCATGACCAGACGATGCTGCCAGTTCGAGTTATCTCTGATCTGCACCGGCCTGCGATGCCTTCGCTCGCCGAGGGACCTCGGTGCCGCTGACCGCGGCAGTCGTGAGATTCGGGTCGCAAGGACGCGCGGGCTGGTCCGCTGCGCCCGCGTGGTCAGGTTGGGTCGAGGGCGTCCCAGGGCATTGCGGCCGACACCCAGTGGGTGATCGGCTCGGTCTGGTCGTTGCTGTGGAGGTGGCGGGGCGGTTGGGCGAAGGTGGCGTACGGTCGGCAGCGGAGCACGACGCGGCCTTCTTCTTCGGCCATTGCGGCGACGAAGGGTCGGGCGTCGTCGCCGATCGGCTCGCCGGACATGCGTCCGCCGACGGCCATCATCACGTCGACGACGAGGTCTGGGTCGTCATCGGCGGTGGCGTCGCAGTACACCTGGAGGTAGCTGAATGGCCACCGCTCGTCGAGCACGCAGAGGCTGACTTTGGGGTCGCGGGCGACGGCTTTGGCTTTGCCACGGTCGCGCATGGTCGACACGAGTAGCTCATCGGTGTCGGTCGGCACGTAGTAGACGATCGACATGGCTGGTCCGTGGGCGGCGTCGCGGAGTGCCGAAGACGCAGGTGCGGTGGGTGCGGACGAACTCACGCCGCTCCGAGGGGAGCATGTCGCGGTCGGTCGCGGGTGTGAACGGTTCGGCGGCGAGCGGCAGGATCTTCATGGTCAGTTCTCGGCGACCATGCGGTTGCGGATGGTGCCGATGCCTTCGATCCAGGTCTCGAGGGTGTCGCCGGGATTCAGGAACCGGGGTGGTTTTCTGACGACGCCGACGCCGGCGGGGGTGCCGGTGAAGATGATGTCGCCGGGCAGCACCGGCAGGACGGCGGAGAGCTCGGCGATCAGCCGGGGGACGTCGAAGATGAGGTCGGTGGTGCGGGCGTCTTGCATCTTCTCGCCGTTGACCGAGCACCCGAGGGCGAGGTCGTCGGGGTTGTTCAGCTCGTCAGGTGTGACGATCCAGGGCCCGACGGGGCCGTAGCCGCGGCGGGACTTGCCGAGGGAGAACTGTGCGCCGGCGGCGAACTGGAGTTGCCGGTCGCTGATGTCTTGTCCGACGGTGACGCCCGCGACGTGTGCCCAGGCGTCGGGCTCGGCGACGCGGTCGGCGGTGCGGCCGATGACGACGACGAGCTCGACTTCCCAGTCGACGGCGTCGCCGACGACGACGATGTCGTCGAATGGTCCGGTGAGGCTGGCAGGGAACTTGGTGAACACGGCCGGGACCTGGGGTGGCGTCATGCCGGATTCTTCGGCGTGACTGCGGTAGTTGAGGCCGATGGCGAACACCTGGCGAGGTTGCGGCACCGGGTTGCGAAGCTCGGCTTCGACGAGGGGACCGGTCCCGGTGGTGACGGTCGCGGCGAAGTCCCCGAAGGCGTCCCACTCTTCGTAGAGGCCCATCGGGTCGGGGCCGAACCGCCCGGCCGATGCAGTGGCGACGTCGACGATCTCGTCACCGAGGACGAGGGCGGCGCGGCCGTTGAGGTTGGCAAGTTTCACAGGAGGGCTCCTTGTCGGGTCGGCTGGGTCGCCAGCTGGGTTCGCAGGTGTTCCACGAGGGCGGCTGCCCCGTCGGGCGAGCGAGCTGTGCCGTAGAGGTGGAAGTCGGGTCGTTGCAGCGCGGCGGTGGCATCGTGTTCGGTGAACCAGCGGCCGTAGTGCGGATCGTCGGCGGGCATCGCCACCACGCGGCCGCCGATGGAGGCGAACCACCGTCTGGTCGCCGGATCGAGCTCGAGCGGCTCGGGGTCGATGGTGACGAGTCGCCAGCCGGCGCCGTGGACGTCATCGAAGCGCCGTCCGCCGATGATGCCTTGCACGAACAGCGAGCCGGCGTGGGGTGAGTCGGCATCGGTCACGCCGCCCTCGATGCCAGGAAGAGGCGGAGCGGCAGCCGATTCCGGTCCCACGAGCGGGGCCATGGCCCTGTCGCGTGCGGTGGCCGCGTCGGGGTCGGGGACGCAGATGACCTTGCCGAGGTCGATGGAGAAGTCGATCGCCTGGCGGGTGCTGGGCAGGCGCTCTTTGTCGTAGGTGTCCAGCAGCGCGTCCGCCGCCGTATTGGTGAGCACGAGATCGAGCTTCCAGGCAAGGTTGGCGGCGTCGCGGATCCCCGCGCACATCCCCTGCCCGGCGAACGGGGGCATCTGATGCGCGGCGTCACCTGCGAGCAGCACCCGACCGCACCGCCACCGCTCGGCGTGGCGAGCGGCAAAGGTGTACACGGCGCACCGCTCGACGGTGGCGTTGTCGAGCCGAACGTCCCACGGCTCGAGCAGTTCCCAGGCCAGGGATTCGAGCTCGTCGAGGGTCTCGTGATCGAGGCGCATGAACTCCCAGCGCCGCCGTCCCGGTCCCCCCGACACGACCGTGGTCGGCCGGGCGGGATCGCAGATCTGCACGTTGGTCGGGTCGAACATCCGGTCGTCGTGGAGGATGACGTCGACGATGAGCCAGTCGTAGAAGAACCCGAGCTCCGTCATCGGCACGTCGAGCAGCCTGCGGACCGTGCTGTTGGCGCCGTCGCAGCCCACGGCGTACGTCGACTCCAGGACGTCACCATCGCTCGTCGCGACAGCAACGACGCGCTCGCGCTGGCTGAGGTCGGTGACCTCACAGCCGCGGCGGATGTCCACCCCGAGGGCGCGAGCGCGCCGCTCGAGTACCGCTTCGAGCGCGGGCTGGTGGAACATCAGCGACATGGGCCATGCAGAAGCGCCCGGCCCGACGCCTCCCAGCCGAAGCAGGGTCGTCCCTTGGCCGTTGCGCCACTCATAGACGTCGGCCGGTTCGGTGATCTCGGCGAGCTCGGCGCCGATCCCGGCGGACTGGAAGATGCGCGCCACCTCATGGTCGAGGTGGACCGCCCGCGGCAGGGGGTACGGGTTCGCCCAGCGTTCCAGGATCGTCACCGAGTGGCCCCGCTGGGCGAGGAGCACCGACAGGGTCATGCCGACCGGGCCGCAGCCGACGACGATCACGTCGATGTCGGTTCGGGTCATGGTTGGCGCAGCGGCTGGTGGCCCCAGGCGCTGATCCGGTCATAGCGGCGGTTGTCGTCCCAGTCGTCGGTGATGGTGCGCGCGCCGTAGCCCACTTCCACCTGGAATCCGGCCGGGCTGGCGACGTAGAAGCTGAACATGCCGTCGTTGTCGTGCTGACCGAGCCCGTTGGGGATGCCGAGGCCAGACGTCCACGCCCGGTCGAAGGCGGCGCCGACGTCGTCGCGACTGTTCGTTTCGATCATCAGATGGTGCAGCTTCTGGGGCAACTCGAACGGCGCCTTGGCCAGCGCCAGGGTGTGGTGGCGCGGGTTGCAGTGGTAGAAGCGCACCTGCAGCTCGAGGCCCTCGGCGATCTCCATCTCCAACCAGTCCGACTGCGCCATCCCGAGCCCTTCGGTGACAAAGGCATGTGACTCATCGAAGGCAGCCGTGGCGAAGACGGCGTGGCCGAAGCCGACACCGCGGGTGAGGAATCCACCAGGTACCAGCGGTGACGCGTAGGCGACCGGGGCGTCCTCGAGGCCGGCGACGAGCTCGACCCGGACCCCCCATGGGGCCATGGTGTGCGCCAGCCGACGGACCCGCCGAGAGGACCGCTCGTCGTGAGAGCTTTCACGGACGGGGAACCCGGCGGCGCCGAGCCGTTGCGTGGCGGCGTCGAACGCGGCGTCGTCCACGGCTTCGAAGCCGACGTACACCGCGTCGTTGGCCGGACCCGGCTCCACGATGACGCGCTGCGCCTTCGCGTCGTTACGCCATGTCACGGTCCCCGCCCGCTTGACCTCACCGGGAACGAGACCGATGACATCGGTGAAGAACGGCGTCAACGACGCCGGGTCGGGCACCTCGATGCCCACGTAGGCCAGCTCGAGCTGGTGTCGCATGTGGATCCTTTCGGTCAACGCCCGAAGATGAGCGCGATCACGGCGTCGGCATGGGCTTCGACGACCTCGTGCGCGTGCGGGTCGATGCCGGCAAGACGCCGGCACTCGGGAGCCAACACGAACATGGTCGGGGCCGCGCCGGTGAGGATGTAGTAGAGGTGGGGCACTGCGATGTCGGGCAGGTGACCGGCCTCGACGAGGCCGGTCAACATCGCTGCGGTCTGCTCGTAGCGGGGACGGATGTGGCGTTCGACCAGCCAGTCCATGCGCGGGCCGTCCGTCTTGCACTCCTGGGTGATGATGCGGTGCAGTTGTGGATGCGCGGCGGAGAAGTAGACGAACTCGCGGATCAGCAATTTCGCCACGGTCAGCTCGTCGACACCACGCAACCCTTCTGCACGGGCAGTCAGCGCCCGGTTGAGCTCGGTGAACAGCGCGTCAACTGCGGCCTGCCACAGCTCGTCCTTGGAGCTGAAGTGGTAGTTGAGCAGCGGCTGGGTGACCCCTGCGCTCGTCGCGATCTCACGGGTGGTGGCCCCGTCGAACGACAGCTCCGAGAACAAATCGAGGGCGGCGGCGAGGATCCGGTCCCGCGTGGCGTCGGCCGAAGGCCTCGTCACCCGTCCTGCTGTCGCCGCTTGCGCCACACCGCCAACCTAATCGAATGATAAGGATACTGTCAAATCTCTGATCGTTCGATAAGTGCTACGGCAGCCCGCCGATGGTCAACATGCACGGCCAGGACGGGCTGGTCACCGGGTCGCCCAATCCGATGTAGATCGCCGCGATCAACGCGAAGGCGATGGCGTGGACGGTCGACGGGTCGAGCCACCAGATGGCCGCGGGCGTCGCCGCGGTGGCATCCCCACGATGAGTCCCCAGCCGACAGTGGCGGTCGAACCACGACGCCATGACCGGACGGTAGGACGCCGGAACCGGCTCAGCCGGCCACGGGCGGGAGCCGATCGGCGTGCCGGATCAGAGCTGCTGGCGGGCGATGAGGTCGGCGAAGGGGCCGGCGGTTTCGGCCAGCTCCGAGTACGGCCCGTCCTGCACGACGCGGCCGCCGGCGATCACCACCACGCGGTCGGCCGACGCGATCGTCGAGAGCCGATGGGCGATGACAATGCGCGTCACGTCCAGCTCCTCGATGGTGCGGGTAACGACCGACTGGGTGAGGTTATCGAGGGCCGAGGTCGCCTCGTCGAGCAGCAAGGCGCGGGGTCGGCCGGCGAGAGCCCGGGCGATCTGGAGGCGCTGGCGCTGCCCCCCGAGAGGATGCCGACACCGTCGCCGATGTTGGTCGCCATGCCGTCGGGCAGGCGCTCGATGTCGCGATCGAACCCGGCGCGGCGCGCCGCATCCCAGGCGTCGTCCTCGGTGATGGGGACGCTGCCGGCGATGTTCTCGAAGACCGAGCCGGGCAGCAGCGCGGTCTGCTGCAGCACCACCCCGATCTGGCGCCGCACCGCGTCCATGTCGAGGCTGGTGACATCGACGCCGTCGATCGTGACCGTGCCGCCGTCGATCTCCTCGAAGCCGAGCACCAGGCGCAGCAGGGTCGACTTGCCCGAACCCGAGGGGCCCACGACGGCGACGAACTCGCCCGGCTCGATCGAGACCGACAGGCCGTCGAAGATCGGACGGGTCGCGCCGGGATACGTGAAGGTCACCTCGCGCAGCGCGAAGCCACCGTCGACTCGTCCGGGGTGCTCCTTGGCCGTGTCGGACTCGGTCGCCTCCTCGAGGATGGGGCTCGCCTGGTCCAGCACCGGCCGGACCTCGAGGAGGGTGACCGTCGAGCGTGCCACGTTGACGACGGCGGTCTGCAGCTGCCCGAGGGCGACGTAGAAGCCCATGAAGGCGGCGGTCGGCACCGCCTCCTGCCCGATCAGCACGACGGTCGCGAACAGGATCAGCACCATCGCCGTCGGGAACGCGCCCTCGAAGACGACGCGTACGTCGTCGATGCGGAACGCCTCGTACGAGCGTCGGGTGTCGCCTGCGTACCGTACGGCCCACCGCGCGAAGATGCGGCGCTCGGCGCTGGCGGTGCGCACCTTCACGATGCCGTTCAGCAGCTCGTGCACCGTCGCCGTCATGTGCCGGCGGTCGCGCAGCACGGCGCTCAGGGGGCCCCGGTAGGCCCGCGAGATCCCGAAGAGCACGGCGGCGCCAGCGGCGGTGACCAGCAGGCCGACAACAGCCAGCCGCACGTCGATCGCGATCATGACCACCAGGTTGAAGAGGCCGAAGATCCCTGCGAGCAACGTGGTGATGACGCTGTCGGTCACGGACTCGCGGATGCTGTCGACCGCCATCGACCGTTCGGTGAGATCGCCCACCTGGTAGCGCCGGAAGAACGGCGCGGGGAGGCGCAGCAGCCGATCCCACAGCCCGAGCTGCAGCGCGTGGTCCATCGTTGTCCGGGCGCGCAGCAGGGCCACGCCGCGGGCGAGCTGGAGGAAGAACGAGCCGATCGCCAACCCGACCAGCGCCGCGGCGAGCGCGGCGAGGCGCTCGGTCTGGTGCTGGGGGACGATCTGGCCGAACACGACGCTCGTCGCCAACGGCGGGACGAGCGCGATCAACCCGATCACGAGCGCCGCGAGTACCAGCCGCACGACGTCGCGGCCGGTGCCGCGACCGGCGAAGCGGACCAGGGAGCGGATCGTGAGCGGGCCCTCGGGAAGGGGCCGCACGAGCTCGACGCCGTCGTCACGGAGATCTCGGGCGACCGCTGCGTCGACGCGAACCAGCTCGCCGCTGGTGGTGTCGACGAGGTCGTAGCCCCGTCGCCGAGCCAGCACCGCGGCCGGCCGGCCATCGGTGCGGTACCCGACGAACGAATCGCCCGTCTGCGTCCACCACGCATCCGGGAGCCGCACCGGTCGAGAGCGGACCTTGGATGAGAGGGCGATGGCGTCGACCGGCGAAGCCCGGAGCAGATCTTCGGGATGCGCGGCGTGGACGGTGACCCCGATCGATCGGCCGACCTCCCGGCACACGGCGAGCAGCTCGTCCTGGCCCACCGCTCCGACCCGCCGCGTCGCGCGCCGCTCGAGCACGCTGCCGAGGTGGTCGAGGGCCATCTCGCTCTCGAGGTCCACGGCGCGGGCCGAGGCATCGACAAGCTCGGCCTCCGCCGTGAGCTGCTCGTCGAGCGCCCGCACCTCGGCCTCGGCGAGCGCGACCCGGGTGCCGTCGAGGCGGCGCGCGAGGTCGGCCGCCGTGCCCCCCTCGGCAGGATCGGCCCGCTCAGCACCGTCGATCGCCTCACCGCCGTCGGCGCATGCGGCGTCGAGCCACTCGCCGAGGAGGGCCACGAGCGGCAGCGCGCCGGCGGCGGACCGGCCGTCGAGGGCGCCGAGCGGGACCTCGGCGACGATGCAGCGGGCGAGGCTGACGAGGATCCAACGGCGGCCGACCGAGGAGCCGTCCACGGCGGCTGCGACCGAGCAGGTGGTCAGACGGGTGACCAGGTTCCGCGGCCGCGACGGTGAGGTCCCGGGTGCGTCGGTCGCGAAGACCAGCCCTTCACCCTCGAGCACGACCCACACGACGCTGGCGTCGTCGAGCCCGATCTCCTGGTTGCCGGTCAGATCGACGACCGCGGTCGCGTGCTGTCGCGCGAAGGCCGCGACCGCGTCCCGATCGATGACCGGCCGCACGATCATGAGACCACGGGGGCTGCGCCCCCGAACCCCATCGCCGCCCGGCGAGCTGGCGCTCGCTCGGTCGGCATGAGCTCGCTCCGCTCGCTCATAACACCACGGGGGCTGCGCCCCCGAACCCCATCGCCGCCCGGCGAGCTGGCGCTCGCTCGGTCGGCATGAGCTCGCTCCGCTCACTCATGCCAGCTCACCCACGAGACGGGCGTAGGCGCCGCCTGCGGCCAGCAGCCCGTCGTGGGTGCCGCGCTCCACGACGCGGCCCTGGTCAAGGACGATGATCTCCTCGCAGTCACGGATCGTCGACAGGCGGTGGGCGATGATCAGGCACGCGCAGCCTCGCCGGCGGAGGTTGGCATCGACCTGTGCTTCGGTCACGGCGTCGAGCGCGCTCGTCGCCTCGTCGAGCACGACCAGTCGCGGGTTCGTGGCCAGGGCGCGCGCCAGCTCGAGGCGCTGCCGTTGGCCGCCGGACAGGTTGCGACCGCCCTCGCTCACGACGGCCTCGAGGCCGCCGGGCGCGGCCATCACGTCGGCGAGGATCGACGCGTCCCGTGCGGCTCGCTCGATCGCCGCAGCCGGGACCGTGGGGTCCCACATGGTGATGTTGTCGCTCACCGTGCCCTCGAACAGCATGATCTCCTGCTGCACGTACGCAACCGAGTGGGCGAGGACGTTGGCCGGTACGCGGTGCCGAGGGACGCCGTCGAACAGGACCTGCCCGCCCCACGGGTCGAGCTGGCCGGTCACGAGGCGGGCGACGGTCGACTTGCCGCTGCCGCTGCCGCCCACGAGCGCGACCCGGCGGCCGGGTTCGACGGTGAACGAGAGGTCGTCGATCAGCGGATCGTCATCGCCGTAGCCGAAGCGCAGGTTGCGGACCTCGAGCCGCCCCGACAGTCGCTTGGCCATCGCCGGGTCGTCGAGTCCCGCGTCCCGGGCGGCGACTTCGGACGCGATCGGTTCGCGCAGCAGCTGATCGAGCTGGTGGCACCGGCCGACGAGGCTCTGGAACGCGCCGGCGGTGCGAACCAGGCGCAGCACCGAGCTCAGGAACCCGAAGAGGAGCGCCTGGAAGGCGACGAGCGACCCGAGCGTGAGCCGGCCGGCCAGCACCTGCACCGCGCCGAGGGAGATGACCGCGGCGACGATGAGCGCGTTGAACAGGTCCGGCAGCGCCGAGGCGATCAGTCCCTTCTTCGTTCGCCGCTGGTCGATCGTCAGCACAGACTCGTACCGGGCGATGAACCGGCGGAAGAGGTCGTTCTCGGCGCCGTTGGCCTTGAGCGACTCGATGGCGCTGATGCCCGACGCCGCGGTGCCGGAGGTGGCGGCCTGGGCTGCGACCATCTCGCGGTTCAGCGGACGCAGGCGCTTGGACGACCACCGGACGGTGATGATGCTGGCGATCGTCAACGTGAGCGTAACCGCGGTGAGCAGGACGTCGTACCGCAGGAGGAACGCGCCGTAGACGATGGCGATGACGCCGCCCATCGCCGCGTACGAGAGCTGGCCGCCGAGCTGCCAGGAGATGCGGTCGTTCAGCGCGATGGCGTAGGCGGTGTCGCCTGCGGGCCGCGATACGAAGTAGCGGATGGGCAGCCTCATGGTGTGCCACATCGACTCCGCCATCATGTGGATCGCCATCTTGCGGGACAGGCGGTTGAGGGTCAGGTTCTGCACGCCACCCAGCACCACCTGCACGACGAGCGCGGCCGCGAGCCCGATGAACACCACCGGGAGCCAGTCGTCGCTCCCGCCGATGAGGTAGCGGTCGACGAAGGTGCGCGCCAACCCCGCGACGACGAGTCCGGGAACGGTGAGCGCGGCACCGGCGAGGATCGACAGCACGTAGCCCGAGCGCACGACTCGCAACCGACGGCCGAGCGTGCCGCGGGTCCCGAGCTCCTCCTCGTCGGCCAGGAACGACGCGCTCGGCGAGAGGAGCAGGCGGTGCCCGTCAACGTCGACGGTGGTGCTGCGGTCGGTCGCGGCGCCGCCGTCCGCCACGACGAGGCCGAACCCCGTCGCCACCGACCGGGCCCGATCGACAGACGAGTCGCCGTCGTAGGCGGCGAGCGAACGCCGCACCTCGTCGGTCAAGACCGTGCGGTCGAGTCGGGCGAGGGCGTCGACCAGCGCGCCGGCGGGGTCGTCGTCGCCGCTGCCGTCCGCGTCACGCCTCGGTGCCGTGGCGAGCTCGTTGGGCGTCATGGTGCGGGCGTCAACCGAAGATCTGCGACGCCGGGCTTCCTTCGGCGACCACGATCGCCGCGGTTCCGAGCGTGGCGGTCGCGATGGTGAACGGCGGTCCCGACCCCGAGCTCCACCGGTATCCGCTGGGCGTCGACGGGTCGAGCTCGAGCGCGACTGCGATCTCCAGCACCGGTTCGCCGCCGGTCAGGAAGTCGACGAGGTCGCTGTTGTCGCCGAGGTTGAGCCGGATGCGGGCGGGTGATGCCGGCAGCGTGGAGACGCTGCCCACGGTGCCCAGCATCGACCCGTACTGCGCCGCCGGGGCCGTGGACGGGGACACAAAGACCCGCATGCCGTTGCGGACGACCTTGCCTTCCTGCGCCGGCACGTACACGACCGCGATCAGCTCGTCGCCCTCGGCGGCGAGCGTGAACGCCGGCGTGCCGACGGCGTTGTACGTGCCCGGTTTGACCAGGATCGTCGCCACGTCCCCGGTCACGGGCGCCTCGATGTCCACGATCTGGCCGTCGCGCTCGCGCAGCCGGGCGAGCGCCTGACCCTCCTCGACGTGGTCACCGTTCTCCACCAACAGGTCGGTGACGAACCCCTCGGTCTCGACCCCCACCTCGTAGAGGCCGTGCGGCGGCAGGAGCATGCTCTGCCCCTCCACCTGTGTCGGTGCGGTCCCGAAGAGGGCCCACACCAGCGCAGCGCCCAGGAGCACGATGACCCCGAGGAAGACCATCCACGTCTTGGTCGTGGTGACGTGCAGCCGCCGGTCGAGCACCACGACCGGCGACGGCGCGACCGCGGTCGAAGGGTCATCGTGACCTGCCCTCATCGATGGCGAGGTTAGTTGGGCAGCCGTGCGGGACCGGGTGGCGCAGAACGGACGTGCTTCAGGCGGCGAGCGGTCGCCCGGTGGGCATGGGCCGGCGGGCGACGAGGTAGTACACGAGCGCGACGATCCACCCGCTGTCCAGCTTCACGAACGGCACCATCGTTCGCATCAACGGCGGTTTGCGCACATCAGCTTGCCCGTGAGCTGGAACGGCGCTCGGGATCGATCCGACAATGGTCGTCGAACAGCCGGCTACCGCTCGGACGGTGGGCGAGCTAGCGCGAAGATCAGGCCGGTGAACGACGACAGCGCCATCAACCTCGGTCTGCTCGTGCTGCGCTGCTGCGTCGGTGTTGTGATGTTCGCTCACGGCTACAACCACGTCTGGGGCGGCGGCAAGATCGCGGGAACAGGCCGATGGTTCGCGTCGATGGGAATGCGCAACGGGCGGCTCCAAGCGTGGCTGGCCAGCGTCACCGAGCTGGCCGCCGGCGTCTCCCTTGTCTTGGGGCTGTTGACCCCGCTCGGCGCAGCAGCCGTGGTCGGCGTGATGGCGGTCGCCTTCGTCATCAACCACCGCGGCAATGGTTTCTTCATCTTTCGTCCCGGTGAGGGCTGGGAGTACGTGATGACACTCGCCCTGGCAGCAGTGACGATCGGCGCCGTCGGCCCGGGCGAGTGGTCGCTCGATGAGATCATCGGCATTCGCGACGACCTCGTCGGATGGCCCGGACTGCTGCTCGCCACCATCGCGGGCGGCGGTGGCGCCGCGCTGCTGTTGCTCCTCGCGTGGCGACCGCAACCGAAGACGATTTGAGAGACGTCCATTGGAGGTGGGGCGCATGCCGAGCTACGCCAACCCGTTCGTTGACGACAGTGTCAGATCTGAGTGCCGATGATCCGGCGCCACCTGGGCGGCGGTGAACCTCGCGGTCTGGTTCGCTGACGGTGCGGGCTCGCCGCGCATCAGTCCCGGCCAAGCGCTCAGCGCCGCCGGGCTGCCGCCGGACACGCCCCATGACGTGACACTGGGCTGGACGGTCGAACGTCAGCCGTGGATCGACGACCCGGCGTTCCGGGGGCGGACGTTGGTCGCCGGGTACGGACTCTCTCGCGCTGTGAACGAGGGGCGGATCATTCCGCTGCCGGCACGCCTGTCGGCAGTTGCATCGATGATCGAGGCGCGCCCACCCGACGTCGCCGTCGTCAGCGGCCTTCGACGAGGCTCCTCGCTCGCGTTCGGCAGCTCTGTCGGGTGGGCAGACGTGCTCGCACGCTGCGCTCGGGCAGTCGTCGTCGAGGTCGACGCGAGGGGCGACGATCTCGGTGCTCCGGAGATTGACGGCAACGTCGTCGCGACCGTGCCACGGCCGCCGGCGCCCGATTCGCCGCCTGCCGCCTCGCGGCCTGCCGAGGACGTCGATCTGCGGATCGGCACCCTCGTCACATCGCTGCTGTCCGAGGATGCCACCCTGCAGTTCGGCCCCGGCGGGATCGCCGAGGGGATCGCCCGAGCCATCGAGCAACCCTTGCGCATCTGGTCCGGCGTCGTCACGGATCCGGTAGCCGACCTGCATCGTCGTGGCCTGCTGCTGGCGCCGGCGGTGGCAGCGTACGCCTGGGGCGGCGAACCGATTCGTTCGCTCGCATCGGCCGGCATGCTCCGGCTGTGCTCCTCGACCGTGACCCATGACCTGTCGAAGGTGTCGTCGATCGCACGGTTCGTGGGCTGCAACACCGCCCTTCAGGTCGGGCTCGACGGCGCGGTCAACGTCGAGCGGGTGGGACGGCGAACCATCGCCGCGGTCGGAGGGCACGCCGACTTCTGCGTCGGCGCGTCCCGCTCCATCGGCGGGCTCTCGGTGATCGCCGTCCGTTCGACGGCACCGGATGGATCATCGACGATCGTCCCGGACGTCGACGTCGTGTCGACGTCCCGATCTGACGTTCAGGTCGTGGTGACCGAGCACGGCATCGCCGACCTCCGGGACATCGACGATCAAGCACGTGGGCAGCGTCTGATCGCAGTCGCTGCGCCCGATCACCGCCCGGCGCTGCAGAGCGCGCTCCAGCACCGCTGGGGATGACGTCCCAACGTGCTAGACCCGACGCCGGTGGAGAGCCTGCGCGAGCAGTGGCGACGCGGCCGCATCACGATCGGCGGGTGGCTGGTGGTGCCGAGCACGGTGACGGCCGAGGCGACTGCTCGAAGCGGCTTCGACTACGTCTGCGTCGACACCCAGCACGGGGCCATCGACTACGCGGACACGGTAGGGCTGATCCAGGCGATCCTGCTCGGCGGTGCCAGCCCGATCGTGCGCGTGCCGGGGAACGAGCCGGCGAACATCGGCAAGGTGCTCGACGCGGGCGCGCACGGCATCATCATCCCGATGGTCAACAGCGCTGGCGAGGCGCGCTCCGCCGTGCAGGCGTGCCGGTACGCGCCACTCGGCAGCCGCAGCTATGGGCCAACCGTGGGCGGCATGCGCAGCGCCGACTACGCGAGCTGGTGCGCCGAGCAGGTGGCCGTGATCCCGATGATCGAGACGGCCGAGGCGATCGAGTGCGTCGAGGAGATCGTGGCCGTGCCGGGAATCGATGCGGTCTACGTCGGGCCGGCCGACTTGTCGCTGACGCTTCGGCTGCCGGCGGGCAACCATGACGACGATCCTCGCTTCGCCGCCGCGCTGGCGCGTGTCTCGGCGGCCTGCGCCGACGTCCGCGTGGTCGCCGGCATTCATTCGACAGGCGCGCTCGCCCCCCGGCGCATCGCCGGCGGGTTCCGGATGATCACCGTCGCCAACGATCTGGTTGCGATGCGGCTGGGCTTGGCGCAGGAGCTGGAACGCGGTCGAGCTGCCGCTGCAGGCACGGACGTCGTGTGACGCCGTCAGAACTACGCTCCGTCAGCACGCACGAAGGGGGTCATCGATGCAACTGAAGCCGGGAACGCGCCTCCGCAGCGCCGCCGACTCGACGGAGATCGTCGTCGTCAGGGCGCCAAGCGCCGATATCGATCTGCGGTGTGGCGGCCATCCGCTCGTCCCGCTGGACAACAGTGGCTCCTCCGGGCTGAGCGTGGACCCGACGCATTCCCGTGGCACAGAGGTCGGCAAGCGGTATGCCGACGACGACGCCGGGATCGAGGTCCTGTGTACGAAGGCGGGTGAAGGAAGCCTCGCCGTCGGCGACGCGCCGCTCGAGTTGAAGGGCGCCAAGCCGCTGCCCAGCTCCGACTGATCCACGACGATGCACACTGCGATGCTGCTGGAGATGGTGGCGGACGCGGCTGGCGATCGCGTCGCTGTCGGATCACGCAACGGCGGTCTGACGTACGCCGAACTGCTCGAGCGCGCCCGCGGAGTGGGTGCGCTCGTGCACCGTCGAGAGGGCGCCAACGTGGCGTTCGTCGGGCTCAACTCCGAGACGGTCCCGATCCTGCTGTTCGGCTCGGCAATCGCCGGTGTGCCGTTCGCACCGATCAACTACCGCCTCACCGACGATCAGCTGCACTCCGTGCTCGGCCGGTTGGCGCCGGCCGTGGCCATTGTCGACCCCGACATCGCGGGGCGCGTCCGCGGCCTGGACCGCATCGAGGTCATCACAACCGACGAGCTCGCCGCGGTAGCCGCCGAGCCTGCCGACGATGCCATGCTGACGTCGGCGGATCCTGAGGACGTCGCCATCTTGTTGTTCACGAGCGGCACCACCGGCGAGCCCAAGGCGGCGGTCCTGCGTCATCGCCACCTCACCTCCTACATCCTGACCACGGTCGACTTCCTCGGCGCCGACGAGGACGAGGCCCAGCTCGTCAGCGTCCCCCCGTACCACGTGGCCGGGATCTCCGCCGTGCTCAGCTCCGTGTTCGCCGGACGGCGCATCTACTACCTGCCGGCGTTCGACACCGCGGCGTGGGTCAAGGCCGCCGACGAAGAGGCGATCACCCAGGCGATGGTCGTGCCGACAATGCTCAACCGCATCCTCGACGAGATACAGCGATCGGGAGTATCGCTGTCGGCGCTGCGCAACGTCGCGTACGGCGGCGGCCGCATGCCCGTCCCCGTGATCGAGCGGGCGATGGGCATGCTGCCGCAGGTCAACTGGGTCAACGCGTACGGGCTGACCGAGACGAGCTCGACCATTTCCGTGCTCGGTCCCGACGATCACGCCGCCGCGTTCGGCAGCGACGACCCCAGGGTCCGCGCCCGGCTCGGCTCCGTCGGCCGGCCGCTGCCCACCGTCGAGCTGGAAATCCGCGACCTCGACGGCAAGCCCGTGCCCCCCGGAGAGAAGGGTGAGATCTTCGTGCGTGGCGAGCAGATCGCCGGTGAATATCTCGGTCGATCAGTGCTCACGGACGACGGCTGGTTCCCGACCAACGACTCCGGCTACCTCGACGACGACGGCTACCTGTTCCTCGAAGGCCGCCTCGACGACGTCATCGTACGCGGCGCCGAGAACCTCTCCCCCGGTGAGATCGAAGACGTCCTCGTCTCCCATCCCGCCGTCGCCGAGGCCGCGGTGTTCGGCCTCCCGGACACCGAATGGGGTGAGAAGGTCGTGGCGGCCGTCGTCCTCCAGCCTGACGTGGCAGCCGACGAACCCGAGCTGCAACAGTGGATGCGCGAGCGGCTGCGCTCCACCAAGACACCCGAACGGATCCACTTCTGCGCGGAGCTGCCACACAACGAGACCGGGAAACTTTTGCGGCGGGTCCTCAAAGCACAGTTCGCCGAACCCCGAGTGACCGGCGGTAGCCGTGGGTGAGCACTGGATCGTCTACGGCGAGCCGATGCCCGAACACCCTTCGCTGCCCCAAGGCACGGCGTCCATGACCCCACCGCGGGCACCCCGACACGCCGGCCGGGATCGATCCGGCGCACCGCCACGATCGCCATGCTGCGCCCACGCGGGATCAACGGCGAGCTCGTACTGCGTGGCCGGGCCCGCGACCTCTACTCCCCGCTGGCCGGCGATCCGGTGGTCGTCGACGAAGCGGCGCTTGACGCCGCCCGCATCGTCTACATGAGTGAGCGCATCGTTCGGGAGATCAGCACGGCGTCACCGCTCGAGGGCATCGAGACCCTCGTCGGCGTGAGGGCGTCGGCCGGGTTCCGGCGGGCCGCCGATCTTGTGGCCGGCGACCACCGGGATCGGCACTCACCGTTGCACCTGCTGCTCGACGACGTCCCGGTGGCGACGCTCGTGTCGGGATGCGCCACCGGGTACGCCGGGGTGCGGCCCGTCTCCGACGGCCGACACCATGTGCAGCACCCTGATCCCTGCGCCGGCTGGCGCACCGGCGACACGATCCTGGCCGAGATCGATCGCACCGGGTTCTCGCCGGTGGTGACCGAGCCGTCGGCGCATCACACACCCAGGCGCTCAGCCGTCGTCTCACCCGACATCTCTGGGAGTGAACCACGCAGCTCGCCGGCGGGTCGTAGCGCTCGCGCCGGGGTAGGGCGACGATGACGACATCCCCCGTGATCTCGGCGCTGTCGAACAGAACTGCGGTCGGCGCGATCGTGAGCATGATCCCGCGGTGTTCGTAGAGCTTGGCCATGGTGCCCGTCTCCGTGGTTGGTCCGAAGACAGATCGTCGTCGCCAGGCGAGTCATAGGTCGATATCTCCACCGTCTACCGGGCGCACGCGCCGTCCCCCGCCGTCGTTGTCGTCGTCGTTGGGCAGCGACGTGGCGCCGTCACAGCATCAGCCGGCGGACCTCGACCTGGAGATCGAAGAAGGTCCCGAGCCCCAGCGTGAGCTGTCGCCCGCCCGGTCGCGCTCAATCAGGGAGGTGCTCGATGAGCTTGTCGACCGTGATCGGCAGCTCACGCACTCGCAGGCCGGTGGCGTCGTGGACGGCGTTGGCGATCGCCGCAGCTGTCCCGACGATGCCGATCTCGCCGACGCCTTTGGCGCCGGCCGGCCCGAGCGTGCCCTCCGTTTCATCGAGCCAGGACACGTCGATCGCGCCGACGTCGGCGTTCACGGCGACGTGGTACTGGGCGAGGTCGCAGTTGACGACGTCACCGAAAGCGGGATCGAGGATCCCTTCCTCGTGCAACGCCATCGACATGCCCATGGTCATTGCGCCGACGAGCTGGGAGCGGGCGGTGATTGCGTTGAGGATGCGGCCGGCGGCGAAGACACCGGTCAGGCGAGGGACCCGCACCTCAGCAGTGTCCGTGTCGATGCGGACCTCGGCGAACTGGGCCCCGAACGAGAACCCGACGCTGTCGCCGCGCCGCGAGACGTCGTCGGCCGTCGAAGCCTCGGCGGTGACGCCGGTTGTCGGCACTCCGTCGACGGTGCGAGCCATGACGGCGTCGATCACCTTCGCCACGGCCCACGTCCACGATGCGGTGCCCATCGATCCGCCGGCGATCATGGCCGGCGGCAGATCGCTGTCGGCGATCCGCAGTTCGACGTCGTCGACGGCGACGCCAGCTCGCTCCGCGGCGAAGCCCGCCAGCGCCGTGCGGGCGCCGGTGCCGATGTCCGCTGCGTCGATCTCGATCGCCCAGCGGCCGTCGGGCCAGACCGTCGCCCGCGCCGATGATGGTTGGGCCCGAGCCGGATAGATGGACGAGGAGACCCCGGTGCCGACCAGCCAGCGTCCATCCTGTCGCCGACCGGGGCGGACGGCGACGCGTCCAGCCGAAGCGCGCCGCCCCCTCCCGAAGGCACTCGACGAGGTGGCGCGACGAGAAGGACCGTCCGGATTCGGGATCGGTCGCCGGCTCGTTGCGGATCCGCAGGTCCACCGGATCCATCCCGAGGGCCACGGCAAGCTCGTCCATCGCGCACTCCAGCGCGTACACGCCGGGAGCCTCACCCGGGGCCCGCATCCAGTTCGGCGTCGGCACGTCGAGGGCGACGAGGCGATGGGTGGTCCGTCGGTTCGGGGCCGCGTACAGGTGCCGGGTCCCAACGGCGGTCTGCTCGGCGAACTCGCGGCGGGTCGATGTCTGCTCCCACACGTCGTGGCTGATCGCGCTCAGCGTGCCGTCGGCGGTGGCACCGAGACGCAACCGCTGCACGGTTGGCGTTCGGTAGCCGGTCAGGCTGAACATCTGTCGACGGCTCACGGCCAGTTTCACCGGCCGGCCCACCACCCGCGCTGCCATTGCCGTGGCGATCGCTGGCGGCCGGACCGTGCCCTTCGAGCCGAACGCCCCGCCGACGTACGGGTACACCAGGTGGATGTCGGCCTCGTCGATCCCGAACGTGGCGGCGATCTCGGCTCGCGCCCGGGCGCTGCCCTGCACGGCGTCGTAGATCGTGAGCAACGGGCCGTCCCACCAGGCAACGGTGGCGTGCGGCTCCATCGGGTTGTTGTGCTCGTACGGGGTGGTGAACGTGGAATCGGTGGCGACGTCCGCCGTGGCGAGCGCACCCTCCACGTCGCCCATCGTGGAGTCGGTCGCGAAGTTCGGGTTCACGTGGTCGGGGGCGTAGAGGCGCGGATGGTCGACGCGCAGCTCGACGTCGTGGGCGTCACGCTCGTACGACACGACGACGGACTCGGCGCCCGCCAGCGCGGCCTCCAGCGTGGTTGCGACGACGATGCCGACGATCTGACCGTGGTGATCGACGTCGGGTGACTGCAGCACGGCCAGCTCGAGGTCACTCCCCGGCAGGCGAGGTGCGCTCTCGTGCGTCAGTACGGCGACGGTCTCCGGCCAGCCCGTGACGTCGCTGGCGTCGATCCGCTCAATGCGGCCCTTGGCGATCGTCGACGTGACGAGGGCGCCGTACGCGACGTCCTCCGGGCGGTGCTCGTAGGCATAGCGAGCCCTTCCGGTCACCTTCTCGGGACCGTCGAGGCGGCGGAGCTCCTGCGCCGAAGCGACGACCGTCCGGTCCTGGACGACGCTCATCGTGGCGCCATCCCGAGCATCGTGCGGACCACGAGACGCCGCACGAGAGGGATCTTGAAAGCGTTGCCCGGAAGCGGTGCGGCGCTGGCGAGCTCGACATCGATGGCAGCCCTGACCGACTGCTCCGTCAGGGGCTGGCCGAGCAGCGCCGCCTCGGCGTGCCGAGCTCGCCACGGCCGCGGCGCCACCGCACCGAGCGCGAGCCGAACGTGCTGCACCGTGCCGTCCTCTGCGGCGGCGAAGATCACGGCGATCGATGCCAGTCCGAATGCGAACGATGCCCGGTCACGGACCTTGCGGTAGGCAGATGTGGCGTCGGGGATCGGCGGCGGGAGCTCGATCGACTCGATCAGCGAGCCCGGCTCGAGAACGGTGTCCCGCTGCGGGATCGTCGCCCGGCTCGCGGTGCAGCTCGGCCACGGCGAGTGACAGCGGACCGGTGCCGGTTCGCACGTGGACGCGAGCGTCGAGCGCGACGAGGGCGACTGCCATGTCCGAGGGATGGGTGGCGATGCACGCGTCGGAACCGCCGAGGATCGCCAGATTGCGATGGTCGCCGGCGCGGGCTGGGCATCCGCTGCCGGGCGATCGCTTGTTGCACGGCTTGCTCACGTCCTGGAAGTAGGCGCAGCGAGTGCGCTGCAGCAGGTTGCCGGCGACGGTGGCCATGTTGCGCACCTGCCCGGACGCGCCAGCTACGAGCGCTTGGGCGAGCACCGGGTACTGACGGCGGACGACAGCGTGAGCGGCGACATCGCTGTTGCGGGCGGCGGCGCCGATGTGCAGGCCGCCGTCGGGCGCTTCCTCGACCTCGTCGAATCCGAGGCCGCCCACATCGACGAGGAGACGTGGGCGGGTGGCGCCGAGCTTCATCAGGTCGACGAGGTTCGTGCCGCCGCCGAGGAAGGCAGCGCCGTCCGTCGCCGTCACGAGCGCGACGGCCTCGGCCGCGTCCTGGGGGCGAGCGTACGCGAAGGGTCTCATGGACGCGCCGACTCCTCGGCGCCGGCCTCGAGCACCGCCGGGACGATGTTGACGTAGGCGCCGCAGCGACACAGGTTGCCGCTCAGCCGCTCAGCCACCTCATGCTCATCGAACGCGGGGTCGCCGGCGACGTCGGGGGTGACGGCGCTCGGCCACCCTCGACGCAGCTCGTCGAGCAGTCCGACGGCCGAGCACAGTTGGCCTGGCGTGCAGTAGCCGCACTGAAGCGCGTCGTGGTCGATGAACGCTCGCTGCAGCACGCTCAGCCGAGCATCGGTGGCCAAGCCCTCCACCGTGATGACCTCGTGACCATCGACCATCACCGCGAGCGTCAGGCAGGCGTTCACCCGGCGGCCGTCCAGCAGGATCGTGCATGCTCCGCACTGACCGTGATCGCATCCCTTCTTGGAACCGGTCAGGTCGAGCGCCTCACGCAGCAGGTCGAGCACGGTGACGCGGTGATCGACGGTCAGTTCGTGGCGCGACCCGTTGACCACGACACTGATCGGGCTCGACGTCACCTCGGTGTCCATAGCATCTCCCTTCCGGGGTGGTCGCCGTGCTTCCTCGCTCGCGGCACGCCCGTGCTGCCACCCTGCCACGGGCGAAGCCCATCCCGCTCGCCGCGAGCAACGCGCGCGCCGGCGCTCACTTGGACTCGACCTTCCCCAGGGGCCGACTCGCAGCAGACAGTTCGTCCACGGCGGCCTGCCACGCAGGATCCCCAGGGTTCAGCACACTCTGCAAGTACGCCCGGGAGAGGCGCTGCACGACGGCCACCCTGTCCGGGTTCTCGTCAGTGGTCTCGGCGGCGTCGTAGGCCGAGACGCCCCCGAGCCCGTGCTCGCCATCGAACAGCACGAGCTGGGACTTCGGTGCCGGCGCCGAACGACCCATCATCGTATTAGAATGTGACGATATGTCCGATCTGGACACTGCCGCCGACCTGCTCAAGGCGTTCGCCCATCCCCTGCGGCTGGCCATCGTGCTCGAGGTGCGTGACGGTGAGCGTTGTGTCCACGACCTCGTCGCGGCGCTCGACGCCGGCCAGCCGCTCGTATCCCAACACCTCAAGATCCTGCGCCAGGCCGGCGTCCTGACCGGACGCCGCCGGGGCCGTGAGATCGCCTACTCCATCGCCGACGGTCACGTCGTGAACATTGCGCTCGACGCCGTCGAGCACGCCAAGGAAAGGAATCACCGATGACCACCTGCACCGCCCACGCCGAGCACGCCCACGTCCACGAGCCCGGAGTGCGGGCACGCCAGCGTGACCCACGGCGACCACGTCGACTACTTCCACGACGGCCACGTCCACCACGCCCACGAGAGTCACTGGGACGAGTGCGAGCCGACTCACGCCGTCGCCGAGAATCACACCGACCACACCCACGGCGACGGATGCGGCCACGAGACCGTCGAGCATGCCGACCACGTCGACTACGTCCACGACGGGCACCGCCACGCCGCCCACGGCGACCACTACGACGAGCACTGACCATCGGAGCTCGCTCACGTGGCGCCGGTGAGCCGAGACCAACTCACCCTGCGAAACGGCGAGGAGCGTCCGGCACCGGACGAAAACGTCAGGTGACGGTCAGCGTGAACACCGCCTCATACGTCCCGACGGGCGTCGAGGTCGGCAAATCGAGTCACAGTTGAGCGTCGCGGTGCACGGTTGCTCGGCTCGCACGGAAGGGCATGCGCCAGTTGGGAGTTGACGCCGAGACCGTCGCCGGCCGGCAAGCCGGGCACCACATGTCAGCGGTGACGCGTGGCCTGAGGCGTGAACAGCGGCGCCGATCGGCACGGGTGGCGCATGGGTCTTGTTGATGCCCCAGGTCGCCGGTCGGCCGGTGTTGGGCGACGTCGGCACCGCCGCCCGGGTGGGGCGCTACTCGGCGGGCGTTCCGGTGTACGGCGGTGGGATGTACACCTTGTGTGGCTTGATCCGCACGATCAGGCGCTCCGCACCCGGCTCGGGCGGTGGAGCGGCGCCGTCCATGTGGATGTCGTACATCACCTGGTGGAACGACCCGTCGGGGTCATCGGTGAGCTCGACCGTGCCCGAGATCGTCGCGTAGCTGCTGGTCTCATCCTCGGCAGGAAGGCGGTGCACGAGCAGGTTCACTCGCGGGTCGCGCAGCATGTTCGTGGTCTTGCGGCGGCCCTTGATGGTGCTGAACAGGATGTCGTCGCCGTCCCGTTTGACGAAGATCACCGACGTCTGTGGTTGCCCGTCGGCGTCGGTGGTGGCGAGGACTGAGAGGTGCGAGCCGTCGACGATCTGGCGGACGGCGTCGGCGAGTGCAGGGTTGTCGAGTTGGGTCATACCGGTGTCGACTCACCAGAGGACGCCGGGGAATCGCGGTGGCGACCGATTCCTTTGGCCGGCGCGCCGAGTCAACAGAATTGTGGTCATACCCGCAGCCGAGACCGACGGGTTCGAGGCGGCGACCGCGCCGTACCGGCGGGAGCTGTTGGCGCATTGCTACCGGATGAGTGGATCGCCGCACGAGGCCGAAGATCTTGTGCAGGAGACGTACATACGTGCCTGGCGGGCGTTCGACCGCTTCGAGCAGCGGTCATCGGTGCGGACCTGGTTGTACCGGATCGCGACCAATGTGTGCCTGACCGCACTCGACCGCCGCCGGCGTCGTCCCCTGCCATCGGGGCTCGGGCCGCCGTCGCCGGACCCTCACGCGCCGGCCGAATCGGCGCCCCGCGACGTGCTATGGCTTGAGCCGGTACCCGACCGCCTGGTGGTCGACGAGCGGGGCGACCCGGCCGAGGTGGTTGCGGTGCGCCAGAGCGTGCGACTCGCCCTCATCGCCGCACTCCAAGTGCTTCCGCCACGTCAACGTGGCGCGTTCATCCTGTGTGACGTGCTCGGCATGTCGGCGGCCGACGGGGCGGAGCTGCTCGACGTGTCCGTCGTAGCCGTGAAGAGCCTGCTGCAGCGCGCCCGCGCCAGGCTCGCCAACGTCTCGCTGACCGACGACGGCCTCGTCGAGCCGACCGACGACGGAGCGCGCCGTGTCCTTGATCGCTACCTGGCAGCGTTCGAACAGTCCGACATGCCGGCGCTCGAGCGGCTGCTTGCCGACGACGCCATTCTCGAAATGACCGGGACAACCACCTGGTTCTCCGGCAAAGCAGCGTGCGTGCCGTTCATATCCATGCAAGCGATCGGCCGGACCGGCGACTGGCGGATGGTCCCCGTCCACGCCAACGGCCAACTCGCCGCCGCCGCCTACCATCGCAACGACGACGACACGTACAACCCGTTCGCCGTCGTCGTACTGGCCAACACGTCGGCGCAGATCACCCGGATCTCACTGTTCGCCGACTCTGGGCTGTTCCCCCGCTTCGGCCTGCCGCCGACCCTCTCGTAGCTCCGGGAAGGACAGCCCGAAGCACCAGAATGCCACTCCCGAACGTTCACGCCAGCCGCCAACCAACGCGCCCAAGACGGCATTGATGCGCTCTCGACCGCTACTCGTTCCAACTACGAGTAGTAGTCCTCGTAGAAGGTCCGTACGACCTCGATGTCCTCGACCGTCCGCAACGTCACACGGACGCCGAGCCCATACTCCGTCAACAGGTCGCAGAGTCGATCTCCGTCGATGAGGTCGACTGCCGGCGCGCCATCGCGGTTCGCTTCGACGGTGGCGTCCTTCGAGAACGAACCGGGGTCGTGGACTGCAACGGTGGATGCGTGTCTTGCGTCACCTGGGGCTGTGTCACAGGCAGCGGGGCTATCGCGTCTTCAGATGTGACCGCCCGGGTGATCGCCCGAAGGTGGATTGCGAAGGAGGCACCGATGAAAGTGTTCGTCGCCGGAGCGACCGGTGCGATCGGCACCCCGCTCGTCGGCCAGCTGGCCGCCACCGGCCACGATGTGATCGGCATGACACGCTCGCCGGCCAGGAGCGACATGCTGCGGGCTCTGGGCGCTCGGCCGGTTGTGGCGGAGGCGCTCGATCCCGACGCGGTGGCCCGTGCCGTGGCCGAGACCGAGCCCGAGGTGATCGTCCACCAGCTCACCGCCCTGAAGGGTGAGCCGGGCCTGAGAGACATGCGTCACCCGGACCGGATCGCCGCCACGACCAACCGCCTGCGCACCGAGGGCATCGACCACCTTCTCGCCGCCGGCCGGGCCGTCGGCATCCGCCGTTTCATCGCCCAGGGCATCGTGGCCATCGGCACCTACGCCCGCACCGGCGGTCCGGTCAAGACTGAGGACGACCCGCTCGATTCCGATCTGCCGGCCAAGGGGCGCTCAGGCGCCGACGCGCTCCGTTACCTCGAGGATGCCGTGACCGGCATCAACTGGGCAGACGGCGTGGTGCTGCGCTACGGCGCGTTCTACGGACCGGGTACCGGCATCAGTAGCGATCCCGGGGCCTTGTTGACCAAGGCCATCCGCAAGCGGCGGTTTCCGATCATCGGCGACGGTGGCGGTGTTTGGTCGTTCGTGCACATCGAGGACGCGGTCAGCGCCACCGTGGCGGCTGTCGACAGGGGCGGGCCCGGCATCTACAACATCGTCGACGATGAGCCGGCGCCGGTGCGCGAGTGGCTGCCGTTCCTGGCCGAGCAGCTGGGTGCGAAGAAGCCGAGGAGGGCCCCTCGCTTCGTGGCCCGGGTGCTGGCCGGCGAGGCCCCGGTGCTGATGATGACCGAGGTGCGGGGCGGGTCGAACGCCAAGGCCAAACGCGAGCTCGGCTGGCGGCCCCGCTGGTCGACGTGGCACCTGGGCTTCGCCAAGGGCCTCGGCGAGTGAACGCCGAGCTCTTCGGCGAGCTGCGTCCCGTCGGGTTCGCGGTCGCCTACCGCATGCTCGGGAGCGTGAGCGAGGCGGAGGACATCGTCCAGGAGGCCTTCCTCCGCCTCCACCGCGCGCTCGCCGACGGCCAACGCATCGAATCGCCCCGCGCGTACCTGGCGACGGTGGTCACCCGGCTGTGCATCGGCCACCTGCGATCGGCCCGCGTCCGGCGCGAGACCTACGCCGACACCCTGCCCGAGCCACTCGTCGGCGAGCCGGGGGCAGCCGTGCCGCTGGTCTCGGCGAGCGGACCGGCCGGGGTCGCCGATGCCGGCGGCGACCCCGCCAGCCACGCCGAGTTGGCCGACTCCCTGTCGCTGGCGTTCCTCGTGCTACTCGAGAGCCTGTCGCCGGAGCAACGGGCGGCGTTCCTGCTACACGACGTGTTCGACTACCCCTACGACCAGATCGCCACGATCGTGCTGACCAGCGAGGAGAACGCCCGCCAGCTCGTGGCCCGGGCTCGCAAGCACATCGCCCGAAGGCGGCCCCGCTTTGAGCCGTCGCGCGAGCGACGCGAGCGCCTGGCCCGTCGGTTCTTCGCCGCCGCCAGAGACGGCGACCTCGGCGCGCTCGAGGAGCTGCTGGCCCACGATGTAACCCTGCACGGTGGCCTGCCCCAGCCGGTCATCGGCCGGGTGCGGGTTGCCCGCACGCTGCTCGTGGCGATGCGGACCGCCACGACCCACTTCGGCGCCCTGTCGCTGCGTGAGGTCTCGGTCAACGGGCAGCCAGGGGCGACGGTGCTCGACCCGTCGGAACGGCTGATCGGCGTCGTCGCGCTGGACATCGCCGAGGGCGGCCAGATCCAGACGCTGACCTCGGTGCTCAGCCCCGACAAGCTGCGTCATCTCGGCCCGCTCGCCGACCTCGGTCAGCTCCGCCGCGGCACACGTTGAGCGATGGGCCCCCAGCACGGTGTGAGCGTTCCCGAGGAGGGACGGTGCGCGCATCATCGCCCGAACCGCGTCGTCGTGGTTCCCGCCGAAGCGCCCCAAGGAGCACGCGCGATGACTCGCCGCACCCACGGCCCTCGGACCTGCCATGGCGATGCAGCGGTCCCTCGGCGCCGCAGCTCCTCGCTCCAAGACCGGAGCGCTTGAAACCCCAGGAAGGAGACCCATGAACCTCGCTCTATGGATCATTGCCGGACTGCTAGCCGTTCTCATGCTGAACGCCGCCACCAAGCTGTTCGTGCCCAAGGACAAGCTGGCCACCAAGTACGGCAGGGGATGGATGGGAGACAACAGCGTCGGCTTCGTCAAGACCATCGGAGCCCTCGAGCTCCTGGCTGCGGTGGGCCTCCTCCTGCCTGCCGCGCTCGACACCGCGCCGGTTCTGGTGCCGCTGGCTGCTGTCGGTGTGGTGTTGCTGATGGTGGGTGCGATGATCACGCACCTCCGCCGTAACGAGGTCGTGCCAATCGTGATGAACTTCATCTTTCTCGCCATGGCCGCCTTCGTCGCGTGGGGCCGCTTCGGCCCCGAGGCGCTCTGACGCTGACCGGTTCGCTCTCTGCTGGAGGCCGGGTCCCGAAGTGACCAAGCCTGCAGGCTTGAACGCGGACGGTGCCTCCGACCCCGGCGGTCTGAGAGATGGGGACGTCCGAGTCGTGGATCCCGACGCGCTGCTCTGGGCCTTCGGGACACCCTCACCCTCTTGGACCAGGCCCGGATGCGCCTTGCACGTCGTCTGAGCGGTGGCCCCTTGGCGGTCACCGTCGAGCGCCGAACGCTCGACTGCGACGTCCAGGTGGTGTGTTCTCGCCCGTGGCGAGTAGGGCCGTTACCGCGTGGGTCGATGGTCGTCGAGGGCGTCATTATGGCCGCGCGATATGCAGCGGCGAGGCCGTCGTCGACCTGTCGCTGAAGGACGCCGAACTCTGCCGAGTCGAGGCACGCCGAACGCTCGCGAAAGTAGGCACTCGGGTGCGTATGTGGTCGCCGGCCATGCGATCGAGGCGGCGTTCGACGTGACTTGGCGACGCAATTACGGGACGCGTTGAGCGATGCCGCCGGCTCGGCGTTCGATCCTATGGAGGGGTTCGTTTGGGCCTTTCGCGGTTGCGATTCGGTTGAGCCGTCGCAACAGTGCGGGAGGCCCGGTAGGCGGAGGCGGTGGTCGTCGCTGGCGGACGGGAGGATGGTCATGCCACGCTGAGCGATGGACTTGGTTGTCCTGGGCGTACCGTCGACCGCGGGTGCTCATCACGCCGGACAGGACTTGGCACCGGCGGCGCTGCGTGAGCACGGATTCGTCGAAACCTGCGCTGCCGGGTTGGCGGTGAGCGACGTCGGTGATGTCGCGGGCGACATATTCGTCGCCGACGATGCCGCGGCGACCGCCCGCAATATGGAGGCGGTCTGCGGGTGGCGCTCGGTGTCGCCCACGCCGTCGAGCGACAGGCTCGCGGCGGCCGCATGCCGATCGTGCTCGGCGGCGATTGCACGATCACCCTCGGTGTGGTGGCCGGGCTGCAGCGCGTTGATGACGATGTGCGGCTGGCGACTTCGATGGCGACGCCGATCTGAACTCCCTGACCGAACTCGAAGCAGGATCCTCGACGCCACCGGGGTCGCCCACCTGCTGGGCATCGCCGACACGCCGCTGACCCGGATCGGCAGGACGGGCCCATGCTCGCCGACCACCAGTTGGTCCTGCTCGGCTACGACCCCAGCGATCCCGACAGCGTCGACCCCGACGCTCTGGCCGCCCGACCGATGCTCAGGCACGTCACCGACGCCACGCTGCGAACAGATCCGGTCGGCGTCACCAACGCGCCTTCGCCGCGCTCGGCGACGCAGACGCCGCCGTCGCGATCCAATTCGACGTCGACGCCGTCGACTCACGCGACCTGCCCCTGGCCAACTTTCCCCACTACGGGACCGGCGTGCCCCTCATCACAGCCGGAAGCGTGCTCCAAACCCTGCTCGCAGTACCGGGGGCGAGCGCACTCGTTCTCACCGAGATCAACCCGACCCACGACCCCACCGGCCGCCATCTCGAACGCTACGTCGACACTGTCACCGACGCCATCGCCCGCAGCCTGAGCAGCTGACGATGGCTCCAACCTGGTCGCCCAGGTGTGCCACCGACTTGATCTCCACCGAACGGCGTCCTCCGACGCTCGGTAGGACCGCCACGACTCGGCGATAGCGGACGGTGCTATCCCACCATCGTGCGCGTGGTTAGCGGACGTTGTTTCGGCGGAGACGGCGATCGCCCCAGATGATCAACGCGATGGTGATGACGCCAGGTAGGCGGTGCACAGCGAGCACGCCGATGAGCGACGGTCCGCCCCAGTCGTCCTCGTACGACGAGGCGTCGCTGTAGTCGATCGTGATGAGTTCAACGATGGCTCGGCCGACGAAGTAGGTGCCGACGAGGTACGCGAACACCACTGCGACTTTCCTCATCCATCTCTCCACGAGCACGCCATTCGAAGCGGTATCGACTTCCGGTACGTCGCCCTGTGCCGGAATACTCGGACAGGCCCACGTTTCCACCGGTGTGATCCGCGGGCCGGTCGGGCAGCATCGAACAACCTCCGCAAGTCACCCCGACCGAAGCGTGAGCAGGAGCGGCTCGACCTCAGCCCGAAGGTGCTCGAAAACGTCGGTCGGGGCGGTGAACGTCGCCACGACCACGGTTCGTCTCGAGCGACCACCGTTGCGAGGAAGTTCAGCGCTCGGCCGCCTTGAGACCCGTGTACTCGAGCAGGCCAAGCTCCTCGGCAGCGCCGTCGACCACGTCGCGATCGACAAGGTCGAAGTCGGGCATCACCGCAGGACTGCGGTCGATGCTGACGTCGAGGTACTCGGACACACTGAGACCTGGGGCGCGTCGGTGAGCACGTTGACGTTGGGAACGAAACCATTCGTCGGCTCGCCGACGGCCCACGCTTCGATCCACACCCGCCGCGCGGTATGGCGCTGCTCGCGGGGTGCTTCGCGGTCAGCGTCCAACCAGCTGACGATGGTCGGCTTCCACGGTTCCAGCACCGGCGACGGCCGCACCACCGGCTTGCGTGGCGGAGGCACGGCTGAGGCGAGCGCGTCGCGAACGGTGCGGCGATGCGTGCCGAAGCTCCGCGCCAACTCGCGTATCGACACCTCCGGGTTCACCCGGCGGGCCCGACGGATCTGCTCGAACAACTCCACCCTCGACCTCTTCGCCATCAGCCCACGGTTCACGGCCAGCCGGCCGCCGACGTGGACCCTCAGCCGAAGGTGGGGCCAAATCAGACGAGGCTTGTTCAAGGGATCCGCGCAACGGCTCGGTGAGCTGACCAACGTTGGTGAGCTCACCAGGAGGCGTGGATGAAGAGGTTGGAGCCAGAGGTCGAGCGCGAGGTCAGACGACTGGCGGCGAAGGGACACAAGCTGCGGGAGATCGGCCGGATGCTCGGCTGCTCCCGGCATGCCGTCACGAACACGCTACGACGACAGCCGCGCCCGCCCAGCCCGACATCGTGGAACCCGTCGCCGGCGCGGCTGTCGCTGGACGAGCGTGAGGAGATCCGAGTCGGCCTCGAGCGCGGCGACACCTTCACCGAGATCGCAGCGATGATCGGCCGGGCCGTGTCCACCGTGTCACACGAGGTGAACGCGAACGGCGGCCGCGACGCCTATCGCGGCGCACCTGGCGCACCAGGCCGCGTTCGAGCAGGCCCGGCGACCGAAGACCCCGAAGCTGGCCTGCCCGCGTCTGGCCGGCCAGGTCGCCGAGTGGCTCGAGCAGTGGTGGTCGCAGGAGCAGATCGCCGAGCGGTTGCGCATCGAGTTCCCCGACGATCCGATGATGCGGGTGAGCCACGAGACGATCTACCTGTCGCTGTTCGTCGAGGGCCGAGGCCAGCTGCGACGCGAGCACAACCCGCTCAAGGTGGGGCCAGAACCGGTGAGCACACTCACAATCAGGCAGGTCGGAGCGCGAGCGGGCTTGGCGGGTGGGTGCTCGCGGCATCAATGTCACGATCTCCGGGGCGAGTCAACACCTAAGGAGAAATGATGGCGGCGTATTGGATCAACACGTTTCGCGAGATCCGTGACCAGGCGCGGCTGGCCACCTACATCGAACTCGCGGGCGGGATCATGGAGGCGCACGGAGGCCGGTTCCTCGCGCGTGGCCTCCCGGTCCGCGGTACGAGGAGGGCGTCGTCGAGCGCACCACCCTCATCGAGTTCCCGTCCGCAGCTGCGGCGATCGGTGCCTACGAGAGCGACGAGTACCAGGCTGCGCTGAGGGCGCTCGGCGATGGCGCCGTTCGCGACGTCCGCATCATCGAGGCTGTCAGCGACAGCTCGTGACTTCCAGCATCCACGCCGCGCCTCACGAGATAGCTCCACCGGCCACATGGAGCCGGTCCATCCGAGCCGAGCGGGCTGCCGAACGAGAGCACCGAACGACCACCGGTCAGACGAGTCGACCGCGCCCGATCGCCATCTCGTTGCTCGACTGGGCGAGGAGTCCGGCTCGCTCGTGACGACGGCGCTAGCGATTGGAATGCTTCCACGGCGGACTCGTCCGGTCGGCAACCAAATAACTCCGGTTCCGGGCTCGGCGAGTGCGCGATCCATTCGCGGTCCGGCTAGTGCGGCCAATCGTCCGGGCGAGCCTCGCCGTAGCTCTGGTCGTAGTCTCCGGCGCCACGATCGAGCTGACTCCAGATTTCCCCAAGGCGCTCACTCGCCGCATTGGGATCGGCGTCGGGCGAGATGCTGTCGTGGCTGCAGGCCGCTGTCGATCACGATCGCCAGGCGTTGGCAGAGATCCGCCAGCTGGAACGCGAACTGGACCGCCTGCTCGACGAGCACGGCACTACCCTGCGCGACGAACCGGGCATCGGCACGATCGACGCGGCGACGCTCGTCGCCGAGGTCGGCGATCCGCACCGCTTCGCCAGCGAGTCCATGTTCGCTCGCTGGTGCGGCACCGGCGCCGTCGCATTGTCCAGCGGTGAAGGCAGCGCCGCACGGGTCCGCCATCGACTCGACTACGGCGGGAATCGCCGCATCGACAGCGTGCTCTACATCGCCAGCGTCACGAACAACGACTCAACCTCGACGCCCGCACTTACCTCGACGCAAGCTGTCGGCGGGCAAGACCCGCCGCGCCGCAATCAGAGCACACAAACGACACCTCGCCCAGCCGAGTCATCCGACGCATCTGGAACGACGAATCACGACGACACGAAGAACACGCACGACCCGCCAGTTGACAAGGGAGCGTCGGACGTCGCGAATCGCCTGCCGGGGTGTGGGACGAAGTGCACCTTTCCGGACGGGCCGGGTCGGAGTCCGGGACTATTCCCGCATCTTTGGATGGTTGCAGGAGGCGCGGGCTCGGCCAGCTAACCGGACCAGGCGTCGCTTCTCACGGCGTCGCGCCCGCCGCAAGCCATTCGTCGAAGGTTGTGGTCGCGAGGCGTGCCCGCTCCCCGGGAAGGAGCACGTCGCCGGCCATCGACGTGCCGAACAGACCCGACCACGTGGGGACGAGCCGGACATGGTGGCCGCGTACCTCGTTGGTGCGCCGGGCCATGTCGACGAGGTCCTGCGTCTCGGGACCGGCCACGTCCGGGTAGCGCCCCTGCGGCTCGCCTGTCGCGACCTCGGCAAGCACATCGGCGATGTCTGCCGGGGCGATCGGCTGGACGAGCAGCGGGGCGATGGTGGCGACGCCGTCGTGCTCGGTCCAGCTCGTGACCATCGCTGCGAAGTCGTGAAACTGGGTGGCCGGGACGATCGTCCAGGGCACCGGCCGGCTTCTATGAGGTCGCTCCTGCTCGCGCTTGCCGGCGTAGTGGGCGTTGCCTTCGACCCGGTGGATACCGACGATCGACAGCAGCACGTGGTGACGCACCCCGGCTTTCTGCTCGGCGGCGAGCAGGTTGCGGGTGCTGGTGCCAAAGTACGCCACCGCCTCGTCGGGATCGGTTGCCGTCGCGTTCGTGGCGTCGACGAGCGCCTCGACGCCCGCGAGCGCCTCATCCAAGCCGTCGCCGGTGATGAGGTCCACGCCGAGCGAACGGCTGATGCGTACGACTTCGTGCCCGCCCCGCTCGAGGGCGGCGGCGGTGAGCGCGCCGATGTGACCGGTCGCTCCGGCGACGGAGATGCGCATCGATGAACCTCCTCGGATCGTGGCCTGATCGCGGCCGGAGTAGAACTGGGAGAGACGGTGTCAGCTCGGTCGCGGCCAGACGACTAGCTCGGGCCCGAGTCGAGGTCGCATCACGAACAGCTCGCCTTGATCGGGCTGCCTCGGTGAGCGTCCAAGTATGGGCGAGGCATGACACCGAGAGTCCGCGTCCTCGATCGCCCGTTGAGCAGTGGCCTCGACGGCAGACGGCGAGCGGCCGCTGCTCGTCGGGTGATGAGAGCGTCGCAACAGGCCTCAAGCGTCACGTTGGCGAACGAGCCCAATTGCACGGGTGTGTGCACGCAGGTGACCTCCCGCCGACATGCGGACAGCACGGCGGCGGCGCTGGCGGTTCGGGTCGATGCCGTGTTGACCTGACACCGACCGGTTGTGTCAGCGCTCGGCGGCCGGACGACGGAAGATGAGCAGCCGCGCAGTCGTGCGCTGGCGAACCTCGCCGTGCTGGTTGACGGTGTCGTAGGTGGAGGTGACGAACCCCCGCTCCGGCTTCGAGCGTGACGGCACCACCTCGGTGACGGTGAGGTCGACGTGGAGGATGTCGCCGGGCCTCGTTGGAGTCAGCCAGGCCAGTTCGATGCTGGCACAGATGATCCCGGTGGCGATCGGGATACCACTCGTCACCAAGAGCCGCATCGTGACGGCCGCAGTGTGCCACCCGCTGGCGGCGAGCGAGCCGAAGATCGAGCCGGCAGCGCCGTCGTCGCCAAGGTGAAACGGTTGTGGATCGAACCGTGACGCGAACTCGACGATCTCGTCGGTCGTGATCTCGTGATCGGCCGTCCGGTAATGGCTGCCGACCTCGATGTCCTCGAGCCACAACGGCTTGCGAGGCTCCGCGGTGTGACGCACAGCCATAACAGTCACCCGACGACCGACAACGATGTCAGCTCGGGTTCGAGACCGCCGGGGCTGCGGCCTGCCGAACGTCGAGCGAGGGCGTTCGGTGGCTGGCGGGTTACGTCGTTCGCCTCACCAAGGTCCCGGTCTTGGCGCTGCCACTCGGCGGCCGCTCGATGCTCTGACACGTGGACACCTCCATGCCGGCTGTGAGAACGGCTGACATGTTCACGAGGACTCCGGCCGCGACCAAATCGGATCGGCCCTGATCTGCCGGTGCCCCGAGGTCGCCCGACGGTTGCACAAGGTGATCCGGTCATGGTCGGGTGAGACGTTTCTCGCGATGCTCGTCGGCTCGGTCGGCGAGTGTCAGGTAGTCGTCGACGAGGGTGAGGCGGGTGCCGGCGGGGTCGGGAGGCAGTGAGTGTCCCAGGTCGCGCTCGCGTACCTCGCCGATCCACCGGTCGTGCTGGTACTCGTGGTTGATCAAGAGGGTCAGGACGTGCCGGCCTACCGTTCGCTGCTGGGCGGGTGCGCCGACATCGCGAGCGTCGACGGCTGTCATCCGGGCGTGGATCCGTGCTGCGACCGCTGCTCTGAAGGCGGCAAGCTGATCCAGGCTTGGCAGGTTTCCGCGGTCGGGTTCAGGTGTGGCGGAGTCCATCAGTGCGTCCAACCCCGCGTCCGGACTGGGTTCGGCCGCGGTGAGGTTGCGGAGCATGAAGTGGGCGACGTGGGCTTGGTGGCCGAGGTGCCAGCCGATCGCGCTCGCGTTGGGAGTTGGTCGCCAATTCACCTCCTCGGAGCTGAGATCTCGCCACAACGCGTCGGTGTAGGCGAGGGCGCGGTCATACTCAATGAGCAGCTCAGGAATGTCGAACACTGCCGCCTTCTCCTTGTCGGTGATGTGGATGGAGTGTTGGCCGAACGGCCACCAGCACGCTGTCAGCAGCCACCGCCCGCCACGGACGGCCGAATCGTCGTAGTCGCGCGGCGAGCGAGCAGACAGCGGATCCGGCGGACCATGACTTCATGGTGGCACCGCGGCCGTCACCGATCCTCGGAGATGGCGACGAACTCCGCGGCCGCTCGACTCTGCACCCGTTCGACGGGTTCGTCCCTTTCGTAGAGCCACGCGCGTGAAGTACACGAAGGATACGCGATGCCGGCCGGGAGATCATCGGGGGGCGCCCGAGTACACGCGCGTGGGCGTCACGAGGACGGCGGTTCGACGTTCGTTGCGCATCACTTGGTCGTAGGTGGCCCAGTCGTCGTGGCCGCCGCCGGCTGCGGTGAAGATGTCGCGGAGCAGCAGCCGGAGTTGCTCGCCGGTGACGCCGGGGATCGGGTCGTCGGGTCCGATCAGCTGGGCCGTGCCTTCGACGGCGGTCCACTGCCAGCCGGCTCGGACGACGACCGCGACGGTGGGGTCGGCGCGCAAGTGGGCGAGCTTGCGCGTTCCGCCCCTGGTTACGAACGCCACCGAGTCCGAACCAGTGAGGGGGTGGGGAAGGACACCGGCATTGACGACGCTGGTGTGTGGGCTGTCGTCGGCGCGGCGCGTGACGACGACGCTGAGGCCGTGGTCGAGGGGCACCAGGTTTGCGAAGGGCGTCAAGTCGATCATGGTTCACGTCTCGTCATCGGGCCGGCGCGGCGCGGCGCTTCCGGCGTGTCGGTCGGAGTCGTCGGCGGGAGTCGGACGTCCCCCGTGAAGTTCGGCAGTTGAGTGTTCACCACATGTGCTACTGGTGTGCTGGGGGCGGCGCAGCGTGAGCGTCTCGGGTTAGGCGAACTCCCAGCGGCGTACGCTCGCCGCCACGGCTCTAGCGCAGATCCATACCGCTGACGCGGTGCACCTGGGTGATCGAGTCGTACGGGAGCCCGATCTTCTCGTGCGCGGCCGCGACGGCCGCCTCATCCGCCGCTGCGGTGAGGCAGAAAGCCTTGCCTTCGGCCAGGTTGACATGTGCTCCGCTGACGAACCCGCCTTCCGACAGCAACGCCTCATCCATGCCGCGATAGATGGCGAGGAACTGCTCCTGTGACGCCTCATCAGCGGGGAAGCTGTTCTTGGTTCGGTCGTGGGTATCGATGAAGTACTTCACTGCAGGCTCCGTTGTGCGGGGGTGGGACGGCGCTGGCCTTACGACAGCTGTACGTCATAGTATGATAGCCATCATCTAATTGCAAGCGTAGGAGGCCGAGTTGCGCTACACCCTTGATCACAAGCAGGAGACCCGCAGTCGGATCATCGCCTGCGCGGCTCGCCGATTCAGAGACGAGGGGTACGAGTCGGCGTCGGTCGCGGACATCATGGGCGACGCCGGACTGACGCATGGCGGGTTCTACGCGCACTTCGGCTCGAAGGAAGAGCTTCTCGCCGAGACGATCGCCCACGCCGCGGACGAGGCCCTCACCGCGCGGACACCCGTCGGCGAGCGGCGCGGCCATGAGTGGCTCGGAGCGTTCGTCTCCTTGTATCTGAATGAGGAGCACTGGGGTGACCGGGCGGGGGGGTGCCCTCTCGCCGCGCTCGGGGGCGAGGTCGCCCGAGGTGGGGACCTTCCCCGGGCGTCGTACGGAGCGGCGGTGACCTCCTTTGCGGACGCGCTCGCCGCCCACCTGGACGGTCCCGAACACCGGCAGGAAGAGACAGCCCAAGCCGTCATGTCGATGTGCGTGGGAGCGCTGGTGCTCGCTCGCGCCGGCCTGGATCGCCGTGACGCCCGAACCCTGTTTGCGGCGTGCCGCAGCACCGCGGCGCGGCTCGGCGAAGCCTGATCACCGCCTGGCGGGGCAGGGAGTACCTGATTTGGGGGTTGCAACACCGAGCAGCTGCCGGTCCCGTTCGAGGCCGCGGTGCGAGCGTCCGGTCATTGCCGGGGGCGGGATGTTCGCCAGCATCGTTGGGTGCCGATTTCACCGCCGCCCTCAAGGGCCTCCCCGCTGATCTGCGCCCCTCTGCGCACTGGGGCTACATGCTCGAGGAAACCATCCACCTGCGCTACCGGGACGGCTCAGAAGTTCTTCTACTGGCCCACAGGTCACACGGCCTGGAGTCCTGGGGGAGCCCGGTTCGTCGAGATCAGCCCCACGGCGATCTGACACGACTCCTCGACCACATGCGGGCGAACGCCGGATAGGTGTCACGTCGCGGCGCGCCCGAGCGCCGGTTCCGCCGGTTGAGAATGCCTGCTTAGCAACGAAGCCCGCTCGTTCGTAGAAGCCGAGTGCGTGATCGCGCTGTCACGCTGGGTTGACGAACCCCGCGGTCGCGTGCAAAACCCGACCACGTCCACGACGCGCGCCTGGCCGATGCCGCGCCTCTCACTCAGACTCCGTCTGAAGATCGCAGCAGCCTCGATGGCGTTCGCGAACGACGAAGGGCGCTGCTCGGCGCGCGACGGTGTCGCCCCGCGCGGTCGCCATCAGTGAAGAACAGGATCTTCGTCGACGATGCGATGCCCAAGCCGAAAGCCGATTGTCCGTCGGGTGTCGGCGAGCGCCATCGAACGGCGGTGGGGCCGGCGCGCTCAGGAGGGGTGACTCGCGGTGCCGGCCGCGAAGGCACACGCTTGGAGCAGGTTGTCGACGGCGTCAGTGTCGCCGTCCAGCCGTGCCATCCCGCTTCTTTGGGCTTGCTCGAGATCGATTTGGCTGCGCAACAGCTTGGCGAGCGTCGAACTGGTGGTCTCGAGCACGGCATCGGGCTCGCCGACGACCCCGCGCCGGAGCGTGAGCCCGTCGCCGGTGATCTCGATGGTGTAGTGGTCGTCACTCAGCCGGATCTCGTATCGACCCTCGTGCGCAGCGTTGGACAAAGGGGCAGAGCGGGCGCGCATGTGCAATAGCAGAGCATCGGCGCTCATCTCCGCGCCGCGGTCGAGTGACGCCGACTTGGCGGCCCACCGGGCCAGGGCGATGACGATCGGCTCCAGCTCGCGACCCCAGTCAGAGAGCTCGTAGACCACCGCGCTCGTGGGCGGGCCAAGCCGTCGGCGGCTCAAGATCCCTGACTCCTCGAGCTCGCGCAGTCGCTGGGACAGCACCGTCGGGCTGATCCGTCGCAGGCCACGCTGGAGATCCGCGAACCGCTTGGGCCCGAGCAGCAGCTCGCGCACGACCAGCAGCGCCCAGCGTTCCCCGAGTAGCTCCGCCGCATGGGCGGTCGCGCAGCCGTCGCCGTAGGGCCGAGACATGACCACTTGCCCAGTCTACGCCTTGACAACCCCAAGGACCATGTTCAATAGTGACTACTACGATCTTAGTAGCAGAGGAGCACCGATGATCCTTGTGACTGGAGCGACGGGACGGCCGGGCTCGGCGGTGGTGCGCGAGTTCGCGCAACGCGGCGAGGCGGTGCGAGCCCTCGTGCGAACGCCGGCCAAGGCGCCGATGCTCGACGGGCTGGCCGGCGTGGAGATCGTCGAAGGCGACATGCTGTGGCCGCACACATTGGGCGCCGCGTTCGAGGAGATCGACCGGGTGCTGATGATCTCGGGCGCCGGCCCGTTGATGCTCGAGACCCAGTGCAGTTTCATCGACGCCGCCCTTGCCGCCGGAGTGGAACGGATCGTGAAGTTCTCTGGCAAGGAGTCGTTCGACGGTTTCGACACCACCCGGTTCCGCTCCATCCGAAGTCACGACCAAATCGAGCGGTACCTGGCTGGCTCCGGACTGCGATGGACGGTGCTGCTCCCCAGCCAGTTCATGCAGATGTACTTCGAAGAGGTGCCGAGCATCGTTGCCGACGGCGAGATCCGCCTTCCGCTCGGGGATACCACCCTCGCCCCCGTCGACATCGAGGACATTGCCAAGGTCGCGCACGCCGTGCTCACCACCGACGGTCACGACAACCAGCGCTATGTCATGACCGGTCCAGAAGCCCTCACGATGGCCGACATCGCTGCGTGGATCTCTCAAGCCGTCGGCTCGCCGGTCCAGTACGTCGACGTGAGACCTGAAGACAAACGCCGCGAATGGCTCGACGCCGGCTACCAACCCGAGCGGGCGGACACCTTCCTCCAGCTCTTCGAGGAACGAAGACGACTCGGTCGCTCCAGCATCAACCTCTCCACCCACCACCGCTTCGGCATCGAACCGACCACGTTCGGCGAATTCGCCGCTCGAAACGCCGACGTGTTCAGCGGACGAGCCAGCTACGTCATTACGCCAGTCTGAACCAGCCATTCGGCCCGTCCGCCTCAGCCGAGCCCGGTTCGTCGACATCCACGGCCTCGCGCCATCTTCCCCATCGACACGATCGACTCAAATTGTCGCCCCGTCAACCGCGCTCACTCGATCGCCGACGTGGCCGCCAAGCCACGATCGGTGATCTCGTCTCAACCGACGTTCTGGTCACCGCCGTGATCTCCGTGTCGCTGGAAGGAGTTGGGGTACTCGCCTCCTCGTTCGTCCCTTACCACGAGATCGGCAGCCGCTCACCAATGCGTGCCGCCGCCCTCACGTTCGCTCGCACGGCCCGGCGCCCGGCCGCGAGCCCGACCGTCGCGTTCGGACAGCCGAGCCTCGGCTCGGGCTCATCAGCGTGATGTGTTCGGCGCCACGTTCGGCTCCGGCGATCGCTTGGCGGGACTCCACCGGCACGTGATCACCCAGGCCATCACCGACGGACCAGATCGACGGTGACGTCGCGGGCCGCGGCAGCTGCGCCGCCACGTCCGGACGTCGCACCGAAGCTTGCTCGGAGCATCCGCGGCCGGGCGCCGGCGCGTGCCGAAGCTCCTATGTCAAGGACATCGCACCAACTTTGCCCGGCCGGGCGGCCGCCGACCCTCCGGTCGAGATCGCGGCGCCCATCGTGCCCACGAGGCGGTCGAATCTCCAAGGGGTCCGGCAGCGCTTCCCGATCGACATCGGTGTGGCGATGAGCCAAACGGCTGGGTCCGGTTGCTCAACGTCGTCTCGGATGCCTGCCTGCCTACAGCGGCCGCGCGTGGCGTGCGGCAGACGACTGCCTTCCAGCGATTGCGAACCCGCTTTTCGGGAGGCGCTGGATCGCTTCTCGCTGTCGTTGTGCTCGGTGTCGCGAGCGGGACCCCATCGGTTTGTCGACTCCGGAGGTTGCTGCAGATTTCGGGACGCTGTCAGTCGCCGGCGGTCGCGGCCGTGTCGAATGTGAAGTCGGCGAGGAGGGCGGCGTGGTCGGATGGGCGTTCGCCACCGCGTTCGGTGTGGTCGATCCAGGTGGTGACGACGCGGGCGGCGAGCTGTCGGTCGACGGCGATGTGATCGATGCGCATGCCGAGGTTGCGGCTGTAGCCGATGCCGTGGTTCCACCACGTGAACCGGCGGGCGTCGGTACCCCACACGGCGGCGTCGATGTCGACGAGTCCGACGTCGTGCAGGGCGGCGAGAGCGGCCCTCTCCGGCGGTGAGACGTGGGTGGCGCCGACGAAGGCGTCGGGGTGGAAGATGTCGCTGTCGGTGGGTGCGACGTTCACGTCGCCGGCGATGAACGTGTGATCGGCGTGGACCCAAGTGCGGGCGAGGCGAACGAGGGCGTCGAGGAAGTCGAGCTTGTACTGGTAGTGCCAGTGCTCGAGCGTGCGTCCGTGGGGGACGTACACGGACGCCACCCGCAGGCGGGTCGGCGTGTCGACGACCGCGGTGATGAGTCGCGGTTCCCGATCGAGGTCCGGGTCGTCGAAGTCGCCGGCGGCCTGCACGTCGATGATGGGATGTCGGGCGGCGATGGCGACGCCGTTGTAGGCGTTGGCGCCGACGTGTTCGATGCCGTAGCCGTGCCGTTCGAAGAGCCGGCGTGCCTCATCGCTCACGGTGGCCGCTTTGGTCTCCTGGAGGCACAGCAAGTCGGGCCGGGCGGGCTCTAGGAAGCGGTCGATGGCCGGGAGGCGGGCGCGCAGCGAGTTCACGTTCCACGTCGCGAAGCGGAGCCGATCGGGCGTCGGGCCCGTGGGCGACATCCCCGGCCGGGCGGCCAGCGCCGCCTCCCGTCGGGCGAGGCGCGCCATGTCGCGGGCCCGGCGAGTCCGTTCAGCGGAGTGATTCGTCAACGTCACTCGTCGTCGTCACCCGGCGGCGGCCAGAATTCGAAGACGCCCGCAATCGTGGGAAAGCCCCACATGCGCAGCGCGTCTTCGTAGCGCTCCAGCGGCCCCAACAGATCGGGGAGGCCCGTCCTTCGGCCGCGACGTGCGACCTCCTTGCGCAGTTCGGGCCACAGCTCGTCATGGCGGTGCGGGAAGTTACCGTCCCGTGTCCACCCTGTCTCAACCTGAAGCTGCCGCACAACGGCTCCCGGGAGTTCCGCAGGCGAGGAGCGCACATCCCAAGCCCAGCGCGAGAGCCACCCCAGCACCCGATCGACGAAGACAGAGAGCGTCTCCTCCGTCGGCATCAGATCTGGGTCGACGACGGCCATCCTGGTCGTCGAGTCCCGGTCGGCCATGCTCATCTCTCGCTCCCTCCGGCGGTTCGTGCCCGTGCACTGAATGACCAAGACGGTAGGGACCAACCGCACCACGATGTCTCCACAGATCTGACGAAATTCGAGCAGCGCAGGTGGGCCACATTGGCCGGCCGATTCATTGTCAGCATTGCGATGGAGGACCCCCGGCTGGTACGCCGCCGAAGAAGTCGGTCGCCCACATCGCCATCCGAACGCTGGTTCGCAGCCGCGGTGTCAACGGCCGCAGGATCTGCGCGGAAGCCCGAATCCGGGATTGCTCCCTGCCAGCGGCGCTGGCATGGTCAGGAGCCAGTTCGACTGGTCTAGCAGGGACTTTGCGCTGGCGCTAACAAGAGTCGGACGTGTGACCTCATACTTATCAGGCGTCCCGCCGCTGAGACTCGAGTTGACCCGTTACTCCCGGGTTGCTCCCGCGTTAGGGATCGGACCACGTGGTCCACATCGTTGACCAGGAGCTTCGCGCTCGATCGAACCGAGGCGTTCGAATCCCACTCCTTCCGCTGTAGTGATCTACCTGGACAAACGTCGGGAATCGACCGATTCGAACCCCAGACCAGCGACCGGCTCAGCTAGGGTCCGCGATGGCGAACGCGAGTCTGCGGGAGTTGAACAGTGGCAGCAGCGCGCTCCACGTCGTCCGGCGAACAAGACCGACGTGCTCGACGCCTTCCGACGGCTCGGTGGCGGTGACCACGAGCGTTTCCGGGAACAGCTCGACGAGCTCGTCGATCCATGGCTGCACGCGACTGCCTGACCGATGGACACCACGGCAGGGCGGCCGGACCTCGCGCTGGCCCGTGTGCGGCGTCGGCTCGGCCGCGAGCCCGGGTGCGTCCAAGGTGACACCGCCACCCAGCCCCACTCTTCCGGAACGTGGCTTCTGCCTGGCGAGGCGGGGCGACTCCAAACACGAGGGTGACGGGTAAGGGTTCCCCGCCTTCCCGGGCGTCGACACGGCGAGCGTGTCGACGGTCGCCGGCGATCGGATGGCCGCCCTTCTCGCCGGTGGGCAACTACTGGCCCTTCGCCTGCAGCGTCAGGCGGCTCACCGCGACCTCGAAGGCCGCCATCTGTGCGGCCTTCGCGGCTGCGGTCGCGTCTTGGGTGTTCAGGCCTGCCGCTCGACGCCTCGAGCACTGCAACATAGGCGGCGCCTGCGATCCGAGCGGCGGACCGGTAAATCTGATCGGGTGACGGGCTCATGCCGGCAGACCCCACGGAGCGATCGTTCCCGCAGCGTTCCGGTCCGGGCCCGGGAGGTAGGTCGGCGGGGGAGCCGCGGCTGCCCAAGCGGACGGCCGCGACGTCGGCGGAGCCCGAGGTCATGCACGTCCGCGTCAGCCCTCCGGCACTCGCCGGCGAGGCGGTGGCGAGGCCGCCGACGAGCACCGAGAGGCCCGCCGCCGCGATCAGCCCGGCCAGGACCCGTCGGAGCGGGCGACGCGTCGGCGCGTCGGCGGCGCCCGAGCTCGTGTGCTGCGGCATGCCGCTGCCGTCGTGGACGCCGCCGCCGTGGTCGGTCGGGTGGACCGGAGTCTCGGACGGCATCCGGGCGGCGCCCGACGACGCGAGCTGGTCGACCGCCGGGCCGCTGGTCTTGGTGATGTTCATGGGACGGTGTCCTCCCTGATCAGCGCAGCGATGGTCGCTGCCGACTGAACACGACGGTAGAGAGGGGCCGTTCCCGCAGCGTGCCCGCATGGTGCCGGCGGTAGCGGACGCCGCCAGGTCGTGGTATTCCCCGCTGGTATCGGACAGTTCGTGTCGGCAAGGCGTCGCCAGGGAGGCGCCGCCGCGGCGACGTCGCCTGCGGGACCACTCCACCTACGCGGAGCCGGCGGTAGCAGACACATGCGCTGTGTGGTCTCGGACGCGATGTTCGAACGGTGCGTTCCCCTCGTATCACGAGGCATCCACCTGCGTCTGGTGTCCGTGGGGTTCGTCGTCGCCGCTTCAGTGGCGTTCGCGGTCGGCGGGGCCTTCATGAAGGAGTCAGACGGGTTCACTCGCCTATGGCCGAGCGCGGCGATCCTCGTGCTGTTCGTAGTCGGCGCCGTCCTGCTCACCCGCGCCGTCCAGACCGACGGGTTGTCGACCGCCTACACGATCGGCCTCGGTGTTGAAGCAATACTGTCGATCACATTGGGTGTCTACGTGTTCGGTGAACATGTCTCGCCGACCAAGCTGATCGGTCTCTCACTGATCGTCGTCGGCCTCGCCGGAGTCCGTGTGGGCTGAGCCCATCGGTGTACCGACGGTCGACGCCCTGGACCAGTGACCGCCGCTCTGCCGGCGTTCCCGGGCAGGGCTCGGCGGGATTACCGGACGTTGAGATCGAACACCCCGAATCAGCCCTTGACGAGAGATAGAAGCATCATTCGACACTCGTCTCACTTGCGGTACTACGTGCAGCGTAATACGTTAGCCGATGTATGACAGACGCCCGGCTCCTCGTCCTCGTCAGCCTGTCGGACGGACCCAAGCATGGTTACGCCATCCAGGCCGACGCCAACAGCTTCGCCGCGGTGCACCTCGGCCCAGGCACCCTCTACGGGGCGCTCAACTCACTAGAGCGAGACGGCCTGGTCGAAGCGCTTCCGAGCGATCAGCGGCGACGTCCGTACCGGCTCACGCAGGTCGGGCGCCAGCAGCTGCGCGATCAGCTCGTGGAACTCGATCGCATCCGTCAGCGCGCGACCTCGGCGGTCACATGAAACGCTGGCTCTTGCACCTGTATCCACAGCCGTTCCGTCGCCGCTACGAGGACGAGCTCATCGAGCTCCTCGACCATTCAGCACGTCCTGTGCGCGACGCGCTGGACGTTGCCGTGCACGCCGGCCGGCTCAGAGGAGAGCAGCTCATGACCAATGCCGCCCGCCACCTCGCTGACCTGGTCTTGGCGGTCGCCCTGTTCACGCTCGGCTACGCCGTCAACGATCTGCAGGACGGAGTCGTTGAGGTTCACCAACATTGGTGGAGCAGTGCTGCTGTGCTTCTCGTCCTTGCCGCCGCTGCTCTCCGCGTGATGGTTGCGATCGTTGCGACGAAGCGACCGCGCAAGCCCCCAGCGGCGCCGAGTTGACCGCCACGACCCGGCGTTCACGCGCAAATGAAGCGTTGCCGAGCGGTGCGCGTTGCGTCGGATAACCGTGCCGCCGCCGGAGCGGGGATTACGCCGGTCCTCGTATAGCGGCAAGATGGCTGATCGCCAGTTCGGGCTGCCGTTGGACGCCGCTACCAGCTCAACTCGACTTCGATCTCGTTCTTATCGCCGATCTCGACCTCGAACTTCAGTGTCACCTGGTCCGGTACCTCCACCGCGTACCGCACGCCGTCCCGCAGGAACGCGACCTGGTTGTGGCGGCTCAGCTGGTCGGCGAGCTGGCGGATCCGGCTGGCCGCATCCTCGCGGCTGAGCGCCTGCCGCTCTGTCACCTCGATCAACTCATCGCTCACGTTGCTCGTAGTCCTGTCCTGGCCGCCGGCCGCCAACCTCCTACATTGCCATGCCTCAATCACCGCACGCATCGTCCGCCCACCAACCTCCCGCCGTTCATACCGACGGCGCCACGGGCATCGCTTCGGACGACCGCACTCCCATCCGCACGCCAATAGCCGGCGGCTCCGGACGGTCGACGCGAGCGTTATCCCCGTCTTACTCGGCCAGTCCGATGCGCACGTTCTGTACTCCGCCGCTGTCATTCGGCCGCGCCCAGAGGCATTCGGCGTTCGAAGTGTTCAGCCGGTGACGAATTCGCTGGCCCAGGCTTGAACCGCTGGCTCGATGCCCCTGGTCCCATTCGTCATAGCGACGAAGACTGCTCCCGTCTCCGTGTTGTAGAGGCCGATGGCGGTCCATCCGAAGATCTGTCCGTCGTGGCCGATCCAACCCGGCAGTAGCCCCATGATTCCAAGTCCGTAGGTGCTCCGGCCGAGGTCGGTGTTGAGCATCAGACGTTGATCGCCGAGCTCGGCGGGCAGCAGTGTCGTACCCATCGCGGTCGAGGTCCAGGCGAACAGGTCGTCGATCGTGGAGTACATCCCGCCACCGGCGCCACCCCACGAAGCTGACCAGTCGGTGACGTCGGTTCCGGCCTCGGCCTCGACGCCGATGCTGCTCAGGTCGGCGACTGAGGCCTCGTCGATGTAGCCGTGCGACGACGGATCGGGCAGATCGTTCTGATCACCAGGCAGCAGTGCCGTGTTCGAGAGTCCGGCCTGTTTGGCGACGTCGGAGATGACGTCCTCGACAGGTTGGCCGGTGATCTGCTCGATGATCAACCCGAGAATCGTGTAGTTGGTGGTCGAGTAGCCGGGGGTGCCCGGCGGTTGGACAGGTGCCGCGTCGAGTGCTGACGCGATCAGATCGTTCGGTGTCCACACCTTCGTCGGGTCCTGGGCCGCCTGGGCGGCGGCAGCGCCCGGTGTGTCGCCATAGTCCGGCAGGCCACTGGTCATGTTCAGCAGCTGCTCAACGGTGATCTCTGCGGTGGGCGGGAACGTCGCCGCCGTTTCAGGGACCACTGATTCGACGGTCGCCTCGAGGGAGAGCTTGTCGTCGGCGACAAGTTGCAGCACCGCGACCGCGGTGAACGTCTTGCTCAGCGAGCCGATGCGGTTGTGGTCCTCGATCGTGGCGGGCGCACCGTCGACGACGGCGTTACCGATCGCTGCCTGCCAGTAGCCGAGGTCGGGATCGGCGATCGTGACCCACAGCCCAGGGGCGCTCGGGTCCTGCTGCATCGCAGTTTCGAACATCTCCTGCCAATGCGCAGCCACGTCATCGTCGGCGGGTTGCCGATTGACCGACGGGCCGGACCAGTTCGAACCATCAACCGCAGCGGCCGTGGTGGTCGTTTCGCCTTGGTCCACCGTGGAAGTCGACGCCACCGTTGTCGCCGCCCCAGTGTCACCAGACGGTGACGTGGCGGCATTGTCGTCGTCGGAGCCGCACGCCGACATCGCAACAAGCAGTACGACCGCGGCAGAGCAGAGCAGGCGCCTCGCGCTCGACGACTGCCGACGACACGAGCTTGCCACGAGCGGTGCGCTGGGACATGTCAACGTTCACAGGAATGGTTCCTCTCCAGTCGATGAGCGGGGATCCGCTCCCATGACGTCGACGGTAGAACGGGCGCGTTCCCGAGGCGTTCCCAGGTCGAGACCTGCCACCACAGGCAAGAAAGCCGGTCTGTCCGGGCCGACACGGTCGGTCGTGGCCGACTGGCGATCGGCTCACCTGTCCACGATGCGCTGGCCGTTTGATGGCGCGCCCCAACTCGGCGTACGGCACTCAGGGCGGGTGGGCGGCAGTGGCCGATCGGACGACCTACCGTCGCGACCGAACTGCCGTTAGGGCGATCGGCGCCGCTCACGACGATGCGATAGCTGCCTCGCGACGGGCCCCGCCTCGGCAGCGTTCTGGCGTAAGTCGATCGGGCCTGCCGGTCCACCGCAACAGCGCCATATCCGCGCTCATAATCTCGGAGTCGACCCGCGGTGGCCGTTCGATAAACGCCCCGACTCGTCACGATCGACAACCCCAGGCTGCCTCGGCTCCGCCAGGCGCGCGTTCGGTGCTCGGCCAGCCGCGCCCAGGATTCGGGTCAGTTGTCGTGCGCCAGCACCGTTCGGAGTGGGCCGGAGTTGGAGCAGGCGATCGATCGTGCGACTCCCGATCGCACGGTATGGCGCGCTCGCGAAAGGCAGCACCAGAGCTTCGCGGGCCCGAAAGGAGCCGTCGGGTTCCCGAAGCGATTGAGGACTGAGTTGCCTCCTCCAGCCGGCCACCACCGACCGTGTCGGCCCGGACGGACGGGCTCTCTTGCATGCGGTCGCAAGTCTCGACCCGGGAACGCCCCGGGAACGCGCCCTCTTTACCGTCGACGTCATGCGAGCGGATCCCCGCCCATCGACCGGAGAGGAAGCTTTCTGTGAACGTTGAGATGACATGGGCCACAGGGGGAACTAGGGACATGACGAGGATCCACGCTGACGAGCTCCGGCCCGGTGACGTCGTCGCCTACGACGGTCGCGACCGCTGGATCACCGTCGTCAACCGGATGGAGGGCTGGGCCTGGCCGATCGCGGCGGACGGCACGGGGTGGGCCATCGCCCTGGATCACGCTCTGATCGACGTCCACCGCCAGGCGGTGTGATCGCCGCGTCGGCGCGCTGAGCCACCGCCGGAGCGCGGCGTGGAGCTCGCGGCGGCTGGCGACGGCGAGCTTGTCGAAGGCGTGCTGGAGGTGGTTCTCCACCGTGCGCCGCGAGTAGACCGAGCCGCCCGGCGATCTCTTGGTTGGTGAGTCCGCGCGCGGCGAGCGTGGCGACCTCCCGCTCGCGACCGGTCATGACGGCGTGCTCGGGCTCCGACCGTTGTGCCGGAGCGCGCACGCCCTCGCAGTTCTCGGTCAGTCGGCGGGCCAGCTCGGCGCACTCCGCGGAGCGGCGCCGCAGACCCTCCCGGTGAGAGGCGTCGCGGGCGTCGAGCGCGGCTTCGGCGGCCATGTCGTCCACGCCGGCCTCGGCCCATCCAACGTCGACCTGGGCCACGAACTCGAACCACAGCTTCAGGCTGGTCGCGTAGGCGCGCACCGTGTTGGGCGAACGCTCGAGGGCGGCCAGATGGGCCAGGTATCGCTCGATCGCCGACTCCGGCCGACAGTCGTCGTCGAGCACCGTCCACGACTCGGCATCAGTCACCGGCATCCTCACGCGTTGGACACGCATCTCGCTCCTTCGGTTCGCGATCACGCGCCCGGAATTGGGAACGAGGGACGTGACCGTGAGCGCGGACCGAACCGTTGGCGCGGATGCCCGCTACCTCAGCTACATCGATGACACCACTCGAGAACATGTCACCCACGGACCTGCGACCACATGCAAGAAAGCCGGTCTGTCCCGACCGACACGGTCGGTGGTGACCGAAGCGCCCCGAGTCGCGTGACTGCTCGGGCTACTTGGTCGACGCCTCCACGGCCGGTGCGGTCTGACGGTAGGAGGCGGCTTCGGCTTCGGCCGGAGTGGTGTAGTCGGCGTCGTTGGTCATCTCGCCGTGGGGCGACGGTGGTTGAACCAGTCGACGTGGGTCATCGTGGCGAACTCGACGTCGTCGGGGCCGCGCCAGGGGCGGTGGCGGTTGATGAGCTACCACTTGGGATCCCGTTGAAGCTCTCGGCCATTGCGTCATCGAAGCTGTCGCCACGTCTGCCGACCGACGCGACGATGGCGTCGGCGGCGAGCCCGTTCGGAGCAGCGTCGTCCGTCGTCGGAGCCGTGCTCGCCGACGTCCATGACGAATGGCAAGAAGGCGATCGCCGCTACCTCCCTGAACGCTCGATGGCCGCTCTCGCCCGAGCGCGATACTCACAGTGTCGCCGAGATCTCCGTCTGTGCGGACCTCTGAGGACAAACGGCGGCGCCGAATCCCAGCAGAGGGATTCGGCGCCGCGGGACTGGCCGGGTTCAGCGTTGCGTGTTGGGGGTGAAGGTGTGCCCGGTGGCGGTGGAGAGGGCGACGAACATCCGAGTGGCGGGCGAGGAGCACACGGCCTCGCGGGGGTCGTCGGGCAGCGTCGGGGACTCGGGGCAGTCGCCGGAGGCGATGTCGCTGTTGGTCTGGACGACGATCGACGTGTCGCTCGTGGTGTCGTAGAAGAGCGCGGTGTTGTAGCCGGGGAGCTCGCCGGTGTGGCCGACCCAGCCGTCGACGCAGCCCATGCCGATGCCGTAGCCCAGTTCACCGGGGAACGACGTGAGGCGCTCGGCTTGGCTGTCGGCGTCGAGCAGACCCTGGCCGGTGCCCAGCGCCCTGTCGTAGACGAGGAGGTCGTCGATGTTCGAGATCATCCCGCCGGCGGCCCACTCCCATGACGGGTTCCAGTGGGTGGCGTTGCTCGGGTTCTCGGGTGTCGCCGCATCGCCCTGCAACGTGAAGCCCTGCGGGTAGGGCGACGGGATCTCGGTCGAGTAGCCGGGCCACGAGGTGTTCGACATCTCGAGGGGGTCGAGGATCCGCTGCTGGCTGACCGTCTCGATCGGCTGGCCGGTGACCTTCTCGATGACCAGGCCGAGCAGGAAGATGTTGGTGTTCGAGTAGTTGAACTCTGCGCCAGGTTCGAAGATCGGCGAGTCGGCGACTCCGATGGCGACCAGCTCGTCAGGGGTCCAGGCCGTGTCGGGCCGGGCGGCGTAGACGTCGAAGAACGCCGGGGCCGTCGAATAGGTGGCGATGCCGCTCGTCATGTTCGCCAGCATGCGCAACGTCACCCGATCCCCGTTGGGGATGCCTGGGACGTACTCGTCGATGGTGTCGTCGAGGGAGAGCCGGCCCTGTTCGGCGAGCTGCATGATCATCGTGGACGTAAAGGTCTTGGTCACCGATCCGATGCGGGTGTGCATTCCGGCGGTCATCGGCGCGCCGGTCGCGGGATCGGCCTCGCCGTACGCCTTGATCCACGTGCCCTCCGGGGTGCGCACCCCGACGATGGCGCCGGGGGTGGAGGCCTGCTCGAAGGCGGCCTGGGCGGCCGCATCGAGCTTGGCGACCAGCTTGGCCGGCAACGCCGCCGTGGTCGATTCCGACGTGGCCTTCTTGGCGATCACGTCGTCGACATCGGTGACGCAGGTGCTCTCCGGCGCCGACGAGGTGGCGCTCGCGCCGCATGCCGCAGCGACGGTGACGGTGAGCACCGCCGCCGTGAGCGGGACGATGCGGCGGCGCCACCCGCAGGTGTCGGCACGGCTGGGCATCTGGTCGTCTCGGACGTTGAGCTGGACATGGTGGTTTCCTTTCGTTCGGCCTCGGGTCGGGGACCTTCGGCTCTGGTTTCATCGGTGCTGGGGCGTGCGCGAGCGGCGTGCGCGTTGAAGGTGGCGAAGGAGGGCGGTCGGAGCGGGTCAGGACGGCGGGTGCGGCACGACGCGTAGGTACGGCGTGACGGCGATCCATCCCTGCGGGAAATGCACGGCAGCCTCGGCGTCGCTCAGCTCGGGGGCGAGCATGCAGGCGTCCCCGGGCTGCCAGTCTGCTGGTGTGGCGACCGGGTGGCGGGCGGCGAGCTGCAGGGCGTCGATGGCGCGCAGGATCTCGCCGAAGTTGCGACCCGTGCTCGCTGGGTAGCTGAGCACCAGCTCGATCCGGTTGTCCGGAGCGATGACAAAGACGGATCGCATCGGTGCGGTGTCGGTCGGATCGCCGCGGACCAGGTCGTAGAGACCGGCGATCGCTCCATCGTCGTCGCCGATGACCGGGAAGTTCGGGGCGACGCCCTGGGTCTGCTCGATGTCGACGGCCCAGCGGTGATGGTGGGCCACCGTGTCGGTGCTCAGGGCCAGCACCCGCACGCGGCGGCGATCGAACTCCGCCTTCAAGCGGGCGGCGACACCGAGCTCCGTCGTGCCGACGGGCGTGAAGTCCCTTGGCAGCGACAAGAGGATGGCCCACCTGCCGCGCTTCCAGTCGTACAACTCGACCGGGCCTTGCGTGGTGTCTGCAGTGAAGTTGGGGGCGTGGTCGCCGATTCGCAGTGCCATCGTCGGGTGCTCCTGTCCGTCAGGAGCAACGTACGAACGGCGCGTTCCCGCCCCGTTCCCGACGTCCTCAGGGTGCGTCGAGGGCGAGGAGGCGCCGGCGGGCGCGGCCGGCCCACAGCTCGTGCGACGCGCGCTGGTAGAGCCCTGCCGCCTCCTCCAGCTGACGGCGGGCGCCGGCGACATCGCCGGCCGCCCGGCTGGCGTCGCTCATCGCGGAGGCGGCCATCGCCGACCATGCCGAGCCCTTGAACGCCTCGGCCGTGTTGATCGCCGTGCGGGCGTGGTGCGCGGCCGCCTCGGCGTTGCCGCACGAGGCATACGCCTCGGCGGCCATCGGCTGAAGCAGGCGCACTGCAGGTCGGACAGTCTCCGTACCGTGCGGCTGCAGCCTCGGCGTTCTTGATCGCGAGCACCGCGGCCTCGGGGTCGTTGCGTTCGAGCTCGAGGTAGGCCAACGTCGCATAGAGCCGGCCCCACAGGTGCCGCGCCATCGGTGAGGTCGTCGCGATGGCCATGCCGCGCGTCGCCGCATCGTGGGCGCGATCGAAGTCGCCGCGACTTGCGGCGACCTCGGCGAGTCGCTGCCACGGCAGGCCGCCGGAGCGGCTCCCGAGCTCGGTGTGGATGTCGGTGCTGCGCGTCAGACACGCTTCGGCCTCGTCGAGGCGGTTGCGGAGCATGAGTGCCTCTCCGAGCAGGCACCACGCGAACGCCTCCGCTCGGCGTGCCGACTGGCGGCCCGCGACCTCGAGCACGTGGCGGGCGTAGTCCTCGACACCGCTGCTGAGGTCGTCGCTGTAGAGGTGGTACTGGCCGATGCAGTGATGGATGTCGAACACCCTGGCCAGCTGCGCGTCGTCGGCCGACGTACCGAGGCGATCGATCTCGAGCAGCAGCCCTTCACGCCAGGCCCCGCGGTAGTGGCACACGATGGCGATCGTCTCGTACGCCGCGGCGAGGTCGTCGGCACCACCGAGCCGCTCCGCGAGACCGCGGCAGGCCTCGGCCTGCACCACCGCGGCGTCTGGCGCGCCGGTCTGGCACAGCCAGTTCGCACGGGTGGCCAGCACGCGGACCCGCTCAGTGTCGTCGGGCCACCGTGCGAGGGACGACTCGGCGGCGTCGAGGTGCTCGCCGGCCGGTCCCGGCGTCGGCGTGAGGAGCACCGCCTGCGCAGACTTGCGTTCGAGCCGCGACCGATCGGCGTCGCTGTCGTTGGAGACGAGCGCCGAACGCAGCGCGCTCAGAGCGCCGGTCCCGTCACCGGCCATCATCCGCAGGTCTCCGATCCGCTCCCAACGCTTGGCGGTGTGGCCCCGCGTGCCCTCGGTCCTGGAGTAGATCTCCTCGTAGAGCTCGACGGTCTCGATGCCGGGATCAACCCCGATCTCGGTCGCCAACGCCTCGCGCAACGTCTCGTAGACGGACAGCGCCTCGGACCGTTGGCCCGACGCCGCGAGGACTCGCATCAACCCGTGCGCCGCTTCCTCGTGCACCGCATCCATCGCCACGGCCCGGCGAAGCAGACCTGCGGCCTCGACGAGCTCACAACGCGCCTCGAGGAGGGCGGCCAACTCGACGAGCATGGCGAGCGCGTCGGCCTGCAGTTCGGCGTGCCGACGGATCACCCACTCTTCGTACCGATCTTCGGGAAGGAGCTCACCCCGGCACAGCGGCGATGGCCCGCCGATACGCCTCGATGTCTCTCGTTGGCGCGTGCCTCGGACGGCGGCCAGTTCGAACGCGTCGACGTCGACCCACGTGCCGGGAGGCAAGCCCAACAGCTCGCCCTGCGAGATGATCAAGGCCGAGCCGTCGCCGAGCTCACCCGACAGCTCGGCACGCGCTCGATGCACCACCTTGCGGAGGTTGCTGGCGGCCGAGACCGGGTCCAGCTCGGGCCACAGCGCGTCGATGACCTGGTCGCGATGGAGCCGGTGACCCGGCGCCAGGGCCAGCATCTTCACAAGGGCCTTCGGCTTGCGCCGACCCCAGTCGACCTCGTCGACAACCCGCTCGCCGACGCGGACTCGGAAGCCCCCCAGCAGCTCGATCGCCATCGGCGCCTGCTGCTCACCGACGGTGGTCACGAGACCTGCGCTCACGAGAAGAAGGTCGCCGTCTGCGCCGGGCGGACGACGAGCTCGGGGACGTTCAGACGCAGTGGGAGCCCGACGACGTAGGCGACCGCATCGGCGATGTATTCGGGTCGGGCGACGAGGTTGTCCATCGCCAGCTGCGCCTTCGCCGGCACCTCCTCGGGAAGGCGCTCGCCCGGTGGCGACCTCCAGCTCCATGCCCACGAGCGCGCCGATCCCGCGCACCAGCGCGGAGTCGAAGTTGCGGATGAAGTTCGTCGCGGCGACGCCCGGCATGAGCGTCGTGATGCGGATGTCGTCCTCTTCGAGCTCCACGCGCAGTCCCGCAGTGAGGTGGTTCACAGCGAGCTTCGTGGCGCCGTAGACACCAGAGTCGGCGCACCATCGAGGATGCGGGCGGGACGCTCGAGCCCGGCCGCGTTGACCATGATGTCGAGTCTGGCGGCATCGACGACCTGCTCGACCAGCGAGGCGAAGGCATCGCTGTCACGGACCTCGAGCACCACCGACCGAGCGACTCCGACCGAGTCGCGGACGGCGGCGACAGACTGGTCCATCGGTCCGGTCGTCCGGCCGACCAGATGCAATGGTTCGGAACCCGTCATGGGCTTGCCTCGATCGCTTTCGTGCGGATACGAGCGATCGCTCGTGTTCTTGCTATGATGCGAGCGTTCGCTCGTATTTGTCAAGAGAGAACCGGTCGGAGGATCACGTGCAGGTCGGATCGAGACCCAGCGACACCGCACCGCGCCGCCAAGAACGCGGTCGGCGACGGATCGAGGCCATCCTTGACGCCGCCGAGGACGTGTTCGCCGAGGTTGGCTACGAGGCGGCCACCACCAACCTCATCGCCTCCCGGGCCGGCATCTCGCCCGGCTCGCTGTATCAGTACTTCGCCAGCAAGCAAGCCATCGCCGAGTCACTGGCCGGGCGCTGTCTCGCCCAGCTGGCCGAGACCCAGGCTGGCGTGTTCGACGACGATCTGGCGACGATCTCCCTGGATGAGCTCGTCGACCGGGTCATCGATCCGATGCTCGCCTTCAACCTCGCCCACCCCGGCGCCAAGGCGCTCCTCGTCGGCGGTGGCTTGTCACCCGAGCTCACGGCGTCGACGCAGCGCCTGCACAACGCCCTGTGTGGCCAGACCGAAGTACTGATCGGCATGCGAACCCCTGGCCTGTCACCGAAGGATCGGGCCTTGATGGCGACCGTGACGATCCAGATCTACGCCGCCGTGCTCCCCGCGATCCTGGCCGCCACGCCACGTGAGCGGCCGCGCTTGATCCGCGAGCTGAAGACCGCCCTCGTCGGCTATTGGACCAGCGTCGAGACGGCCGCCGCACGATCGCCCGCTACGACCGCGTCATCGTCATCTCCAACGAGCCGTCGGTAAAGCGCACAGCTTTGAGCGAACGTGTGCGACGTGGCATTTGGCTCGCCGATCCGCCGCGGTCGGCGTCGGAACCGAGTGCCGACCTCAGCTTCGGCTTGAGCTGGGCACGGGAGAAGGGCAGGTTTCTCGGGCGAGAGCAGACAGGTCGCAGGCCAACAGCTCGCCCATCGCCGCCTCGGTAGCTGCCTTGAACCGGCGCGACACCGCCGGCTTCGACGTCGCTGCACCGTCCACGCCGACGAGTTCGCTGACGTCGACATGGCGGCGGGTCGCCACCCCAGCGAGCATCCGCTCCACCACCACCTGGCGCAGCAGGTCCTCGGAGGCAACGCACTTCCACGCCGCCAACTCGACCTCGCCACCGTCCACGTAGCGACCCCGGGGCCGGGTCACGGTGACCTTCTGCGAGCCCAACACGACCTGACCGGTGGTCGTGCCATGGCAGTTCCCGACCCGCTCGGGGAGCTTGTCGTGCTTCGGGCCAACGATCGCGGTGAGCTCTTCGGCGAGCAGCTGCTGTGTCACTACCAGCCCCGCCGACGCCGCGAACGCCAACAGACCGTCTCTCAACGACGCGGCAACATCGGCCATCGCCACCGTCGCCGACAACGGCAGACCCTCCAACTCGGCGGCCGCCTCCAGGGTCGCGAACCTCACGACCGGTACCTTCTTGGACACGGTGATCCCTCACCTCTCGGTGTCTTGGTGGACTCCCGAACCCTGCCAGCACGGCACGGCCCGGGGAGGGATCACCACCTCAGTTCAACAACAGACGGGACAACCTCCGGGCGCTTGGCCCACGAGATCTTGTGGCTCCTGTAGCGAAGGGGATAGGCAGCAACGCGTTAAACGAAGCCCCGAGGATCTGAGTGATGTGGGCTTCGACGGTGCGGTCGGCGATGTGGAGGCGATCTCCGATGGCTTGTTGGAGCGTCCCTCGGCGACGAGGGCGGGTGCGTCCGTTCACGGGGTGACAGTGTGGCGAGCGGGTCATCGGTCGGGCAGGCCCAGGATCTGGTCGTGGTCGCCGCCGCGGAACCCGTCGAGGTCCCGCTCGACGACGACCTTGCGTGGTGAGACGGTCATCACGGCAGGTGGGCTTGGCGCTGCGCCGCTGAGCGGGTCCAGGTCCCGAGGCCGTTGGTGTCGAAGAACTCGAGGTTGACGGCGACCGCTTGGTCCCCGTCCATCGTGAACGTGGCGGACGAGAGCGAGCCGTAGGGGGCGTTCTCGCCGGTCGGGACGAAGGAGAACGTGTCACCGTCCCAGTGCTCGAGGGCGAGGCGGTAGTCGGCCGGACCGAGGTCGACCACGAGGCCGCCGTCGACGACGTGCACGGTCGCCGGCCCGAAGTACTCGTTGGCGTACTCGCCGGCGTATGCGTCGAGGGCGGCGGCGGGGGCCGGCGAGCCGTGGGGTGCCTCACCAACGAGGTCGCCGACCGGCAGGTAGTAGTGGGCCAACAACGTGGCGTAGTCGGTGCGCCAGTCCCGGATGATCGACCCGTATTGCACGAGATCCATGAACTGCGAGGCAAGCGCTTCGGCGGCGCCGACCGGACCGGCGTTGGTCAACACGATGATCCCGATGTCGGCGTCGGGGAGCATCTGGAAGTGGGTCGCCGCCCCGAGGACGAACGCCCCGGAGTGGTTGAGGCTGACGCGCCCGCTCGGCTGCACGCCGACGTTGAAGCCGAACCCGTACTGGGCGGGTCGTTGGGCGGGGGCCGTCGTGTGCGATGAGATCATCTGCGCGCTGATGGCCGGGAGCAGGGCGCTCGGATCGATCAGCTGCTGGCCGGCGAACTCTCCGTCGGCGAGGATCAGCTGCATCCACTTGGCGAGGTCGTTGACGTTCGAGGAGACACCACCCGCGGGGGATTGCTCGTCGGCGTCCCGTTCGTAGAGCGCCGCGAACGAGTCGCCGATCTTGGTGTGGATGGTGGCCCGGTTCTCCTGGGCGAGGAAGTCCTCGTACCGCGAGCTGGTGGAAGTCATCCCCAGCGGTTCGTAGAGCTCCCGCTCGGAGAGGTCTTCCCAACTCGTCCCGGCGGCCTCGGCGACCGCTTCGCCACCGACGGTCATCCCGAAGTTGGAGTAGTTGTAGACCTCGCGGAACGGGACCAGCGGCTCGTACACGAGGTGGGACAGCACGTACTCCCGGTCGTAGCCGATGTCCTCGAGATCGTCACCCGCGGCGGGCGGCAGTCCGGATCGGTGGGAGTAGAAGTCGCCGACCGTGGCGTGATCGGCGATGTAGGGGTCGGCCAGCTCGAACCCGGACATCAGCTCGCTGACCGGCGTGTCCCACGTGACGACCCCCTTGGCCACCTGCGTGGCCACGACGGTGGCGCCGAGCGACTTCGACACCGAGGCGATCTGGAAGACGGTGTCGGCGTCGACGGGGTCGTCGGATCCGAGTGTCTTGACGCCGAAGCCGTCAGCGAACACCGTCTTGTCCCCCTGCACCACGGCGACCGCCATCCCGGGAACCCCGCTCTCGTCGAGCATCGTCTGGGCCAGGCTCGGCAGCTCGACCAACGCCTCATCCAAGCCCCCCGGCGGGGCGCTCAGCACGTCCTCAGAGGGGATCGCTCCCGTCACGATCTCAGACTTGGCGGGATCCGAGCAGGCCGACGCCCCGACCGCCACCAACGCGACGGCGGCGGCCGCGGCAATGATTCGAACCGGTCGCTCCCTTCGATCTACGCCACTGCTCGCACTGACCGGGCGCGTCGCGCTCACGACTCCCGACGACACGAACTTGCCGCGAGCGGCGCGCTGGGACATGTCAACGTTCACAGGAATGGTTCCTCTCCGATCGATGAGCGGGATCCGCTCGCATGACCTCGACGGTAGAGAGGGCGCGTTCCCGTCGCGTTCCCGGGTCAAGACCTGCGACCACATGCAAGAAAGCCGGTCTGTCCCGACCGACACGGTCGGTGGTGACCGACTGCAGGAGGCAACTCACAGGCCTCGAACGCGCGACGAGCCTGCTGCCGGGGCATAGGTGCCGTTCCGCCGCGCTCGCGGCTGCAAGGTGTCCGTCGTGCGCACGGCCCGTGACGAGCACGTAACTGGCGATCGGCTCACCTGTCCACGAAGCGCTGACCGACGACGCGCCCCTACTCGGCGTTCCGCGCCGGTCGATGGCCAGCGAAGCCGTGCTGATCCCGCGACATATCAGCGCCCAATGATCCGGCGTTCGAGACCGCGGACACCGCTCACTTCGGCCCAATTGCGGTGCTCGATGATCCCGGCCGAGAACGCGAGCCGAAGGAGCCGAGATCGCCGGCACTGCGGCGCTACCCGATCTCCTCATGGCTGAGCTCGAGGACGTAGACGGCCGAGGAGCCGGACTTCAGAATGGAACGATTCCCCAGCATGCTGCACCAGATGCACGAGCGTTGCCCGGCGCGCCGGGAACACGGAGTAGCCGACACTGGCCTCGCCGGGCTCGAGTCACGCTGCAGTCGGATCGGCGTCGATCCAGCCGACGACCTCACCGTTGACCTCGATGCACGCAGCAGCGTCTGCCCGACGGATGGTTTGTGTGCTCGCTACTGTGCTACCCGGCGTCTCGCTGAGAAAGACCTGCTCAGCAGGGCCGCAGGCCGTCGCGGGCAGAATCCCACTCCTTCCGCTCTGACTCTGTGTCACACAGTCAGAGCGGCGGCGCCCAACGACATGCGGAAGTGCTGACGGGTCTCAACATTGGCTCTCGGCCGGCGGCAGCTCGAGGTCGATCAGGTAGGCGTGCACGATGTCGTTGATGCAGTCGTTGACGCGGTACCCGGTGTGTTGGTCGGCATGGACGACCGCCAGCCGCCCATCCTCCAGCGCCGCCGCCATGGCCCGCGTGCTGTCGAGCGGCGTCGCCGCGTCGCCCGTCGTGCCGACCACCACGATCGGGCCGGCGTCGGCACCGGTGATCTCGACGCGAGGGTCGATCGACTCGGGGAAGAAGGTGCAGAAGTAGTCGCCCGTCGTGAACGGGGACGCTCGAGGCGCGGCCTCGTTGACGATCAGCGCCTCTTCGTCGGATTCCTCGATCGTCGGCCGCTCCACCTGGTCCATGCACCGGATCGACTGGAACGCCTCCAGCTCGTTGCCCCAGGTCTCATCGTCGCGGCGCTGGTAGTACTTGTCGTAGAGGGCGAGGAGTCCGGCGCCATCGCCTTCCTGGGCGGCGGCGAGCGCCTCGGACAGCTCCTGCCAGTCGCTGTCCCGGTACATCGCCTCGACGAACGCTTGGCGGAACACGGCGAGGTTGACGTCCGGGCGCCCGGACTGGCTCGGGATCGGGGACTCGTCGACGGCGGCCATCAGCTCGGCGAACGCACCCTCAGCGTCGCCGTCGTTGTGGAACGCGCACTCGGGGTCGGCGCTGCACTGAGCCAGATACGTCGTCAACGCGCTCTCGAAGCCGCGCGCCTGCTGCAAGCTGCCCTCCAGCGGGTCGGCCTCGGGGTCGCTGGCGCCGTCGAGGACGGCCGCCCGAACGGTCTCGGGGAACAGCGTGGCCCACGTGGCGCCGAGCTCGCTGCCGTAGCTGAACCCGAAGTACGAGATCTCCTCCTCCCCCAGGGCGCGGCGGATGGAGTCGATGTCGCGAGCCGAGTTGTTCGTCGTGACGTAGGGGAGGATGTCGCCGTTGTTCTCGACGCAGCGCTCCGTGAACTCGCGGACCAGGTCGACGATCTCCTGCCGCTCGGCCTCGTCGTCCGGCGTCACGTCCGGCCCGGCGAAGTGCCGGTCGTAGTCGTCGATGCAGTCGATCGCCGGCTCGCTGAGACCCGTGCCGCGGGGGTCCCACCCGACGATGTCGAAGCGCTCGACCAGCTCCTCGCCGAGGTTGAGCTCGGCGTTGGCAGCCAGCGCGGCGCCGCCGAAGCCCGGACCGCCGGGGTTGACGAGCAGCGACCCGATCTTGTTCTCCTGGTCATCGGCCAGCCGGCGGGCCAGGAACAGCTCGAAGGTCGGGCCGTCGGGATCCTCGTAATCCACGGGGACCTCGAGGATGGCGGTCTCGATGTTGTCCTCGAACTCCCGCCACTCCAGCGGCTCGACGTCGGGTGGCGCCGCCGTGGTCGACGGTGGCTCCGAGCTCGGCGGGGCGCTGTCGTCCGGATCCGACGCCGGCGGGGTGTCGGGCGGGTTCGCAGCCGGCGGCTCGGTCGGCGGCGTCGTGCCGACCGTGCCGGACGCCGCGTCCGCCCGCTCGGTCACGACCCCGTTGTCGCCGCAGCCTGCCACCGCCAGCGCGAAGGCGATCGAGGCGACCGCCAGCCACGTACCTCTCGCCATGGCGGGCATGGTACGGGGGCGTCCTCGACCGTGGGCTTCGCCACCGACCGCCTCACGCCGACGCCGGTAGCAGACCCATAGCCTCACCTCATGCGCATGGGCCCGCACACCATGGCGCCGCGGGACGCCAGCGGCGTCCACGGGGCCAAGGTCACCTCGGCCACGATGCGGCGGATCTGGACGTTCGCCCGCCCGTACCGGGCGACGATCGCCCTGTTCCTGATTGCCATTCTCGCCGCTGCACTGCTGGCGCTGGTCCCACCGCTCGTCGTGCGGGCGATCCTCGACACCGCCATCCCCTCGGGCGACAGGGCGATGATCACGTGGCTCGCCGCGGCGGCCGTCTGCGCCGCGCTCGGGGACGCCGCGCTGCAGGTCGTGCAGCGGTGGTGCAGCGCGCGCGTCGGCGAGGGGTTGATCTTCGACCTCCGCCGCGCCCTGTTCGCCAAGGTCCAGCGCATGCCGATCGCTTTCTTCACCCGCACGCCGACCGGCGCCCTCATCTCGCGGCTGAACAACGACGTCATCGGCGCCCAGACGGCGGTGACCAGCACGCTCGGGAGCGTCGTCAGCAACGTCGTCGTGCTCGTCACGTCGCTGGCGGCCATGCTGGCCCTGGAGTGGCGGCTGACCCTGCTGGCGCTGCTGGTGCTGCCGATGTTCGTGATCCCCGCCCGCCGCGTCGGCCGGCGGCTGCAGGCCATCTCCCGCCAGCAGATGCAACACAACGCCACGATGAGCACGCAGATGACGGAGCGCTTCAACGTCGCCGGTGCGATGCTCGTCAAGCTCTTCGGCGACCACGGGCGGGAGGACGCCGCCTTCGAGCGCCACGCCGCCGGCGTGCGCGACGCAGGGATCCGCTCGGCGATGTACGGACGGGTCTTCTTCGTCGCGCTCGGGTCTCGTGGGCGCGATCGGCGCGGCGGCCATCTACGGCGTCGGCGCCCACCTCGTCGTGTCCGGCGAGCTGACGACCGGGACCCTTGTCGCCCTCGCCGCGCTGACCACCCGCGTGTACCAGCCGCTGACCGGGCTGACGAACGCCCGGGTCGACCTGATGACCTCGATGGTCAGCTTCGAACGGGTCTTCGAGGTGCTCGACGCCCACGAGACGATCCGCGAGCGGCCCGGCGCCATCGATCTCGTTCGTCCCGTTGGTCGGCTGACCTTCGACGACGTGTGGCTGCGGTACCCGCCCGCCGCCGACACGGCGATCGCCTCGCTGGAGCAGCAGATGCCGGCGGGCGATCCCGACACCGACGTCCTCGCCGGCGTGACGCTGGACATCCTCCCGGGCGAGACCGTCGCCCTCGTCGGCGCATCCGGTGCCGGCAAGACGACGCTCGTGTCGCTCGTGCCGCGGCTCTACGACGTCACGGGCGGCGCCGTGCGCGTCGACGGCCACGACGTCCGCGACCTCACGTTGGATTCGCTGCGGGCCGCTATCGGTGTCGTCGCCCAGGACCCGCACCTCTTCCACGAGTCGATCGGCGACAACCTGCGGTACGCCAAGCCCGACGCCACCGTGGAGGAGCTCGTGGCGGCCTGCCGCGCCGCCCGCATCCTGGACACGATCACCGCCTTGCCCGACGGCTTCGACACGGTCGTCGGCGACCGCGGCCACCGTCTGTCGGGCGGCGAGAAGCAGCGGGTGGCGATCGCCCGGCTGCTGCTCAAGGACCCGGCAGTGATGATCCTCGACGAAGCCACCAGCCACCTCGACAACGACAGCGAGCTGCGGGTGCAGGAGGCGTTGGAGCGGGCGCTGGCCGGTCGCACGGCGCTCGTCATCGCCCACCGGCTGACGACGATCCGCGGCGCCGACCGCATCGCCGTGCTGGACGGCGGGCGCATCGTCGAGATCGGCACGCACGACGAGCTCGTCGCCCGGGACGGCGTGTACGCCGCCCAGCTGCGGGCCGGGGAGGCGACCGCCGAGGTCACGGCGTGACCATCGAGACCGGGTTGCCACTGGCGGACATCCGTGTGGTCGACCTGTCGACGGTGATCGCCGGGCCGAACTGCGCCCGCTACCTCGCCGACTACGGCGCCGACGTGATCAAGGTGGAGCGGCCCGGCGGCGACAGCCTGCGCAACATCGCCTGGCGCGACGAGCGCGACGACGAGGGTCTGTGGTGGAAGCTGGCCAACCGCAACAAGCGGACGATCGTCGCCGATCTCAAGGACGACGACGATCGAGCGCTCGTGCTGGCGCTCCTCGACGAAGCGCACGTGGTCGTCGAGAACTTCCGGCCGGGAACGCTGGAGCGGCTCGGCCTCGGCCCCGAGGTCCTCCACGCCCGCAACGCGCGGCTCGTCGTCACCCGGGTCACCGGTTTCGGCCAGGATGGCCCGTACGCGCCCCGGCCGGGGTTCGCCACGATCGCCGAGGCGATGTCGGGATTCGCGGCGATCAACGGTGAACCCGACGGTCAGCCGCTGCTGCCCCCGATCGCCCTGACCGACGAGGTGACGGCGCTCGCCGCGGCGTTCGCCACGATGGTCGCCCTGCACAGCGGGGTGGGGCAGGTCGTCGACGTCAACCTCTTGGAGACGATGTTCCACCTGATGGGCCCGCTGCCGTCGGCGTATGCCCTCCACGGTGTGCAGCAACCGCGGCTCGGCGCCGGGCTGCCGTACAGCGTGCCGCGGGGGACGTACCGCTGCCGCGACGGGCGGTGGGTGGCGGTGTCGACGAGCAGCGACTCGGTGGCCGGCCGGGTCATGCAGCTCCTCGGTCTCGCCGACGACGAGCGGTTCCGCTCGTTCGCCGGGCGATCGGCGCACCGCGAGGAGGTCGAGGCGGCGATGGAGGCCTGGTGCGCGGCGCGCACGGCCGACGAGGTGCTGGCGGCGTTCACGGCCGCCGAGGCGGCGGCCGGCCCGGTGATGGACATGGCCGACATCGCCGGCGATCCGCACTACGCGGCACGGCGCACCGTGGTCGACGTCGACGGCACGCCGATGCAGGGCCTGCTGGCCCGCCTCAGCCGCACACCCGGCGCGTTGCGCTGGGCCGGTCGCCCGCTCGACGCCGACGGCGAGCAGGTCCGCGCCGCTGGTTGGCGCTGACTCCTCAGTTCTGCGCGAGCACAAACGCCAGCCGCCACGCGTCGTCGCTCACACAGAGCGGTGACGGGGTCACTGGCGAACGTCGTCGGAGCCGCTCGGCGGCGCCTCGCCCGGCGGCACCTCCGGGTTGTCGCGCTTGGCCCGCCCGAACAGCCCCCCGACCTCGTCGCCGATCAGGTTCACGGTGGCCGACAGGGCGTCGCTCAGCGAGCCGGTGGCGCGCTTGGCCTGCGCCTTCACGTCATCGTCGCGGGCGACGTCGGCCGCCCGGTCGCCGAGCTCGCGAGCGGCGGAGACCACCTTGTCCATGGCGTCACGCAGCGCCGCACCCGCCTCTCGGGTCCCGCTGTCGTCGGCGGCCTCGTCACCCTCGTCCGCACCCCCGGCCTGGTACCGCTCCTTCATCATCCGGCCGAGCGCCGAGAACCCCTCGCCCACGTCGCTCCACGCCTGCTTCATCGGATCGCTCACTCCTGCACCATCCCTTCGTGCCGTGATCGACGCGATCATGCCGCGTCCGCCTGAACATCTGGGCGCGATCCTTCCCACGAGCGCATCTGGGCACCGATCTTCCCAGGGGTCGCGACGGAACGCGCCCAGATCCGCCCTCGTACCGCCGACCGGGCCGAGAGTCAGGCGATCGAGCAGGAGACGCCGGTGCTGTGCAGGGGGCAGTAACCGCCCGGGTTCTTGGCCAGGTACTGCTGGTGGTAGGGCTCGGCGTAATAGAACGTGCCGAGGGGGGCGATCTCCGTGGTGATGTCGCCGTAGCCGGCAGCATGCAGCGCCTCGCCGAAGCCCTCCTTGCTGGCCTCGGCGGCGGCCCGCTGCTCCTCGTCGGCGTAGTACACGGCGCTGCGGTACTGCGTGCCGACGTCGTTGCCCTGGCGCATCCCCTGGCTCGGATCGTGGTCCTCCCAGAACGCCTTGAGCAGTTGCTCGTACGTCACGACGGCGGGATCGAAGACGACGAGCACGGCCTCGGTGTGACCGGTCCGGCCGGAGCACACCTCCTCATAGGTCGGGTTCGGCGTGTAGCCGCCGGCGTAGCCGGCCGCGGTGGAGTACACCCCCGGCGTCTGCCAGAACATCTTCTCGGCGCCCCAGAAGCAACCGAGCGCGAAGACGGCCGTCTGGAGGCCCTCCGGCCACGGCCCGACCAGCGGGTGGCCGTTGACGAAGTGGGACTCGGGCACAGGCATCGTCTGGTCGGCGCGCCCAGTGAGCGCATCGGCCTCCGACACCATGTGCGACTTGGTGCGAAACAGCATGCTTCCAGGTTACGGAGGCCGGACGATCCCCGCGGATCTGGGTGCATTTGTTCGCAACTGTTGAGAATTCCACGCCCCAGATCGGCCCGTGGGAAGGAACGCGCCCAGATGTTCGCGGCGCGCGGGCCGGGCTACCGGAGGAGCAGGGTGCCGACGCGGCGGGTGGCGACGAGCAGGCCGGCCAGCGCCATGGCGACGAGCACGGCGACGTGGGCCAGCGCCGACCACTCGAACTGGCCGAGGTTGGCGGCCCGCACGAGGGCCACCCCGTGGTACAGCGGGCTGAGCTGCACGACCCACGCCCACGACCCGTAACTCGAGACCGGGAAGAACGTCGCCGAGAACAGGAACAGCGGCAGCGTCACCGCCGGCACGTACTCGAAGTCGGCCCACGAGCGCATGAACGTCGTCAGCGCCATGCCGACGGAGGCGAAGGCGAACCCGATCAGCACGCAGATGGGCAGCGCGAGGACGACCCACGGCGAGCCCGTCATGCCGAGCGCCCACATCGTGGCAAGGAAGGCGACCGAGTAGATGAAGCCGCGGATGACGGCCCACCCGATCTCGCCGAGCGCGACGTCGGCCGGCACCATCGGCGTGGACAGCACCGTGTCGTACAGCCGTGCATGGCGCAGCTTGAAGAACACGTTCATCGTCGAGTCGTACACCGCGCCGTTCATCGCCGACGCCGCCATCAGTGCGGGCGCCACGAACTCGGCGTACGGCACGGACGTGCCATCAACGTCGACGTCGCCGACCAGCTCGCCGAACCCGATGCGGATGGACAGCAGGTAGAACAGCGGCTCGAAGAACCCGCTGACGATGAGCAACCACGTCCTGCGGTTGACCATCACGCTGCGCTCGAGCATGCGCTGCGGGCGGCGGGCGGCGAGCAGCTCGGGGGCGACGATCCGCAGCCCGCCCGTCACACGGTCGACCGTCGTGACCGTGCTCACAGCGCCAACCTCCTGGCGAAGGTGATGCGGCAGACGGCGTACCCGGCGAGTGCATAGGCGGCCAGCACGCCGAGGTGGACGATCGTCTCGGCCGGCGCCAGGGTGCCGAGGACGACTCCCCGGCACAGCTCGACGCCGTGGTACAGCGGGGTGGCGAAGGCCACCGGCTGCAGCCAGTCGGGAAGCTGATCGATCGGGTAGAAGGCCCCGGCGAAGAGGAACATCGGAACGATCCCGAACCGCATGATCGCCGGGAACGAGTGATCGCGATCTCGACTCGACGACCAGGCCGTGATCGGCAACCCCACCGCCAACCCGGTCAGCATGGCGAAGCCCACCGCCGGCACGAGCCCCCACGACCTCGTCTCCGGAAGGAAGGCGAGGACGACGGCGACGCCCGTCGCGCTGAGGGCGGCGCGGGTCGCCAGCCACAACGTGACGCCGGCGGCGACCTCCTGTGGAGCGATCGGAGTGGCCGCCATCGCCCGGTAGGAGCTCGTCCACATGAAGCCTTCCATGACCGGCCACATCGACTCCTGCGCGGCGACCATCATCGCCGTCGTGGCGATCAGCGCGGGGGCGAGGAACGACAGGTAGTCGACGCCCCCGAGCAGGGCCTCGGACGCCGCGCTGCGGTCGACGAGCGAGCCGACGCCGACTCCGATCCCGAGCAGGTAGAGGAACGGCTGGACGAAGCTGCCGAGCAGGTTCGACCTCCAGATCCGCCGATAGACCGCCATGTTGGTCTCCCAGACGCGGACCGCGGCAGGTGTCGACATCGCGCTCAGTCGATGAGGCTGCGGCCGGTGAGCCGCAGGAAGACGTCCTCGAGGCTGCTCCGACGGACCAGCGCGCTCTCCGGCACGATCCCCCGATCGTGAGCCATCGCCAGCGCCTTCTCGCCGTCATGGGCATAGACGAGGATGCGGTCCGGCAACGCCTCGATGCGTTCGCCGATGCCCTCCATCGATGGTGCCGCGGCCTCGTTGGCGCCGGCCTCGAAGCGCAGCTCGAGCACCTCCCGCGTCGAGTGGGCGGCGATCAGCTCGCGAGGTGAGCCGGCGGCCACGATGCGCCCCTTGTCCAGCACGACCAGGCGGTCGCACAGCTGCTCGGCCTCGTCCATGTAGTGCGTCGTCAGCACGAGCGTGACGCCGTCCTGCTTGAGGCGGTACAGGCGATCCCACAGCACATGACGGGCTTGCGGGTCGAGTCCCGTCGTCGGCTCGTCGAGGAGCAACAGCTCGGGTTCGTTGATCAGCGAGCGGGCGATCGTGACGCGCCGCTTCATGCCGCCCGACAGCGGCTCGACCTTGCTGCGTGGCCCGCTCGGTGAGCTGGACGAACTCGAGCAGTTCGGCAGCCCGACGCCGGCACTCGGCCCGTGGGATGTCGAAGTACCGGCCGTAGATGACGAGGTTCTCCTCGACGGTCAGCTCGTTGTCGAGCTGGTCGGCCTGCGGCACGACGCCGAGCCGGGCGCGGATGTGGCGCCCTTGCGTCGCCGGGTCCATCCCCAGCACCCGGAGGTGGCCCGACGTGGCGGGTGACGTGCAGCCGATCATCCGCATCGTCGAGGACTTCCCCGCGCCGTTCGGTCCGAGGAACCCGAACGCCTCGCCGCGCCGCACCTCCACGTCGATGCCGTCGACGGCGACGAACTCGCCGAACCGCTTGACCAGCGCTCTGGCCGAGATCAGTGGATCATCGGACACTGGTTCGAAGATACCGGTGGGCGCCGAAGCACTCAGCGGCGGTCCTGGAGGAAGCGGAACTGATCGCGGATCTCGGTCACCCGCGCCGAGCACACATCGGCGAGCACGATCGTCTCGGTCTGCGATGCCGTAGCCAGCAACTCGCCGGCCGGGTCGACGATTCGGCTGTCGCCGCTGTACCTGAGGCTGCCACCCTCGCCGACTCGGTTGACACCGACGACGTAGGCCTGGTTCTCGATGGCCCGGGCCTGCAGCAGCACCTGCCAGTGCAGCCGGCGGGCCTGCGGCCAGTTGGCCGGCACGAGGTAGACGTCGGTGCTCGGCGCCAGCTGCCAGAACTCGTCGGCGAAGCGCAGGTCGTAGCAGACGAAGAGGCTGACCCGCAGCCCCTGGATGTCGACCGTCACCAGCTCGGAGCCGGCGCGGAAGTCCTTGTCCTCCCCGGCGAAGGTGAACGGGTGCACCTTGCGGTACCGGTGCACCGTGCCGTCGGGACCGGCCAGCACGAAGCTGTTGTACGGACGGCGGTCGTCGCCCAGCGCATCAGGCGGGATCTCGGGGCACGACCCGCCGACCCACACGCCGTGCTCGACGGCCTGCTCGGCGAGGAAGGTCGACGACGGCCCGCCCTCCGGCTCTCCGAGATCAGGGTCACCGACGGCGAAGCCGGTGGAGAACATCTCCGTGCACAGCACGAGCCCGGCCCCGGCGCCGGCGGCGGCGGCGATCATCGGCGCGAGGTGGGCGAAGTTGGCCTGGCGGTCCTTCCACTCCAGATCGTGCTGCAAGCCGGCGATGCGCAGCGTGGTCACGAGGCCAGGACCTTCATGCGGCGCACGGCCTCGTCGAGGACGTCGAGGCGCTTGCAGCAGGCGAATCGCACGAGGTGGCGGCCGTGCTCGGGCCGGGCGTAGAACACCTCGTTCGGAACAGCGACCACACCGCAGCGCTCGGGAAGCATGCGGCAGAACGCGATGCCGTCACCAGCGGTGTCGACGGGGCGGATGTCGACGGTCGTGAAGTACGTCGCCTGCGGCCGGTACGTCGTGAAGCCGGCGGCCTCCAACCCGCCCACGAGGTGGTCGCGCTTGGCCGTCAGGTCGGCGGCCAGCGCGTCGTAGAACTCGTCGCCGAGGTCGAGCCCGACGGCGATCGCCGGCTGGAAGGGTGCACCGTTGACGTACGTCAGGAACTGCTTGGCGGTCCGCGCCGCGGTCACGAGCGCGGGCGGCCCGCAGATCCAGCCGATCTTCCAGCCGGTCGTGTTGAACGTCTTGCCGCCCGACGACACCGTCAACGTCCGTTCTGCCATGCCGGGCAGCGTGGCGATGGGGATGTGCGTGGCGCCGGGGAACACGAGGTGCTCGTACACCTCGTCGGTGACGACCACGACATCGTGCTCGATGGCCTGCTCGGCGATGACGGCCAGTTCGTCGCGATCGAAGACCTTGCCCGTGGGGTTGTGCGGTGTGTTCAGCAGGATCAGCCGCGTGCGCCCGCTCATCGCCTCCCGCAACTCGTCGACCTCGAACCGGTACCGGCCGTCCTCGTCCGGCTGCAGGAGCACCGGCACGGCCCGCGCGCCGCCAGCGCGATGCAGGCCTGGTAGCTGTCGTACATCGGCTCGAAGACGACCACCTCGTCCCCATCGTCCAGCATGCCGAGCAACGCACCGGCCAGCGCCTCGGTCGCCCCGGCCGTGACGAGGACCTCCGAATCCGGGTCGTGCTCGAGCCCGTAGAACCGCTGCTGGTGGCGGGCGATGGCGTGCCGCAGCACGGGCAGGCCCGGGCCGCGGCGGATACTGGTTGACGCCGCTGCGGATCGCCTCGATGGCGGCATCCAGCACCTCGTGCGGGCCGTCGGTGTCCGGGAAGCCCTGGCCCAGGTTGATCGAGCCGGTGGCCACGGCCAGCGCGGACATCTCGGCGAAGATCGTCGTGCCGAACCCGCGCAGCTTGGATGTCAGGACGTCGCCGTCGGTACGCAGATCGCCGTTGCCAGGCACGACCCGGCATCGTAGATCCCGGCCGTGGCGAGCCGTCAGGCGCCGTCGTGGCGTGGCCTCGCGGCGACGTCGGGCAGGTTGTCGGCGAGGTGATGCCGTGTGCCCTGGACCTTGGCCGCGTACATCGCCCGGTCGGCCTTGCGCACGAGGTCGTCGAGCCGCCGACCGTGGGCCGGGAACAGCGCTGCGCCGACGCTCGCTTCGACGTCGTACGGGCCGATCGAGGGGATGCCGGCCAGCGCATTGGCGATCGTTGCCGCCCGCGCCGGCACGGCTCTGGCGTCGGCGACGCCGGGCATCAACACGACGAACTCGTCGCCGCCCCATCGGCCGACGAGGTCGGAGCCGCGCACGGCCTGGCGGAGGCGCTGGGCGGCGTCCACGAGGACACGATCACCGGCATCGTGGCCGATCATGTCGTTGACGACCTTGAAGCGGTCGAGGTCGATGACCATCAGGCACGCCGAGCGGCCCTCCCGGCCGAGGCGGGCCAGCAGCTCGGTGGCCTGGCGCTCGAACTCGACCCGGTTGGGCAGCTTCGTCAGCGCGTCGGTGGTCGCCCGCCGATGCAGCGTGCGCTGCTCGGCCAGGATGCCGCCGAGCGCCAGTACGGCGAGGACGGAGCCGATGACCACCTGGATCCCGAACAGCCAGCGTTCGTCGCCCCCGAGCGGCACCGCAGCGGGTGCCGTGACCCTGACGGCCCACGGCCCGTCCTCGAACTCGACCATCGACGGCACGGCGACGCTGCGGCGGCCCTCGACCGTCCGGGCCCGGAACAGCGGCTCGCCGTCGAGCGGCACCAGTGCCGACGCCACGTCGTCGCCGGGTGACGCCGACGTGTCGAGGATGAGCGGGACGTACAGCCGACGGGACCCATCGTCCACGGCGACGACGATCGCCGGCGCCGAACCATCGGCCGGCACGGCGACCACGACGACGGGCATCCCACGGCGGGCTGATGCCTCGAGGGCCTCGGCGACACCGAGTGCGTCCGGCCCGGAGGCGCCGACCGTCGAACACGACCACGCCTCATCGGTCACGCTGCACACGGGATTGGCCAACGCCTCGGCGATGACACCGACGTGGGCGTCAGCGCTGGCCACCGTCAATGCCGCGATGACCCTGGCGATCGTCTCGTCCAGCCTGGCAGCAACGAGCTCGGCGGACGCCTCCAGGCGGCGGTCACGGTCGTCGCCGACTTGCGTCCGGCGGGCGATCAGGCCGGCCAACGCGATGGCGACGAGGGCCACGCCGGCGATCAGGGAAACGACGCGCAGGTAGCGCACGCCTGCATATCGGCACGAGGGCGTGTGTTGCACAGCGGGAAGATGGAGCGGGGCGCGACGTAGCGTCGCCGCCGATGAACCTCCCGGCAGCCGGAACGTCGCCGGCTGGACAACGGCTCTCGCCGTGGGCGCCGCTGCACAACCGGGTGTTCGCCGCCCTCTTCGCCGCCCAACTCGGTTCGAACATCGGCACGTTCTTCCAGACCGTCGCCGCGGCGTGGCTGATGGGCGACCTCACGACGTCCCCGACATTGGTGGCGCTGGTCCAGACCGCCAGCCTGCTGCCACTGCTCTTGCTGGGGTTGCCGGCCGGAGCGCTGGCCGACATCTTCAACCGCCGCCTGTTGCTCGTGGCCACCCAGGCCTGGATGTTCCTGTGCTCCGGGACGCTGGCGGTGCTCACGCTGACCGACCACGTGTCGCCGTCCATCCTCCTCGCGCTGACGTTCGCGCTGGGCGTCGGCGCCGCCCTGATGGTCCCCGCATGGCAGGCCATCCAGCCCGATCTCGTGCCGCCGCGCGAGTTCGGGCAGGCGGTGGCGCTGTCGAGCATGACGTTCAACGTGGGACGAGCCATCGGCCCCGCCCTCGGCGGCGTGCTCGTCGCGTCGGCGGGTCCGGGTTGGGCGTTCGCTGTCAACGCCGCCTCGTTCGTCGGGGTCGTGATCGTGCTGGCGTGGTGGAAGCCGCAGCACACTGCCGTGCGGCTGTCATCGGAATCGTTGCCGGGTGCGGTGCGGGCCGGCCTGCGCTACGCCATCAACGCCCCCGCACTGCGTGCCGTCCTCGTTCGGACGTTCGCCTTCACGGCCCCGGCGGCGGCGATCCAGGCCTTGCTGCCGACGGTCGTACGGGACCGCCTGGGGATGGGCGCCGGTGGGTACGGCCTGCTGCTGGCGTGCTTCGGCGTCGGCGCCATCATCGCAGCCATCCTGCGCCCCCGCATCGACGTGGCGCCCGGTGACCACCTCGTCGTCGTGGCGTCCGTCGTCGTCGCCGCCGCGCTCGTCGTCATCGGGCTCGTCGTGTCGGTGTGGGTGATCGCACCCGTGCTGTTCGTCGCCGGCGGGGCCTGGACCACCGGCACCGTGACGCTCAACGTGTCGACGCAGCGGGCCCTACCGTGGTGGGTGCGGGCCCGTGGTCTCGGGCTCTACATGCTCGTCCTCTCCGGCGGCATCGCCCTCGGGAGCGCGCTGTGGGGTGCCATCGCCGGCTGGAGCATCTCGGCCGCTTACCTCGTCGCCGCGGCGACGTTGCTGGCCGGGACCGTCACCGCACGACGCTGGCGGCTGATGATGGTGTACGGCCTGGACCTCCGCCCGTCCACGCCAACGGAGCCGATCGTCACGCTCGAGCCCGATGGCGACGACGGGCCCGTGCTGGTCACGGTGGCGTACCGGGTTCCCGCCCACGCCCAGGGCGAGTTCACGGTGATGATGCGGCGGGTCGAGCGCGACCGGCGCCGCAACGGCGCCACGCAGTGGGAGCTCTTCCGCGACCTCGCCGACACCGATCGGTTCCTCGAGACGTTCGTCGTCGACACCTGGGCCGAGCACCGCCGCCAGCACCAGCGGCGCACGGTGACCGCCGATGTCGTCATGCGACGGGCTCGCCAGTACGTCGAGGGAGACGTCGTCGTGTCCCACTTCGTGTCGGCCTACAGCCCGCACGGGCTCGATGCGCCGCCAACGGCACCCACTCCACGGTCGACGAAGAGTGTCCCGGAAGGTTGAATCGCCGTGTGCGACGATTCCCACCGGTGGTGAACATCTTCGACGACCTCGTCGCCGAGCAGGATCGCCTGGAGACGATCCTCGGCGTCGCTCGACGCGGGAGCGTGGGAGTCGGAGTCGGGTGCCCTCGGTTGGACGGTCGTCGACGTCGTGCTGCACCTGGCGCAGACCGAAGAGGCCGTGGTGGCGACCGCCGCGGCGGGTGCCGGCGACGCACCCGACAGCGGTTGGCGGGTTGGCGGCGAGACCGTCGATGCCGCCGTCGATCGACAGGTCCGCGCCGAGCGGGCGGCCCCACCGGTGGTCTTCGAGCGATGGCGGGCCGCCCGGCGGGAGGCCGTCGCCGCCTTGCGGGCCGCCGATCCGGGCGGCGCCCTGCGCTGGGCACAGACGCCCCTGAAGCCGACGACGCTGGCCACGACCCGTTTGGCCGAGCACTGGGCCCACGGTCTCGACATCACCGGACCCCTCGGCATCGCCTACCCGGACACCGCCCGGCTGCGCCACGTCGCCTGGCTCGGTCACGCCACGTTGCCCTACGCCTTCGGCCTCACCGGGGCGGCCTTCGGCGGGGTGTTCTGCGAGCTCGTCGGGCCAGACGACTCGACGTGGCGGTTCGGCGACCCCGCTGCACCGTCATCCATCCGCGGTCCGGCCGCCGAGTTCTGCCGTGTCGGTGCCCGGCGGCTGCGCCCTGCGGACACGACACTGGTCGCCGACGGCCCCGACGGCGCCACGGCCCTCGACCTGCTGCGCAACTACGCCGCTTGAGCTCGTCCGTGGCTCACACCACCGCCGGTCGCGCGTCGTAGACCGCCAGCTCCGGCGAACCGTCGGCGAGCGCGGCGACTTCCTGCACGAAGGCGATGGAGGCGGGGAGCTCGAAGTGCGTCCGGAGCGCATCGGCGTCAGCCCACTGCTCGAAGAAGACGATGCACAGCGGATCCTCGACGTCGCGATGGACCGAGTGCAGCAGACATCCAGGTTCGCGACGCGAGCGACGGACATGCTCGAGGCTCAGCCCGAGCGCCCGCTCGATGTTCTCCGGTCGCGCTCTGACAGACCCCGTGACGATGAGCATGACCCGAAGCTACGAGGCCTCTGCATGCGCCTCCGACCGGATCATCGTGCATGCGATCCGCGATCGTGACAGAGTCCGGACGGCCACCGAGGTCCGGTGGGAGAGGAGGGCAAGGTCATGAGGATCGTCTTGGTGCACGGCGCATGGGCGGATGGTTCGTCCTGGGCGGCGGTGATCCGTCGTCTGCAGGCGGCGGGTCATGAGGTGGTCGCCCCCCAGCTTCCTCACACGTCGTTGGCGGAGGACGTCGCCAAGTTGCGCCACGTCCTGACCTTGCAGGCTGAGCCGACGCTCCTCGCGGGGCACTCCTTCGGCGGTCAGGTCATGACCGCGCTCGGATCGGACGCACCGAACGTCGTCGGCCTGGTGTACGTGGCCGCGTTCGGTCTCGACGAGGGCGAGTCCATTGGCGCGTTACTCGGCCAGGGTCCTCCGACGCCCGCCATCGCCAACCTGCAGATCGACGACCAGGGCCTCGCCTGGCTGCCAGAGGGCGACTTCCTGAAGCACTTCGCTCCTGACGTCGACCCGGTCGAGGCCCGCGTGATGTGCGCCGTCCAGCAGCCATTGGCCGCTTCAACACTGGGCGACGTGATGGCGACGCCGGCCTGGAAGACCCTCCCGACGTGGTTCGCCGTCGCCCAGCACGACGAGGTCATCCCTCCCGATGCAGAGCGGCAGTTCGCCCAGCGGATGGGCGCCACGACGGTCGAGGTCGACTCGAGCCACGTCGTGATGATCTCGCACCCCGATGAGATCACGGCGCTCATCCAGTCCGCCGTCGACGCGGTGTAACGCCGCGCCTCGCATCTCCGGGTCGGCGCAAATGGAAATCCGGACACCTGACCAACGGCTGCGAGTCTTCGTCAGCTCGACGCTGGCCGAGCTCGCTCCGGAGCGGGCGGCGGTGGCCCGGGCGATCTCGGCGCTCCGGTTGACGCCGGTGATGTTCGAGCTCGGGGCCCGTCCGCATCCGCCGCGTGAGCTCTACCGGGCCTACCTGGCGCAGTCGGACGTGTTCGTCGGCCTGTACTGGCAGCGATACGGGTGGATCGGGCCCGGGATGGACATCTCGGGGCTGGAGGACGAGTTCCGGCTGTCCGCCGGGATGCCGCGGTTGCTGTACGTCAAGTCGCCGGCCGCGGAGCAGGAGCCGCGCTTGGCGGCGATGATCGCCGACCTGCAGTCGGAGGGCGCCGACTCGTACCGAACCTTCCGCGGCTCACGCGAGCTGGGCCGACTGGTGCGCGACGACTTGGCGCTGCTCCTCAGCGAGCGGTTCGCCACGCCGTCCGCCCCGCCCGCCGCCGCGCCGGCGGGCACGGGGAGCAGGCCGCCGCGCCGCTCGTTGCCGACGCCGTCGACCTCGTTGCTCGGTCGCGAGGACGACATCGCCGAGCTGTCGTCGCTGCTCGAGTCACCCGACGTGCGGTTGGTCACGCTGACAGGCCCGGGTGGCATCGGCAAGACCCGGCTGGCGATCGCCGTCGGCGTGGCGCTCGACGGCGCCGGGCGCCATACGGATTTCGTGCCGCTGGCGTCGATCACGGATCCGGCTCTGGTGCTCACACGCGTCGCCGCTGCCGTCGGCGCGCCGATCGAGGGAACGCGCTCGGCGCTCGACACCGTGATCGAGCACTTCGCGCAGACCCCGACGCTGCTCGTCCTCGACAACCTCGAGCAGGTGACCGGATCGGCAACCGAGCTGGATCAGCTCCTCGCGGCGTGTCCCGACGTCACGATCCTTGCCACGAGCCGCACCGTGCTGCGCCTGCGGACCGAGCGGGAGTACCCGGTCGAGGCGCTGGTGGTGCCGGCGTTCGCCGAGCGGACGGCGCTCGAGGAGCTCGCCGCGCTCCCTGCCGTGCGCCTGTTCGTCGAACGGGCACGGGCCGTGCGCCACGACTTCGCCCTGGATGACACGAACGTCGCCGCGGTCATGGAGATCTGCCGGCGTCTGGACGGTCTGCCGCTGGCGATCGAGCTGGCCGCGGCCCGCACGCGGGTGCTCGCCCCGGTGGCGTTGCTGGCCCGGCTCGAACACGTCCTCGACTCGCTGGGCACGGGACCCGTCGACCTCCCCGAGCGGCAGCGCACCCTGCGGGCGACCGTCGAGTGGAGCTTCGGGCTGCTCGACGACATGGAGCGCGAGCTCGTGGAGGCGCTGTCGGTGTTCGCCGACGGGTGGACGATCGACGCCGCCACTCGCGTGGTCGCCCGCACCGAGGACGAGACGCTGGACCTCCTCGACGCGCTCGCCGGCCATAGCCTCGTCAGCGTCGTCGCTGACGACGGTGGGCCGCGCTTCCGCATGCTCGTCACCGTGCGCGAGCTCGCCGCCGAGCGGCTCGCCGCCGGCGACGCCGGTGCCGACGTCGCCCGGCGACATGCCGAGTACTTCGCCGAGCTGGTGAAGGACCTCGCGTGGCCGGAAGAGCGACAGGTCGAGTGGGCTGATCGACTGGGCGTCGAGGAGGAGAACCTGCGAGTCGCCATTCGCTGGTTCTTCGCCCACGACATCACGCCGCTCCCCCACATGTTTCGCGTGCTCTGGTTGTTCTGGCAGACGCGCGACCGGATCACCGAGGCTCGGGCGTGGCTCGACGAGCTGCGACCGCGGGCCGATTCGTTGGACGAGCATGCCCGGGCCGAGGTGCTGTTCACATGGACGGTGACGGCCATCGAGGTCGGCGACGACGCCAGCGCCCTCGCCGCGATCGACGCCATCGAGCCGTTCGACGGATCGGTCGACGATCCGCAGCTGCGGAGCGCGCTGCAGCTGGCCGTCGCCTGGACGCTGCCGATTCGTGACGACTTCGACGGCGCACTGGAGGCCGCATCCGACGCGCTGGACGGCTTCCGCCGGCGCGACGAACCGTTCCTCGCCTTCGCCGAGTTGACCGTCGGCATGCTCGAGCTGAGCCTCGGACGCGCCGACAGCGCACGGCCACACCTCGAGCGGGTCGACGAGCTCGGCTCCCGCTACGGCAACGACTGGCTCGAAGCGGCTGCCCGGACCCAACTCGCGTCGCTCGCCGTGAGCGGCGGCGAGCTCGAGGCGGCCCGCGCGCTGCTCGGCCGATCCGTGGACGCCATCGACGCCACCCACCTGAGCACGCACACGTTGACGTTCGCACTCGTCACCGCGGCCCAGCTGGCGTGGGCCGACGGCGACCCGCCACGAGCGGCGACCGCTCTCGGCGCCGCTGACGGTTTGAGGCGGCGAGCCGGGCTGACCGCGTGGCCACTGATCCGGCGCCGGGAAGGTCAGCTCATCGCGCTCGTGACGGAGGGCAGCGACCCGGCGACGTACGAGGCCGCGTTCGCCGCCGGTGCCGAGCTCCACGCGCGGGACGCCCTCGCCCTCGTCCGCGGCGACCGGCCGTAACGACCGTCAGGGGCGGCTACTCGAGGGCGTAGCAGATGGCCGCCAGCTCGAGGCGCTGCAACGCGTCGAACACGCTCGCCGCCTGACCCTCGCCCTTCCCGTCGCGCTGCAGGGAGATCGAGGCGGTGGCCGACCGGCGTCCGTCGGGGGAGGCGACGGCGAACTGCGTGTAGCCGAAGATGCTGCCGGTGTGGCCGTAGACCGTGCCGCACTCCGTCTGGTATCGGAACAGAGCCATGCTCGCCGAGTTCTCGCCGGGGCCCGGTGGGTCGGATTCACCGGCGGGAATGAACAGCTGCTGCTGTTGCTCGCGCACCTCGTCGCCGAACAGTTCGCCGCCGACGTACCCGCGGATGAAGTCGTTGAGGTCAGCAGGCGTCGAGACGACCCCGCCGGAGGCCCAGGCCCAGCCAGGAGCGAAGACGGTGCTGAAGTCCTCGAGCTCGCCGTCGTCGGCGAGCTGGTAACCGTGGATGTACGGGTCGGCCATCTCGGTTCCCGCTGGCAGCGACGTGCCGTCCAGTCCCAGCGGCTCGAACACCTCCTCGGCGAGCACGTCGGCGTAGTCCTCACCGGTGGCCGCCTCGATCATCAGGCCGACGGCGATGTTGTCGGAGTTGGAGTAGGCGTACCGAGTGTTCGGCGGGAAGACGAGGGGCTCGTCGGCGACGAACGCCAGCAGGTCGGCAGGCGGCAACGCCTCGCCTGGCGAGGCGCCGACCGCCTCGCCGAAGGCCGGGTTCGCGGTGTAGTCGGGCAGCCCGCTCGTGTGATTGAGCAACTGGCGCAACGTCACCTCGCCCCACGCCTCTGGCAGGTCCGGCAGCCGGTCGGCGATCGTGTCGTCGAGCGCCAGTACGCCCTCGTCCACGAGCGAGAGCGCCGTGGCCCCGCTGAACGCCTTCGACACACTGGCGACGCGCATGTGATCCTCGGCCTCTGGCGCGGCCTCCGCGCCGACCTCGGCCACACCGGCAGCATGCACCGAGCGGTCCGAGCCACGCTGGACCACCACGATCGCCGCCGGTGGGCCGCCGGGCATCGCCACCAGCTCTTCGACGGCCTGGTCCAGGGTCTCCTCGCGGTCCAGCTCGTCGGTCGCCGTTGTCTCGCTGCACGCCGCCAGCGTCGCTGTCAGCAGGCCGACGACGGTGGAGGCGACGGACAACTGGCGGGGCACGCGCATGCTGCCCATCATCACCGCTGCCGCGGCCACCGACGTGGCATGGCGAGGCGCCTGCCCTGGCGAGCGGGCGGGTACCGTCCGTTCATGGGCAGGGATGCCGGCCCTGCGATCCTCGAGTATCCGGACGCCTCATGACAACGAGGGTTCGACGCGATCGAGTGCTCCTCGGGATCGTCGATGGCTGCATCATCTTCGCCTCCTTCGCGTTCGTGTTCGGCGTGTTTGGCCGGTTCGAGGCGAGGGCGTCGGCTCAACGCCCTCGGGGCCGCAGCGATCGGCCTCGGGGCGATCTGGGTCGGCGGCCTCTGGATCGAGCGGGTCATCTCCGTGCGGTGGGTGGAGTTGGCCGGGCTGACGCGCGTCGCCGCCATCCTGTTCGTCGGCGCGCTCGTGCTCGACCGCGTGCCAGGCTCGCCGATCACCCTCGTCTCGGCGCTCGTCGGGTGCGCCGTGTCCTGGGTGCTGCTGATCCTGTGGCGTTCGATCCATCGGTCGTGGCTGCGTGTCAATCGGGCCCGCGGTCGGGCCGCCCACCGGGTCCTCGTGGTCGGATCGGATCGCCGGACGATGGACGTGATCCGCACGTTCGAAGTGCACCCGGAGGCCGGGATGCACGTCGTCGGCCTGATCGGCTCGGAGGTCTCGGCGCGCGCCGCCGGCTACGGGGACATGTGGCTCGGTGAACTGGTCGACCTCGATGCGGTGCTCGCCAGCACGCCGAGCGACTGCGCGGTGATCGGCTCGACCGACGAGGTCGGACCCGAGATGCTCGAACGGCTGCTCCAGGCCGAGCCGGACGTGTTCGCCGTGCCGGTGCGGGGCGGCATCGATCCGCGACGAGTCTCGACCGCAGCATTCGCCAACGAGACGTTGCTGCACGTCGAGCAATCCGAGCTGTCGCCGTTGGCCTGGGGTCTCAAGCGGACGTTCGACGTCGTGGTCGCCTCGATCCTGCTCGTCCTGACCAGCCCGCTGTTTGCCGTGTTGGCCGTCGCCATCAAAGCCACCGACCGCGGTCCGGTGCTGTTCCGCCAGCAGCGCGTCGGCCGCGACGAGCAGGACTTCGAGCTGCTCAAGTTCCGCACGATGGTCGTCGACGCCGAGGCCCGGCTGGCCGAGGTGCAGGCCGAGAACGCCCGCTCCGGCCCGCTGTTCAAGCTCGCTGTCGACCCCCGCGTCACCCGTGTCGGTCGCTTCCTGCGGGCGACGAGCCTCGACGAGCTGCCCCAGCTGATCAACGTGGTGCGTGCTGACATGAGCCTGGTCGGCCCACGACCGGCGCTGCGCCGCGAGGTCGATGCGTTCACCTCCGAGCTGCGCCTCCGCCACGGTGTCCGGCCCGGCATCACGGGACTGTGGCAGGTCGAGGCGCGAGACAACCCGGCGTTCGACGCCTACACCCGCCTCGATCTGTTCTACGTCAAGAACTGGTCGCTGTCGCTGGACATCGTGATCATGCTGGGAACCGCCGAGCAGCTCGTGCTGCGCCCGTTCCTCGGTCGCAAGACCGGTGAGATGGCGGCGGGCCCGTCGACCGCCGCGCCGGCGGCCGGGCCGGACTCGGATCAGTCGGCGAGCATCTCGGCGTAGCTGGAGGCTCGCGGCGAGCTGGCGGCGAGCGTCAGCCGCTGTCGTCGTTCGCCGCCATCATCCGAGCGATCGTGCCGGCCGGCACCAGCGACACGTCGAGCTCCACGTCGACCTCGTCGGCGAGGGCGACGCCGCCGCCGACCACGGGTGCGTTCCACCTGATGTCCCACCGAGTGCGTTGCAGCTTGGCGGTCGCCTTGAAGCCGAGCCTGGGGTTGCCCAACACATCGGGCGCTCGACCGAAGAGATCGACAACGAGGCGCACCGGCTGGGCGAGTCCGCGGATGGTCAACTCCCCCTGGACGGCGTAGCGACCCGCGCCGAGCGGCGTGGCACCACTCGATCGAAATGTGATCCTGGGATGACGCTCGACGTCGAAGAACTCCTCACCGCGCAGGTGTGCGTCACGCACCGCCATGGCACTGTCGACGGAGGAGGCGTCGATGTCGGCGACGATCTGCGTTGCGCCCGGATGCAACGGATCGAGCACGACGGCACCGGAGAACGACGTGAAGCGGCCGCGCACGAGCGTGAACATCGCATAGCGGGCGACGAACTCGAGTGCCGAGTGCGTCGGATCGACCTCCCAGTCACCGGCGAGCGACGACAGGTCGTCACCGGCGTGGGCGTCGATGACCGTGGAATCGTCTGACATGCCCGACCTCTGCTTCCTACGTGCGGGCGCGATCCTCCCACAGCGACTCGGGACGCTGCCGCGGGCGCACAGCCGGAGGAACGGTGCTTTGAGCGCTCGGTAGACGGGCCGCACCGCCCGGACGCCGACCACGGCGCGACGGCCGGTGCCCGCTACAGACTAATGGTCGGTCACCGACCGATGTTCAGTCTGTAGGCTCGGGCCGTGGCTGTCAAGACGCTGCGCGCCCGGCAGGCGGCGGAGACGCACAACCTCCTGATCTCGGTCGCCCGCGAGCTGTTCACCGAACGGGGCTACGCGGCGACCTCGATCGAGGACGTCATCCAGCGGGCCGGCGTGGCGAGAGGTGCCCTCTACCACCACTTCAGCGGCAAGGAGGCGCTGTTTCGCGCCGTCTACGACGCGGTGCAGGCTGATGTGGTTGCGCGGGTGATGGCCGCCGCCCTCGCCGTACAGGGACCGTGGGCCGCCGTCCGCGCCGGTCTGTCGGCCTTCCTGGATGCCTGCCTCGAACCGGAGTTCCGCCGGGTGGTGGTCCTCGACAGCGTGTCCGTGCTCCAGCACGACGCCTGGGAAGGCGGGATCGAACACGTCGAGCTCCCGATGCTGCGCACCGTCCTCTCGCCACTCGTGGCCAGCGATGTCCTCCCGGGCGTCGTTGCCGTCGAACCCCTGGTTCACGTCGCCCTCGGCGGACTGTACGGCGCCGCGCTCTTCATCGCCCGATCACCCGAGCCAGAGGCCGCCCGACGAGAGGTGGACGCCGTCCTCGACACGCTCATCGACGGGCTCCGGACACGCTCCGCGACGACCTAGGGTGCGCTCGAAGGAGGCGCCATGAGACGTTCGCTCCGACGATTGGCCCGGTTGTTGACGTGTGCCTTGGTCGTCCCGGCAGTGGTTGCGGTGCCGTCGTCGGCGATCCGCGCGGAGCGGGCTGCGGTCGAGGCGATTCCGATCCCGGACGTGAGTGCGCCGATCGCGGTGACCGCGTCCTCGCACCCGTTCAACTCGGCGGCCACGTCGCGGACGCCACGCGAACTTGCCGAGGTCGGCTACGTCGAGGAGGAGTACCTCGTCGGCGGTCGGCGAACATCTACGACTGGTTGCCGGACGGTTCGCTGTCGTCGGTCGCCACCGGACCGTACGAGACGAGGATCCTCGTTCGCCGGCCGCTGCGTGCGGCGCGCGCCAGCGGCAACGTCGTCGTGGAGATGTTGAACCCGACGTCGCTCCACGACTTCGACATCGTCTGGGCCGCCTCGCAGGACCACTTCATTCGCAGTGGCGACATCTGGGTCGGCGTGACCGTCAAGCCCTCGTCGATCACCGCACTGCAGCGCTTCGATCCAACCCGGTACTCGACGCTGTCGATGGCCAACCCCGTCGCTCCACGCTGCACCGCCACGACATGGTCCGGCGCCACCGCAGCGACGGAGAACGGACTCGTCTGGGACATGGTGACCCAGCTCGGAGCGCTGCTCAAGCAACGCGACGAGACGAACCCGTTGGCCGAGCTGCGGATCCGCAGAACCTTCCTGACCGGCTACAGCCAGACCGCCGGGTACGTGACCACGTACATCAACGCCATCGCCCGACACGCCATCCTCGACGACGGCCGACCGGTCTTCGATGGCTTCATGCCCATCGCCGGCGCCAACTTCCCGGTTCCGATCAACCAGTGCGCCGCCGCGCCAACGCCGGGCAGCGACCGTTGGGTGATCCAGTCGCCGGGCGCACTCCCGGTGATCGCCATCCAGACGCTGTCAGAGTTCTACGCGCTGGGCGGGTTCTTCAGCCGCCGCCCCGACGCCACCGGACCCGATGGCAACTACCGCTTGTACGAGGTCGCCGGTGCCGCACACGTCTGGGACACTCATGTCGATGGGGCCCCGGGCCCGTCCGACCTCGTGCAGTCGGGGTTCCCGGCGTCGTGGTGGGACCCGTACTGCGAACGCGACGTCTCGACGTTCCCGCTCGAGTACGCCATCAATGGAGCCTTCGCCAACCTCAGCAGATGGGTCGCTCGCGGGGTTCCCGCACCGTCGGCGACTCGCATCGAGGTGACGGACCCGGGGAGCTCGTCGGCCACGCCGATCACGGATGCCGACGGCAACGTCGTCGGCGGGCTGCGACTGCCGTCGGTCGACGTCCCCCGAGCGACCTACTACGGCACCACGCCGGGCACCGGCACGTGTCAGATCCTGTGGGGCCACGAAACGCCGTTGGCCGCCGATCGCCTCGCCGAGCTCTATCCCCGCCGCTCGTCGTACGTCCGCCAGGTCACCAGCCGCACTCTCGAACTGCTTCGACAGGACTGGATCACCGGGCGGGACGCGTGGACGATCATCCGAGACGCCGCGCACACGTGACGGATCAGGGAACGCCGGCGTCGAGCTTGACGGTCCACACGATCGCCCGGACCGCGGCGAGTGCGCCCGGGGCGCCGGGGGTCGTCGATGGTGGTCATCGTGATCTTCCCCTCGTGGGTGTCGGTCGGTGAGCGGTTCGTCAGCACTCGTCGATGACGGGGTTGTCGATGGTGCCGAGGCGGTCGATCTCGATGCGCACGTGTTGGCCGGCGCGCAGCAGCCCGGGTGGATCCATCTTGGAACCGACCCCCGCCGGGGTGCCCGTGGCGATGATGGTGCCGGGCAGCAGCGTGAAGGCCGTCGAGAGGTGGGCGATCAGCTGGGCGCAGTCGTGGATCACCGCCTTCGTCGACTCGTCTTGGCGGAGGTCGTCATCGACCCACGTCCTGATGGGTAGGTCATGCGGGTCGGGGATCTCGTCGGCCGTCACCAGCCACGGCCCGATCGGCCCATGGGTGTCCCACGACTTGCCCATGGTCATCGTCGGGGACCTGCGCTGCCAATCCCGTACCGAGACATCGTTGACGACGAGGTAGCCGGCGACCATCGCAAGGGCGTCGGCCTCGTCGACGGCGCGACAGCGCCTTCCGATGACGACGCCGAGCTCGCCCGATGCGCCTCGAATTGGGCGCAGATGGTCCCGGAATCCGCAACGAATCGCGCCCAGAAGGAGCGCTGGGTCGATTCGCGCCCGGATTGGCAGCGCCGGTCAGCGGCTCACGAACGCTTGGTCCCCAACCCCCATCCGTACGGGAAGAGCGGCGCGTAGTCCGGGTCACCGACGTTGATCGGCACCTGGTCCTCGGTCCGCGGCCAGGTCATCGGCAGCTGGCCGGTGAACGACAGCGTCTCCGAACAGCACATCGGCGACGCCGGCGCCCTCGCTACCAGGCAGCCACGAAGCGATCAGGGCGTCGATGTCTGCGAGCTGCTCGGTGATCACCTGCGGGCGGCCGGAGACGACGAGCACGACGCACGTCTCGATCGCCGAACACACTTCATCGATGACCGCTTGGTCGGCGGGCTGGAGGGTCAGCGACTTCTCCTCTTGTTGCGGGGGCGTGCAGAAGCCGCACTCCGGCCCGCCGACGTCGCCGAACCCCTCGGCGTACGGCGTCTCACCGACCACCACGATGCCCACGTCGTGCCCGGTCATCGGCGCCGACGCGTCGACGCTGTAGGTGACCGTCGCCTGCGGCGCCACCTCGCGGATCCCCTCGAGGATGGTGGTGCCGGGGATGGTGTCGCCGGACTCTCCCTGCCAGGTGATCGTCCACCCGCCGGCCTGGTTGCCGATGTTGTCGGCGTTGCGGCCGGCGACGTAGATGCTGGCGTCCGCCGCCAGCGGCAACGCGCTCCCGTCGTTCTTCAGCAGGACCTGTGACTCGGCGACGGCCTGCCTGGCGATCGCCCGATGCGCCGCGCTGCCGACCTGATCCAGATCATCCGCCGAGGCGAACGGATGCTCGAAGAGCCCGAGCTCGAACTTGGCCCGCAGGATGCGTCGGACGGCGTCGTCGATGCGTGCTTCGGTGACTCGACCGGCGTTGACCTCGGCCAGCAGGAGTTCCTGGAACGGCGCGGCGGAGAAGGGCTCCATGAACATGTCGGTGCCGGCATTCACGCCGACCCGCACCTTGTAGGCCGTGAGACCGCCGTTGGTGGGCTCGGCCGGGTCGGGGATCTGGTGGATGCCCTCCCAGTCCGAGATGATGAAACCGCCGAACCGCAGCTGACCCTTGAGCACCTCCGTGAGGAGCTCGTGGTGGGCGTGCATCTTGAGCGGGTTGCCGACGCCGTCCTCGATCCAGTCGACGCTGGAGAACGACGGCATCACGCTGTGCGAATGGTGTCGTCGCAGCGCCCGGACGTACGGGGCGAGGTCGATCTCGTTGAAGTCCTCGCGGCTGGTCACCGTCACGCCCTGGTCGATCGGGTACCGCTGCAAGAACCACGGCTGGCCCACATTGGCGGCGGCGATCGCCTCGTCGTAGTCGGTGTCGCCGTCGCCGGCATAGTGCTTCGGCGTGGCCATCACCCGGTCGGCAGGGATGCCCGAGCGCCCGTGGCCCTGCAGGCCGTCGATGATCGTCTCCATCCTGGCGACCAGCGCCGGATCCTCGCCGAAGCTCTCATAGGTGCGCCCCCACCGTTCGTCCCGGGCGACGCAGACGCACGGCGAGAAGTTCCAGGGGATGCCCGTGGCCCGCACCTCCGCAGCGGTTGCTTCCCCGATCTCCCGCACCAGGGTCGGGTTGCGGGTGGCGCCGAGGCCGATGTTGTGCGGGAACACCGTGGCGCCCCACACGTTGCCGTGCCCGTGGACGGCGTCGACCCCGTAGATGATGGGGATGGCCAGCCGGGTGCTCATCGCCTGGCTCTGGAACGCGTTGACCATGGCGACCCAGGCGGCGGGCGTGTTGGGCGTCGGCGTCGACCCGCCACCGGAGAGCACCGACCCGAGCCCCAACTCGGCGATCAACGTGGGATCGCCCGCCACGGCGCCCCGCTCGGCCTGAGTCATCTGGCCGATCTTCTCCTCCAGCGTCATGCGACCGAGCAGGTCCTCGACGCGACGGTCGATCGGCAGGCGGGCGTCGAGATAGGACGGCGGGGGCGCCACGACCGCGCGGGCATCGCTGGCCGAGCCGGAGACCGACGGCACCAACGACGTGAGCAGGATGCCGACGGCGATGAAGGCAAGCGGGCGGGTTCGCATGGGCTCCTCCTCGAGACGATCACTTCCAGCCCCGCCCGGCGACACACCCCTCTGCGGGCGATCCTGTCGCCCATGACGTGATCACGTCAAGACATCAAGAAGGTTTTCGCCGCGCCCTCCGAGGAAGGTGCTGCGTGGCGACGAGGCCTCGGCACGGGCAGGATGGCGTGGTGCCGTCCACTCCTCGACAGTTGACCGAGACGCCCTCGCCGCACGCCGAGTTCATCGCCGGTCTTCCCACGGTCGAGCTGCACGTGCACCACGTGGGGTCGGCCTCGCCACGCATCGTCGCTGAGCTGGCCACCCGCCACCCCGGTCGGGTACCCGCCGACGAGGCCGCGCTCGCCAAGTACTTCACGTTCCGCGACTTCGCCCACTTCATCGACCTCTACCTCACGGTGGTCGACCTCATCCGCACACCGGACGACGTCCGGCTGCTGACCTACGAGGTGGCCCAGCAGATGGCGGCACAGAACGTGAGGTACGCCGAGGTCACCCTCACCGCCTACACGTCGGCGCTGCGCGGCGTGCCGATCGAGGCGTTCGTCGAGGCGATCGAGGACGCCAGGATTGCGGCGCAACGGGAGTTGAGCATCGCCCTGCGGTGGATCTTCGACATCCCTGGCGAGCTCGGGTTGGCGGCCGGGGCGGAGACGCTCGGTTACGCCCTCGAACACGGACCGTCGTCCCTGGTCGGCTTCGGACTCGGCGGACCAGAGATCGGCGTCCCCCGGCCGCAGTTCGCGCCGTACTTCGAGCAGGCCCGTGCCGCCGGGCTGCACAGCATCCCTCACGCGGGGAGACGACGGGCCCGCAGACCGTGTGGGATGCACTCGAGCAGCTCGGCGCCGAGCGCATCGGTCACGGCACCTCGGCAGCGCAGGACCCGGCCCTCCTTGCCCACCTGGCCGAGCGCGACGTCCCGCTCGAGGTCTGTTTGACGTCGAACATCGCGACGAGCGCGGTGACCACACTGGACGAGCACCCGATCCGTGAGTTCCGGGACGCTGGGGTGCCGTTCTCGATCAACTCAGACGACCCGCCGATGTTCGGGACCACCTTGAACTCCGAGTACGAGCTCGCCGCTCGCCTGCTCGACCTGGACGAGACCGGGATCGCTGCACTTGCGGTCGCCGCCGTCGACCAGTCGTTCCTGGACGACGCAGGGAAGGCCCGACTGCGCGCCGAGATCGACGCCTACGCCTCGCTGCCACGTTGAGCGGCGCAGCTCACGCTCGTGGTGCAGACGCGGCACGCCGGCGATCACACGGCGCGGTGCGGTGGATGTCGATCAGATCGTGGTCCAGGGCGATGGCCCATCCGGTGTCGTCGGCGGCGACGGGCCAGGACCAGCCGGCCCGTCGGTCGACCCGGGCGATCCTGCGGTGCTGCCCGTCGAACACGACGACGTCGCCTGGTTGCAGTTCGTCAGCGTGAATCGTCGTCATCGGTGTGGTGCTCGTCGCGCTCGAATCCACGTCAGCGATCTCCCGAGTGAGTCATCCCTTCCGTAAAATCAGTATAATCAGATAACTGTTTCTGTGCAAGCCTCAAGACGGGGCGCCGAAGTCGACGTCATTGGTCTCGACCGTGCCGGCCGTCCGCCCCGGCGCCGTCTGGTAGGTCCAGTACAGGTTCGTGTGGGCGATCACTTGGTCCGGCGGCGGAGCCCCCCATGCAGACTGGTCTTCCGTCGTATGGGCGTCGCTGACAAGCGTTGCGTCGTAGCCCCTGACGAACGCGCCGTGGAGCGTCGAGCGGATGCACGCATCGGTCTGTGCGCCGACGACGACAAGCCGCCCGACACCGAGGCCCGACAGCACGGTCTCGAGGCTCGTATCCTCGAACGCGTCGCCGTAGTGCTTCTCGACGAGCGGCTCGGCGTCGCCCGGGGCCAGCTCGGGGACGATCTGCCAGGAGTCTCCGCCGCTCGGGGTCTGCTCGTCGGAGTGCTGGACCCAGACGACGGGGACGTGTTCGTCCCGGGCCCTGTCGACGAGGCTGCGGACGTTGGCGACGACCGCGTCGCGCTCGTGAGCCCCCTCGACGACGCCGTTCTGCACGTCGATGACGAGGAGCGCGGTGTTCGGCCGGTTCTCGAGTGTGGTCATGGTCTCCCCTTGGGCAGGCACGATCGCTGTCTCCACCCCACGGTAGACACCAACAGCTTCTGCGTCACCGCACGAATCGACACTGCCGGGCACGCCGGTCAGCAGCCGGCGTCGTCGAGGCGGGCGAGGAAGGTCTTGGCAGTCACGACCCGCGCCGGGGGGCGCACGTCGGCGGCGAGGGCGCGGTCCGAGGTGACGACGTGCAGCCGATCATCGTCGAGCTCGGCGACGAGCTCTCGGATGCGGTCGTCGGCGGCGTTCCGCCCGTGCCGTGTTGCGTACCGCACCGCAACGCCGGCGTGGTCGCCTTCTGGCAGTTCGGGATCCGCGACATCGAGGACGAGGACGATCTCGTCTCCCGTGCCAGCGTGCAGGCATTGCAGCCGGGCGAGCAGGCGGCGAGCGGCTGCCCGACGGTCTCGCCACCAGCCATCAGGCACGGTCCCGATGACGTTGTTCCCATCCACCACCACGGTCATGGTGCTCGGCGGTAGGACTCGACCGCCGAGCACATCAGGAGGTGGGCAACGGTGGAGGCTGGTCGTTCGGCGCCACCACCGCGGCGACCGTTCGGAAGAGGACGTCGCTGGCGTTCGGGTAGTTCCCCTGCGCGTCGAAGGCGGCCGGCAGGTACGTCGCCGCGACGGCGATGGCAACCTTCTCGGACGGGAGGTACGCCTCCACTGCGGAGATGCCGCTGTAGAGCGGGTCCTGCAGGATCCACGACCCGGAGCGCACAACGCCGAGCCCATAGTTGTACAGCTCGATCTGCGTGAAGCAGCTCGGTTCGCAGACGGCCTCCTTCGTGCCGAAGCCCAACAGATTCGGCGCGGTCATCGCCTCGTAGCTGGCGTCCGAGAGGAGCGCGCCGGTACCCACCTGCTCGGCGGTCGTGATGAGGTCATGGATGGTCGTCGTCTGGCTCGCCCCGATCGGCGTTCCCCACTGCGGGTTCCAGAACGTCGCCTCCTCGTAGAAGGCGCCCGTCGCCGGGATCCCCAGCAGTACCCGGCGCTCGGAGCTGAACGTGTGGAGGACCGGGCTGGGGATCTCCGAGGTCTCGGTCTCCACGGTGCCGGTCAGACCCATCGGGCCGAGCACCTTCTCCTGCAAGAGGACGTCCAGAGGCTGCCCGCCGATCATCGCCAGGATCTCGCCGAGGATCATGAAGTTCGTGTGGGCGTAGCTCCAGTTCGTGCCCGGAGGAAACTGCTGGGGACGGGAGAACGCGTATTGGAGCCGCTCCTCGAACGTGAAGACATGGAAGGGATCAGCGTTCCACGCCGCATTCCACGCCGGATCAGTCTCGAAGTCGGGATACCCCGTCGTCTGGTTCGTCAGCATCCGCAGCGTGACCGTGTTGGCCTCGGGCAGGGTCGGCATCCAGCGGTCGATGGTGTCGTCGAGCGTGACGATGCCCTCGTCGACGAAGATCAGGAGCAGGGTGGCCAGGTAGGCGAAGGCGACCGCGCCGTTGCGGAAGTTCATGTCCGTGGTCGCCGGCACGCCCTCCATCGAGACGCCAAACGCCTGTTCCGCCACGACCTCCCCATCGCGGGTGACCTTGACGATGACCGCCCGCAGATGATTGGTCACCATCGCCTGCTGCACGGCCTCGGCGACCTGTGCTGCCTCCTCGGATTCACCGGGGGTGGGAGGTTCGATTGGCAACGTCGACGACAGCGGCAGCGACGTCGATGCGCTCGAGGACGACGTGATCGAGTCGGTGGTCGAAGTCGGTGGCTCAGTCGATGACGAGGACTCGTCCGTGGCCGTCGTTTCTGCGCTTGGAGCCACGGACGATTCCCCCGACGACGAATCGTCATCGGACGTGCAGCCCGCGGCGACTGCCAGCGCGGCTGCGACCACCAACGTCCCGAGCTTGTTCATGCGCTGCTCCCTCCACTCGACTCGGCGACCACTTGGGCGATCGAGTTGCGACGTTCATAGCACCCGGCCGACCTCCACGCACCGTCTGCAGGCACACACTGGCACGATGAGGCGGTGTCGTCCGAGAACGAGAGCACGCGCACGGTCGTCGTCGCCCTGCTGGCCAACGTCGGCATCCTGGTGTCGAAGTTCGCCGCCGCCGTCGTCACTGGATCGTCGGCGATGTACGCCGAGACAGTGCACTCGGCGGCCGATACCGGCAACAGCGTGCTGCTCATCGTGGCGCAGCGGCGGAGTCGCCGGCCCGTCGCGCCGGGCGGCCTGAGCCGGGGCCGCGAGGCGTACTTCTGGTCGCTGCTGGCGGCGATCGGGGTCTTCGTCGTCGGCGCGGTGCTGGCCGTGGTCGAGGGTGTCCGCGAGCTGATCGACCCGAGCCGAAGCCGACTCGTTCCTGGTGGCCTACGTCGTGCTCGGCGATCGCCTTCCTGCTGGATCTGGTGTCGTTCCTGCGGGCGCGGCGGCAACTGAGCGGTGAGGCGCAGGCCCAGGCGCGGGGGTTGCTCGAGCACGTGTGGATGACGTCGGACCCGACCACCCGCGCGGTCTTCGCCGAGGACTCCGCCGCCCTCATCGGCAACGTGCTCGCGGCCACGGGCATCGCCCTGAACCAGGTGACTGGGTCGGTGGTGCCGGACGCCGTTGCGGCGATCGGCATCGGGCTCCTCCTGGGCACGGTGGCGGTGATCCTGATCGAGCGCAACCACGACTTCCTCGTGGGCCAGGAGGTGGCGCCGGCCGGCAAGGAGCGCATCCGCACCTTCATCGCCGGCTGGCCCGGGGTGGTGGCGGTGCAGAGACTCGTTGTGACGTTCATCGGCCCGGACGAGGTCTTGGTCGTCGCCCGCGTGAACATCGATGATGATCTCGACGGGGCGGCGGTCGAGCACCTGGTCTCGGGCATCGAGCGTGAGCTGTGCGCTCGCGAGCCGTCGATCGCCCGCGTCGATGTCGTGCCGTCCGGTTGAGATGCCGACGTCGAGCCGGCAACCGGACGGCCGCTCACCCGAACGAGGTGCCGAACAGGTTGTCGTAGGCGAGGCCCCACGGCGGCCGGAGGAACCCGAGCGCACGAACATCCTCGAACCATGATGCGTACGGAGACCGCCGGGAGAACGTCCCTCCACCGATGATGCGCGTGAGGCGGCGGAGGGATGCTTCGGCGAGATCGGCGACGGCCTCTTTGCCGCGCAGCGCAGCATGCAGCGCCCGCGCGTGATCGCCGGACTCCACCGCCCGCAGAGCGCCTTCGTACGCCTGCACGGCGAGCCAATGCTCCAATTCGGCATGCGACCACTCGACTCGCTCGTAGGGTCGAAGCGTGTCGGCCTTGGGGCCGAGTTGGAGTTTGGCGCGTGTCGATCGCCTCGTCGAGAACACCGAGGATCACCGCGGTGAAGATGCTCATGATCAGGGGTGCGGCGGCCGTCGTGATCTCCTCGATCGGTCCGTCCCAAGCGCAGCGGATCGCTGGGCAACCCTCGAGCCGCATGGCGTGACTCTGGGTCGCGGACATGCCCATGCCGTCCCATTCGGCGACCAGCTGCAGCCCGGCGGATCCGTCCCATGGGCGGTCACGCACGTCGATGATGAACAGCGTCGGCCCGTCCTCGCCGGTCGGCACCGCGGTGGTGATCATGTACGACGTGATTCCTGAACCGCTCCCGAAGTGTTTGTCGCCGGTGACCCGGTAGGCCCGCCCGAGGACGGACTCGCCGACTCGATCGTCGGGACTGGCCTGCGCCACGGTCCGCAGGATGTCTCCGCCGCTCCCTGGTTCGGACGTGATCGTCCCCCACTGTCCACCCTCGGCTGCTGTTGCGAACACCGCCGTGCGCTGTTCGGTCCAAGCGGCTCGGGAAGGGTCCGGCTTGGACAGCCAGAAAGCGAGCACCGCAGGATGCATCGACAGGACGAGGGCGACCGAAGCATCCGCCGCGGCCAATGTCCGCAACGATTCACACGTCGGCCGCGTCGATTCGGCGACGCTTCGCCAGAGCCCGCCCATCTCCTCGGGGACCGCGGCGAGGAGGAACCCCGCGTGTGCGAGGCGCTCGAAGTCGGCGCGGTCCAGACCACGGCGGGCCTGCCGCTCGGCGCGCTGTGGCCGCCACTCGCCGGCGATGCGCACGATCTCTCCGGTCAACGCCGACCACGAAGCACTCACGACGACCAAACGTACGCGCTCCTCACGACACGCCGACGAGTAGGTCCGCGGTCGACCACGTCGCGCGACGATGCCACGGCGGCCACTCCGACCCGGGAGCGGCCGAGGGATCACGGCAGGTGACCTGAAGACCGGAGGAGCGACGGATGCTGTTTGGGGTTGTGGTAGAGATCAGTGGCTGGGCGTTCATCGTGTACGGGATTCCGTTCGCCATCATCGTCGGCTGGCTCAGCGGCCGCATGCTGGGCGTTCGTCGAGGGTGGGTCCGATCGTTCTTCGCCGGTCTCATCGGCTGGCTCGGCGGCGTTCTGATCGCCGCCTTCGCCTTGGACGAAGACGTTCGTACGAGCGCCGACCTGCGAGAGATCTTCGTTCTCGTCGTGTTCTTCGGCGCGCTGGTCGCGATGTTCATCAGCCTCGTCTTCGACATCATCCTGCGCCCACGAGAGAGCAAGCCGCGCCGATTCGGGCCGTTCATCCATCCCGTGGCGACGATCAAGCGCAAGCTGTCACCGCTCGGAAGGTCACGCCAGATCATCGGCTACGCCCGTCGGCGGGGGCTCACCCACTTGCGCGGCCTGTCGGCGGCGAAGATGGCGACGCCGGAGTACGCCCGCCGGCTTCGGCTGATGCTGGAGGACTGCGGCGGGATGTTCGTCAAGTTCGGCCAGATCGCGTCGACACGCGGCGACCTGCTGCCGGAGACGCTGACCACCGAGCTGGCCCAGCTCCAGTCGTCCGCCCGGCCCGTCAGCGCCGACGAGATCCGCGTCGTGGTCGAGAGCGAGCTGCACGCCACCATCGAGGAGGAGTTCGCCTCGTTCGACTTCGAGCCACTGGCCGCCGCCTCGATCGGTCAGACCCATCGAGCCGTGCTCAACTCCGGCGAGCGGGTCGTGGTCAAGGTCCAACGTCCCGGGATCGAGGACATCGTGCAACGCGACGCGGCGGTGTTGCGGCTCATCGCCGGCCAGCTCGAGCGCCGGGTCGAGGGCGCCCGCCAGATCGGCATCAAGCGACTGGCGGATGAGCTCATCTCCTCCCTCCTGCGCGAGCTCAACTACAGCACGGAAGCAGCGAGCGCCGCGGCCTTCCTGGACAACCTGCGGGATGAAGCCGGCATCACCGCCCCGCTCGTGTATCAGGCGCTTTCGACTCGTCGCGTCCTCGTCATGGAGGAGATCCATGGGGTCACCGTCGCCGACCGCGCTGCCGTTGCAACGTCACCGGTGCCGCCGAAGCTGCTGGCCTCCCGGTTGCTGCGGGCGTTCCTCGATCAGGTGTTGCGTGACGGCCTGTACCACGGCGACCCCCACCCCGGAAACATCTTCGTGGATCAAGGCGGGACGCTGTGGTTCCTCGACTTCGGCGCCGTCGGCCGGCTCGACCCGGTCATCCTGGAATCGATGCAGGAGATGGCCATCGGGTTCCAGATGCAGGACCCCGTTGTCCTGGCGCGGGCGACCCGGCATCTGGCCGGCAGCGACGACGCGAGCGACTCCCGTCGGCTCGAGGCAGACATCGGCCTGGCGATGACCGAGGGTCTCGCAGCCGGAGGATTCGACCCCGCGGCGATGACCATGATCCTCGACATCATGGGCCGTCACGGGCTCACCGTGCCGACGCCGATGACGGTCCTCTCGCGAGCGATGCTCACGCTCGAGGGAACGCTGCGCACCATCGAGCCGTCGTTCAACCTCGCCGCCGAGGTGAACGAGCTGCTGCCCGCGCTCGCTGGGGCAAGCAGGAAGTCGTCCAGCAGCAGCTCGAGAAGGAGCTCGTCCGAGCGCTGCCGTCACTGCGCACGTTGCCCGGCCACTTCGAGGGGATCGCCGCACAGCTGCGGGGTGGGCGACTGAGCGTGCGGCAGGAGCGCTACGCCGGCGCCGATCGTGCGGTCGTCAGTGGATGGATCGACCGCGTGGTCTTTGCCGCCATCGGCACGTTCGGACTGCTCAGCTCCGCCGTGCTGTTGGTCGCCTCAGGCATGGTCGACGCGGATCAGGAGGGGATCGAGCTGACGTTGCAGATCCTCGGGCTGTTCGGGCTCGCCGTCACCGCAGTCATCCAGATGCGCGTCGTCGCCCAGCTGCTGCGTACTGAAACGAGCGGAACGAGAAGCCACCGGGTCTGAGCATCGTGCCCGCGGTGCCGCGTTCCATGTCACCGCACAAGGCACCCGAGCGGGGATCGGAACTGACCCAAAGTCAAGGCCAGAAATGGCCGTGAATTCCACGAAGTTCCCGGCTCCCCGCCGACGCCGCAGTTCTCCGTGGATTTCGCGGCCAAAAGTGGCCTTGACTTTGACTCAATTCCACTTCCCTCGATACGACTCGTGTGGCGAGCAATCGGCGTCCGATGAGCGCTCATCGCTCACCGCGGTCCGGTCGACGAGGCCGACCCGTTCAGCCGTTGGATGAGATCCGCGACGGCTCGACCAACACGGCGGTACGACGTTCGTCCATCATGACGCGGTCGTACTCGGCCCAATCCTCGTGCGTGCCGCCAGCGGCAGAGAACACGTCGCGCAATAACGGCGGGAGACGATCAGCGTCGAATCCCGCGGGCAGTTCGTCGGGCCCCAACAACGTGACGGCGCCCTCGACGGCGACCCATTCCCATGGGCGCGGAACACCACCGTGGCGCGCCCAGCCCGCCGCAGCAACCGCAGCTTGACCGTCGACCCACCTGCCACGAAGCCCACCACGGGCAGGTTCGTCGTCGGGTGCGTCAGCACACCCGCATTGACCACCGACGCGTGGACGGAGCCACCTGTCCTCGTTGTCGCGACGACGGCCAGGCCGTGATCGGCGGCCACCAGGCGACGTACGAGATCGAGGTCGGCAGGCATGCCTCCTACCTATAGTCGACGTCAACGATGAGTTCCCACCCGCAGCTCGAGTCCATCGCCAGGACGATCATCGATGACAACAAGTACGTCACGCTGGCGACGGCCGATGCCACTGGCAAGCCCTGGGCGTCGCCCGTGTACTACACCCCTGACGGCTATGGCGAGCTCTATTGGGTGTCGTCGCCGGAGTCGGTGCACTCGCGCAACATCGCCGAGCGCGCCGAGGTGGGCATGGTGGTGTTCGACTCACAGGTGCCGATTGGTGGCGCAGAGGCCGTCTACATGGCCGCCCATGTCGAGCTCGTCGCCGAGCACGACCTCGAACGGTGTGCCGTGCTGTACGGCTCGCGCTTTCCCGAGCTGCGGGTGTTCACCATGGACGAGCTCCGTCCACCGGCGCTGCTGCGGCTCTACCGGGCGACGGTGACGGAGCACTCCGTCCTCGTGCGCGGCAGCGATCCCGTGTTCGGGCGGGGCGTGGATACGCGCATCGTCGTGACGTTGTAACCCTCCACGACGTCAACTCACGTGGTGCACCTCGGCGAGCGCGTAGACCGGCGTCGGGATGCCTTCCATGCGGGCCTTCAGCTGCAGCGAGAGGAACTGGCTGTAGTGGCGGGATTGGTGCAGGTTCCCGCCGTGGAACCACAGGCCCTCCTGCCGGGTCGGCTTCCACATGTTGCGCTCCTCACCCTCCCAGGGGCCTGGGTCCTTCGCGGTGCCGGAGCCGAGGCCCCACACCTTGCCGACCTTGTCGGCGACGTCCTGGGAGATCAGCTGCGCCGCCCAGCCGTTCATCGAGCCGTAGCCGGTGGCGAGCACGATCAGGTCGGCCTCCAACACGGTCCCGTCGGTGAGCACCACCGACCGGTCGCGGATCTCGGCGATGCTGACGCCGCTGCGCAGCTTGACGTCGCCGTTGGCGACGAGCTCCGACGCACCCACATCGATGTAGTAGCCCGATCCGCGTCGCAGGTACTTCATGAACAACCCGGACCCGTCGTCACCCCAGTCGAGCATGAAGCCGGCCTTCTCGAGGCGCTGGTAGAAGTCGGCATCGATCCGGGCCATCTCCTCGTACACGGGGACCTGGAAGGTGGGCAGGAGCCGGTACGGGATGGAAGCGAAGATCAGATCGGCGAGCTCAGTCGTCACACCGTTGCCGAGCGCTCGTTCGGAGTACAGGTCGCCGAGCGCCAGCTCCATCAGGGTGTCGGAGCGGGCGATGTGGGTGGACGAGCGCTGGATCATCGTCACGTCGGCGCCGTTCTCCCACAGCGCCGCGCAGATGTCGTGGGCCGAGTTGTTCGACCCGAGCACGATGCACTTGCGCCCGGCGTACGCCGCGCTGTCCGTGTGCGCGCTGGAGTGGTGGATCTCGCCCTGGAACGTGTCGGCGCCGGGGATCTCGGGAACGTTGGGTACGCCCGACATGCCGGTCGCCATCACCAGCTGCTGCGGTCTCAGGACCACCTGCTCCTCGGAACCGTCGTCGTGGCGGCGCACGACGTCGACCCTCCACTCGCCAGCGTCGTCGTCGTACTGTGCCTTGGTCACCTCGCTGGAACCCCAGTAGTTGAGCTCCATCACCTGGGTGTAGGCCTCCAACCAGTCGGCGATCTTGTCCTTCGGCGAGAACACCGGCCAGTTCTCCGGGAACTTGACGTACGGCAGATGGTCGTACCAGACGGGGTCGTGCAGGCACAGCGACTTGTATCGCCGACGCCAGGAGTCGCCGGGGCGCGGGTTCTTCTCGACGATGATCGTTGGCACGTCGAGCTGCCTCAGCCGGGCGCCGAGGGCGATGCCGCCCTGGCCGCCGCCGACGATCACACAGTACGGCTGGGCGTCGTAGCCGAGCGACGCCTCGGTCGCCTGCTTGCGCTCCAACCACGACTGACGGCCCCTGAAGGCGCCGTGCTCGACACCTCGTGGGCGCTCGCGCGGCACGCCGCTCCTCGTACCCTTTCAGCTCGACCATCGTCGTCAGCAGCGTCCAGCACTGCGGCCCCCTTGAGCCGAATGTGGCCGTGACCGCGGGCAACCTCGGTCTCGAAGTCGAACCAGCCGTCGATGACCCCGTCTGCCTCGTTGGCGTCGCCGACCAGCACGAACCCCCTCGGCTGCACGTGCTCGAGCTGGGCACGAAGCATGTCGGCGATCTCCGCCCGCCCCTCGAGCGTCTTGATGTTCCAGGTGAACGACACCAGATCTCGCCAGTAGGACTCCTCGGCGAACATCGCCGCCGCGGCGTCGACGTCGCCTCCCTCCAGCGCTGCTCCGAACCTGCTCAGCCAGCCGGACGCTGACTCGGTCGGTGTCGTCATCGCCAACCCCCTCGTCGTCGGATCACGTGTCGTGTTGTCTACCCGACTTGGATCTCCGCGATGCCAACCGACTCCTCACCGTCGCCGGTCACCACCGACAGCAGCTTCTGTGTCACAGCATCCTCCACCCGTGCGTGAGGCGGTGACACAGATCTCTGGATGTCGGAGTACCGCCGGCCGGAAGGGGGTTCGGCGCAGCCTCACCGATCAGCCGTTGTCGACGGCCAGCGACGACGCGTCACCGGGGATCTCGACGATCGGGTCGTCACGGTCGTCGAACTCGGTGCGCAGGGCCCGGCTCATGATGGCGTGCATCTCGTACATGCACGTGATGTACGTCAGCTCGAGGATCTCGACGTCCGACAGCAGCGCCCGCAGCCGATCGAACAGGGCATCGGGAACCCGCCCGTCCCCGCCGACCAATGCGTCGGTGTAGGCCAGCACGACCCGCTCCCGCTCGTCGAACACGTCCGAGATCGACCACGTCGGGATGGCGGCGATCTTCTCCTCGCTGACGCCGACCGTGCGGCACGACTTGCAGTGCTGCGAGAACACGAACTGGCTGCCCCGCAACCAGCCGGCGCGGGTCTGACCGAGCTCGCGCAGCGCCGGATCGAGCTGGCGGGAGGGACTGCGGTACAGCATGAACCCGCGCACCGCGTGGCGCAGCAGGTCGGGCGACAGCGCGAACACGGTCCACCAGTCCCCTGGCGAGCCTGTCGCCGTGCCCGGCTCGTCGACCGGGTCGCGGTCGGGGCCGAACAGCTGGTCGTACATGCGCAACGTCAGCTCGTCGTCGGTCTCGTGGCGGTGCACCTGGCGCAGTCGAGGCATGGTCCGCCGACCGTACTCCCACCTCCCGGCTGGTCGTACAGTTCGTCCATGTCCACCGGGACGTCACACCGCGAAGGCCGACCGGCCGGGCTCCACCACGTCGCCTACGCCTGCAAGGACATCGAGGCGACGCACCACTTCTACGAGGACCTGATGGGGTTCCGCCTCGTGCACACCGAGGTCGAGCAGTTCCCATCGGGCGGATTCTTCCGGCACGCCTTCTACGACCTGGGGAACGGCACGTGCCTCGCCTTCTTCGATGTCCACGGCGTGGGCGAGCGTGAGGGGTGGAGCAGCGAGGTCTCGAAGGGCAACGGCCTCCCGGTGTGGGTCAACCACGTCGCCTTCGCCGCCGACGCTGCCCGCCAGGACGAAGTCCGTGCGCGCATGACGGCGGCCGGCGTCGAGCCGCTGATGGAGGTCGACCACGGATGGTGCCACTCGCTGTACTACCTCGATCCGAACGGGATCATGGTCGAGCTGTGCCGTGACACGCCGGGCTTCGAACCCGACCCGGTCGGTGCCCGCGCCCTGATCGCCGCCACTTCGGCGGCCACTCAGCCGAGCTAGAGCGTCCCAGCTGCGGCGGGTGGCGGGCATGCCGCTGCCGCCGTCGGGCGTCGGCACCACGCCGAGCACCTGGTGGACGTTGATCCTCGCGGCGGCAAAGTTGACCGCCGAGCCGGCCATGTACAGCCGCCAGATGCGGGCCCGCGGTTGTCCGGCCAACTCGACCGCCTCGTCCCAGCGAGCCTCCAGGTTGGCGACCCACGCCCGCAGCGTCCGGGCGTAGTGCTCGCGCAGCGATTCGACGTCGCGGATCTCGAAGCCGGCTGACTCCATCGCCAGCACCGAGTCGCCGACATCGATCAGCTCGCCGTCCGGGAACACGTACCGCCCGACGAAGGAGCGCCCTTCGAACGTCGAGCCGCCGACCGCGCTGATGGCGTGGTTGAGCAGGCGCCCCTCGGGCGGGAGCGCCTCGCGCAGGATGCCGTAGTACTCGGCCAGCCGGCTCCCACCGACGTGCTCGGACATGCCGATCGACGAGATGGCGTCGAAGCGCTCGCTACCCAGTTGGCGGTAGTCCTGCAAGCGGATCTCGACCCGGTCGCCGACGCCGGCCTCGGCCGCCCGCTTGCGGGCGAGGTCCGCCTGGGAGCGACTGATCGTGATGCCGACGACCGACACGTCGTGGTGCTGCGCGGCGTGGATGGCCATCGAGCCCCATCCGCAGCCGACGTCCAGCAGGCGAGCACCGGCCCGCTCGGGAAGCCCGAGCTTGCGACAGATCAACTCGTGCTTGGAGGCCTGCGCCGCGGTGAGGTCGGCATCACCGTCCTCGAACCGAGCGCACGAGTACGTCATCGACGGGCCGAGGACGATCCGATAGAAGTCATTGCCGACGTCGTAGTGGTGCCCGATGGCGGCCGCGTCGCGGCGCAGCGAGTGCCGGCCGCCGCGCAGGTGAGCCTCCTCGGGCGGCCGCCGCAAGGGGCGCCCCAGGATGCCCAGCCGGCCGGCCGCGGCGAGGCCGGACGGCAGCGCCGACCAGCCGAAGCGCATGCCCTTGCGAGTCACCCGGCGCATCGTCGCCAGCGTCTCGAACAGGTCGCCGTCGGCATCCAGGTCGCCGGCGATGTAGGCCCGGGCCAGCCCGAGCTCGTCAGGGCTCCACAGGATCCGCCGCAGGGCGTCCTGGGAGCGCACGCGCAACGTGCCGGGCGCCGGCGGCGCCGTCGGTCCGAGGTGGCTGCCATCCCAGAACTCGATGCGCAACGGCACCTCGGCGCCGAACAGCGCGGTGACGAGCGGCCCGACGGTTTCGGCGATCGTGCGAGACGCACCTGACCTCGATGCACCCATGGCCATGCCTGCGAGTATCGCGCGCGGCACAATGAGCTCGGTGTCCGTGGACGAGTTGCTCGCCGCCGGAGGCGCCGCGCTGGAGGCCGGACGGTGGGACGAGGCCCGCGCCGCCTTCGAGGGATCCCTCTCGATCGGCGAGACGGCCGACGCCTGCTTCGGCGTGGCGGTGGCGGCCTGGTGGTTGGGCGACAGCCGGGCCAGCGTCGTGGCCGGCACCCGGGCGTACGCCTTGTTCCGCCGGTCGGATGACGTCGAGCACGCCGTCCAGTGCGCCGTCTGGTTGGGCATCACCTACAAGGCCAACTTCGCCAACTTCACGGCGGCCAACGGTTGGCTCGGGCGTGCTGAGCGGCTGCTCGAGGCGATGCCGCCGGGGCCGTTGCACGGCTGGGTGTGGATGGCCCGGGCCTACCGGATGGCCGACCTGGACGCCGCCGAGGAGCTCACCGTGCGAGCCGCTGATGTCGCCCGCGCCGCCGGCGACGTCGACCTCGAACTGGGCGCGCTGTCCCAGCTCGGGCTGATCCGGGTCGGCAAGGGACAGACCGACGCCGGGTTCGCCCTCATCGACGAGGCGATGGCTGCCGCCCTGGCGGGTGAGCGCACGAACCTCGACACGGTCGTCTACGCCTGCTGCGACATGCTCAACGCGTGCGAGCTGGCGAGCGACCTCGAGCGGGCCGCCCAGTGGTGCAGCGTGGCCGACGACTTCATCGAGACCTACGGCTGCCCGTTCCTGTACGCCGAGTGCCGCATCTACTACGGCAGCGTGCTCGCCGCCAGGGGGCGCTGGGCGGACGCCGAGCGTGAGCTGGCGGCAGGGCTGCGCATCACCGAGGGCACGTCTCCCGGACTGCATGCCAGAGCGCTGACGCGCCTGGCCGGGCTGCGCATCCGGCAGGGCCGCCTCGAAGATGCCGAGCTCCTGTTGGCGAGCCTCGGCGGCGGGCTCGACGCATCCGAGGACGGTGCGCTGTCGGCGGCCGCACTGCGGCTGGCGCGAGGCGACGCGGCGACGGCCAGCCGCATCCTCGAACACCGGCTGGAGCAACGCGCCGCACACCGCACGCACCTCGCCGCGGCACTCGACCTGCTCGTCGACGCGTACATCGCCGCCCGCGACGTGGGCGCGGCGACCGTCGCCGCGGACCGGCTGGCAGACGCCGTCGCCACCGTCGACAGCAGTCGGCTCGTCGCGCTGTTGGCCGGCGCCCGAGGTCGCGTCGCAGCGACCAGTGGCGATGGGGAGAAGGCGGTCGCCCAGTTGGAGGCGGCGTGCGCGGGATGGTCACAGCTGGGCTTCCCGTTCGAGGCGGCGCGGGCTCGATTCGAGCTGGCCGGTGTGCTCGCCTCGAGCCACCTCGACGTCGCCGTCGACCACGCCCGGCGGGCGATGGAGGCGTTCGGCGAGCTCGGCGCGGCGTCCGACGCCGACCGCGCCGCGGCGTTCCTCCGCTCGCTCGGCTTCGCCGCTCGACCCGGGCCACGAGGCGTCGGGACGCTCACGGCGCGGGAGCTGGAGGTGCTCCGCCTCGTGGGGGCCGGGCTGTCCAACCCCGAGATCGCCGAGCGGCTCTACGTCAGCCGGAAGACCGCCGCCCATCACGTCAGCAACATCCTCGCCAAGCTCAACCTGCGGAACCGGACCGAGGCCGCGGCGATCGCTCAGAAATGGGTCAGCTGACCGATGCCCCGGCGCTTGCACTGCAGGATGATCGTGCGATGACCAGCACCGAGTCGTTCCAGATCACCATCGAAGCGGCCGAGTTCTACGAGTCGGCGTTCGTCCCGGCGTTCTTTGCCCAATGGGCGCCGCTGCTGTGCGACGCCGCCGGTGTCGAGCCCGGCCACACGCTGCTCGACGTCGCCTGCGGAACGGGGATCGTGGCCCGCACGGCCGCCGACCGCGTCGCGCCGACCGGCAAGGTCGTGGGACTCGACCTCAACGAGGCGATGCTCACCGTGGCTCGCCGGGTCCGTCCGGACGTCGAGTGGCGCCAGGGCGACGTCGCCGCGCTCCCCTTCGCCGACCAGCTCCTTCGACCACGTGGTCTGCCAGATGGCGCTGATGTTCTTCCCGGACCAGGCGCGGGCGGTCGCCGAGATGCGCCGCGTCGCCGCAGTCGACGGCACGGTGGCGATCATCGTCCCGGGTGCCCTCGACCGCCAACCGTCGTTCGCTCCGTTCGTCGACCTCGCCGCCCGGCACGCCGGGCCCGATGCCGTGTCGCTGTTGAGCAGCTACTTCGTGTGCGGCGATCTCGACGCGCTGATCGCACTCGTGGAGTCGGCTGGCCTGCAGGTCACGGCCAGCACCACGCCTGTCGGCACCTACCGCGCCCCCTCGGTCGATGCGGCCGTGACCACCGAGGTCGAGAGCACACCGCTGGCCAAGCGCATCAGCGCGGAGGTGTACCAGCGCATCCGTGACGAGGCGCGGGAGGTGTTGGCACCGTTCACCGCCGCCGACGGCAGCCTCGAATCACCCTTCGAGTGCAACCTCGTCGTCGCTTCGCGGCCGTGAGCTGGCCCACGCCGTGTAGCCGCCAACCAGGTCGGAGACGTCGGTGAAGCCGGCGGCGGCCATGCGGCTGGCGGCGATCGAGGAGCGATAGCCACCGGCGCAGTACACGACCGTGGGCTTGGCGGCGTCGAGCCCGGGGAGACGCTCGTTGAGCCGCGTCAGTGGTATCGGCAGGGCGCCGGGAATCGTGCCGAGGGCGGTCTCGCCCGGCTGGCGCACGTCGACGAGCTGCAGGTCGGGATCCTCGTCGAGCCGGACGGCCAGCTCGTGCACCGTCAAGCGGGAGCTGCGGACGACGTCGTCGGGATGGTCTTCGAACGACCGCACCGGGTCGTGGAGATGACCGACGACGCGATCGAACCCGATGCGGGCCAGCCGGTTCTTGGCCTCCAGCACGAGCCCCGGCTCGGTGACCAGCACGATCGGTGCCCCGGGCTGGATCACGCCGCCGGCGTACTCGGCGTAGCGTCCCGTCAGCCCGACGTTGATCGAGCCGACCAGGTGCCCGATGGCGAAGTCGTTCGGGTCACGGGTGTCGAGCACGACCGTGCCAGCACGTTGGCGGCGGACGACCTCGCCGAACGTCAGCGGCGGTGGCACCGACGACTCGTCGAGGATGTCGTGGAGCTCCCGGTTGCGGACGGCATCGAAGGAGAAGTAGGCGGGAGGCGCGCTCTGCCCGTCCGTGACGGCGGCGACGAAGGCGGCCTTCGGCATCGGCCGGAGGGCGTAGTTGGAGAGCCGCTGATCGCCGATCGTCGACCACGTGTCGGTCGACAGGTTCTTGCCGCAGGCCGACCCCGCTCCGTGGGCCGGATAGACGCGGTGTCGTGTCGGGCAGCGCCAGCAGCTTGTCGTGCAGCGAGTCGTAGAGCTGCCCGGCGAGCTCCTCGCTGGTGACACCCTTCGAGGACAGCAGGTCCGGGCGACCGACATCGCCGACGAAGAGCGCATCGCCCGTGAGGACGGCGTACGGAGCGTCGGTCGTCCCGTCGTGCACGACCACGCTGATCGACTCGGGCGTGTGGCCCGGTGTGTGCAGCACCTCGAGCACGACCTCCCCGAGCTCGATGCGCTCGCCGTCGGCCAGCTTGCGGGACTCGAACTCGGTCTCGGCGAGCGACCCGTAGGCGATGTCGGCGCCGGTGGCGGCAGCCAACTCGAGATGGCCGGAGAGGAAGTCGGCGTGGAAGTGGGTCTCCACGACGAGCTCGATCGTCAGCCCGTGCTCGGCCGCCGACTCGAGGTACGTCGAGATGTCGCGGCGCGGGTCGACGACCACGGCCCGGCCGGTGGTCGTGTCGCCGATGAGGTAGGAGGCCTGCGAGAGGCAATCGAGGTAGTGCTGTTCGAAGATCACCGGAGCCCCCCACCGGAAGCGTACGCCGTGCAGCCCTCGTCGCCCAGGCGCCGGCTGAACGGCGACGGACGTCAGTCGCGGTCCTGGCAGGTGCACACGCAGGCCTCGTTGCCCTCCGGGTCGGCGAGCACCCAGAATGCGCGGGCGTAATCGTCGGTGACCAGCTGCCCGCCGGCGGCGATCGCCGCGGCGATCCGGGACTCGGCCACTTCATGGGGCACGGTGACGTCGATGTGGATGCGGTTGCGTTGCGGCCTCGGTGCGTCCATCTGCTGGAACCAGAACGCCGGGCCGATGCGCGCCGGGTCGACGAGGCCGGTGTCCCCGGGCCGCTCGTCGACGTAGCCGAGCACGGCTCGCCAGAACGGCCGGACGGCCTCGATGTCGAGCGCGTCGATGGCCACCTCGTAGGTCTGGGCGGCGAGCGGCTCGCTGGCCAGTCCCGCCGCCGCGGCCAGCTCGGCGATCGTCCCCGCCAGGTCGACGTCGGCATCCGTGACGGCGCCGCCGGCGGCATGCGTCGTCAGTGCCACGTGCACGCGGTCGGGGTAGCGGATGTCGACGTCGGGGTGGTGATCGACTCGCTCGGCGGCCGCCGCCACATCGAGGGCGAAACGGGCCGCCGAGTCGAACGAACCGGCGCGGAACGTCGCCTCGAGACGGCCCAGCAGGTAGCGCCAGTCTGGGAGGCGGTCGGCGGCGTTGAACTCGCTCGCCGTGACTCGTCGGACCATACCGGCACCCTACGGCGCGTGGGTGAAGCGGCCGTGGCGTGGGTACCGTGACGTCATGACGCGGTCTCTCATCGCCGCGCTCGTCGCCGGCCTGGTCGTCGTGGGTGCGCCGGCGGTGGCTCGGGCTACCACCGGGTTGGAGAACGTCGCCGAAGAACTGCGCAACGACCCCGTCTACATCGATCCGGACGCCGAGCGGGAGCTCTCGGAGAGCGAGGCCGAGGACGTGCGCGACGCCATCGGGGAGGCCCGCACGCCGATCTACATCGCCGTGTTGCCGGCCGCCGCGGCCAATGGTGCGGGTGGCGACCCCGCCGAGGTGGCCCGCCAACTCAGCGCCGAGGTGGGCCGACCGGGCACCTACGGCGTCATCGTCGGCGACAGCTTCCGGGCCGGCAGCTCCGAGCTGGCGACCGGGCAGGCCGGCGAGCTGGCCACTGACGCCTTGGACAGCGGGGGCGACGACACGGCGTCCGTGCTCGTGGACTTCGTCGAGCTCGTCAGCGCGGCGGCCGCCAGCGACGAATCCGGCGGGAGCGGTGGATCGAACGGGTCGTCCGACGACGGTGGCAGCAGCATCCTGCTACCGGTGCTGCTGGTCGGCGGCGCGGGGGCGGCCGGATTCTGGGCATGGCGCAGCAGCAAGAAGCGCAAGGCGGCGGCGGCCGAGCGCGGCTCGCGCCGAGGAGGCGGACCGCCAGATGCTGCGCGCCGAGCTGTCGGTGCTGGCCGACGACGTGGTGCGGCTGGAACCCGAGATCGAGCTGCACCCCGAGGCGCGGACCGACTTCGATGCGGCCGTCAGCCGGTACCGGGCGGCCCAGGCGGCGATGGACTACGCCGACCAGCCCGTCGACCTCGTACGCGTCGAGCGCGTGGTGGCCGAAGCGCGCTACTCCATGGATCGGGCCCGGGCGATCATCGAAGGTCGCGAGCCGCCACCGCCGCCCGAGGAGCTGCAACGGCCGGGCCGCCACGGTGAACCGGCGGTGACGCTGGACGACGCCCGCCAGCCCGCCTACGTCGGCTACCCCGGCGGGTTCCAAGGCGGCTGGTTCGGCGGGACCGGCTCGGGGCTGTTCAGCGGATTGCTGCTCGGTTCGTTGCTGTTCGGCGGGTTCGGCGGCTACGGCGGGACGACGATCATCAACGAGGGCGGTGATGGTGGTGATGGCGGCGGCGACTTCGGCGGCGGCGACTTCGGCGGCGGTGACTTCGGCGGGGGCGATTTCGGTGGCGGTGACTTCGGCGGTGGCGACTTCGGTGGCGGTGACTTCTAGTCGAGCTCGTCCGGCTCGTCGGCGCTCTCGTACTGGATGAACGAGATCCGCCCGGTCGTCTCCAGCACGGCGAGACGAACCTTGGCCAGCGTGTCGATCCCTCGTTGCCGGGCCGCCTCCAACACCTCGTCGACGGGGAGCCGTTCGGCCGCCAGCGTCGGTTCGATCAGACGGCCATCGTGGACGATGACGAGCGGTACGCCGTCGATCACCTTGGCCACTCGCCGCCAGCGCCACGTCACGAACGACAGCACGGTGATCCAGAAGGCGAACGTGGACACGGCCAGCACGGCACCGGTCAGCGAGTAGTCCTCCTGAGTGATCCCCTGTTGGATGATGTCACCGAGCGACACCAGGAGCAGCAGCTCGAACGGGGCCATGTCGGCCAGCGTCCGCCGCTTCAGGCCACGCGTCAGCAGCAGGAGGACGGCGAAGATGACGCTGGCGCGGACGATGATCTCCATCAGGGACGCACCTCCGTGTAGAACTCGACCGCGACGATCTGCTCACCGTCGTCGACCACGGCGACGGCTCCGCCCTGCCCGCTCTGCACGGCCGGCTCGATCCGGGCGTCGTAGTAGACGGTCAGCACGTCGACGTCGGGCGGATCGAACTCCCATTCCACCCACTCGCCACGAACGGTCTCCGAGGACGGTGCCGGGAACAGGCCGTTCTCGTCCCAGATCTTCAGGTACTCGCGGGTCACGGCAAGCGTGATCGGACCGTCGAAGCCGCCCGGCCGCTCGACCGAGATCTCGAACGGGCTGGCCATCGCCGGCCGAGTGACCGCCGGGTACTGGACCTCGAGCGTGTAGCCACCGCCCGTGGCGGCGACGCGGGCAGAGGTGACGCCATACGCGTCGACCCAGCCGAGGACGTCCATCACGCCGAGGGCCAGGATGACCGTCAGCGTGATCGTCGTGACGGAGTACAACACGCGCCGCTTGAGCAGGCCGCGATCGCTCTCCGGACCCAGGTCGCCGATCGTGGAGAGGGCCACCCCCGAAGTGTGACCCGCCGCTGCCGCCGCGCCGCGGCAATCAGCCGGCGGCGGCGAGCTCGATGATGTCGCCGTAGAGGCGGTCGACGCGGAGGCGGATGACGACGCGCTGCTCGGCGACCTGCTCGGCGAAGAAGGCGGCTTCCGCCGCTTCGTCGGCCTGCGGGAAGATCCCGAGCAACTCCCTGCCCGTGGCATCGCCGGGTTCGGATGACACCGGCGAGATCTCGGCCGTGCCCTCGGCGACGACGAACGACCACATGTCGGGGCCTTCGACGAACAGCGCGGCATGCTCGTTGCGGGCCACGTTCTTCGCCTTGGCACGGTCGGCCCGCGTGCTGACCCGAACGAGCGCGGCACCCGGGTCCCACGCGTAGATCACGGTCGACAGCTGGGGATAGCCGCGGGCGTTGACGGTGGCCAGCACGCCGGTCGTGCGGGCAGCCAGATGGGCGAGGCGTTCGTCATCCCGCAGCGAACGGAGCGGCGGCCGCTGCTCGAAGATGGCGTTGTCCTTCTCGGTGGTGCTCTCCATGTGGCGACTCCTTGTATCATCCGGAGGGATACTCCGAATATACGGAGGTTCTCTCCGCTTGACAACGACTCCGACCCGTCTGCTCCGTGCCGACGCCCAACGCAACCGCAACCAGCTCCTCGAGGTCGCCCACTCGGCCTTCGAGGAGGACGGCGTCAACGCCTCGCTCGACGAGATCGCCCGTCGCGCCGGTGTGGGCATCGGCACCCTGTACCGGCACTTCCCGACCCGCGACCACCTGATCGAAGCGCTCATCGCCGACGACGTCGAGCGGCTCGCCGAGCTCGCCGAGAAGCTCATCGCCGCCGACACCGCGGACGACGTCGAGCGCTGGCTGACCGCCCTCGTCCGTCACGGCATCACCTACCGCGGCCTCGCCGAATCGCTCGTCGTCGCCCCCGCCGAGACCACGCTCGGCGCGTCGTGCGACCGGCTCCACTCGTCGGGCGCGGCGGTGGTCCGCCACGCTCAGGGTCGCGGGGATCTGCGCGCCGACATCGACCCGGTCGACGCCGTCGACCTGGGCGCGGCGATCGCCTGGATCACCGAACGTGACGCCGACGACGAGCGGCGACGTCGGCTGCTGCGGATCGCCGTCGACGGCCTGCGCGCCCCCCGATAGGTTCACGAGGGGTGAAGCACATCGGGATCGTGGCCTGTAGTGCCGAGGGTGCCGCGCTGTGCTATCAGACGATCTGCCGCGACGCCGAGCAGTTGGTGGGTCACCACGACCACCCGCGGATCACGATGGATTCCATCCCGCTGGCGGCGTGGATGCCGTCGTACGACGGGGACGACGACAAGGGCCTCGCCCGCCTGATGCTCGACTCGGCGAACGTGCTCGCCGCGGCCGGCGCCGACTTCGCCATCTGTCCCGACAACTCCGCCCACCGAGCGTGGGACGAGGTGCAAGCCGAGACACCGATCCCGTGGCTGCACATCGTCAGAGAGGTTGGCGCGGAGGCGCAGCGGCTCGGATCGCGCCGGCTCGGCCTGCTCGGGACCCGTTTCGTGATGGCCGGGAGCTTCTACCGCGACACCCTCGCCTCGATGGGGATCGAGACGGTGGTTCCCGATGCGGACGACTTCGCCACCGTCGACCGGATCATCTTCTCCGAGCTGGTCCCGGGCATCGTCACCGACGCTTCGCGTCAGGCCTACGCGGGTGTCATCGCCCGACTCGGCGAGCGTGGGTGCGATGCCGTGGCCCTGGCCTGCACGGAGATCCCGCTGCTGGTGCGGGCGGAGGACTCGACGCTGCCGATGCTCGACTCGACTCGGCTGCTGGCCGCTGCCGCGCTGCGCGAGGCCCTCGCGTGACGTGACCGACTGGATCCTGCACGTCGATCTCGACCAGTTCCTGGCCGCCGTGGAGATCCTGCGACACCCGGAGCTGGCCGGTCGCCCGGTGGTGGTCGGCGGAGACGGCGACCCGAGCCGAGCCGCGACAGGTCGTGGCAACAGCGTCGTACGAGGCGCGGGCGTTCGGGGTGCGCTCCGGGATGCCGCTGCGACTGGCGGCCCGCAAGTGCCCGGACGCCGTCTTCCTGCCATCCGACCGACCGGCCTACGACGCGGCATCGGCGCGGGCGATGGCCACGTTGCGGTCGTTCCCGGTGGTCGTCGAGGAGTGGGGGTGGGACGAAGCGTTGGTCGGCGTCCGGACCGCCGATCCAGAGGAATTGGCGCGCGCCATGAAGGCGCGTCTGTTGGCCGAGACCGGCCTGACGTGCGCGGTGGGGATCGGGCAGACGAAGCTGCAGGCGAAGACGGCGACCGGGTTCGCCAAGCCAGGTGGCATTGCCGTGCTGACAAGGCGGACGTGGATCGAGACGATGGGCCACCGTCCCGTGACCGCACTCTGGGGCATCGGCACACGCACGTCGGCGTCGCTGGCCGAGCTCGGCATCCGAACCGTCGCCGAGCTGGCGAGAGCGGACCAGCACGAGCTGGCCCGCCGGTTCGGTCCACGGATCGGACCGCACCTCAAGGTGCTCGGCCTCGGCGGTGACGACTCGCCGGTCGACGGCGCACCGCACGTGCCGCAATCGCGGAGTCGAGAGGAGACGTTCGAGCACGACCTCACCGGCAGTGCCGAGATCGACGGGCACGTCGCCCGGCTGGCGATCGAAGCGACCGAGTCGGTGGTCGCCGAGGGGCGCCGCGTGACGCACGTCGCCGTCAAGGTGCGCACGGCGGCATTCTTCACACGCACGAAGATCAGCAAGCTCGCCGAGCCGACGACCGACCCGTCGGAGGTGGCGCAGGCGGCAGGAGTCGTGCTCGACCGCTTCCAGCTCACCCGGCCGATCCGGCTGCTGGGCGTGCGAGTGGTCCTGGAACCACTGACCAGCCCTACCGGGGTGAGGTCGGGGGTCAGCCGTGGTGGCCGTCAGCAGGAACTGAGGCGGCGTCGTGGCCAGCCTCGGCGAGGCCGTCCTTGAACTCTCGCTGCGCCTTGCCGAGGTTCCTGGCCAGCTTCGGCAGTTGCGAACCGCCGAAGATGACCATGATGACGGCGAGGACGATGAACCACTCTGGACCGGAAGGCATGCCCGTAGTTCGGAGCCGCCGACCCGGCGGATGGCGCGGGTCTCTGGGCACTCGGCGGGTTTGTGTGGGGCGATCTTTCGGGCGACAGGTCCGGACGCGCACTGCGTCACGATGATCCAGGAGGCTCTTGAAGTTGGGCGGGGTCTCACGCCGGCTGACGGGTTCGCCCAAGTGCGGTGAGCAATGTGCGCTTGGGCCATGAACGCAGATCGCCATCTGGGCGCAGTCTCTGCGCCATGTGCTGGCAGGATCGGCTCCCAGATCAGGCGCCGCCAGTGGGCCGGAGCGATGAGGTGAGCGATGAGCGCGCCTGGTGCGCCGATCTGTCACCGCACAGGGCGGTCAAGGTCGGCCGCAGGCCGCCCGAGGGGGAAGCCTTGACGGCCCGGGAAGTCCCGGCGCCACCATGGAAGCAGCAGCCCGTCAGGGCTTCGTCCCTGCTGGCCGGCGCTGCCGCCCGTTCTGGGTGTGTTCTCTGCCAGGTGCTGGCAGAGATCCCGCCCAGAGGGCGCGATAGGCGCCTGTTCTGCCAGCAGTTGTCGGAATCGGCGCCCACGTTCGCTCCGGGGATGGATCATCCCCGTCGTAGCGCGTGTCGGTGGAGGTCGGTGACGGCTCGGCGGGCCGACTCGAACGCGCCGTGCTGCCATCCTGGCGTGCGGGCCAACCAGTCGCCGGCGAACCACCAGCGTCCGTCGCCGCGGAGCAGCCGTTCGTAGGCGACGCCGAACTGGCGCCAGCCGGTCCACGCCGCCCGGGAGTGCTCCTGGGTCGCCCAGTCCACCGAGAACGACGACCTCAGCTGCTGGCGGTACGGAGCGCCGTGGATGGCCTCGCCGACCGACACGGCCAACTCCTGGCGGCCCTCATGGGGGAGGCGGCTGAAGTGGTCCGCATCGGGGCCGAACGGATAGGCGCCGACCAGCACCCCGCCCTGACCGAGGTAGCCGGTCGACGGATACCAGATGTCGCGGACCGACGGATCGCAGTGGGTGATGCCGCCGAAGATGCGGTCGTCCGTCTCCCAGAACCGCTCGTCGTACTCCAACCCGATCTTGCCGGTCGTCACGGGTTGCGGTTCACGGAGCGCGGCCATGACGACCGGATCGAGGTTCGATTCGAGCCGCGCGGCGAGATGCGGCGGAAGGGCGCAGATGCCCAGATCGCCGGTGAACCGGTGCTCGCCGCCGGCCGCATCCGTCGCGATCACCTCGACACCGTCGGATGTGTTGCGGACGGCGCTGACCGTCCGTCCGAGGTGCACCGTCACGCCCGACGCGTCGAGCAGTGCCGACGCGATGGCGTCCATGCCGCCGACGGGGTGGAACATCGGCGCCGCCTGATCGAAGTCACGCTCGAACAGCAGTCGCCCGCCGAAGCCGAGTCGTAGCAGTGTCGCCAGCTCATCGGGCTGACCCACGATGCCGGCCTCCCGCCCGACACCGGGGACCCGTTCGTAGCCCCGGTCGGCGCGGCCGAGCGCGCCGATCGCGCGGAGGTGCTCGACGAGCAGTTCGAGCTCCGCTGTGGACACCTCGGCCTCCAAGGCATCCCGCGACAGCGCCTTGACGAGGAGCTCGGAGACGTACCCGTCCAGGTCGGCCTGCACCGATCTGCGCCGCCGGACCGTCTCCCGGTTCGCCACGTAGGCATCGGTGTTGACGTTGACGAAGACCTCGACCGGCACACCGAGCTCGCGGCAGTACGACATCGTCGTGTGGTGCTGGGCGATGCGTCCGGGCCCCGGGTTGAACCACCGTCCGGTGGCGAACGTGCACTGCTGCCGCTCGCCGCGAGTGTCGGTCACCTCGTCCCCGCCTCGAACCGTCCAGCACCGTCCACCGACGCGGTGCCGGGCGTCGACGATGGAGACGTCGTACCCGGCCTTGCCGAGCTCGTACGCGCAGCACAACCCGGCGATGCCGGCGCCGACGACGACGACAGCGAGGTCGTTGCCGCGACCCTGCAGGGAGAAGTCACCGACCGACGGTGGCTCGAACGGTTGCCGGCCGTCGTCGACGACCAGCTCCATGGCACCGAGCGCGCCGAGCACGAGGCCGGCGCCACCTGCCGCGCCGAGCGCCAGCAGGAGGCGCCGGCGCGTCAGTGATGGCTGCCCGTGCTCATCTCGGTCCGCCGGCCCCACGCTTCCGAGTCTCGCCGAGATCGCAGGTGGTGGCGATCCGCCCATCCGCCGATGGCGGCGGCGATGGCGGCCGGCTGGTCCTCCGGCGCCACATGGGCGGCCGGCCCGCACTCCACGATCTCCAGGTTGACGATGTTCGCCTCGGACCACGCGATGTCCGCCGGGCCGATCAGCAGGAGCTCGGCCGGGCCGGCGAACGTCAGGAGCAGCTTCGGGACGTGATCGCTGTTGGCCAGCCACTGGTCGTAGGCCTCGACCCGGCGAACGACGTCCGCCGGATGGCCCTCGATCGGGAACTCCCGTGGCCACTGCAGCAGTGGACGTCGGCTGTCGCGCGTCGGGTAGGGCGCCCCGTACGCCTGCAGGTCGTCGTCGCCGAGCCCGCTCAACACCGTCGCCCGCAACGCCACCTCGATGAAGAAGTTCTCGTCGAGCACCTTCGGCTCGCCGACCCCGGGCGTGCGCAGCGACTCGACCCGGGGTCGGGCAGGACCGGGGAAGTCGTCCCACGTCAGCGGCCGCAGGATCGTCTCCATGAACGCCACGGCGAGCGTCCGCTCTGGGTGGCGCGTTGCCCAGTCGAAGGCCAGCGCGCCGCCCCAGTCGTGGCCGACGAGCACCACGCCGTCCAGGCCGAGTGCATCGAACCAGGCGTCGAGGTAGCGGGCGTGGTCGTCGAATCGGTAGGCCACGTCGGGCTTGCCGGAGCGTCCCATGCCGATGAGGTCGGGTGCCAGGCACCGAGCCGGCGGGCCGATCAGCGGCAGCACGTGTCGCCACAGGTAGGACGAGGTCGGGTTGCCATGCAGGAAGACGAACGGTGTGCCTGCACCGACGTCCTCGTAGTGCATCGTCGAATCGAGCACGTCGATCATGGCCATGCCAGGCACCTCCGCGAGTATGGTGGACAGGTACCTGACTAGTTGTAGCACTTAGACAGGAGCCTGTCTACCTATGCCGCACGACCTGCCAGATCACCCGCAGCTCGGCCTGCTGCTCCGGTTGCTGCACCAGCGCTGGTCGCAGGCCGTCGAAGCGGCGCTCGACGAGGCTGGCTTCGGTGACATCCGCCCGCCGCACGCCAACGTGTTCACGTTCGTGCCCCCCGAGGGCATCCAGGTGAGCGAGCTGACGAGGCTGGCCCACGTGCGCAAGCAGACGATGGCCCAAGCCGTCGAGGAGCTCGAACGACTGGGCTACGTCGAGCGGCGCCCCGACCCGCGAGATCGCCGCGCCCGGCTGGTCGTCCTCACACCACGTGGCAAGGCCGTGCGACCGGTCGCCATGGCCGCCGGGAAGCGCGTCTACGCCCGCTGGGCCGAGCTCTCCAGCCCGCGGCAGCTCGAATCGCTGGGGCGGTCGCTCCAGGCACTGCTCGGGCGGCTGGAGAACGACCGCCATCCGGGTTGACCGGCGTCACAGCCGGGGCCGTGGTTCATACAGCGTTCACACGTGGGCAACGGGTCGGCAACGGCTCGCCGACACGATGAGCGACGCACGTTGCGGCGGGCGACCGACCAACGCGCCCCTACCCCCCAAACGTTGGTCACACTGAAAGAGGACACCGTGGTCTACAAGGCTGAGTACATCTGGATCGACGGCACCGAGCCGACGCCCAAGCTGCGCTCGAAGACGAAGATCGTTCCCGACGGCGAGCAGCTGCCCATCTGGGGCTTCGACGGCTCCAGCACGAACCAGGCGACGGGCGACAAGAGCGACTGCGTGCTGCGGCCGGTCTTCTCCTGCCCCGATCCCATCCGCGGCGGCCACGACGTCCTGGTGATGTGCGAGGTGTACTCCGCCGACGGCAAGCCGCACCCGAGCAACACCCGGGCGGCGTGCGTCAAGACGGCGAAGAAGTACGCCTCCCACGAATGCCTGTTCGGCATCGAGCAGGAGTACACGTTCATGAAGGACGGCCGGCCGTACGGCTTCCCGATGAACGGCTATCCCGCCCCGCAGGGCGGCTACTACTGCGGTGTCGGCAGCGACGAGATCTTCGGCCGCGAGATCGTCGAGGAGCACCTCGACAACTGCCTCGCCGCGGGCCTGTCCTACAGCGGCCTCAACGCCGAGGTGATGATCGGCCAGTGGGAGTTCCAGATCGGTCCGCTCGGCCCGGTCGAGGTCGCCGACCAGCTGTGGGTCGCCCGCTGGCTGCTGTACCGCACGGCCGAGGACTTCGACGTCGCCGCAACGCTCGATCCCAAGCCGATGAAGGGCGACTGGAACGGTGCCGGCGCGCACACCAACTTCTCGACCAAGGAGATCCGCGAGGAGGGCGGCTACCAGCACATCGAGAACGCCTGCAAGGCACTCGGCAAGAAGTGGGAGCTGCACATCAAGAACTACGGCCACGGCATCGAGGACCGCCTCACCGGGCACCACGAGACGGCGCCGTGGAACCAGTTCTTCTACGGCGTGTCCGACCGCAGCGCGTCGATCCGTATCCCGCTGGCCGTGCACCAGGCCGGGCAGGGCTACCTCGAGGATCGTCGGCCGAACGCCAACATGGACCCGTACGTGGTGACGAGGCTGATGGTCGACACGGTCTGCAGCGCGATCTGAGCTCGAGGGGGGGAGCGGTACTCCCCCCTTCGAAAACGCGAGACTGGACAGGTGAGCGAGATGCTGGAGCAGCAGCGTGAGTACGTCCTCCGGTCGGTGGAGGAGCGCGGCGTTCGCCTGATCCGTCTCTGGTTCACGGACGTCCTCGGCAGCCTGAAGAGCTTCGCCATCAGCCCAGCCGAGCTGGAGAACGCCCTCGAGGACGGCATGACGTTCGACGGCTCGTCGATCGACGGCTTCTCGCGCATCCAGGAGGCCGACGTCCTGGCCATCCCGGACGCCGACACGTTCGAGGTGTTGCCGTGGGGCGACCCGAAGACGCCAGAGGCGCGCGTCTTCTGCGACATCCACAACCTCGACGGCACCCCGTTCGGGGGTGACCCGCGCCAGGTGCTCCGGCGACACGTGCGGGCCTGCCACGAGCAGGGCCTCACGTTCTACGTCGCGCCGGACATCGAGTTCTTCTACTTCGCGCCGCCGGAACCCGGGCAACGGCCACGGCCGCTGGACGAGGCCAGCTTCTTCGACCTCACGACGAACGACATCACGGGGTCGCTGCGCAAGCAGACGATCCGGACGCTCGAGGCGATGGGCATCCCGGTCGAGTACAGCTTCCACGAGGACGCGCCGAGCCAGCAGGAGATCGACCTGCGCCACACGGACGCGCTGTCGATGGCCGACAGCGTGATGACGTTCCGCCTGATCGTCAAGGAGGTGGCGGCGTCGCACGACCTGCACGCCACCTTCATGCCCAAGCCCTTGGAAGGCCAGCAGGGCTCCGGCATGCACATCCACCTCTCGCTGTTCGACGGCGACCGCAACGCGTTCTACGACGCCGACGACGACTACCGGCTGTCGCCGCTGGCCAAGTCGTTCATGGCCGGTCTGCTGCGCCACGCTGCGGAGATCACGGCCGTGACGAACCAGACCGTCAACAGCTACAAGCGGCTGGTCCCGGGGTTCGAGGCGCCGGTGCACGTGTCCTGGGCCCGCAACAACCGCAGTGGCTTGATCCGCGTGCCGATCGCCAAGAACGCGAACCCGAACGCCACACGCCTCGAGTACCGGTCGCCGGATCCGGCGTGCAACCCGTACCTCGCCTTCAGCGTGCTGCTGGCGGCCGGCATGCGCGGCGTGGCCGAGGGCTACGAGCTGCCCGTCGAGGCCGACGCCAACCTGTTCGAGATCGGCGACGAGGTGTTGGCCAAGCTCGGCATCGAACAGCTGCCGCAGTCACTGTCCGACGCGCTGCGGTCGATGGAGCGATCCGACCTCGTCCACGACGCGCTCGGCGAGCACATCTTCGAGTGGTTCCTGCGCAACAAGCGGACCGAGTGGCGGGCCTACAAGACCCACGTGTCGACGTTCGAGATCGACCGTTACCTGCGGGCGCTGTAGCGCCATGAACGAGCGCGAGCTGCTCGCCGTGTTCGGCGACCCGGTGTCGCCGGAGTTGGCCCGCACGCTCGACCTCGGCGGCTACCGGTGGAAGTCGGTGGCCACGTCGGACGAGGCCGCCGAGTTCGAGCCGGCCGGTGGCTGGTCCGGGGCGATCATCGACTGCGGGCCCGACGTCAACGGCGCGTGGGGCTTCGCCCGGACGCTCCGCAAGCGGGAGCCGGGCAACCCGCCCGTGCTGGCCCTCGTGTCGGGTGCTCAGCTCGCCGAGCTGGAGATGCGCGACGAGCTGTTCGACGACTTCTGCCTCTCGCCGTTCCACCCGGCCGAGCTGGAAGCCCGCGTGCGCCACCTCTTGTGGCGGATCGGCGGTGGCACTCGCCCGGAGATGATCGAGTACCGGGAGCTGTCGCTGAACCTGGAGACCTACCAGGCCTCCATCGCCGGCCGCCCGCTCGACCTCACGTACATGGAGTACGAGCTGCTCAAGTTCCTGGCCCAGAACCCGGGCAAGGTGTTCACCCGGGAGATGCTGCTCAACCGGGTGTGGGGCTACGAGTACTACGGCGGGGCGCGCACCGTCGACGTGCACGTCCGCCGCCTGCGGGCCAAGCTCGGCGAGGAGTACGCCGGCCTGATCCAGACGGTCCGATCGGTCGGCTACCGCTTCGGTCAGTCCCGCTGGACGAGCTGACGCTGTCAGCCGACCCACTGGCCGACGGCGGCGGTGACCATTTCGGCGAACTGCTCGATGCCGTAGCCGGACGGGTGGATCCCGTCGCGCAGCACTCCGTCCTCGGCGGCCAGCGAGGCCCAGTCGACCACCGTCGCCTGGCCACGGGCCTCCAAGGCATCGCGCAACGCGGCGTTGAACTCGGCCGACCGATCGGGGATCGACTCGACGTACACGTCCACCCACACGAGCGGGGCGCCGTCCGGCACGGCGTCGATCATCTCCGTGATGATCGGAGCGTAGAACTCGGCGCCGTTGTACAGGCCGACGTCGTTCGTTCCGAGCGCGATCACCCAGAGGTCCGGTGTCGCACTGCTGGCCAGCGCGGCGACGGCCTCGACGCCAGAGACGCCGTCGCCGTCCGGGGTCATCCGCCGGCCGTCCTCGGCGTCGATGGCCCGGATCTCGACTCCCAGGGACGCCAGTCGTTCACGTAGCTCGGTCTCCGTGCCCAAGGTGATCGAATCGCCGACCATCGCCAACGAGCGGATCGCCGGCGCCGACGGAGGTGGCGTGGTCACGACGGCGGTCGTGGTCGTCGAGCCCTCGCCGAACGGCGGCGCCGTCGTCGCCTGGCGCTCCGACGCACAGGCGGAGATCACGAGAGCGATGGCGCCGGCGCGCACGACCGCCCGGTACCTGAACGGGGGGTTCATGGGCCCCAAGTCTGGCGCCTCCGGCCGGCCGTCCACCGTCACGGGGCACTGGATCCGGGTGGCCACCGCTCGGTGGGCGCGAAGCCGCTCCTCGACCGCCGGGTGCACGAGGACACCGTCGCGAACGACGACCTTGCCGCCGATGATGGTGTGGCGGGCGCTGACGGGGCCACAGCGCATCCACGCCTCGACCGGGTCGGCAACGGCACCGGCGAAGGCCGGGCCGGTCAGCGGCCAGACGGCGACGTCCCCCGCCGCGCCCGGCGGCGAGAACGCCGAGCTCACCACGTCGGCCGAGGCACGCCGCGCCCCCGAGCGTCGCCATCTCCAGCACCGTCCGCGCTGACGCCGCGGCGGCGCCGTCGCGCAGCTTGGCCATCAGCATCGCCTGGCGGGCCTCCAGCCAGAGCGAACCGGCGTCGGCGGACGACGACCCGTCGACGCCGAGACCGACGTGCACGCCAGCGGCTCGCAGCGCAACGACCGGCGCGATGCCGGAGGACAGGATGAGGTTGCTGGACGGGCAATGCGCCACGCCGACGCCGGCGGCGCCGAGGCGGCGCACCTCACCGTCGTCGGGCATCACGCTGTGCGCCAGCCAGACCCGATCCGTCAGCCACCCGGTCCGCTCGAGGTAGTCCGTCGGGCGGCAACCGAACGTGACCAGCGAGTACGCGTCGTCCTCGGCGTTCTCGGCGAAGTGCGTGTGCAGCCGGACGTCGAGCCGCTCGGCCAGCTCGGCCGAGCGGACCATCAGCTGCTCGGTCACGGTGAACGGCGAGCAGGGAGCCAGACGCGACGCGCACCATGGCGCCGACAGAACGGTCGTGGTGGCGGTGCACTGCGGCTTCACTCGCGGCGAGGATGTCGTCGTCGTCCCCGACCACGTGGTCGGGCGGGAGGCCGCCATCCTTTTCCGAGAGCGACATCGAGCCGCGGGTCGGGTGGAAGCGCATGCCGAGGTCGGCGGCGGCATCGATCTCGGCCCCCAGGAGGTCGCCGGCGCCGCGCGGGTGGAGGTAGAGGTGATCGGTCGAGGTCGTGCAGCCGGACAGCGCCAGCTCGGCCAGGCCGACCCACGCCGAGAGGTAGGCGGCCTCCGTATCGAGTGCCTGCCACAGCGGGTACAGCGAGCGCAGCCACCCGAACAGCGGCTTGTCCGTCATCGGCGGGTAGGCGCGGGTGAGGTTCTGGAACAGATGATGGTGCGTGTTGACGAGACCCGGCGTCACCAGCGCGTCGCCGGCGTCGATCGTCTCCGCGGCCGGCGGCGGCGGCCCCGTGCCGACGTCCGCCACGAGTCCTCCGGTGATGGCCACCCAGCCGCCGTCCAGCTCGCCGCGCTGGGCCTCCATCGTCGCCACGCACCGGGCGCCCAGGACGAGGAGGTCGACGGGATCAGCCATCGCCCCGGCCGCTGTCGGCGAGGCTGGCGACGATCGACGCGAGGTCGTCCACCGTCGTCAGTGGGTTGACGATGCACCACCGCAGGACGGTCTCGCCGGCCCATCCGCTGGGCGTCACGAAGGCATGGCCGCGGGCCAGTTGGTCGTCGCTCCACGCCTGGTAGTCGGCGGGACCCCAGCCCAGACGGCGGAACAGCACGATCGAGAGCTCAGGCTCCATGATCAGCTCGAGGTGGGGCGCGGCGCGCACGAGCTCGACACCCTCCCGAGCGACCTGCAGCGTCGTCTCGAGCGCATCGCGGTAGGCGTCCGTGCCGTGGGTGGCGAGGCTGAACCACAGCGGCAGCCCGCGGGCTCGGCGGCTCAGGTGGTGGGCGAGATCGGAGGCGTTCCAATCGTGGACCAGCTGTCCGGCCTCGCTGTGGTCGGCGTGCAACACGTCGAGGTACTCGGCGTGCTGCGTGTGGGCCTGCCGGGCGATCTCGGGATCGCGATAGATCAGCGCGCACGAGTCGAACGGCGCGAACAGCCACTTGTGCGGATCGACGATGAAGCTGTCGGCGGCCTCGATGCCGGCGAACCGCTGGCGGACGCTCGGGGCGGCGAGGGCGGCGCCGCCGTAGGCGCCGTCGACGTGCAGCCACGTGCCCAGCTCAGCGGCGATGTCGGCCGAAGCTTGGAGGTCGTCGATGATGCCGGCGTTCGTCGTGCCGCTCGTGGCGACGACGGCGAACAGCCGGGCCCGGGTCTCGGCGGCGAGGCGGTCGACGGTCGACCGCAGCGCCGTTGCGGTGAGGCGGCCCGCGCTCGTCGGCCGGAACCTCGATCACGTCGGCGTCCATCGCCCGCGCGGCCTGAGCCACCGAGGAATGGGCGCCGCGAGACGTCAGCAGCAGCCCGCGGACGCGGTCGTGCGAACCGCCGGCCAGCTGCCGCCACCGCCACCGGGCGGCGACCAGCGCGCTGAGGTTGCCGGCCGTGCCGCCACTGACGAACACCCCGCCGGCCGTGGGTGGCAGACCGGCGAGGTCGGCGATCCACCGCAGCGCCTCGTTCTCGGCGAAGATGGCGCCCCCGCCCTCCAGCCACGAGCCTCCGTAGATGCTGGACGCGCCGACGACGAGGTCGAAGAGGATCGACGCGTCCGTCGGCGCGGCCGGCACGAACGAGAGGAAGCGCGGGTGGTCGACGGAGATGCACGCCGGCGCGAGCACTTCGGCGAACACGCGCAGCGCTTCGGCGCCGCCGATCCCGGTCGGGGTGATGGTCGGGCCGGCCAGCGCCCGCAACTCGTCGGGCGGGCGCGGACCGTCGAGCGGCGGTGGATCGAGGTTGATCCGCTCGACGGCATAGCGGACGATCGCCTCGGTGAGCGCCGCCGTCGAGGCGTCGGGGTGGAACATCAGCCCTCAGTCGTCGAGTAGCTCGGCGCCGCCAGTCACGCCATCGCGGTCTTCGGCGTCGCTCTCCAACACCTCGCCGAGGACAGCCGCGGCGAGCCCGCCGCTCAGCAGCACGAGCACCGGGATGAGCAGCAGCACGACGACGATGACGATCGCACCAGCCATAGCGCGCTCAAACTACTCAACCCGACTCGCCCCGGACATCTGGGCGCCGGGTCCTGCCGAGCGAAGCGAGGCAGGGTCGACGATCTGGGCGCGGAATTTTTCACCTGTCGGGAAGGATCGCGCCCAAGTGTTCATCACTGCCTCGCTCGCTCGGCAGGACTAGGCCAGGGCGGCGACCTCGTCGTAGCGGAAGCAGGTCGTCACGTGGTCGTTGACGAGGCCGCAGGCCTGCATCAGCGAGTAGCAGATCGTCGGGCCGACGAAACGGAAGCCGCGCCGCTTGAGGTCCTTGCTCATCGCCTCTGCCGCCGGCGTGGTCACGGGGAGGTCGGTCAGCGTCGACCACCGGTTCTGCACCGGCGCGCCATCGACGAACGACCACAGGTGGGCCACCGGGTCCTCGAGCTCCAGCCATGCCCGGGCATTGCCGATGGTGGCGTTGACCTTCGCCCGGTTGCGGACGATGCCGGGGTCGGCCAGGCAGCGCTCGACGTCGTCCGGACCGAAGGCGGCGACCGCCGCGGGGTCGAAACCGGCGAACGCCAGCCGGTAGCCGTGGCGCTTGTTGAGGATCGTCGACCACGACAACCCCGCCTGCGCACCCTCCAGCACGAGGAACTCGAACAGCACCTTCGGGTCACGCTGCGGCACGCCCCACTCGAGGTCGTGATAGGCGACGTACTCGGGGCTCCCCATCCCCCAGCCGCAACGTGGCCGCTCGTCCGCCGTCACCGACGGACGTAGGCCCAGGCCTCGACCTCGACGTTCATGCCGCCGGGGAGCGCCGACACCTCGACGGTGGAGCGGGCCGGGCGGTGGTCGCCGAAGGCCGCCGCGTACGCGTCGTTGAACTCGCCGAACGTGCCCATGTCGGTGAGGAAGCACGTCGTCTTGACGACGTCGCCGAGCGAGGCCCCCGCGTCGGCAAGTCGTGCGGCCAGATTGGCCATCGTCTGCGTGGTCTGGGCGGCAACTCCGCCCCCGACCACCACGCCGTCGAGCATCCCGCCCTGCCCCGACACGATGACGAAGTCGCCGGCGCGGACGAACGGGCTGTACGGGCCGAGTGGCTTGTTCATGGCGCCGAGCGGCGAGCGATCAGGAGAAGCTCTGGCCGCAGCCGCACGTGCGGGAGGCGTTGGGGTTCGTGATGGCGAACCCGGACTGCTCGAGGCCGTCCTTGTAGTCGAGCGTGGCCCCGTGCAGGAGCTGCGCCGACGCCGGATCGACGACCACCTTCACCTCGTTGGCCGGCCCGAAGTTGGCCTGCTCGTCATCGGCGGCGATGTCGCCGTCGAAGAACATCTCGTACGAGAACCCGCTGCAGCCACCGGGACGAACGGCGACGCGCAGCGCCAGATCCTCGGCGCCTTCGGCGGCCAGGAGCTCCTTGACCTTGACGGCGGCGGATTCGGTGACGGTGATCACGGATGTTCCTCCTCGACGCCAGTGACCTGGCGACACGGTTGCGATGACAAGACTATCGACTACTCACGGAGACCTGGCAGGGAGTGCGGTCGACGAGCGTGCAGAACTCCTGCACCTCGGCGTCTCCCATGTGCTCGACGAACCCGGCCACCAGCCCCCGGTGCAACGAGCAGACCAGGTGCGGGTGGGCGCGGGCGACGTCGGCGAACGGGCAGTTGGCGAACGCCACGACGGCGGTGACGCGGTCCGGGTCGCTGGCCCCGTCGCCGCCCTCGGCGACGAGCGGGTCGAAGCCGAGCTGGTCGAGGTCGGCGACGAGCGCTTCCAGCGCCGACGGTGCGTCGTCGTAGGCCGCCGCCCGGGCCCGTCCCTCGACCTCGCCGACGGCGGCCGCGTCCGCCGGGCCGGCGCCGAGACGCTGGGCCATCTCCAGCACCATGCGGGCCAGCATCGGCATCGTCGGCGGCTCGAGGCCGAGCGATGGCGCGTCGGCGGCCAGCGAGTAACGGTGCTGCGGCCGGCCGACCTCGCCCCGGGCGTCGGTCGTCACGTCCAGCAGGCCGACCTCCCGCATCCGTTCGAGGTGCGGGCGCACGGTGTTCGGATGGAGGTCGAGGGTCTCGGCGATCTCGGCGGTGACGAGCGGCCGCGGCGAGCGGGCCAGCTCGAGGTAGATGGCGTACCTGGTGTTGTCGCCGAGCACGCGCAGCACGTCACGGGATGGGATCTCCCGAGCGCCCTGTCGCACCACGAGCACTAGATTACACGGTCACGACCGGTAAAATGTGCCTATGACCGCCGCGCCGACGACTCCGCTCCAGGCCCCGGTCCCGTCGGAGGACGACGTCCTCGCCGTGCTGGCGTCGGTCATCGACCCCGAGCTGGGGAGCGACATCGTCACGCTCGGCATGGTGCCCAGCGTCCGCGTCGGCAGCGACGGGCTCGTCGACGTGACGGTCAAGCTGACGATTGGCGGCTGCCCGCTGCGGGCCGAGATCAAGCGCGAGATCGAGAACCGCGTCGGCGTCCACCCCGGTGTGCGCGACGTGCGCATCACGTGGGGTGAGATGACCCCGGACGAGCGCACCGAGGTGATGCTGAAGGCCCGCTGGAACGCCCGCCAAGCCGCCACCGACACGCAGGTCCCGGCGTCCACGCGCGTGCTGGCGATCGCCAGCGGCAAGGGCGGCGTGGGCAAGAGCTCGGTGACCGTCAACCTGGCCGTCACGCTGGCCCGCCAGGGTCGGACCGTCGGCGTGCTGGACGCCGACATCTGGGGCTTCTCCGTCCCCCGCCTGCTCGGCATGTCCGAGCGGATGGAGGCCCAGCGGGTCGACGGCAGCGATCGGCCGCTGATCATGCCGAACGAGCTGCCCATCGGCGACGGACGGCTGAAGGTGGTCTCCACGGGGTTCCTCGTCGAGGAGGACACCGCCCTCATGTGGCGAGGGTTGATGCTGACGAAGGCCGTCGAGCAGTTCCTCCACGACGTGCACTGGGGCGAGCTGGACGACCTCCTGATCGACATGCCGCCGGGCACCGGCGACGTGCAGATGGGCCTCGCCCGCCTGCTCCCGCGGGCCGACATGGTGATCGTCACGACGCCGGCCCAGGCGGCCCAGAAGGTCGCCCAGCGGGCCGCTGACATGGCTCGCCGGAGCTTCGTCCGAGTCGTCGGGGTGATCGAGAACATGACCGACTTCACCTGCGCCCACGGTACGTCGTACCCGTTGTTCGGTGCCGGGGGTGGAGCCGCGCTGGCGGCGGCGATCGATGTTCCGCTGCTGGGGTCCGTGCCGCTGGAGCCGGCCGTGTCCGCCGGCGGCGACGCGGGGCGCCCGGTCGCGCTCGGCCACCGGCGAGGATGCCGGCCCGGCGGCGCGGGCGTTCACCGAGATCGCCGCCCGACTCGACGACGTCGTGCCGCCACCGGCGATCGAGGACGGGCCCGACATGGCCGGCTGCACGGCCCGCGTGCTGGCCGCCGTCGAGGTCGCCCTGGCCGACCCGGTCCGCCGCCGTCTGACGCTCTCCGATCCGAGCTGTTGGCGGGCATCCGAGTGCCGGAGGTCGATTTTCCCGACCTCTGACACTCCGACGCGCTCCAACACTCGGTTGGGAGCGGTCAGCGAGGGAGGCGTAGTCCGGGTCGTCGGGCAAGGCGATGCCGATGATCTTTCCGCTGGCGTCGTGGCGCAGGCGTGGTTGGATGCGCGGCGGGCGGCCGGCGGCGTCGGCGCGAGCAAGGGCATCGGTGGCCGACGGGCAGCCGGCGAGAAAGCGCAGGGCGGCGATCGTCGGCCGCATCATCATCAGCTCTCGTCGCTGGGCCTGGGCGATGGCGTCGGCCGGGCGGACCCACATGCTGTGCACGGTTTCAGCGTCGTCGTGCACCCCCTCCTGACCATGGGGGGCGGTGGCCAGGAAGAAGCGGGTGTCGAAACGCCGCGGGCCCTCTCCGACTGGCGTCACCCAATGGGCGATGTACCGCATCGCGGTCGATGTCGAGCACCACGTCGTGGCGACGGCACAGCTCGACCATCGACAGCCGGCCGGCGTGGACCTCCCGTCGGGCGCTGTCCGGCGCGGCGAACGAGGAACCGTCGCGGCGGCGGGCCAGCAGCACGCCGGACTCCTCGAAGCACTCCCGCACGGCGGCCACCCAGTACGCCAGACCGCCCCGTTCGAGGTCGAGGGCGGCGGATGCCGCGGCGTCGTCGAGACCATCGCAGAACGGCTCGATCTCGGGCACGCCATCCGCGTCGTCGACGCGCCCGCCCGGGAACACGTACATCCCGGCGGCGAACGCCGCGCTGGCGGTGCGTCGCAGCACGAACACCTCGACGGTCGCGTCACCGCGTCGCTCACCGGCGCCATCGGCCCCGGGGTCCCGGACGAGTACGACGGTGGCCGCCGGCAGCGCCGGCACGTGTTCAACGATGGGAGCGTTCACGCACCGGCGAAGCTATCGACGGCGGCTTGCCCGGCCGGCGTCGAGCGACGACGTAGATGGTCGCCGCGCCGACGATCCCGGCCAGCACGAGCGCGGCGAGCTGCCAGTTGTCGTTGAGTCGCACGAGCACGTCGTTCTGCACGCCCTCGACGGCTTCGACGATCCCGTCGGACTCGCTGTTCACGTCGACGACCCAGAAGTAGTACAGGAGGTAGGCGCCCGACAGCAGCACGAAGGCGGCGGCCAGCTGGTTGGCGTAGCGCATCGCCGAGCGCAGCCACCGCAGGAGCACCCGATTGGCGACGGCCAGGCTGACCGTGAGCGCCGTCACGACGAGCGCCATCCCGAGCCCGTAGGCGACGACGTTGGCGAAACCCCCGAAGAAGGAGTCCGGTGTCGTGAACGCCGTCGCCGCAAAGAGGCCGATCGTGCAGCCGATCGAGGCCACGGCGTAGGCCACGCCGTAGACGAACATCGACCGCACGGTGCGGTCCCGACCGCCGCCGTCGATCACCGGCGCGGCGAACGGGATGCGCAGCCCGAACAGCATCGCCGCACCCAAGGCGATCAGCCCGACGCCGATCACCGCGGTGGCGTACTTGGCGTGCTCGTTGAGCCAGCTCGTGAACCAGTTGCTGACGATGCCCGCCGTCACGAACACGCCCATGAACCCGCTGGACACGGCCACCGACACGAGCAGTGCGCGGCGCACGGACGCCCGTTGCGAGTCCATCCGCTCGGCCTCCAGACCGAGGAAGTACATGAGGTACGTCGGCAGCAGCACGAAGGCGCACGGGTTGATCGAGGCGACCATGCCGCGCAGGAACGACAGCCCCAGGTTCACGTCACCGACCAGTAGGCGGCCAAGCGCTCACGGAGCTCGTCGGCGTCGAGCGGTCCGGTCCGCTCGAGGATGCGCCCGTCGCCGTCGACGAAAAGGGTGACCGGGTAGGCGACGACGGCCAGCTCGTCGGCGAGGACGGACTCCGGATCACGCAGCAGTTCGTAGCGCACCCCGCGGTCGGCGGCGAACCGCGACATCACCTCGGCGCTGTCGTACGGGTTGACCCCGACGAAGCGCACCGACGCATCGGCCTCGGCGTGCACCTCGGCGAAGTCGACGAGCTCGCGAGCACACGGCGGACATGTCGAGTACCACAGGTTGACGACGAGCGGCCGGCCGTCGGTGGTCAACGCGACGCTCGTCCCGTCGGCTGCTGTCAGCTCGACGATTGGCAAGCGATCGGTCGGCAGGGGTGGATTGGTCGACGCGCCCGGTTGCGGGTACTCGCCGGGCGTGGCCAGGACGGCGTCGGCTGGGGTGTCGTCGCCGACCATCCGGCTCCAGATCACCGCGCCGATCAGGCTGATGCCCACGGCCGCCACGAGCGCCACGGCCCGCACCCGGGTGCGGACCGACGCTTCCACGCGGCCGAGGCTACCGACGTGCCGGTGGGCGCCGGGGGGCGGCGCCCACCGGCATCCTCAGGCAACGCTGCCAACGACCCCCATCTCGTCGATGATGAGTGCGGGGCGCGGGTGCTTGGGCGGGCGACCGCACGGACGCTTGTCGCGCACGATGCGGCCGTTGAGCAACAGCTCGCCGCCCCACACACCCCACGGCTCTTCACGAACCATGGCGTCACGCAGGCACGACGCGGTCGAGCGAGCACTTGGCGCAGATCGCCTTGGCCCGCGCGATGTCGATCACGTCGTCGGAGAAGAACAACGGCGTGAGCGTCCCGTGGCCGTCAGCGCAGCGGGGCAGGCCAACGCTGACGGCGGGGGGACTTGGTTCCAGCTGGCGCTGGGGGAGTTCGTAGATGGCGTACATGTGATGTCCTCGTGTCGTCGCTGCGTGGCCCCGAAAACCGGAAAGGCCGCCGGGGGATCCCGGCGGCCTCAGGCGGAGTCTCGACTCGCTAGGTCGAGAGTCTCCCGAGGTGCCGGGTGGAACGGTTGGTCGCAAAGCCATGGTTGGCGTTGGAGCCGCACGCCTCGAGGGTGGCGATGGGCCAGCCGCTCCGGCCCGTCGGGTCGAGCGTGGCCGGACCGACGAGCGCGGCGGACGGCATCGCTGCCTGTCGCTGCTTGTAGGTGACTCCGGCCATCGTGTGCTCGGTCCTTTCGGGCGAAGGGATACGTCGCTGCTGCCCCCGCGTGCGGGGGCAAAGGTCAGCCAACCACGATGGCCCTGGGGCAGTCAAGGGGGTTAGCCCCCGTGATGCCCGCCGACGGTGTGCCTTACGCCACGTCGGGCACGTCGGGCACTTCGGCGACGACCAGCGGCGGGCGCGGGTGGACCGGTGGCCGGCCACGGCGGCGCTTGACGGCCACGACCTGACCGTCGACGAGGATCTCGCCGCCCCACACACCGCACATCTCGCCGCGCTCCAGCGCGCCGGCCAGGCACGGTTGGCGCACGACGCACCGCGAGCAGATCGCCTTCGCTCTGGCGATGTCGTACGGGTCGTCGGAGAAGAACAGTTGGTTGAACGAGCCTCGTCCGTCGGAGCAGCGGGCCCAGGCGAGATGTCCATCGCCTTACTGGAGTCACGAACGAGCTCCGTGAGACGCGAAAATCTCCCGCAGATGTTCGGCACGGTCCTGTTCGGAGTCGGTTGGGCGCTCGGCTGGCTCCTGCTGTGGTCGCCGCGAGCGCTGCCGCCCTTGCGTCGGCGTCGCCCACCACTGGCGGTCGTCGTCCCCGCCCGCGACGAGCAGTCTGCGCTCGGGCGGCTGCTCGGTCCGCTCGTCGCCCAGCTGCAGCCCGGCGACGAGCTGGTCGTCGTCGACGATCACTCGACGGATGCCACGGCCGAGGTCGCCACCTCGTTCGGCGCCGTGGTCGTCGCAGCCCCGCCGCTGCCTGCGGGTTGGCTCGGCAAGCCGCACGCCTGCTGGCACGGAGCCGCGGCGACGTGCGCCGGGACGCTCGTGTTCCTCGACGCCGACGTCCGACCCGGCCCGAACCTCCTGGACGGCTTGGCGGCAGCGGTCGAGGCGTCGCCGGACGTCGTCGTGTCGGCCCAGCCGTGGCACGACGCCGAGCGGCCGCTGGAACGGGCCAGCGTGCTGCCCAACGTGGTCTCCCTGATGGGGAGTAGGGGGTTCACGGTGCTCGGACGCCGCATCCGCACCACCGTCGCCTTCGGTGCGGTGCTGGCGGTGACCCGTGGGCGCTACGACGCGGCGGGTGGGCACGCCCACCCTGACGTGCGCAACAGCCTCACGGAGGACATCGAGCTGGCCCGCCGTGTCGGCGGCAGCGCGCTGTTCACGAGCCGTGCCGATGCATCGTTCCGCATGTACCCGGGCGGCCTGCGCCAGCTGGGCGCCGGCTGGTCCCGGACGCTGGCCGCCGGGATCGCCGCCACGCCGTGGTGGGTGACGCTGGCCGTGGTGGGCTGGGTCTGGTCGCTGGCCGGGGGCCCGTTCGCCGGTTGGTGGGCGTATCCGCTGAGCGCCGTCCAGGTCTGGGTGCTCGGGCGCCGCGCCGGGCGGTTCGGCCCGGTCGTGGCCGCGCTCTACCCGCTGGCCGTGCTGGCGCTGCTCGCCGTCGTCGCCGGCGCGGTGTTCAACCGCGCCCGCCGCCGGACCTCCTGGAAAGGCCGGCCGGTCACGACGGCGTGACATCCAGCAGCAGCTTGCCGATGTTGGCGTCGGCCTCCATGACACGATGGGCCTCGGCGACGTCACCCAACGGGAAGCGACGATCGATCACCGGGCGCAACACCCCGGCGGTGAACAGCGGCAGCACCTCTTGGGCGAAGCGCTGGCTGATGGCGATCTTCTGCTCGATCGGGCGCGAGCGCAGCATGGTGCCGACCCAGTGCACGCGTTTGGCCAGCAGCTGACCGATGTTGACGGTCGCCGGCCCACCCCCCAGCAGACCGACCTGGATGATCCGTCCTTGCGGTCGCACGGCGCCGAGGTTGCGGTCGGCCTCCTCGCCGCCGACGACGTCGAGCACCACGTCGACGCCGTCGGTGCGGCCGTGGGCGGCCAAGCCGTCGCGCAGCGCCGCCAGCCAGTCGGCCGGCGAGCGCTCGAGGACGAGGTCGGCGCCGAGCGCGCGACAGGCCGCGGCCTTGCCGGCCGAGCACGTGACGGCGACGCGGGCGCCGATCGCCGCGGCGATCTGGATGGCCGCCGTCCCGACCCCGGACGCGCCGGCGTGGACGAGTGCCCACCGCCCGCTGGTCAGCCCGCCCTGCACGACGAGCGCGTCCCAAGCGGTGAGGAACACCTCGGGGACGGCCGCCGCATCGGCGAGGGCGAGGCCGGCCGGCACCGGCAGCGCCAGGCGGGCGTGGGTCACCAGCTGCTCGGCGTAGCCGCCGCCCGCCTCGATCCCCATCACCTCGTCGCCGACGCGCCAGCCCGTCGCCGCGACTCCGACCGCGGCGACGGTGCCGGCGTACTCCAGACCGGGGATGTCCAGTGGCCGGTCGGCCTGGTCGCCGCGCGGATCCGGGTAGAGGCCGAGCCGCTGCAGCACGTCGGCACGGTTGACGGCCGCGTAGCGCACATCCACGAGGAGGTCGTCCGGTCCGGGCTCCGGAGCCGCCACCTCGGACACGCGCAGCACCTCGGGACCGCCGTACTCGGTGAGGACGATGGCGCGCATGTCAGGAGGTCGCTGGTGCGCCATCCGGGGACGGCGGGACGAAGACGCTCGACCGGTAGTAGCGCAGCTCGTCGATCGACTCCCGGATGTCGTCCAGGGCGCGGTGCTGGCCCTGCTTCTGTGGTCGGTGCTGACCGATCTTCGGATACCAGCGACGGACGAGCTCCTTGATGCTCGACACGTCGATCGACCGGTAGTGGAGGTGCTCCTCGATCTCCGGGAGGTAGGCGGCGAGGAAGCGCCGATCGGTCCCGATCGAGTTGCCGCACAGCGGTACCGAACGGGGCTCGGGCGCGTGCTGGCGGATGAAGTCGAGCGTCTGCGTCCCGGCATCGGCGAGCGTCACCGGCGATGTCCGGATGGCGTCGAGGAGGCCGGACCTGGTGTGCATCTCGACGACGAAGGGGTCCATCGCCGCCAGCACTTCGGGCGGCTGCCCGATGACGAGGTCCGGTCCCTCGGCGACGATCTGCAACTCGTCATCCGTGATGAGGGTGGCGATCTCGACGATCACATCGCTCGTGGGGTCGAGACCGGTCATCTCGAGATCCATCCACACCAGCACGAGCCGACACTACCGGTGGCACCATGGAGGGATGGAGCGAGCACCGGCCCCGACGTTCAGCCGGTTGTTGGCCGCCACGGCGTGGTCGAGCGGTGCACGCTGGCTGGTCGCTTCGGGTTCATGGCGTTCCACGGCGGGGCGCTGGAGGAGCGCACGGACGTCATCGCCAAGGCCGCCGCCGAGGTGTCCGGAGCGTCGCTGTACACGGTCGAACACCCGGGGCCGGAGCCGGCGCACTTCCCGTCGATCATCGTCCGGCGCGAGGAATCGGATGCCCTCGACGAGTTCCTCGACCATGTGGAGGTCGTCGTCACGGTCCACGGCTACGGGCGGTGGGGGCGGTTCACGTCGCTGCTGCTCGGCGGCGGCAATCGCCCGCTGGCGACCACCCTTGGTGCGGCCCTCGCCGCCGGCCTTACCCGAGTACGACGTCGTGACCGAGCTCGACGAGATCCCGCGGGAGCTGCGCGGCCTGCATCCCGACAACCCGGTCAACGTCCCCCGCCTCGGCGGCGTGCAGCTCGAGCTCCCCCCGCGTGCGCGGCCTCGGCCCGCGGTGGGCCGACTGGACCAGCGAAGCACCGGTCCCCCCGATGGCTGCCCTGATCACCACCCTGGCCGCGGTGGCCGCGGATTGGATGCGCTGACCGCTACGGCGCGAGGCGTTCGACGATCCAGGCGCCCTCGGCGTCGCGGCGGTAGCGGACGCGGTCGTGGAGGCGGCTGGGGCGCCCCTGCCAGAACTCCATCTCGTCCACGCCGAGGCGCCACCCGCCCCAGAACCCTGGCCGGTCGACGTCGCGGCCTTCGAACTCGGCCTCGGTCACGGCGACCCGCCGGTCGAGATCGGCGCGATCGTGGAGCACCGCGCTCTGTGGAGACGCCCATGCCCCGATCTGGCTGTCGCGTGGCCGGGACGCGAAGTAGGCGTCGCTGACCTCTCGCTCGGCCCGGGCGATCGGGCCGCGGATGCGCACCTGGCGGTGCAGCCCGAGCCACGTGAACACGCCGGCGGCGTACGGGTTGTGGGTGGCCTGCCCGCTCTTCGGGCTGTCGTAGTTGGTGTGGAACACGAAGCCACGCTCGTCCACTTCGCGCACGAGTACGTAGCGGGCGTCCGGCCGACCGTCCTCACCTGCCGTCGCCAGCACCATCGCGTTGGGCTCGACGAGCAGGGCCTCTTCGGCATCGGCGTACCAACGTCGCCACTGCGCGATCGGGTCGGCCACGACGTCCGCGACGTCGACGCCCGCGGTCTCGTACTGCACGCGGCGCGACCACAGGTGGGCCGTGACGTCGTCGGGTGCCGACGGCGGGTTCATCGGGTGGCGATCCGTTCGATGCCGCGCGATGTACGGATGCAGCGCCTCGGGGACGAGGATCGATCCGTCGGATTGGCGGAAGTTCTCGACGATCGCCGCCCACACGCGGGGCACGGCGAGGGCCGACCCGTTCAGTGTGTGGGCGATCTCGGTGCCCTTCGACGGGGCGCCGTCGACGGCCGCGGGTCGATAGCGGATGTTCGCCCGCCGGGCTTGGTAGTCGGAGAACCAGCTGACCGACGAGACCTCCAGCCACTGGTCGGCGCCCGGCGCATAGACCTCGATGTCGAACCCCCGATGATGGCTCTGCCCGAGGTCACCGGTGGAGATCTCGATCGTCCGCCACGGCAGTCCGAGGAGGTCGATCGTGCCCTCCGCACGGGCGACCATCATCTCCAGCAGCTCCGGTGCCTGATCGGGCGTGGCCACGGCGAGGAGCTCGACCTTGTCGAACTCGTGGACCCGCAACAGACCACGCGTGTCCCTCCCCGCCGAGCCGGCCTCGCGGCGATAGCAGGGGGTGGCGGCCATCATGCGCCGCGGCAGGTCCTCCGCGGCGAGGATCTCGTCGCGGTACAGCGAGGTCAAGGGGACCTCCGCCGTCGGGATGCACCACAGGTCGTCGCGCTCGATGGCGTAGGCGTCGTCGGCGAACTTCGGGAGCTGGCCGCTCGCCGTCAGCGTCGCCGTGGTGACGAGCGACGGGGGCCTGATCTCCTCGAAGGCGTCGGCGTTGCGGTCCAGCGCCAGCTGGCACAGCGCCCGCCCCAGCGTGGCGCCGGCGCCCCGCGTCATCGCGAACATCGCACCGCTGATCTTGATCGCCCGCTCGTTGTCGAGGATGCCGAGCGCGGGACCGGACTCCCAGTGCGGCACTCGTTGGTGGTCGGCGAAGAACGGCGGCAGGTTGAACGGTCCACGGACCACCGGGTTGTCGTCCGCCGACGCACCCGTCGGGAACGGCCGGGTGCAGCAGGTTGGGGATCACGAGCAGCAGCTCCCGGAGCGCGCCGGACACGTCGTCGTGCTCGGCGGCGAGACGCTTCTCGTCCTCGCCGAGCACCCGACTCTCGCCCTGCAGCTGCCTCCGCCGCCACCACGTCGCCGTCGCGGCGCAGCGCACCGACCCGCTTGGAGATCTCGTTGACGCCGGCCCGGACCTCGTCGCGCTCGGCCGTGATGTCGCGCAGCCGAGCGTCGAGGCGGGCGGCCTCGTCCAGCTGGTCGAGGAGCGCAGGGTCGCCGCGGCGGGCCATCGCCGCCCGCACTGCGTCGGGATCGTTGCGCAACAGCCGGACGTCGATCACCGGTGGAGGAACCTACCGGGCGTCGCCGGGACGGTCCGGTTCGGTTGTCGCCGGGACACGGGCGAACTCCCGGGTGACGTCGTCGTAGGTCAGCGGATCCTCGTCGTGACCGACGATCTCGGCCGTCGGCATCAGTCGGCCGCGGCGGTACTGGTGCTCGTCGCGATACGAGCTGGCGAAGCGCCGGAACCAGAGCACCACGATGATCGACCACAGGAAGGTGGAGCCGCCGACCTTCATGACGGCACCAGCCAGCTGCTGGTCGTCGGTCACGGACAGCCCCCAGACGCGGATCGGCCGGTCGTAGGCGTCGTAGACGGCGCCCTCGGCGAACGTCAGCCACCCGGCGGGGACCGTCGGGACGACGGACATCAGGAACAGGTAGATCATCTTCCCGCCGGTGCCCATCTGCAGCTCGCGGAACGGACCGCACACCGGCATCCACATCAAGAGGGACGCCAACACGACCATCACGTGCAGCGAGTAGTGCAGCAACGGTCCGTCGCTCGTGACCGAGGCGTTCACGACACCGGGGATGTGGGTGACGATCACGGCGAGGTTGAACACGAGCCCGGCGACGACCGGCTTGCACAGCCAGCGCAACACGGCGTACAGGCGGCCGTTGCCGATGAGCACCCGCAGCAGCCACTCGGGTGTCGCCAGCAGGGCCAGCGGCGCGAGGAAGAACGTCAGGAGGAGGTGCTGCAGCATGTGGGCCGAGTACAGGTACTGCTCGCCGATGTCGTGCAGCGGCCAGTCGCTGGCCACCCACAGCACCACCATGGCGGCGACGAAGGCGAGGACGTTGCGCCGGCTGACGACCTGTTGGCCGAGCCCGACGGCGTGCGGCCCGACGACCCTGACCATGTACACGTAGGCGCCACTCAGGAAGGCGACCAGGATCCACACATCCGGGTGAGCCCGGAAGGCGAAGGGGTCGACGGCGGCCTGGGCCAGCACGGCTCAAGTCTGCCGGGCTGATCGGCGCGGCGCCAGACCGTCAGCTGCCGAAGAAGTGGAAGGTCGCCAGGGCCACGCAGTAGACGAACACCGCCAAGGTGAGGCCCATGTAGAACATGAACGTGAAGATGCGCTTGTCGAACTTCAGGTGCATGAAGTAGCTGACGACGGTGACGAACTTGGCGGCCATCATGATCAGCAGCACCGGCAGCAACAGCGGCCCGATGCCGAGGTAGGTGACGGACACCTCGGCGGCGGTGATCGCCGCCAGGATCACGGCGATGATGATGTACTGCTTGTCCGTCGCCCCGTGCTGGTGCTCGCCGAACTCGTCCGCCGAGAGGTCCTCGCGGACGGCCGGCGGGATCGGGATGCTCGACGTGCGTGCTCATGCTGGGATCAGGTAGACGAGCGTGAAGATGACGATCCAGACGATGTCGACGAAGTGCCAGTACAGGCCGACGAGCTCGACGACCTCCGACCGTTCGCCGACGATGCGGTTGCGGGAGACCATGCCGACGAGGGCCAGCAGCATGATGATGCCGACCGTCACGTGGGCGCCGTGGAAGCCGGTCAGCGTGTAGAAGCTCGACGAGAACAGGCTCGTCGTGAACCCCAAGCCCTCCCGGTAGAAGGTCGTGAACTCGTAGACCTGGCCGCCGACGAAGGTGGCGCCGAGCAGGGCGGTCATCGCCAGCCAGAGCTTGGTGTTGCGGATGTCGCCGCGGGCCACCGCCGACACGGCCAGGACCATCGTCAGCGAGCTCATCAGCAGCACGAAGCTGGACACCGACGTGAACGGGATGTCGTAGATCTGATCCGGCCCGGGGCCGCCGGAGTAGCGGCCGCGGTACAGCATGTAGGTGCTGATCAGCCCGCCGAAGAGCAGGCACTCCGAGCCGAGGAACAGCCACATGGCGAGCTTGTTGTTGGAGACCCCGCTCGTGCTGTGCGGGGCCTCGTGGTGCTCGTCGACAAGATCCTCGTCGGTCTGGACGGGCATCGCGGTGAGCACGTTCGACTCGGCGGCGTACTGCTCGGCTCGGACCGGGCTCCGGGACCCCACCCATCGGGATCTCGTCGATCGTCTCGGTGATCGGGTTGCCGGCGTCGGACGGCTCGTTGCCGAGGTCGGGTGCGCCGTGGCCGGCGGTCTTTTCCTCGGGTGGAGAAGCGTCACTCATACCGCAGCCGCCTGTTCGCTCGCTCGCTCGGGCGTTGCCGCCGTCCTGGCCGGGGACGCTCGCTCACGCTGTCTCCACCGTGGCCAGGCCTTCGCCCGGCTCGGGCGTCGGCGGGTCGTAGTCGGACTCATCGGCGACCGACGGCTCGAGCGCCCAGCCGAACATCGCCAGCACGAGGATGGCGACGCCGACGAAGGCGATCAGGTGGTTGTAGATGACGCCGAAGCCGATGATCGGCAGCGAGAACGCCAGCACGATCGGCCAGTACGAGGGCGACGGCAGGTGGATGTGGTGGTCGGCGTGCGCCTCCTGCTCGGCCAGGATCTCCTCGGCCGTAGCGACCCGGCGGAGGTCGTGGGCGTCGCCCTCCCCGACGTCCTCGTACTTGCGGTGGAAGAACTCGTCCAGCGCGTGGACCGTCGGGACGGCGTCGAAGTTGTGCACCTTCGGCGGGTTGGTCGTCATCCACTCCAGGGTGCGGGCGTCCCACGGGTCGAGCGGCGCGACCGGCTCCTTGCGATGGGTGTGCACGATGTTGATCAGGAACAGCAGCACGCCGACGGCGATGATCACCGACCCGATCGTGGCGACGAGGTTCCAGAAGTGATGTTGAAGAACCCCTCACCGGCCCGGGCCTCCGTCGTGATGTACATCCGGCGCGGTTGACCCTGCAGCCCCGTGATGTGCATCGGCCCGAACGTCAGGTTCATGCCGATGATCATCAGCCAGAAGTTCCACTTCCCGAGCTTCTCGTTGAGGCACTTGCCGAACACCTTCGGCCACCAGTAGTAGAAGCCGGCGAAGAACCCGAGCACGGCGCCGCCGAAGAGCACGTAGTGGAAGTGGGCGACGATGTAGTACGTGTCGGTCTGCTGCGTGTCGGACGGCGCCACGGCATGGGTGACTCCCGACAGGCCGCCGATCGTGAACTCCACGACGAGGCCGATGGCGAACAGCATCGCAGTGGTGAACACCAACTTGCCGCCCCACATCGTGAGCGTCCAGTTGACGATCTTGATGCCGGTCGGGATGGCGATCACCATCGTCGCCAGCGAGAACACGGCCACGCTGACGGGTCCCAACCCGGAGGCGAACATGTGATGGGCCCACACGCCCCACCCGATGAACCCGATGGCGGCGCCCGAGAAGACGACGAACGGGTAGCCGAACAGCGGCTTCCGGGAGAACACCGGCAGGACCTCGCTGACGATGCCGAACGACGGGAGCACGAGGATGTACACCTCGGGGTGCCCGAAGATCCAGAACAGGTGCTGCCACAGCAAGGGGTCGGCGCCGGCGCTCACGGTGAAGAACGTGGCGTCGAACTGCCGCTGGAAGATGAGCAGCACGAGCGCCACCGTGATCACGGGGATGGCGAACACGAGGAGGAACTGGATGACCAGGATCATCCAGGTGAGCACCGGCATGCGCATCAGCGACATGCCTGGCGCGCGCATGTTGAGGGCGGTCACGATGAGGTTGATGGCCCCGCTTTGGGAGGCCACGCCGGTGATGATCAGGCCGACGGCCCAGAGGTCGATGCCGTTCGTCGGCGAGAACGGCAGGCTCGAGTTGGGGGCGTACATGAACCAGCCGCCGTCGGCGGCGCCGCCGAGGATCCACGCCGTGTTGATGAACAGGGCGCCGAACAGGAAGCTCCAGAAACCGAAGGCGTTGATGCGCGGGAAGGCGACATCCCTGGCGCCCACCTGCAATGGCAGGAGGTAGTTGCCGAACGCCGCCGCCATCGGCATGGCGAACAGGAAGATCATCGTCGTGGCGTGCATCGTGAACATCTGGTTGTAGACGTCGGCCGACAGCACGCTGCCGTCCGGCTGGGCCAGCTGGGCCCGGATCAGCAACGCCTCGATGCCGCCCACGAGGAAGAACACCATGGCGCTGACGCCGTACATGATCGCGATCCGCTTGTGATCGACGGTGAACGCCCAGGATCGCCAGCCGGTCGACGACACCGGGCGCTTGAACACCCCGTACGCGGTCGACGGCGTGACGACCGGTGCCACCACTCACCGGTCGTGACCGCCGGGACGGGACGTTCGATGATCGCCATTATTTGCTGCCGCCAGGCGCTGGCGCGCCCGGTGTCGAGCAGGTGCTGAGCGCTGGGTCAGTACCGTTGTCACGACAGATTACTCATTGGCGTTGCAGGAGGTAGGCGAGGAGCTGGTCGATCTGGTCCTCGGACAGGGCCAGGTAGGGCATGCCGCGGGTCTTCTCGTCCGTCGGCGCCAGCTCTTCGGGGTCGGTGTACATGGGCTTCTTGGCGGGGGCGTTGCGCAGCCACTCCCGCAGGTCGACCTGGTTGAGGCACTCGAGCGTGACCCCCTCCAGGTAGCGGGCGCCGAACTCCTCCGGCGGTGCGTCCCAGACAGCGTTGCGGCAGGACGAGATGAGCAGGGAGAACGACGTGCCGGCGAACGTGTTGCGGCTCATCAGGTGGGTCAGGTTCGGTGCTGCCTCGGAGTACACGTACAGCTCCGGTTGGGCGATCACCGGCACACCCTCGGTATCGAGCAGCCCGTTGACCTGGTGGCACCGCGAGCACTGCTGGATGAACGTCTGCTCGCCGGTGGCCGCCAGCGTGCCCTCCTCCGGCGCCTCGTACGGCGCCAGCTGGCCGCGCTTCCAGGTCTCGAAGTCGTCCGGCGAGAGCGCCACCACCTCCATCCGCATGTTGGCGTGTGAGAGGCCGCAGAACTCGGTGCACTGCCCGGCGTAGATCCCCGGCTCGTCGGCCTCGAGGCGGACCGTCTGCACGCGGCCCGGCACCATGTCGCGCTTGCCGTTGAGGCGGGGGATCCACCAGCTGTGGATGACGTCTCGGCTGGTCCCCCGCACGAGCACCTTGGTGCCGGTCGGGATGACCATCTGCCCGCTGGTGACGATCGGGGCCTCGATGTCGCCGCAGCCCGGCTGGGTCGGGTAGTCGACCTCCCACCACCACTGCTGGCCGGTGACGTTGATGTAGCACTCCGTGTCGTCCGTCTTGGCCAGGGCGAACAAGGTGCCAACGGTCGGCACGGCGATGCCGATGAGGATCAGCGCGGGGAGGATGGTCAGCCCGATCTCGAGGGCCGGCCGGCCGTGCGTCTGCTTGGGGATCGGCTGGCCGCGGTCCCGGTAGCGGTACATGGCCCAGCCGATGGCGGCGGCCACGATGAAGAAGACGACGCCGGCGATGAGGAACACCGGCCATTGGAGGTTCTGGATCTTCTGGGCGTTCGGCCCGGCCGGCTGCCACGTGTCCTGCGGCGCGTCCTCGGCGCATCCGGCGGCGACGGCCGTGACCGCCGACAGGCCAGCCACCATCAGCACCAGCCTGGGGCGCCTCGATCGAGCCCTCGCCAGCACCCGCGCCACCGTACCGCCGGGCCTCACGTCACCTCCACTTCGACCTCGGCCCCCTCGGCCCCGGGGACGACGAAGCGGTAGGGCTGCTCGGCGAAGGCGCTGGCGGTCGGGACGGAGAACGTCAGGAACTGCGAGCCGCCGTCGTCGACGAGCGCCGTGCACACCTGGTTGGGCACTGCCGTGTCCTCGATCGGCTGGCCCTCGGCATCGACCTCCGGCTTCGTGCCGAGGTCCAACGTCAACCGGCGCTTCTCGCCGCTCTGGTTGATGAACCGCACGTTCGTCGGGTTGGCCCTCGTGACCACGACCGTGTCCTGGTCGCCGGTGACGCCCAGGTTCTTGGCCACCAGCGTGCCGTCCTCGCGCAGGATCAGATCCGCCGTGAGGTTGGCTTTCGCGGCCACGGACTGCGAGGAGTTCTCGTCGGCTTCGGTCTCCTCCGGCGTCGAGCACTCGCCGAGCTCGGCGAGGTCGCTGGTCGTCTCGTGCGGGTGCAGGTCCCGCTCTCCTTCGAGGGCGGCGACGGCACCACCGGCGACGAGCCCGAGGGCGGCGATCACGGACACGACGGCGATGGCGCCCGTGCGCACGGACGGGCGGAAGGCGATGACGAACCCGCCCAGGAGGATCAGGGCGGCGATGAAGGCGAACACGGCCGGCCCGCTCGACTTGGACAGGAACAGCATGATCCGGCTGAAGGAGTAGATGATGATCCCCGCGCCGATGGCGGCCAGGATCGGGAACTCGAGCGGGTGGGCGATCCGCGTGCGCACCTCGGCGTTGAACCCGGCGTCGGCCGATGCCCGCTCGCTCCAGGCCTGCACCATCCACTCGGCCGTCGCCGCCAGCAGGACGATGACGCCGAAGATGAAGACGACGGCGTACGTGACGAGCCCGACGACGAGCAGGACGCGCGCCGAGCGCGCCGACCGCCGGCCACATCGACGGGCCCGGCGGTGGCGCCGCCGCCGGTGACTGCGTCCTGGCGGTCGGGTCCATCGCCGAGACGTCGGCGTCGCGGTTCCACAGGTTGACGCCGGCGAGGAAGGCCAGGGCCACGGCGGCGAAGATGAGGCCGACCGTGCCGAGCGAGCCTCCCTGGGCGACGCCGTACACGATGGCTCCGACCGTCGCCAGCGCGGCGGCGCCGATCCACAGGCGGGAGCCGGTCTGGAACATCCTCACTCGCTCATTTCGTGACGTAGACGATCAGCCACACGGCCGAGAAGACCGCCGCGAGGACGTACCAGTACAGAGCGTGGGCAGCGACGATCTCCTGGTCGCTCGTCCGGCCGCCGAGGAACCGGAAGGCGGCGATGGCGGTGTACACGAGCCCGACGACGAACAGCGCGACCATCGTGCCGGTGATCGCGTAGAACATGCCGGGATAGCCACCGTCGGTGATCGACAGGCCCATCTCGGCGTAGACGAAGGCTTGGGCGTTGATGATGGCGATGGCGAAGACAGCGACGATGCCGAGCGCCAGCCCGTGTGGACACGGTCGCCGCGGCGCGGCCGCGTACTGCGCCCACTGGCCGAAGACGACGAGCCCCCAGACGCCGATGAGCATCACGTTGGAGGGCACTTCCGGAATCGTCGCGTTGTCGGGCACCCACGGTTCGCCGCTGTCGAGGGCCCGCTCGCGCATCAGGATCCAGACGCCGAGCATCCCCCCGATGAGCATCAACGTGGCGACCCCTGCAACGGCGGTCCCGACGAACACCTGGCGCCGCGGGGGCGGCGCTGGGGCGGGGGGCAACGCGTGCATCAGCGGTCGACCCCCGGCGGGGCGGCCCGCAGGTCGAGGACGGGCTCGGCCGACATGACCGTGGGGGTCTCCAGGAAGTTGAACTCGGGAGCGGGTGAGGTCGTCAGCCACTCCAGCGTCTGGCCGCCCCACGGATCGTCGCCGGCCTGCTCGCCGCGCCGGGCAGCCTGCAGCAGGAGACCGACGAAGGCCACGACGACGAGCGCCATCAACGCGTGCCCGACGGCCACCAACACGTTCCACAGTTCGGCCGGGCCCTCGTAGTCGTACACCCCGGAGGCCGCCGGCTGGTCGGCGAACCCGGCGACGAAGTAGGGCAGTGAGGCGAGCACCGTGGCCAGCGTGCCGAGCAACGCCAACCCGAGGGCCGGCTTCTCCGGGAGCACCCGCCCCGTCCACTTCGGCGACCAGTAGGCGATGCCGCCGAGACCGCCGAGCACCGTCCCGTAGGCGACGTACACGAACGACGCCTCCTCGAACACGGTCCCTTGCAGGCCGAGATCGGTGATCGGCAGCAAGGCGCCGCCGAGCATGCCGACGAAGATCATCCCGAGGCCGAAGAAGGCGAACACGAAGGCGGCAGTGATGCGCGGGCGGGCCCGGCCGGGCTCAGGGACAGCGGCCCGCGCACCGACGAGCATGACGATCACGACGCCGAACAGCGGCAGGAGCGTGAACAGCGCGTACGGCAGCAGATCGGCCAGCTTGTCGCCGAACCCGTCGAGATCGAGCCCGCTGCCGGCCCACGGCACGTCGAAGTTGGACTGCTGGGTCACTGCCGACAGGGCAGCGGCACCCACGAACCCGAGGCCGGCGTAGACGAACCCGCGCCCCGGCATGCGAGTGCGGAACGTGACCGGCACGAGCTCGGCGGCGATGCCGACGGCCGGGAGGGCGAAGAGGTAGGTCGCCGGCTGCGTCATGGCGAACCCGATCCACGTGCTGACGCCGGTGTTGCCGCCGAACAGGGCCCTGGCGTAGCGGTGGTCGACGTAGACGTAGATGAGGACGCCGAGCACGACCGGCAGCGTGAGCAGCAAGCCGACCGACGCCACGAGGGCCGACCACGAGAAGAACGGCACGCGGCTCATGCGCATGCCCGGAGCCCGCGTCGTGAGCACCGTGGTGGCGACCGAGCCGGCGGCGGCGGCGAGGCCGATGATGGCCAGCGCGTGGGCGCCCAAGAACAGGTCGACCATGTCGGCGTTGCCGCCGCCCGGCCCGCCGTTGTTGGCCAGGGCGATGACGATCAGCACGATGCCGCTGGCCCAGGCCCAGAAGCCGGCCGCCGCAGCGCGCGGGAACGCCAGCGATCGAGCGCCGACCTGGAGCGGCACGATGGTCAGCGCCAGACCGAGCATCAGGGGCACGATCACCCCGTAGACCATGCCGACGCGGTACCCGGAGAAGAGCTGGGGCAGCGCGCCGGCGTCGATCAGCGCTCCGTCGCCGTCGATCCGCTCGGCCCCGAGCAGCGCGCCGATCACCGTGCAGGCGACGAGCAGGAGGATCGAGACGCCGATGAACGACCGACCGATGACCTTGGAGTCGGTGGACGTGACCCACGAGGCGAGGGCGGTGACCGGCTGACCACGCTCGGTGGCGGTGATGGGCTCACTGGCGATGTCGGTGGTGCTCATGTCTCGTGTTCTGGCAGCGGGGCACGGCGTTGCCGCGGGGACATTACCGGTCGGTCGCGGCGGGGGCCGAAATGCTGGCCGCGGGCGTCATGCAGCCCGGACGAGCACGTCGACGGTCATCGCGGCGAACAGGACCGTGACGTACGTGATGCTGTACGTGAAGACCTTCATGCTCGCCTCGGGGGTTGGGTCGCGGGCCAGCAGGACCGTCGCCACGAGGAACCCGGCGCCGAGGAGGACCGCGGCGACGCCGTAGATCCACCCGAGGTCGGCCACCGGCACGAGCACGAGCGTGGCGACGACCATCGCCGCGGTGTAACCGACCATCTGACGGGCGGCCCGACCGAGCGGGACGACGGCGGGCAGCATCGGCACGGAGGCCGCCCGGTACTCGTCGGCGTAGCGGATGGCGAGGGCCCAGAAGTGGGGAGGTGTCCACAGGAACATCACCACGAACAGCACGATCGGCGTCCAGGCCAGCGAGCCGGTGACGGCCGCCCAGCCGACGAGCACAGGGACGGCACCGGCGGCCCCCCCGACGACGATGTTCTGGGTGCTCGTCCGCTTCAGCCAGATCGTGTAGACGCCGATGTAGAACGCCGCCGCGGCCAGCGCCAGCACCGCCGAAAGCAGGTTGGCTCCCCACCAGAGGACGACGAAGGCGACGATCTCCAGCGCGAGGGCGAAGACCAGGGCACGGCGCGGTTCGATGATGCCGGTGACGAGCGGACGGCCCTGCGTGCGGTGCATCAGGGCGTCGATGTCTCGATCGACGTACATGTTGACGGCGTTGGCCCCGCCGGCGGCCAGCGCGCCGCCGACGAGCGTGATCACCACCAGCCCGAGCGGCGGCCATCCCCGCTCGGCGAGGACCATCGTCGGCACGGTCGTGATCAGCAGCAGCTCGATGATGCGTGGCTTGGTCAGCGCGACGTAGGCGCCGAGGATCGTCGTCGCCGTGCGTCGCGTGTCGTGACGCAGCGCAGCGCCCCGGACCGTCGACCGAGCCGGCGCCAGCCGGGACGGGACGAGGGGTCGGCTGCCGACGGCCATACGGGCGCCAGGTTAGGGCTGCCCGGGGAGTGGAGGGAATCCCGGCTCTGGCCGCGGATCGCGCGGCAACGGGTTGAATGGTCCTGTGCCAGCGACGGATGCTCCCACCGGGCCCGGCACGTCCGTGCTCGATCGTCCGGAGCTCGACGACGCGGCGATCGACGATCGTCCGTGGGTCGTCATCGTGTGGAACGACCCGATCAACCTGATGAGCTACGTGACCTTCGTCCTCCAGAAGCTGTTCGGCTACGACCTCGACAAGGCGACGGCGCTGATGCTCGACGTCCACCAGAAGGGCAAGGCGGTCGTGGCCAGCGGGAGCCGGGAGCAGTCCGAGCTGCACGTGTTCCGACTCCACGAGCACGGCTTGTGGGCGACGCTGGAACACGACGAGTGACCGGGAACCGGCGACGTGGCTGACGGCCGCCTCGTGACCAGCTCCGGGCGCGGCTTCGTTCTCCACCTCGGCAAGGACGAACGGGCCCTCCTCGTCCGGCTGCTCGGTGAGCTGGGCGAGCTGCTGACCGGTGAGCAGGACCCCGAGCTGCTGCGGCGGCTGTTCCCGGTCGTCCATCCCGATCGCCCGGACCGGGAGGAGGAGTACCAGCGCTTGATGCGCGACGAGCTGGTGACCAGCCGGCTGGCCGGCATCGCCACGGTCTCCGAGGTGCTCGGCGGGTCAGGGCGCAAGGTGACGCTCGACGAGGCCCAGATGACGTCGTTCGTCCAGGCCGTCAACGGGGTCCGACTGGTGCTCGGCACGCTGCTCGACGTGACAGAGGACGACGAGGTGGCCCAACCCGACCTCGCCGAGTCGCCGGAGTACCACCTGTACGCCTACCTGTCCTGGATCCTCGACTCGGCCGTCCGGGCGATGTCCGGCGCCCTCCCAGGTGAATCTGGGCGCGATCCTTCCCACCAGCGCATCTGGCAGGCCGTTGGAAATGTGATTGTTGAGCATCCCGGTCAGGTTGCGCGGCGGGTGTGAAAATTTGTTGATGGCGTTCTGGTTGCTGCCCGTCGATCGGGACCAGCAGTTTCTTCTGCCACCGAGCATGCTGGAGTGGTTGCCGCCGGGTCATCTGGTGTGGTTCGTGCTGGAGGTAGTGGAGCGTGTCGACACGTCGCCGCTGCATCAACGCCATCTCCTTGATGGCGTCGGCCGGCGGGCGTATCGACCCGACATGTTGCTGGCGTTGTTGATTTACGCCTATTGCGGCGGGGTGCGGTCGAGCCGGCAGATCGAACGGCTCTGCGAGGTCGACGTCGCGTTCGGGTGATCACCGCCAACCAGGCGCCGGATCACACGACGATCGCCCGGTTCCGTCAGGGTTATCAGGAGGCGGCGCGCAAGCTGTTCGTGGACGTGTTGAAGTTGTGCGCGGCGGCCGGGTTGGCGACGGTGGGGCGGGTGGCGGTGGACGGCACGAAGATCGCCGCCGACGCTTCGTTGCGGGCCAACCGCACCCGTTGCCAGTTGGAGGACGAGGTCGCGCGATGTTGCCGAGGCGGCCGACGTTGATGCCGGCGAGGACCGCTTGTTCGGTGAGGCCCGGGGCGATGAGCTGCCGGAGGATCTGGTCGACCCGCGCCGCCGCAAGGCCCGGTTGGATGCCGCGTTGGCCCAGGTGACACGGGCCGAGCGGCCCGCCGCGCCGAGGAGCAACGGGCCCGTGAGGCCGCCGAGCAACGAGCGCGGCATGGTCAGTCCCAGCGTGGAGGAGTTCCCCGTGGCGCTGAGGTGGAACGAGCCGAGGAGAACTTGGCCGCAGCACGAGCTCGGGTTGCCAAGCGACGGGCCGGCGCTCAAGCGGCGGCCGCAGCGCGTGGCGAAGCCAAGCCGCGAGGCCCGGCACCCGGTCCAGGACGGGAGGTCATACGAGCTGAACAGCGCCTCGCACGGGCCAAAGCGAGGGCTGCCTCGCACACCACCACCACCACCGTCGAAGCCGCCTCGCCGCGCCCCTCGCCGCCGCAGGCCAATAGCACCGACCCCGACAGTCGAATGATGAAGACGGCGGCGGGCTGGGTGCAGGGCTACAACGCCCAAGCGGCGGTCAACGAGCACGGCGTCGTGCTCGCCGCCGCGTAGCCCAAGACAGCAACGACGTTCAACAGTGTCAACCGATGATGAACGCCACCCAGGTCAACCTCGCCGACATCGGCGTCACCGAGCCGATCCGCATCATGCTGTTCGATGCCGGCTACCTCAGCGAGGACAACCTCACCGCCGAGGGCCCGGATCGGCTCATCGCCACCGGCAAAGGCCACCGCCTGCACCACGCCGAGCCGACCAGCGGTGACCCGCCCGACGGGGCCTCTCCAATCGACGCGATGAACCATCGCCTGCAGCCCCGAAGGGCGAGCCGCCTACCAGCAACGTCAACACACCGTCGAACCCGTCTTCGGCACGATCAAAGAGCAGCGCCACTGTCGACGCTTCAGCCAACGAGGCCTCGACGCTGTCGACGCCGAGTGGCAGCTGATCACCAGCACCCACAACCTGCTCAAGCTGTACAACCACCGGCCAGCAACGGGCTGAAACCCAGCAACCACAGCACACAGTCGCATCGACCGACCGGACAGCGCCTGCTCGGTCCAAGCGTCAACCCCACCGACCGTCCCCGACACCACACAGGCCGCCCCACACGGTGCCGCCGACAAAGAGCAACGGCCTGCTGGGTGCAGTTTTTCCCGACAGTCGCGAAGGACCGCGCCCAGATCCCGCGACCGATCGGGCTCGTGGAAGGGTTGGCCGGCATTGGTAACGTTGTGCCGCTCTCAACCGGATGCGGCGCCTGCCCCCATCGTCTAGTGGCCTAGGACACCACCCTTTCAAGGTGGCGGCACGGGTTCGAATCCCGTTGGGGGTGCACAATCACGCCATGGTCCCGTGGTGAAGTCTGGAGTTCACGCCGGCCTGTCAAGCCGGAGGTCGCGGGTTCAAGTCCCGTCGGGACCGCTCACACGGCGGAGGTCGAGTCGGCCGCCGCCGTGGACGCACGGTCGAGTAGCTCAGTCGGCAGAGCGTCCGCCTGAAAAGCGGAAGGTCCCCGGATCGACGCCGGGCTCGACCACCACCATCAGACCAGCTCAGGGCCGGATTTCGCTTCGGCGGGAGCCGGCCCTGTTCGCGTCCATCCCGCGAAATCCCGCGCGTCCAGCGGCACCTCGGGCGCGATCGGCTCCGCCACGGCGGCCCGGGCGAGGGCGTCGAGGCGGTCGGCGACGTCCTGGGCGCGCCCGGCATGAGGTGGCCGTAGGGTCGAGCGTCATCACAGCAGACGCCGTCGCTGGCTGGCCAACGAGCCGCCGCTCTTCCGTCGGCGACGACTTCGCCGCGACCGACTTGAGCGCAGCGTGACGCATCGTCACGCCGACGGGCGAGCCTGCTCAGGCGCCGTGAGCCGCCACCGGTGACCGGCCCGCCGGTATCCGCGTCTCTGTGAGACCACCTCACTACGGTCGCCGCATGGGCGTCAACAACCGGCAACGGCGGGCCGCCAAGGCCAAGCGGCGCGCCAAGGAGCGCGCCCGACGGTCCGGCGGGGGCGGTTGGCATGGTCCCGGGTGCCGGTGCGGCGAACGCGCCGACGAGCCGCTGTTCACGTTGCGCGAGCGGGTCGGGCTGCTCATCGACATCGCCGCCGCGGCGGCACGACGCGGCGATGAGGACGACCTCGCCCGCGCTGTCGACCGGCTGGCGACCGCTGAGGTCGTGCTGGTCGATGGGGAGGCGGAGCGGGCGCTGCTCTCGCTGCTCGGCGGTGCTGTGGGACAACGGCTGGCAGCCGGCGGAGGTGATCCGCCACGCCACCCGCGCCGATGCCCGCGCCGGCCGCGTCGTCGCCGCCGCGGTGGCCGCCGACCACACCCGGCGCGATCCGGCGACCCTGCACCCTCGGTGGGCCGCCCAAGCCCAAGCGTTCGCGCTTCCTGATGTCTCCGGCACGAACGGATGGCTGACCGCCTTCGCCATCGGCGAGGGACTCGATCGACGGGCCATCGTGCGTGCCGCGGTGGTCGCGTTGGGCGTGCTCGGTGGTGTCGGGCCGCTGCCGACGCTGATCCCGCCGCCCGGATCGACCGCACCGGCGAGTGCCGGGACGCCGATGTCGACGATCCTGTGCTCGTCAAGGTGCGCGCCCTCCTGGCGCAGGCCGAGTCGACGACGTTCGATGCCGAGGCGGCGGCGTTCACCGCCAAGGCTCAGGAGCTGATGGCCCGCCATGCCATCGACGCCGCCGTGCTGTGGGCGAGCTCCGAACGCGACGAGCGCCCGACCACCATCCGCCTGCCGATCGACGACCCCTATGCCGACATCAAGGCGCTGCTGCTGCACCACGTGGCGACTGCGCTCGCGGTGCCGCGCCGTCCGTCACGTCCACTACGGCCTGGTGTCGGTGGTCGGGTTCGCCTCCGACGTCGCCGCCGCCGAACTGCTGTTCACGTCGCTGCTCGTGCAGTCGCAGGCGGCGCTGCAGGCCGAGGGTGCCAAGGCGGCGCCGGGTGCCCACACCCGCAGCCGGACGTTCCGCTCGTCGTTCCTGCTGTCGTTCACACGGCGCGTCGACCAGCGGCTGGCGGAGATCAACGCCGCCGTGGAGGGCGGCGCCGCCGCCGAGCACGACGGCTCGCTGCTGCCCGTGCTGGCCGCCCGCGACGACGCCGTCGACGACGCGGTGGCGGAGATGTTCGGCGAGTTGCGCCCCGACGTGGTGCGTGGCGGCTCCGACGTCGCCGGCTGGGTCGCGCGGCAAGCTGGCCGCCGATCTGGCCCAGCTCACCTTCGCCGACCTGGACACCGCCGACGACGACCGCTCCGACGCCAGCCAGCCGCTATCTGATCAGGTCTTTTGTGAAGTGCGCTGTTGACCACGTTGTGGATAACAGACCCGTTTCTTCCCGTCCGGTAGCAGTTCCGGTTGCAGCTTGGCGCCCTCGCCTGGGCCATCCCGCGCCACAGGTTGGCGATCAACTCACGTCGCCGGTCCTCCGCCTCGGGCCTGGCAAGCGCGGCGCCAAGATGAGCGACGTCGCCGCTCGCATCGATAGTTCACCAGGCGTCGCGTTCGGCGCGCACCGCGTCCGCCGCGGCCTCGAAACCGACACGACCGCCGGCGCGGCCGTCGGTCCTGGTCCAGTAGCTCGTCGACGGTCGCCGAGTGCGCCTCAGCTACAAGGTGAGCCAGCAGGTACTCCTGAAGGGACTGTCCAGCGGCCGCCGCTCGCCAGTTCAGCGTGGCGTGAACGTCTTCGGGAACGTCTTCTACATGGATGCTCGGCATGGCACTCCTGCAAGCGCTCGGAGCGCCCAAGGCTACGTCCTCGCGCTGGAGGGCCCGACCGCGATCGCGAATGGCTCCGGCTTCCTGCGCAAGCGCTACGTCACGCCACAGCGGCGGCAAACGTCGTGTACAGGTCGGCCGGAAGGCGATGGGCGAGCCGCCACGTAATCGCGATCGGCCGCTCGCCGGCGTGCCGGACGTACGTGGCTGGCCCGAGGAACCAGAAGGCACGATCGTCGGAGCGCAGCCGAGCGAACAAGAACACGCTGGTGTTGTCTCGCAGCTGGTTGACGTAGCGCGTGCCTGTTGGGCTGGCGACGGATGTAATCGATTGGCTCTCCCAGTGGATCAGCTCGGGGCTGATGGCGTAGTCCTGGTAGCGGGTGGTCGGCGAGAAGTCGCCGCTGGTCTTGTCGAGTGTGAAGGCGAACACGTCCGTTCGCTCGTCTGGTAGCCACTTGACGCCGCTGTCCCAGCGGGGTGGCCGGAGTGTGGTGCCGTCGTTCATTGCCGCTTGGATCTCGATGCGCGTGTAGCGAGCGTGGACGTGCAGTGGGATGTCAGCGGGCGCCCAGCATCGGCTGGAGGTGATCGATCCGATCGTCGAGCACGTCGAGCACCTCGCGAGCTCGGAACGTACCTGTGGGTGGGCCCACAGCGGTCGAGCGCCGCTGGCATCGATGTCACTGCGGCGTTCGTGACCACGGAAGCGAGCAGCATGCGAAGCACTCGACGCTCACGTTCAGAAAGATCCTCGACCGCGATGGGCTCATTTCCCGAGATGAGCTGTCGGTATCTGGTGAGCCGCTCGTCGTCGTCGACGTGCAGCAGGCGTCCCACGGCACGCAACAGGGCCGTCTCGTCGGGGCCAGCAAGGCGGGTGGGCAGCCCGGCAGCCGCGGCGCAGTTCGGACCAACTGTGGTTGTTGGCGTAGATGTCGTCGAGTTCGAGACCCGTCTCGTCAAGGAATCTCGACAGATCAACGTCGCCGATTCTCCGCAGCTCGACGATGCGCTCGGGCCAGCGGGCGGGGAGGGCATTGCGCACGCTTGCCAGGACGACGTCGCGGGCAACCGGATCAAGCTCGAGGTGGCAGCCTGCGGGGAGGAACGGGAAGTTGCGCTCGACCTGACGTTCCAGTTCCCGCCGAGTGCCGCCGAGCAACGCTCGGAACCGGAGGTCGAATCGGAACTCGCGGCGGTGCAGTCCGACGAAGTCGAGCACCGTACACATCGACTTGCCATGAGCTCGACGGAGACCGCGGCCAAGCTGCTGCAGGAACAGGGTCGCGCTCTCGGTCGGGCCGCAGCAGCAGGAGGGTGTCGACGTTCGGCAGGTCGATGCCTTCATTGAACAGATCCACAGTGAAGAGCGCGGAGATGGCGCCGTCGGCGAGGTCGGTAAGTGCCCGGCGCCGCTCGTCGGACGAGGAGGTTCCCCAGACGGCTCGGGCTGCGATTCCACGCCGCTCGAACTCGCGGGCCATGAAGCGGGCGTGTTCGATGCTGACGCAGAACCCGAGCGCTCGCATGCTGCGCACGTCGGCGATCCGTTCCCGGAGCTGGGCGAGGAGCTGACCGACCCAGACATCGTTGGCGGTGTACACGTTCGTTAGGGCGCCGATGTCGTAACCCTGCCCTCGGCGCCATGGAACTTGACGGAGGTCCAGGCCGTCATGGATCCCGTAGTAGACGAAAGGCACCAGATACTGCTGGTCGATGGCGTCCCAGACCCGCAGCTCAGCGGCAATCCGACCGTCGAAGTAGCGGAGGACGTCAAGCCCGTCGGCGCGCTCGGGCGTGGCGGTCAGACCCAGCAGCTCGATCGGGTGAACGTGTTCGAGCAACGTCACGTATGACGGTGCTGCAGCGTGGTGGAACTCGTCGACGATGACGAAGTCAAAGTGCTGCGGGTCGAGCGACCCGAGGCCGGTCGAGGAGAGGCTCTGGATGGATGCGAAAACGGCATCGAATCGCTGCGGTCGGTGCTCGGCAACCCAAAGCTCACCGAAGCTTGGATCGCGAATGGCGTGCCGGAAGGTCGCCCGCGATTGTTCGAGGATCTCCTGCCGATGTGCGACGAACAGCAGTCGCGCTCGTGGCATCGTCGTGCGGACGCGGGAGTAGTCCACGGCTGCCATGACGGTCTTTCCCGTTCCGGTCGCGGCGACGAGCAGGTTCCGGTGGTGTCCCCGTAGCCGCGCCACGGCTATCTGCTCGAGCAGGCGCTCCTGAAACGGTCGCAGGTGCAGCTCCGTCGGTGGCAGTTCGAATCGATGGTCCTCGAGGGCCACCTGTGTCCGCTCGAGGAACACTGCCCGTTCGTACGGCTCGAGGTCATCGCTCTCCCAGTAAGAGTCAAAGACCGCCGCGATCTTGGCGACCACATCGGGGTTGCGCAGCCCCGACACTCGAACGTTCCACTCCAGCCCGGTCACCAATGCGCTGTGGGTGAGGTTCGACGATCCGACGTACGCGGTTGTCGCCCCTCGATGTCGGTGGAACAGCCACGACTTCGCGTGCAGCCGGGTCGTCGTCACGTCGTAGGACACCTTGATCTCGACACCGATGGCCGCAAGCGCGTCGAGCGCCGCCGGCTCGGTGCTGTTCGTGTAGGTCGTGGTCACCAGGCGAACCGGGCGACCCTCGTCCCGGTGCCGCCGAAGGGCCGGCATCAACGGCCGCACCCCGCTCCATCGCACGAACGCCATCAAGATGTCGATCCGCTCCGCCGATGGGATCTCGGCGATCAGCTCGTGCTGGATCGTCGGCTCACCGGGGGCGTTTGTCAGCATCGTGGTGTCGAGCAACGGGGTAAGCGGCAACTCAATCGGCGGGTAGGACCCGTCGGGCAGCCTTCGACTGATGGCGGTTAGGACACTCGGCGGGAACGAGGAGTCGCTCGTCGAGCACGCCGGCGGCCGGTTGCAGATCGTGCAGCCGAGCAAGGAGCTCGTTCACGACCTCGACTCCCAGCGCGGCCCGTTTGCTCTCCGGCAGCGCTGCGATGGCGGCCGCCGCTACGCGTGCGACATGACGCGAGAGGCGGTCGGGCGAGTCGGCGTCTCGCAACGCCAAGCGTTCGGGGTGCAGGTCCGAGTCGAGCCCCTCGAGCTCAGCCGACAGGACTAGCGACACGAGCTCGCTGTAGATACCGGGACCCGGCGGATGAGTCGGCACGGCCACATCGTGGTCGACGCGCCATGCCCTGCAAATCTCGCTCCGGATCATCAGGTCCGACCCCGGCACCTCACCCGGAGCCGCCGTCAAGTACTTGCGCGTAGTACGCCGCCGTACACGCCGCCGACGACGCATGGAGGGTCGTCACTCGCAGCATCGATCCGGGCACCACCGGAGCCCGCTGGCGGGCACCTGTCTGAACCGCCCTCGACGACTCGACGAACGGTTTGGCTCTCGGAAGTGAGCGCTCCTTAGGAAGGCTGCAGCAGGTCCAGCTGCTCGACGGAGCGGGCGCGGACGCTGCGACGAACACGCGTCTGACGGCTCAGCTGTACGACGCGGTCGTGGCGACGCCGAGCTGCTGTGGGACGAGGTCGAAGGCTTCGCCACTCACCGCCCCCGGCCGGCCGCCCGGCGCAACGATCCGTGCCCGTGCGGGTCGGGGCGCAAGTACAAGGCGTGCCACCTCGGCCGCGAGACCCACAGCCTCGACGATCGCGTCGGCTCGCTGTACCTCAAGGCGCAGCGGTTCCTGGCCACCCGACACCCCGACGCCGTCGGCGAGCTGGCGGCACAGATCGTCGACGAGATCGATCAGCGCAAGCTGTTCGAGGACCTGCTGGACGCACCGTTCGTCGCCGATGTCGTGCTCCACGAAGACGGCGTGTTCGCCGAGTTCCTTGCCGCCCGTGACCAACTGCTCCCCGACGACGAGGCTCTGCTCGCCGCCCAGTGGGCGATGGTCGACCGTGGCGTCTTCGAGATCCTCGACGTCCACGACAGCGGCCTCGAACTCCGCGACGTCGCCCGCGGCGAGCGGATCAGCGTCGTCAACACCCACCCCAGCACCCAGACTCGACCCGGCATGCTGCTCGTCGGGCGGCCGCTCCCCGTCGGCGACACTCACCGTGCCTTCAGCGGGTTCATGCACGTCCCCCGCCGCCACCTCGACCCCATGCTGACCGCCATCGACACCGGCGACAGCGACGCCGTCGCCGACGCCCTCGCCGCCATCCTCGCTCCGCCCCGGCTCACCAACACCGACGGCCACGACCTCGCCCACACCATCACCTGGCGCGTCGCAGACCCGTCGGTGTCGGCGACGCCCTGGTCGCCGCCGGCCTCCGAGCCGACGACGACGGCTGGACGCTGGTGCGCGACTCGAAGAACCAGGACAACACCGTCATCGCCGGCATCGATCTCGACCGTGACGAACTGACCGTCGAGGTCAACTCCACCGAGCGCTCCGCAGAGCTGCAGGCCCTGATCGCCGGCGCGCGTGCGATGGGGCTCGCCGTCGCAACGATCGCCTGAACTCGTCGCTCAGACCTCGGAGCGCCCTGCGCGACCGCAGCGTCTCCGGCCCGGGCGTGGGACACGTCAATCGTCCTGACTAATTCCACGACCTTCGACGGGTGCGTGGCGACCACACGCGGCGCACCGCGAGAGTCAAGCCATTGGACAGTCGGCGCTCGTTCAACGTCGATGACAAGGCTGGTGACCAAGTAGACCGTGCGGGATGTCGACGATGAACGTGTCGCTGTCCGACGAGTTGCGCGCGTTCGTCGATGCGCAGGTCGACGACGGTCGATACCGCTCCGCGAGCGAGTACGTGCGAGATCTCATCCGACGCGACCAGGATCGCCAGCGGCTCCGCAACCTCCTCCTCGACGGAGCCATGTCACCCCCGGGCCCGAACGCCGACCCTGCCTACTTCGCCAAGCTCCGCAGCCGCATCCGAGCCAGCGCCTGAGCATCGTGGCCAAGACGGTCCAGGTGCGCCGGCCGGCAGCCGAAGACATCGACGTCGCACTCGGACATCACGTGAGCGAGGCCACCCGCCACGTGAGCCCTCTCGACCCACATAATCGCCGCAGGGCGCCCGATCGAGCTGCGCGTGGCGGTCGGCGACAGGCCTGATCGGCGCGGGCGCACGGCTTGTCGCTTCGACCTGAGATCGAGTGCCCTGCGGCGCCCTATACGAGCCGCTCCATCCCGCGAAATCCCGCGCGTCCCGAAAGGCGGAAGGTCCCCGGATCGACGCCGGGCTCGACCACCCCATAAGGCCAGCTCAGGCCGTCGAGGGGGTCGGCGGTAGCCCACTCCGCCACCGAGTCGGCCACCTTCGGTGTAGCTCGTGTGTCGTGCTCCATCAACCACGGAGTCGACCACCAGACCGTCCCGTCACTGGATACGATCGCACCGGGGCACGGTACGGGCGCGACGCCATCTCCAGATCCGACGCTGACCTAATGGAGGAAATCGGTATGAGGACAAGGCCTGCAGCAATCCTCGCTCTTGTTGCGTTGGTCGTCGGGATGTCGTCCACTGCCGGCGCCATCACCTGGGGCAGACCCGATGTGAACAACGAGTATCCGAACGTTGCGTCCGTGCGCGGAATCTTCGACGCGCAGAACGTGGCTCGCCTCAGCTGCAGCGGGAGCCTGCTCCACACGGATGCGGACAAGGTCGTGATCTTGACCGCCGCGCACTGCACCGACGCGTGGGCCGGCGCCATTGCAGCAGGGACAATCGATTCTGTCGGGGTGTCGTTCGATCAGAACAATCAGGTCAACGGGACGACGACGGACGCCACCTTCTACGTCCGAGGCGGAGTCCCGATCAGCTTCCCTGCCAAGGATGCGCCCTTTGAATCGTTCGATTACGGGCTCGTCGTGTTCCCCACGAATGCCGAGAACGCTGTTGGCCAGACGATCCAGGACCGTTGGGCGCGCGCTCGCGCCGGTGCAGGTGGCTCCAGATCCGGGATATGTGTCGGAGTGTGATCAGCAGTGTCAGTCGGCCGACCCGCAACCTGTCGTTCACCGCCGTCGGCTACGGCACGGGTGAGAAGTTCCCCATCCCCGGAGAGGAGACCGGACCGGCCGATCCATCTGGGACGAATAGCTCAAAGTTCCTCATTCGGTACATCGCCGATCGCCTCATGTATTCCGCGCACAACCCCGTCAATGATGTGCTGAGGCTGTCGATGAACATCGCCAAGGGTGAAAGCGGCACATGCAACGGCGACTCAGGAGGCCCGATCTTCTACGACGATCCAACACTGGGTCGCGTTCAAGTGTCGTTGGTGTCCGGTGGTGACGTCCCGTGCAGAGCAACGAACACCGGTCCTGGGTTCAGTCGGCAGGAGGCCTTCGACTTCGTGGCCTGCGGAATGGTCGCCGGCGACGCCAGCGCGGTGATCGCATGTGTCGATGACCTCTTCGCAGCGTAAGCGCACCCGAATCCCGGTCGATCAGGGACGCCGACCGGGCGGCACGGCTCGAGACGATCTGACACCTCTGTTCTCGGGCTGAAAGCGGAAGGTCCCCGGATCGACGCCGGGCTCGACCACCACGAGGCTGGCGCCGTGTCACTCCAGGCGCTTGCTCATGAACACCAGGTCGAAGGTGCCCTGCGAGCGACGCTCGTCCTCGCGGTAGCCGCGCTTGGTGTAGATGGCCAGGTTCTCGGTCATCCCCTCGTGGGTGTAGAGGTGGATGACCTCGAAGCCCGCTCGCCGCGCTTCGTCCTCGGCCCGATCGAGGAGCGCTCGCCCGAGTCCGGTGCCGCGGTGGTCCGGGTGCACGGCGACGTTCTCGATGACGAACCGGCCGTCCGCCGAGCTCAGCGACGAGCACACCGACCAGAACCCCGGCGCTCTCGGCGATCGTGGTCTGCCGCGTGGCGATCACGTCGGCGTAGTCCTGGGTCATCGGTCCCGGCAGCATCCCGATGCGCTCGACGTAGTGGCGGTACGCGGCGTCGACAAGCTCGGTGACTGCCGCTGCGTCGTCCGGACCTGCGGCTCGGAAGCTCACGGCCACCCGCGGGACGCTACTGGTCGTCTTCCGAGTTCTGCGTGAGGGAATAGTGGCGGGCCCGGCATCTTCCCTCACGCAGAAGCCGGGAGCCCGGCAGGCGTCGTACGGTGGCGCGAATGGGCTGGGAGCAGCTGGCGGGTGGGGTGGCATTGCCCCTCGACGACGTCCCCATCCCGCCGCTGACGGAGATCGAGCTGGCGATGCCCGCGGTCACGCCCGTCGCCGACATCGAAGGTGCGGCACGGGCCGCCGGTGTGGCGTGTTGGCGCGACAGCGTGACGCCCGGGATGACGGTCGCCGTCGGTGCCAGCAGCCGCGGGCTCGTCGGGCGGGTCGAGCTGCTCCGCGGGACGGTCGCCGCGCTCCGCGACCTCGCGGGCCGAACCGTTCGTCGTGCCGGCGATGGGCAGCCACGGCGGGGCGACGGCCGACGGTCAGGTGGCCACGTTGGCCGCGCTCGGCATCACGGCAGCCACCGTCGGTGCCGAGATCCGGGCGACGATGGAGACGGAGGTCGTCGCCGTCTGCCACGCCGACGGGATCGGCGCCGTGCGCCTGCACCTCGATCGTCACGCCGCCGCCGCCGATGCGATCGTGGCGGTGAACCGCGTCAAGTCGCACACATCGTTCCATGGGCCGGTCGAGAGCGGGTGCGCCAAGATGGCGGTGGTCGGCTTCGGCAAGCAGGCAGGGGCCGCCGACTTCCACTCCACCGGTCCGGTCCGCATGGGCGCGCGCCTCCTCGCTGCTGTGCGGGCGCTGCGGGAGACCGGGCGATTGCTCGGCGGGATGGCCACCGTGGAGTCGGCGGGCGGTGACGTCGTCGCCGTCGAGGCGCTGAGCGCCGACGACGTCGGCGGGCCCGGCGAGGTCGCGCTCGATGGAGCAGGCCCGATCCCTGGCGCCCGGGCTGCCGTTCGGCGAGATCGACGTGCTGATCGTCGAGGAGGGCGGCAAGGACATCTCCGGGACGACGATGGACCCCAACGTGACCGGGCGCTTCTGGATCGAAGGCCTGCCCGACCCGCCACGGCCCCGCGTCGCATCGATCGTCCTGCTGGCGCTGACGCCGGCGACGGCCGGCAACGCCACCGGCATCGGCTTCGCCGACTTCGTGCCGGCGTCGCTGGCGGCGGCCATCGACTGGGAGCAGACGTACCTCAACTGCTTCACCGCCGGGCCGCCTGGGGTCCGCCGGGCCCGCCTGCCGATGGTGCTGCCCGACGAAGCATCGTGCATCCGAGCCGCGCTGGCGACGTGTGGAAGGGGTCCCAACGAGCCGAAGCGGGTCCTGCGCATCCGGTCGACGGCGCGCCTCACGCCGTGCTGGGTCAGCCCCGCGCTGCTCGAAGAGCTGCCGGCGCCAGCCGAGCGGCGAGGACCGTAGGGTCGGCGACGTGGCGGACACGTTCTTCACGGTCGAGACCGGCCCCGACGGCGCCGAATGGTTCATCCCGACCGACATGGCCCGCGGGCCGTGGGATCCACGATGCCTGCCACGCCGGACCGCCGACGGGCCTGCTGGCCCGGGCCCTCGAGCGTGCCCTGCCCACCTTGCGGCTGGCCCGCATCAGCGTCGAGCTCGGGCGACCGGTACCGATGGCGGGATTCCGGATCGAGACCGAGGTCGTGCGCGCCGGTCGCACCGCGGGCAGCTCGCGGGCCACGATCGTCGACGGCGACGGGGCGACGCGGGTCACGGCGTCGGGCATGCACGTGGCCGTCAGCGCCGTCCCGTTGTTCGCCTCCACGCTGGACAACACCGGCGTGGTGACACCGCGCTTGGCCGACGCCGAGCCGGGTGTGTTCCCGATCGGATCGTTCGCCCACGGACGGCCGGGGTTCATCCACGCCGTCGAGGTGCGCTACCCGCCCGGCGAGGATCGCTCGGTCGGGGCGACGACGGTGTGGATGCGGACGATCCCGCTGCTGCCCGATGAGCCGATGTCGCCGTTCCAGAGCATCTGCCCGCTGGCCGACTGCGGCAACGCCTTCAGCCGCCATGCCGAACCCGACCAGGTGCACTTCGTCAACACCGACCTGGTGCTGGCCCTGCACCGCGACCCGGTCGGCGAATGGCTCGGCAGCCGAGCGGTCTCGCACTGGCAGCCGACGGGCGTCGGCCTCACCGATGCGCTGCTGTTCGACGACGAGGGCCCGGTCGGCCACGCGCTGCAAACCCTGCTGCTGCGGCCCGTCGGATGACGGAGACGCTGGCCGCCGCGCTGGCGGCGGTCGTCGGGCCGGCCCACGTGCTCACCGACCCGGACATGACGGCGTCCTACGCCGTCGACTGGACCGGTCGGTTCCGCGGCGAGGCGCGGCTCGTCGTGCGACCGGGAGACGCCGGCGAGGTGGCCGAAGTCGTCCGCCGCTGCGCCGAGTCCGGCGCCGAGATCGTCCCCCAGGGCGGCAACACGGGCCTCGTCGGCGGCAGCGTCCCCCGGTGGCGGCCGATGGTCGTGCTCTCGACGCGCCGGCTGGACGAGCTCGGGCCGATCGACGACGGCGCACTGCAGGTGACCGCCGGCGCCGGCGTCACGCTGGCCCGATGGCGGAAGCACGCCCGCGCCGCCGGGGTCGACACGCCCGTCGACTTCGCCAGCCGCGACTCGGCGACGGTCGGCGGGGCGGTGGCGACGAACGCCGGCGGCTCACGGGTCGTGCGGTTCGGCACCATGCGATCGCAGGTCGTCGGTGTCTCGGCGGTGCTCGCCGACGGGTCGACCGTCGGGTCGCTCGGCGGACTGCCGAAGGAGACGGTCGGGCTGCACCTCCCGTCGGTGCTCTGCGGCAGCGAGGGCACGCTGGCCGTGCTCACCGCGATGCGGCTGCGCGTCGTGCCGTGGTACCAGCGCACGGCGACGGCCATGGTCACCACGGCAGGCCTCGACGAGGCGGTGGCGGTGCTCGCCCACCTGCGGCTCGCCGCCACCCACCTCGACGCCGTCGAGCTGATCCTGCCCGAGGCGATGGACGTCGTTGCCGAGCACCTCGGCACCACGCCGCCGCTCGGTCCCACCGGCGTCGGCGCCTACATCGTCGTCGAGTGCGCCGACCACGACGACCCCACCGACGAGCTGACCGACGCGCTCGCTGGCCGGTCCGAGGTGATCGACGCCGCCGTCACGACGGAGGGCCCGGCACGTGAGCGGCTCGTCGCCTTCCGTGATCGCATCACCGAGGCGATCAGCACCCGCGGCGTCCCGCTGAAGCTCGACGTCGCCGTGCCGGTGGCCGCCCTCGGCGAGCTGATGGTCGCCGCCCGGCGGGCGGTGGTGCGCCACGGCGGGCAGATCGTCCCGTTCGGCCACCTCGCCGAAGGCAACGTTCACGTCAACGTGCTGGAGCCCGGCGCGCCGGAGGCGATCACGGACGAGGTCCTCACCGCGGCGACCGAGCTCGGCGGGACGATCTCCGCCGAGCACGGCGTCGGCATCGCCAAGACACCGTGGCTGCACCTCGTCCGTACCCCTGCCGAGCTGGCCGCGGCGGCCGCCATCAAGCGCGCCCTCGACCCGGCCGGCATCCTCAACCCCGGCGTCCTTGATCCAGCCTGACGCGGTGTCAACCGTGCGGAGGTACTCGCGCAGATCGGGGAGCTCGCACTCGAACTCTCCCCGGCGCACGGGTCGGATGAATTCGGCGTCGATGAAGCGGCCGGCGGTATTGGTCTCCGATCTCGCCGCTGAGCTGGAACGACACGGGCATGCTCAGGGCTAAGCGAGCCGGTGGGTGGCCAGCAGATGACCGGCGGCCTGGCCCGCGAGCGCCAACTTCGCCGCTTCGACATCGAACGCACCTTCCGATTCGCCCACAGCACTCGCAGCTGAACGACCCCATCGGTGCGCACTCCCGAATGGCCGACCGCTGGAGCTGGCTGATCATCGCCGCGCTGACACAACTCCGCCTCGCCCGCCACCTCAGTCGAGGACCAACGCCGCGCCTGGGAACGACGACGCCAGGCGCACCAATTCACCCCCGGGGCACGCCCGGCGAGGGTCGACTGGCGCTCATGAGCAGCACCGACTCGACTCGGTCGCACTCGGGGCACACGATGAGATGTGACACCCCTCCATCAGACTCGCAGTGATGAGCACAGTGTCGATGCGTTGGAAGGCGTTCATCTTCAAGGCCAAGTTCTGGGGACGCCGCGGCGACCTCGCGAACGGGTTCGCCCCGCTCACCGCACGCCTCCAGCGTGGGGATCGATCCATCGAGGTCGTTGCCCACGCCGCATGTGTACCGTCGTACGAGTTGCGGGCCTTCGAGACGTGGGGTGTGCGACCGAGGCTTGACCAGCTGCGCCAGCTGGCGAGCCGCGCTCGATGTCGAGGCGCTGGACCTGGTCGTCACGCGCACTGCGACCCCTTGCTCTGGTTGCTGCGTGTCAAGGCAGGCCACGACCGAGACCTGGTCGCCACGTCGATCGGCATTCCATGGTCTGATCTCGCTCGCCTCGAGAGTGGGCTGCTGAGAGCCGCTCCTGACCAGACGGCACGCCTCGCGGCAATGTACGAGGTCAGCCGGCGTGTGATCGACGAGGCTGCCAGGCGCGCATCGACGGTCGCCATCATCGGCGTCGGGGGGATGGTGCCGGGTTGGCGGTTGCCCTCACGGGGACTGATCTTCGTGGCCAACTGGCTGATCGTTGTCGGTGTGGCTTCCCTTCTCTTCTCGCGATTCGCCGTCGGCGTGATGGAGAGCGGGGTCGAACCAAGTGCCCTCCCTTCGTTCGAGTGGGTGGGTGTGGCCGGCCTCGGAGTCGGAGTCGCCGGGGTGATCGTCTACTGCTCCATCGCCTTGCCGATCGTGCGCTGGAGCCTGCTCGTTGTGTCGATCATCGGTCTCACCGCCGCGGCGTTGATCTACGGGCGAGCGTCCGGCGACGTCCGTGAATGGGCGCGCGCTGTTGGCGTGTTGTTGACGTTGGCCTTCGTGGCGCTATTGCTGACGTGCATGCTGCGAATCGCAACGATGTCGCAGTTCGTCGTCGAGTCCGTGAGACGGGGGGGCAGTCGACGGCACAGCGGATCATCGGAGGGATGTTCCTGCTGGTCGGAGCCACCATGCTCTGGACCGCCGGCATGGATTGCGACGAAGAGCGGTGCGTCGGGCCCTCGAGCGTCCTCGCACGCCGCGCTCGACCGGCCGCCGACCGACGGGCCGAACCTCTTCGACGAGCTCGGTTTCCTGCTCGTGGCCGCTGGAGCCGCAGCAATCTTGAACCTCTTCGGCACACGGCGTGAGGATGGGTTGCTGACCGGCACCGAGCGGCTGAACCTGTTCCTGGCGTCGCTGCCCTCGGAGGGAGCCGCCGAGCTGTTCGATGAGGCGGCGAAGGTGTGCCGGTCGGCTCGCCGCAGGACGGCGGTGCCCGGGCCGGTGGCGGAGGCGAGGTAGTGGCCCTCGACCCCGAACGGATCGCCGATCGGGAACCGTGAGCCGAGACGGCGCACACCCGCACCGAGAGCTCACACTTCCCGGCCGACGCTCAGTCGAGCGTCAGCGGGCCACGTCCCGCTCAGGTGCCGTAGTCGAAGCCGAGGTCGGGGGCGGTGAGCAAGGGGCGGTAGGCGATCCCGGCGGCCTCGGCCATCGCCGCGCACGTCCCGCCCCGGTCGACGATCACCATGATCAGCACCGGTTCGGCGTCGGCCGCCCGGACGACGTCGACAGCCTCCATCAGGGACGTCCCCCTGGTCACGGTGTCCTCGGTGATCACGACGCGATCGCCTGGCTGCAGCGCCCCGGCCAGGCGACCCGTGACGCCGTGATCCTTGGCCTCCTTGCGGACGCTGAAGCTGCGCAGTGGTCGGCCGCGGGTGGCGGCGATGGCGGCCACACCGAACGCAACGGGGTCGGCGCCCATCGTCAGCCCGCCGATGGCCGTGGCGTGCGCGGGAATGATCGACAGCGCCGCATCGGCGACGGCGAGGATGCCCTCCGGGCGGCAGGCCGTCTGCTTCGTGTCGAGGAACCACGAGCTGCGGGCGCCCGACTTGAGCGTGAAGTCGCCGCGCTTCACGGAGTGGGCGAGTACGTGGTCGCGCAGCGTGGCGAACGGCTCGGGCAGCGCGGGGAGCAGGTCCGACATCGATGCCGGAACCTATCGGTGCGGCTCGTAACGTCCGAGTCGATGTTCCCGATCCAAGAGCTGCGCATCTTCACCGAGCCCCAGCAAGGCGCTACCTACGACGACCTGCTGGCCGTCGCCAGACGCGCCGAGGCGCTCGGTTTCGGCGCCTTCTTCCGCAGCGACCACTACCTCGCGATGGAGTACGCGCTGGCGGCCGGTGGACTACCCGGTCCCACCGACGCATGGACGACGCTCGCCGGCCTCGCCCGCGACACGACGACGATCCGGCTCGGAACGCTCGTCACGTCGGCCACGTTCCGTCTGCCGGGGCCGCTGGCCGTCTCGGTCGCCGGGGTCGACCAGATGTCGGGCGGGCGCGTCGAGCTCGGTCTCGGCGCCGGCTGGTACGCCCGCGAGCACGAGGCCTACGGCATCGAGTTCCCAGACGTCACCGTGAGGTTCGACCGGCTGGAGGAACAGCTGGCCATCATCACCGGCATGTGGACGACGCCCGTCGGGCAGCCGTTCTCGTTCGCCGGCCAGCACTATCGCCTCGTCGACTCGCCGGCGCTGCCGAAGCCCGTGCAGGCCGGGGGGATCCCGTTGATCGTCGGAGGCGGCGGTCCGCAGCGCACCCCCGCACTGGCGGCGCGGTTCGCGTCGGAGTTCAACCTTGGCTTCCGGCCCATCGAGCGCTTCGTGGAGCAACGTCAGCGGGTCATCGCCGCCTGCGAATCGATCGGCCGCGACCCGCAGACGATCACGTGGTCGGTGGCCGACGTCGCCTGCCTCGGAGCCGATCGGGCCGAGTACGAGCGACGGGCGGCGGCGATCCATCGAGAGCCGGGCGAGCTGCGCGACACGGCCATTGCCGGCACGCCGGACGACGTACTGGCGACCATGGAGCGGCTGGCGGCGGCCGGGGTCGAGCGGCTCTATCTGCAGGTGCTCGACCTGTCCGATCTCGATCACCTCGATGCACTGGCCGCCCTTGCCGCCTGAAACTCGTCGCCTATCGAATTCATGCCTCGCCGATCGAAGACAACGATGAACCCAATGGCGCAGCGCGACATCGCCTAGTCTCTCTCCCATGGCTGCCAAACGAGGTTCCAAAGGACCGATGAGCAACGACCACAAGGCCGCCCTCGCGCAGGGCCGCTCCGAGGGCAAAGCGGTCCGGGACTACCTCGCCGCGCTGCGTGCCAACAAGCCCAAGCGGGGCCGCAAGCGCACGCCGGATTCGATCAAGAAGCGGATGGCCGCCATCGAGGACCAGCTGCCATCGGCCGATCCGCTCGGCGAAGTGCGACTGGTCCAGGAGCGCCTCGACTTGACCAAGGAACTGGCCAACATGGGCGCCCAGGTCGACCTCGCCTCGCTCGAGGAAGCCTTCGTCTCCGTTGCCGCCAGCTACAGCAAGCGCCAGGGCATCTCGTACGCTGCCTGGCGAGATGTCGGGGTCCCGCCGGCCGTGCTGACGAGAGCCGGCATCACCCGCCGCGGCGCCTGACCGTCGACACGTCAATGGCGTCCAAGGCGGCGCTCACTCGATCGAGGTGACGCAGCGTCCGATCCAGGTCGAACGCCTCGTCGAGCGCGGCCGCATCGAGCTTCACCTGCGGGTCGTCCTCCAGCAATCGACGGAAGTCGCCACCGTCGTCCAACGCCGTCATGGCATGGCCTTGCACGATGCGATAGGCGTCGTCGCGTGACGTGCCGGCGGCGATCAGCGCCAGAAGGACCGGCTGGCTGAACACAAGACCGTGGGTGGACCACAGGTTGGAGACCATCCGAGCTTCGTCGACACGCAAGTTCGACAGCAATCGATTGAGCCGGTTCACGACGTAGTGCACGAGCAATGACGAGTCCGGCAACACGATGCGTTCGACCGACGAATGGGAGATGTCCCGCTCGTGCCACAGGGCGACATCCTGCAGACCAGCCAGCAGATTGCTGCGCACCACCCGGGCCAAACCGGTGATCGTCTCGGCCGAGATCGGGTTGCGCTTGTGCGGCATCGCCGACGAGCCCTTCTGCCCCGGCGAAAAGCCTTCCAGGACCTCGCCGACCTCGGTGCGTTGCAAGTGGCGCAGCTCGACGGCCACCAATTCGCACGTGTTGGCGACCGCCGCCAGCGACCACAGGAACTCGGCGTGGCGGTCCCGAGCGATGACTTGTGTCGCCGGCACGGGCCGTAGCCCGAGCCGCTCGCCGACGTACGCCTCGACGGCGGGGTCGATGTTGGCGTACGTGCCGACGGCACCGGAGAGCTTGCAGACGGCGATGGTCTCGCCCGCCGCCCGCAGGCGGGTCCGGTCACGCTCCAACTGCAGCGCCCAGAGCGCCACCTTGGCGCCGAACGTCGTCGGTTCGGCATGGATGCCGTGCGTGCGCCCGATCATCACGGTGTGGAGGTGTCGGCGGGCCAGATCGACGAGCGTCACGAGCAACGTTTCGGTCGCATCGAGGACGACGTCGAGCGCGTCGCGCATGGCCCAGCACAGCGCCGTGTCGACGACGTCGGACGATGTCAGCCCGTAGTGGATCCACGCACCGGCCGGCATGCCGATGCGCTCCTGGACGACGTCGACGAAGGCGGCGACGTCGTGGTCGGTCGTCCGCTCGCGGTCGACCACGGCGGCGACGAACTCGTCGTCGACGGTCGGCGCCCGTGCTCGACACGCCGCGGCGTGCTCGGCCGGGACGACGCCGATCGCTGCGTGCGCCTCCACGGCCAGCAGTTCGACCTCCAGCCAGCGGCCGAGGCGCGCCGTGTCGCGCCAGACCACCTCCATCTCGGGGAGCGAGTAGCGATCGATCACGATCGCGTCAAGCTGACCAGATGAGGTGGTCGTCGCGCTCCGCGCCGACGCCGACGATGCGCACCGGGATGCCGACCTCCCGTTCGACGAGCTCGATCAGCGCCTTCGCCGCCACAGGCAGATCGTCCGGTTCCCGGGCCTCCCGCAGCGCGACGCCCCAGCCGGGGAGCGTGGCGTACGCCGGCTCGACGCGGGACAGCACGTCTGCGCGATCGGGGTACGTGGCCAGGCCGCTGCCGTCGATGCGGTAGTCGGTACACACCTTCACGGTGTCGAAGCCGTCCAGCACGTCGAGCTTCGTCAGCGCCAGCTCGGTCAGGCTGTTCAACCGCACGGCATGGCGGAGCATCACGCAGTCCAACCACCCAGCTCTGCGCCGCCGCCCGGTGACCGTGCCGAACTCCTTGCCGACGTCGACGAGCGTGTCGCCGTCGGCGTCGGTGAGCTCGGTGGGGAACGGGCCGGCACCGACCCGCGTGGTGTAGGCCTTCGTGATCCCCACGACGCGGTCGATGTCGCGCGGCCCGAGTCCGGTGCCGACGCAGGCGCCACCGGCGGTGGGATTGGACGATGTGACGTACGGATACGTCCCGTGGTCGAGATCGAGGAACGTGGCCTGGGCCCCCTCGAGCAGGAGCTGGTGGCCATGCTCGAGTGCCTCATGGAGGAGTGCGACGGTGTCGGTGACGTACGGCGCGAGGCGAGCGCCCAGCGCCGTGAACCGCTCGACGATGTCGTCGACATCGAGTGGCTCACCGCCGGCGCCCTCGATCTCGCGGTTCTCGGCCACCGCTCTGACCTTCACGTGGTGGGCGAAGGCAGCGAGGTCGAGGACGTCGCCGGCCCGCAGCCCGACCCGTCGAGCCTTGTCGGCGTACGCCGGCCCGATGCCCTTCAGCGTCGTGCCGATCTTGTCGTCGCCGCGCAGTGCCTCGGCGATGGCGTCGTGGGCCTGGTGCCACGGGAAGATGAGGTGGGCTCGGCTCGAGACGACGAGACGCCGGCAGGAGATGCCGCGTGACTCGAGCCCGTCGACCTCGGTGAACAGCGTCGGCAGGTCGACGACGACGCCGTTGCCGATCACGGGCACGACGTGGTCGTAGAGGATGCCGCTCGGGACGAGCTGCAGCGCGTACCGGTCGCCGCGGACGACGACGGTGTGGCCGGCATTGTGACCGCCCTGGTAGCGGACCACGTAGCTGTGCTCCTTGGCCAGCAGGTCGATGACCTTGGCCTTGCCCTCATCTCCCCACTGGGCGCCGACGACGACGGTGACGGGCATGACGACGCTCCCCCGGGCTCGGGACGTGGACGGAACGTGCGCCGATGGTACCGGACCGGCGATGGCACCGATCCGCCGGTACCGTCGCAGCTCGTGACGCCACCACGGATGGCGGTGATGCGCCGGCTGCGCTGGACCGAGATGGACGAGGCCGCGCGGACCGAACTGTGCTCGCGTGGTCTGTCCGACATCTTCGATCCCGCCCTGCGCGACGCCATCGCCGCGTTGATCGAGGACGTGCGGGTGCGCGGGGACGCCGCCGTGCTCGAGGCCCTGGCGCGGTTCGACGGCGTCGAGCTCGGCGGGCCGTCGGAGCTCCGGATCGGCGCCGAGGAGATCGCCGCAGCAGCCGTGACGCCCGAGCTCGACGCCGCGCTGGACGATGCGATCGCCCACTGCCGGGCCTTCAACGAGCAACTGATGGCGCGGGCCGCCGACTGGAGCTTCGAGGCCGAGCCAGGATTGCGGGTCGGCGAGAAGGTGACGCCGATCGCATCCGTCGGGTTGTTCGTGCCATCGGGCAAGGCCAGCTATCCGAGCGTCGCCTACCAGCTCGGGGTCCCAGCGACCGTCGCCGGCGTGCGGGCGGATCGCACTCGTGGTGCCGCCGGTGCCGGGCGCGGGCGGAGCCGTGGATGCGGCGGTCCTCGTCGTGTGCCGCAAGCTCGGCATCGCCGACGTGTTCCGGGCCAACGGGCCGGCCGGGTTGGCCGCCCTCGGCTTCGGCACGGCGACGATCCCCCGCGTGCGCAAGATCGTCGGTCCGGGATCGCCGGCCGTGACGTGCGCCCAGGTCGAGCTGCAGCGCCACGGGGTGGCGACGATGATGCTCCTCGGTCCGACGGAGAGCCTGGTGATCGCCGACGCGTCCGCCGATCCGGTGCGGTTGGCCGCCGACCTCCTGATCGAGGCCGAGCACGGCGTCGACTCGTCGGTCGTGCTTGGTGTCGTCGTCGCCCGACCTGGCCGACGCCACCGATGCCGAGCTGGCCCGCCAGCTCGCCGAACTCCCGATCGTCCGGGCCGACGCGGCGCGCGCCGCGCTCGGCGTCAATGGCGGATGCGTGCTCGTCGACGATCTCGATGCGGCGGTCGCCGTCGCCAACCGCTACGCGCCGGAGCACCTCCAGGTCGCCGTGGCCGACGATCGCGTGGACGCCGTCGTCGACGGGCTCGTCAACGCCGGTGAGATCCTGGTCGGCCAGTCGACGCCGTTCAGCGCCGCCAACTTCCTCATCGGCTGCCCGGCGTCGCTGCCGACGTCTGGCTTCGCCGAGGTCTCCTCGGGGATCACGGTCGAGGCGTTCCTCAAGCGGACGGCCGTCGCCCGTGCCGATGCCGCCGCACTGGCCCGGATGGCGCCGTCGATCGTCGCCCTCGCCGACCACGAGGGCTTCCCCGCCCATGCCGCCGCCCTCCGCCGCCGCGTCCCCTTGGGGGTCCGGCCGCTCGGTAATGTCCTGAGCGAGGGGAGGACCGATGAAGGTGCGGACGGGAATCACGGTCGCCATCGCGGCCGGGCTGGTGGTCGCCGCCTGCGGCGGTGACGACGACGACGAGGCAGCTGACACGACCGAGGCCGCCGCCGACACGACCGCCGCGGCGGGTGCGGACACGACGGAGGCCGCGGCGGACACGACGGATGCGGCGCCGACACGACAGCGGCGGAGGGAGGCGGCAGCAGCGACTGCGCGCTGGAAGAGCCACTGACGATCGGCTACGCCGCCGACCTCGGGGAGTTCGGCGGCTTCGCCGACATCCCCGGCTCGGCAGCCGCCGGTGTGCAGGTCGATCTGCTCAACGAGGCCGGCGGCGTCGGCGGCCAACAGGTCGAGTACATCGTCAAGGAGCTGCCCACCGATCCGTCCGGCGCCCAGCGGGCGGCGCAGGAGATGCTCGACGAGGGCGTCGACGCGATCATCGGCCCGCCGTTCGACTACAACGGCGTGCCGCTCATCGACACCGTCGACGGTCAGGTGCCGATCATCTCCAACGCCTCGACCGACCTGGCGCTGGCCGATCCGGCGCGCGGCGCGTTCTTGATGAGCTTCAGCGACCCGGTGCAGGGCGCCGCGGCGGCCGAGTTCGCCGCCGAGCAGGGCGCCACGACGGCGGTCACGTTCTCCTCGCCGGACGACCCGTACTTCACGAACACCACGGCGGCCTTCACGGAGACCTTCGGCGAGGCCGGCGGCGAGGTCGTCCGCGACTTCACGTTCGGCATCGCCGACGAGGACTTCTCGTCGCAGGTCAACGAGCTGGCCTCGCTCGACCCGGTGCCCGAGGTCCTCTACACGGCGATGATCATGCCGAGCACCGGAGTGCTGCTCGAGCAGCTGGCCGCCGCCGGGCTCGACATCCAGGTCATCGGCGCCGACAGCTTCGACGCCACCGTCGTGTGGGGCGCCGGCGAGGTGGCCGACGGGGTGGCCTTCACCGCCCACACGTTCCCCCGGCCGGAGAACGGCGTCGCCGCCTTCCTCGAGGCCGCCGCCGAGGCCGGGCGAAGAGATCGAGACCGTCAGCTTCGGGGCGCTGGCCTCCGATGTCGTCAAGGTCTTCGCCCACGCCGCCGAGACGGCCTGCTCGCTCGACGGGCCGACCCTGATCGAGACCATCTCGAACATCTCCGACCTCGAGGTCACGACCGGCATCGTCACCTACGCCGGCACCAACGGCGTCCCGCAGAAGGACGTCGTGATCCTCACCGTCGAGGGCGGCGAGCCCACGTTCACGGAGGCGTTCCAGCCGGCGTTCGTCCCGGGCTCGTAGGTCAGTGCTCCGCGTCGAGCGGGTGACGGCGCGATACGGGGCGGTCGTCGCTCTGCACGGCGTGTCGTTGCACGTCGACGACGGCGAGCTCGTCGCCCTCGTCGGGCCGAACGGCGCGGGCAAGACGACGTTGCTGAACACGGTCGCCGGGTTGATTCGGCCAGTCAGCGGGCGGGTCACGCTCGCCGGTCGAGACGTCACCGGGGCCGAGCCGGCGAGCCTCGTGCGGGCCGGACTTGCCCTCGTGCCCGAGCACCGCCGGATCTTCCGCGACCTGACCGTCGGCGAGAACCTCCAGCTGGCCGGCGTGACGGCCCGGCCAGCCGAGCGCCGCCGGCGGCTCGCCGAGGCCCGATCACGCTTCGCCGTGCTCGACAACCGGTGGAACACGGCGGCCGGCTACCTGTCCGGCGGCGAGGCCCAGCAGCTCGCCGTCGCGCGGGCGTTGATGAGCGACCCGCGGCTCGTCCTGCTCGACGAGCCCACGCTCGGTCTCGCGCCGGCGATGGTCGATGCCGTGTTCGACCTGCTCGTCGACCTGCGGGCGCGAGGCCGCACGGTGCTCGTCGTCGAGCAGAACGCCCGCCGGGCCCTCGAGATCGCCGACCGCGGCTACGTGCTGCGCACCGGGCGCGTCGCCGTCGAGGGCACTGGCCCCGAGCTGGCGGCGCACGAGGACCTGTTCGGCACGTACATCGGCGGAGCCCCTTGAGCTCCTTCGTCCAGTCGCTCGTCGACGGCATCGGTCGCGGCAGCACGTATGCGCTCCTGGCCCTCGGCATCACGGTGATCTTCGGCGTGATGCACCTCGTCAACTTCGCCCATGCCGAGCTGATCACGGTCGGCGCCTACGTCGCCTACTACCTCTCGACCAAAGGGTTCGACTGGTGGCTGCTGGCGCCGGCCATCGTCATCGCCGCCGTGGTCGCGTCGGTCGCCGCGGAGCGCGGCGTGTTCCGGTGGGTGCGCCACGCCAGCCCGTACACGATGCTCCTCGCGTCGTTTGCCCTCGAGCGCCTCTCCCATGCCCTGTGGGCCGTCTTCGTGTCGCCGACGAAGCAGTCGTTCGACGGACCGGACTGGGCCTTCAACACCGTCGAGGTCGGCGGCATCCGCTTCGAGGTGATGGACTTCGTGACGATCGGCGTGACGGCCGCCGTGCTGGTCCTCACGGCGTACGTCTTCCGGCGCACCCTGTTCGGCATCGCCGTCCGCGGCGCCAGCGAGGACTTCGATGCTGCACGGTTGATGGGGGTGCGGGCCAACCGGGTGATCGCCGGTGCGTTCGCCTTCGCCGGGTTCCTGGCCGGCGTGGCGGCCGTGCTGATCCTGATGCGCACGCCCAGCGCCGAGCCGACGATGGGCTCGGACTGGCTGATCAAGGCCGTCGTCGCGGCGATCATCGGCGGGCTCGGCAGCTTCAGCGGCGCCGTCGTCGGTGGCCTCGCGCTCGGGCTGGCCGAGGTGCTGCTGCGCGTCTACCTCCCGAGCGGCGTGTGGGAGCGACTGACCGACGCCGGCGTGTTCATCCTCGTCGCCGCGCTGTTCATCATCCGCCCGCAGGGTCTGTTCACCGTCCGCACCGCGGAGCGCGTGTAGTGGAGCCACTGGGGGCCAGGCTCGGGCGCGGCGCGGTCGCCACGGGCGTGCTGTTCGTCGTGCTGCTGGCGGGTGCGCTGACGTACACGGCGACCGGCGGGGCGGCCCGTGAGCTGCTCGTGCAGGAACTGCTCGTCAACCTCGTGCTGGTGCTCGGGTTGCAGGTGTTCATCGGCAACACCGGGATCCTGTCGTTCGGGCACCTCGCGTTCGCCCAGATCGCCGCCTACGGCGCGGCGCTCGTGGCGATCCCGGCGGCGACCAAGGCGAGCAGCCTGCCCGACCTGCCCGGCGTGCTCGGTGACGTCGAGCTCGGACCGTTCGCCGCGACGCTGGTCGGGGTGGCGGTGGCGCTGGTGCTCGGGGCGGTCGTCGGCGTCGCCGTCGCCCGTGCCGGAGGGTTGGCGGCGACGATGATCACGCTCGCCGTGCTGTTCGTCGTCGACCAGGCGGTGAAGAACTGGACCGAGCTGACGCGCGGTGCGGGCGGGCTGTCAGGCGTGCCGCGGACGATCACCAACCCGTGGCTGTGGGTGGCCGCGTTGGGTGCGCTGTTCGTCGCCACGGTGTTCCGGGAGACTCGCGTCGGCCGGTTCGCCGTGGCGACGCGCGAGGACGAGATCGCCGCGGCGGCCATCGGGATCGACCGCTTCTGGCCGCGGTGGACAGCCTGGGTCGTGAGCATCGCCATCGTCGGCACGGCGGGCGCGCTGCGCGTGCAGGCCGTCGGGAGCACGAACCCCAAGCAGTACACGCTCGACATCGGCGTGCTGCGTGCTGGCGATGCTCGTCGTCGGCGGGATGCGCACCGTGACCGGCGCCTTCGTCGGCACGATCGTGATCACGGTCGGCAACGAGATCTTCCGGCAGCTCGGCGACAACCTGGAGATCGAGCGCCTGCCCGAGCTGTTCCTCAGCGTCGTGCTGCTCGGCGTGATGCTGCTGCGGCCGGGTGGGCTGCTCGGCGACCACGACGTGGCCGGGTGGCTCGGCCGGCGGGCACGGCGCCGCGTCGCCGTCTCGGCCGGCGATCGCCCGGAGGTTGCGGCGCAGCCCGGCCGCCGTGACCTGGTCGCCGCCGACGTTGCCGTGCGTTTCGGTGGGTTCGTGGCGCTCGACGGCGCCGGCGTGCGGGTGCGGCCGGGCGAGGTCGTCGGGCTGATCGGCCCCAACGGCGCCGGCAAGACCACCCTGTTCAACGTCGTGACGGGGATCGTGGCGGAGCAGGCCGGGACCGTCACGCTCGGCGCTCGGGACCTCAGCGACGATCCGCCGCACCGCATCGCCCGCGCCGGCCTCGCCCGCACGTTCCAGAACCTGCGGCTGTTCCCGACGCTCGGCGTCCACGAGAACGTCGCGCTCGGCCGCGCTCAGCGCGGCGCGCTACCGGTCGGAGGTCCCCGCCGCCGATGTCGACGTCCTGCTCGAGCACGCCGGCCTGACGGGCGTCCGGGAGCGGCCGGCGTCGACGCTGGACTATGGCAACCAACGGCGATTGGAGCTGGCCCGGGCGGCGGCGGTGGCCCCGGTCTACCTCCTGCTCGACGAGCCGACGTCGGGCATGAGCGATGCCGAGAGCCTGGCGATGGTCGACCATGTGCGGGCCACGGCCCGTCTCGTCGGTGCCGGCGTGCTGGTCATCGACCACGACCTCGCCTTCATCACCCGGATCAGCGACCACGTGATCGTGCTGGCCCAGGGTCGCGTGCTGGCCGAGGGCACCCCCGCGGAGGTGCGTGCCGACCCCGCCGTCGCCGAGGCCTACCTCGGCCGGCACGCCGACGCGACCTGACCGTCGCGCCGTGAACATCTGGGCGCGATCCTTCCCAGCGGACCATCTGGGCACCGTTTTTCCCGAGGGTCGCGAGAACGCGCCAGTGATCCCCGGGGTCGGCCCGACCGTCGCCGAGATCGTGGTCGCCGAAACCGGTGGCGACATGGCCGCCTTCCCGACCCCCGGCCAATTGTGCGCCTGAGGCCGGTGTTGCCCCGGGCAACCGGGAGTCGGCCGGCAAACGACGACCCGCCGGCACCCGTCACGGCACCCGCTGGCTGCGCCGCGCCCTTGTCGAGGCCGCCCGCGCCGCCGCCCGCAGCAACAACACCTACCTCGCCGCCCAATATCAGCGGATCAGCCGGCGCCGCGGCCCGAACAAAGCCGCCGTCGCCGTCGCCCACAGCATCCTCACCATCATGTGGCACATGGCCGTCACCGGCGACACCTACCGAGAAGCCGGCGGCGACTACTTCCAACGACGCAAAGACCCGGCCAGAGAAGCCAGTCGGCTCGTCACCAAACTCGCCGCCCTCGGCTACCGAGCCACCCTCGAACCAGCCGCCTGAGCGACCCACCAACCGCTGCCCCTCGGGGCTCCGCCCCGACGCCAGATCGGCAAATGGGAAGGACCGCGCCCAGATGTTCGCGGCGCGACGGTCAGGCGGTCACGCGGAGCTGGTCGTCGGCGACGTCGACTCGGATCGTGCCGCCCTCGGTGACCTTGTTCTCGAGCAGCAGCATCGCCGCTTGGTCGCCGATCTCGCGCTGGATGATGCGCTTCAGCGGTCGGGCGCCGAACGCCGGGTCGAAGCCCTCCTTGGCCAGGTGGGCCATCGCCTCCGGCGACACGTCGAGCGAGATCCGCCGCTCCGCCAGCCGCGCCCGCCACCGCTCGAGCTGGATCTCGACGATGCGCGTCAGGTCGGCCTCGGTCAGCGCCTTGAAGCGGATGATCTCGTCGACCCGGTTGATGAACTCCGGCCGGAAGAAGTCGAGCGGGTCACCGGGCAGGTTGGACGTCATGATCAGCACGACGTTGGTGAAGTCGACGGTCCGACCCTGCCCGTCGGTCAGCCGACCGTCGTCGAGCACCTGGAGCAGCGTGTTGAACACGTCCGGATGGGCCTTCTCGATCTCGTCGAGGAGGACCACCGAGTACGGCCGGCGGCGCACCGCCTCGGTCAGCTGCCCGCCCTCGTCGTAGCCGACGTAGCCGGGCGGCGCGCCGATCAGGCGCGACACCGAGAACTTCTCCATGTACTCGCCCATGTCGATGCGCACCATGGCGTGGTCGTCGTCGAACAGGAACTGGGCCAGCGCCCGGGCCAGCTCGGTCTTGCCGACACCCGTCGGTCCGAGGAACATGAACGACCCGATCGGGCGGTTGGGGTCGGACAGCCCGGCCCGGCTGCGGCGGATGGCGTTGGCCACGGCGTTGACGGCGTCGTCCTGACCGACCACGCGCTCGTGGAGGTGCTCCTCGAGGTGGATCAGCTTGGCCGCCTCGGCCTCCATCAACCGGCTGACCGGCACGCCCGTCCACTTCGACACGACCTCGGCGATGTCCTCGGCGTCGACCTCCTCCTTGAGCATGCGGTGCTCGTGCTGCAGCTCGTCGAGGTGGGCGGTGGCCTCGCTGATCCGGCGCTCCAGCTCGGGGATGCGGCCGTACCGGATCTCGGCCGCCACGTTGAGGTCGGCCTCCCGCTCCAGTTGCGTGCGCAGCTGCTCGAGCTCCTCCTTCAGCGTGCGGATGGCGTCGATCGCCTCGCGCTCGGCCTCCCAGTGGCGCTTCATCTCGGCGACCTCGGCGTTCAAGACGTCGCCAACTCGTCGTGCAGGCTGTCGAGACGGGCCCGCGACGCCTCGTCCGACTCCTTCTCCAGCGCCACCTGCTCGATCTCCAGCTGCAGGATGCGCCGTTCGACGACATCGATCTCGGTCGGCATCGAGTCGATCTCGATGCGCAGCTTGCTGGCCGCCTCGTCGACGAGGTCGATGGCCTTGTCGGGCAGGAAGCGGTTGGTCAGATAGCGGTTCGACAGCACCGCGGCCGCGACGAGCGCCGAGTCCTGGATGCGCACGCCGTGGTGCACCTCGTAGCGCTCCTTCAGCCCGCGGAGGATGCCGACGGTGTCCTCGACCGACGGCTCGGCGACGTAGACCTGCTGGAAACGCCGCTCGAGGGCGGGGTCCTTCTCGACCCGCTTGCGGTACTCGTCCAGCGTGGTCGCGCCGATCATCCGCAGCTCGCCGCGGGCGAGCATCGGCTTGATCATGTTGCCGGCGTCCATCGCGCCCTCGGCCGCCCCGGCACCGACGATCGTGTGCAGCTCGTCGACGAACGTGATCACCTCGCCCGCCGAGTCGGTGATCTCCTTGAGCACGGCCTTCAGCCGCTCCTCGAACTCGCCGCGGTACTTGGCGCCGGCGAGCATCGACGCGATGTCGAGGGCGATCAGGCGCTTGTGCTTGAGGCCCTCTGGCACGTCGCCGTCGGCGATGCGCCGGGCCAAGCCCTCGACGATCGCCGTCTTGCCGACGCCCGGCTCACCGATCAGCACGGGGTTGTTCTTCGTCCGCCGCGAGAGCACCTGGATGACGCGACGGATCTCGTCGTCGCGACCGATGACAGGGTCGATCTTGCCCTCACGAGCGTGGGCGGTGAGGTCCTGCCCGTAGCGCTCGAGGGCCTGGAACTGCTCCTCCGGGTTCTGCGACGTCACCCGATGCGAACCGCGCACCTCCTGGAGGACCTGCAACAGCTCCTCGGTGCCGACGCCGAGGCGCTCGTGCATCGCCAGCAGCAGGTGCTCGACGGACAGGAAGTCGTCGCGCAGGTCGGACTGGAAGCGCTGGGCGTCGTCGAAGACCTGGGTCAGCGCCCGCCCGAGGCGAGGCTCGTCCCCGCCGTAGGCCTTGGGCAGCTTGGCCACCGCCTCGTCGGCCTTGTTGCGCACCATCAGCGGCGCTTGGCCGAGCTTGGCCAGCACGGCCGGGACGATCGTGTCGTCCTGGCGGGTCAGCGCCGCCATCAGGTGGTCGGGCGTCAGCTCGGGGTTGGAGTTGGCCTTCGCCTGGTCGATGGCGGCGGCCATCGCCTCCTGCGTCTTCAGCGTCCACTTCTTGGGGTCCAGCGCCATGCCGTCAGGATAACCGTGTGAAGGAAAGTTGAGTCGTGCCGTATCAAGTTCGTGGTGAACAGTTTCGCTGATGCGCCGTTGCGCCACAGCGTAGATTGCGATTGCGTGACGCGGGCATGAGCACGAGGAGCCCCCACTGATGGATCTCACCGGCCGGTCATGGACGAATCGGCTGACGCGCCGCATGTCGACGACGCTCGGTGCCTTCGGCGTCACCGCGGCGATCGCCTTGGGTCCGTGCCAGCCCACGTGCACGCCTCCACCCCCCGCACCGGCTACCAACGCCGTCCAACAGGTCGTCGACCTGACCAACGCCCGGCGAGCCGAGAACGGGTTGCCCGCCCTCGGCGTCAACGGGTTGCTGATGAACGCCGCCCAGGGCCACTCCGCCGACCAAGCCGCCCGCAACACGATGAGCCACAGCGGGAGCGACGGCTCGAACCCCGGGCAACGCATCGCCCGGGCCGGCTACAACGCCGCGGCGTGGGCGGAGAACGTCGCCGCCGGCCAACCCGACGCCGGCGCGGTGATGAACGGGTGGATGAACAGCCCCGGCCACCGGGCCAACATCCTGAGTGGCAACGTGACCGAGATCGGCGTCGGCCTGGCCTATTCGACGGGCGGCCAGCCGTACTGGACGATGGACCTCGGTCGCCCCGCATGAAAATAAGGACGACATTGCGTTCCCCGGGCCACGCAGGCCGTTCTGGCCACTCGCTCGCTGGCGCTCGCTCGCTCGCATCTGTGACAGGGAGCGCCCATGAACGACGAGGAGCTGATCCGCCGCATCGACGAGCTGGTCGGCGAGGAGCACGACCTGGAACACAAGGCCGCACCGGGCCGCCCGCTCAGCCAGGACGAGGCCGCCAGGCTGAGCCGCCTGGAGGTCGCCCTCGACCAGTGCTGGGACCTCCTCCGCCAGCGCCGCGCCCGTCGCGAGGCCGGACTCGATCCCGAGGACGCCAAGGTCCGCCCACCGGAGATCGTCGAGAACTACCAGCAGTAGCCACGCGGCGACGCGGGACCCGAGGCTTTCGTGCACCCGAGGGTTTGCCGCGCCCCCTCCGGGACGGAACGCCTCGGGTGCGGTGAAAGCCTCGGGTCCAGAGGCCGGGGGGCGCTGACACCCCATCGGTAGGGTCGGGGACATGCCGAGTCGCCGCCCGTTCCGGCGTCCGGAGCCCGCCCCCACCGCCACGCTGCTGGCGACCTGGCGCGACGGCACGATCCACCTGTGGGGGTGGGATGGCCAGCACACGATGCCGGCCACGTGGCTCGACCGCACGCTGGCCGACCCGCGGTGGATCGGTGATCCCCGCCGTCTCGGCCACGTCTCGTGGATCGAGCTCGGCCTGCCCGACGGCCCGCCGGTGCGCCCGGCCACGGTCCGCCTGCCCGCCGACGCCACGGCGCCGTGGCTGCGCGCCGCCCACCCGCGCCTCGTCACCAGCGCTCCGCTGTCCTGGCTGCGGTCCGTCGCCTCCCTCGCCGAGGCGACGGTCAGCGCCGGCCATGTCACGCCGGTCGTACGGACCGAGCGCGACCTGCTCGTCGCCCGCTGGCAGCCGCTGCCCGACGCCGTCATCGGCGAGGCGCTCGCTGCGCTGGGCGAGGCGATGCCGCCGATCGTCCTCCCTGACCCGGACGACCCGACCACCGTCGCCGACATCTACGCCGTGCTCGTCGATGCCGCGGCCCGCCACCGCCTCGCCGACCACTGGTGGAAGCCGGATCTCCCGAGCAGCCGCGCTCCGAGCGTGGCCGGCGTCCGCGCGATCTTCCGCGCCCTCTCCGGCCGTGATCCGCTGATCGCCGCCGGCCACCACGCCGACGCCGTGGATGTGCTGGCCATGCGACTCGATCGACGGCGTCGGCGGGCCAGCGGCGAACCCGTCGTGGTGCCGCGGGTGCGGCTCGTCGTCCCCGAGGATCTCGGTGACCCGTGGGAGGTCCGTCTCGAGCTCGTCGACGAGCTCGACCCCGGGCGCTGGTGCTCGGCCGACGACGTATGGGACGCCACCCCGCTGGCCGTCGAGCTCGCCGGCGATGCCTCGATGGTGGACGCGCTGGCGGCGGCCGTCGAGGAGTTGGCGACGACCGTGGCGGCCCACGTCGAGGTGCTGGCCGAGCTGGCGACGACCCACGAACCCTCCACCGTCGAGCTCGACCTCGATGCCGCCGAACGCTTCCTCGAGCAGGCGCCGGCCGAGCTGGAGCGGTTGGGCATCGACCTGATCGGCCCCGAGCGCCTCGTCCGGGCCACCGTCGGCGTGCGTGGGACGGCGACGCCGGCGCCGCCGTCGGACCATCCCGGTGGCTTCGTCCGCGACGCCATCGTCGACTGGCGGCTGGTCGTCGCCGACGACGACGGTCCCGCCGCGCTGTCGGCAGCCGAGCTGGCCCGCGCCGCCACGGCCGGTGCCACCCTGCTGCACACCGGACGCCGCTGGGTGCGCATCGACCCGGCGGCGCTGCGCCGTGCCCGCACGCGGCTGGAGGACCACACGCGCCACCACGAACGCGTCGACGCCGTCGCCCTGCTGCGGCTCGCCGGTGAGGGCGAGCTGGAGTCGCCGGCGACGAGCGCCCGGATGTGGACCAGCGAGCTGCTGGCAGGGCTGCCCGACGCCCGCCTGACCGAGGTCACCGAGAGCGCCGGCTTCGTCGGGGCGCTGCGCCCCTACCAGCGGCGCGGGCTCGGCTGGCTGCGGTTCCTCGACAGCCTCGGACTCGGGGGGTGCCTCGCCGACGACATGGGGCTCGGCAAGACCGCCACAACGCTGGCCCACCTGCTCGACCGGCCGGGCCCTCACCTCGTGGTGTGCCCGCTGTCGGTCGTCCACAACTGGGTCGCCGAGGCCGCCCGCTTCACGCCCGGGCTGCACGTCGTCGTCCACCACGGCCCGGGTCGCATCGGTGGCAACGGTGGCGGCACCGGCGACCAGGACGACGACAGCGGTCTCGCCGAGCTGGCCGGTGCCGACGTCGTCGTCACGACCTACGGGCTGCTGCCCCGCGACGTCGCCCACCTCGGCGCGATCAGCTGGTCGACCGTCGTGCTCGACGAGGCGCAGATGATCAAGAACCCGGCGACCCGGGCCGCCCGCGCCGTGCGGGTGCTCCGCGCCGGGCAGAAGCTGGCTCTCACCGGCACACCCGTCGAAAACCGCCTGAGCGAGCTGTGGGCCATCCTGGACGCCGTCGTCCCTGGCCTGCTCGGCAGCCGGGAGCAGTTCCGCTCACGCTACGGCAAGCCGATCGAGCGCACGGGCGACGCTGGTGCCGCGGAACGCCTGCGCCGGATCACCCAGCCGTTCGTCCTGCGCCGCAGCAAGGCCGACCGCCAGCTCGTGCCCGACCTGCCGGACAAGATCGAGCAGATCGCCTGGGCCGGCCTGACCCGCGAGCAGGCCGTGCTCTACCAGCACGTCGTCGATCAACTCCTCGCCGACGCGGCGACGACCAGCGGGATGCGGCGACGAGGACTCGTGCTCGCCGCACTGACGCGGCTGAAGCAGATCTGCAACCACCCGGCGCACGCCCTCGGGGACGGGTCGCGTCTCGCCGGACGCTCGGGGAAGCTGGCCCGCTACGACGAACTGGTCGATGAGCTGCTCGACATCGACGAGCGGGCGCTCGTGTTCACCCAGTTCCGCGAGATGGGCGAGCTGCTGCGCCGCCACGCCGCCGAGCGCCTCGAGTTGCGCGTGCCGTTCCTCCATGGAGGCGTCTCGCGCACCCGCCGCGACGCGATGGTCGCCGACTTCCAGGCCGGCATCGGCCCGCCGCTGCTGCTCGTGTCCCTCAAGGCTGGGGGGACCGGTCTCAACCTCACCGCCGCCAGCCAGGTCATCCACTACGACCGCTGGTGGAACCCGGCCGTCGAGGACCAAGCCACCGACCGAGCATGGCGTATCGGGCAGGGCCGCACCGTGGTCGTGCACAAGTTGGTCTCCGAGGGGACGGTCGAGGAGCGCATCGCCACGCTGCTCGACGACAAGCGGGCACTCGCCGACGCCGTCGTCGGCAGCGGCGAGGCGTGGCTCACCGAGCTGTCGACGGCCGAGCTGCGCGAGCTGGTCGCCCTCGACCGCAGCGCCGTGGATCACGGAGGTGGGCGATGACGCCGCCTCGGCGCGGCTGTCGGCCCGCATCCGCCGGGCCGGCTTCCGGCGGCGATGCTGCGGGCGCTGGCCGCCGAGCTGTCCGACCCCGGCCGCTTCACACGGGCCAAGGTGTATGCCCGCGACGGCGCGGTGATCGACATCGCGATCGAGCCGGGTGAGGTGCGCACGGAGATCCGCGGCTCGCGGTTCGAGCCCTACCAGGCGCGGCTGTCCGTGGTGCCGGCCGACGACGCCGACACTCCGCTCGGCCTGGTCCCGGAACGGGACGAGATCACCGCGGAGTGCACGTGCCCCGACGACGGGCCGTACGGCGGTGGGTTCTGCAAGCACGCCCTCGCCGCCCTGCTCGTGCTCGCCGACGAGGTGACGATCGAGCCGCAGCTGCTCACGAGATGGCGGTCCGGACCGGTACCCCACGACTGGCCGGCGCCCCGACCGGCGGCGCGCAGGCCACAGATCGACGTCCTGGCATCGGTGATCACCGCACCGGGTCCGGCACCCGACCCACCGCAGCTGCCGACCCGGCTGCCGGTGGCGATGGGCACCGGCGACGACGTGCTGGCCGCCGTGCTGGCCGACGCGTTGGCCGTCCTGCGCGGCCGGTGAATCAGGCCGCGTCCGGGCCTCCAGGCAGCCGATCGACCGGCGGGCGGGGACGGCGCCGGCGAAGCCGATGCGGCATCACGCCAGACAACTGACGCCGGCGATCTTCACTCAACTGCCACGCGCTCTCGATGGTCATGTAGGTCATGGCGGTTCCTCTCTCCTCGGGCTGTCATCGAACGTACGCACGATTGTGGACAGATCAGGTCCGCAAACTTCTGGCAAGCTGTGGCCATCGACACACCCGCCCGACTGCTCCGCCTGCTCGTCCTGTTCTCGTCGCGTTCCACCTGGTCAGCGCCCGAACTGGTGGGCCGCCTCGAGGTCACGACGCGGACGTTGCGGCGGGACGTGACGCGCCTTCGCGACCTCGGCTACCCGATCGAGAGCACGACCGGCCGATACGGCGGCTACGCCCTCGGTGCCGGCGGCCGGCTGCCCCCGCTGCTGCTCGACGACGACGAGGCCGTCGCCGTGTCCGTCGCCCTGCGCGACCTGTCGCGCACCGCCGATGCGACGCTCGGAGAGGCCGCCGTGGCGGCGATGACGAAGCTGGCCCAGGTGCTCCCGAGCGCCCTGCGCGAGCGGGTCGACACGCTCGGCGAGGTCAGCGTGCGGCTCGGGCGGACTGCCGGACAGCCGGCCGCGACGACCACCGATGTGACGATCCTGATGGCGCTGGCCCAGGCCTGCCGGCGCCAAGACCGAGTGCGTTTCGAGTACCGGACCGCCGACGATCGCTCCGGCCGCCGCCACGTCGAGCCGCACCGCCTGGTCTCGGTGCGCAACCGCTGGTACCTGGTGGCGTTCGACCTCGACCGCGACGACTGGCGCACGTTCCGGCTCGATCGCATCGCCACACCGGTGCTGACCGGATTCCGCAACCTGCCGCGCGACGTGCCGGACGCCGCCGCGCTGGTCGCCGAGGGTGTCGCCGTGCGCGTGCACGACACCCAGGCCCGTGTGCGCCTGTCGGTCCCGCCGACCGTGGCAGCGCGGGAGATCGACCCGACCATGGGCGTGATCGAGCCCGGGCCGGCCGACGCCGTCACGACCACCGTGCGCATCGGCGGGGACGCCGACTGGATCGCCCGCTACCTCGCCAGCCTGCCGTTCACCTTCGAGGTCCTCGACTCCGACGACGTGCGGCGGGAGCTCGAGGTGTTGGCGGACCAGCTGCGGGCGGCGGCTTCAGCGCGTCGATGAGTGCCCTCATGGGGAGGCTTCGCGGCGGGGAGGAGCGCCGGCCCTCCAGACGGTCGCCGCTCAGGCCAATCGCCGTGCGAGGCGCACCTGACGCTCGACGTCGCGTTCCACCGCCGATGCGAACTGGCGGAGCCCGTGGTCGACGCCACTGCGCAGCAGCTTGTCGATCAGCTCGTCATCGTCTCGGGCGAGTTGGTCGGCAGCGTCGTTGGGATCGGCTGGCAAGCCGGCGGCGACGGCCAGCATCGCCCCGCCGAGCACGGCGTGGCGAACGGTCTCGCTGAGGACTCCGACATTCAGCCCCTCGCCGCCGTCCGGATCCTGCGACCTCGTTGTGCTCCATGGATCGAACAGACCCTGCAGCAGACCACCTCGATCGTCGGACGCAAGGTCGCTGACGGCCATCGCCAGCTCGATCGCATCCACCTTCGAGAACAGCTGCGACACGGTGGTCTCGACGAGTCGGCCGATCCGCACGATGTCGTGCCAATCGGGCTCCGGATCAGGCTGGGGCAGCTCCTCGATGAGCGGGTAGACGTAGCGCAAGACCGGGAAGAGCTTGTAGTGCCAGCACCGCCAGATGGGGATCGGCGTCAGCCAGGACATGATGTTCCGGAAGTAGCGCTGGATCTGGATGTAGTCCGCCGTCGGGTTGTTGGCCGCGTCGTACAGGCCTCGTTTCGCCGGGTCGCCACTGCCGGTGCCGTTGAGGTTGATGTTGATGAAGTGGTGCCACGTCGCATCGACCACGACTCGACCGACGTTGGTCAGGCGCCCGTCGTAGACCCCGATTGCCCCGAACGATCGCGGCGCCACCGGCGGCTTGCCCGCATCGGTCAGGTAGCCGGCGGCGGACATCGAGAAGGCCACGACGTCCGGCGCCGGGCGGGCGCCGGAGGGGTCCGGTGGGTACTCGTCGACCGGGCCGAGCCCGAAGTCGTACGTGGCCGCCAGGTTGGCCGGCACGACGCACTCCCCTTCGTGGGGATGGTCGGGAAAGACCGTGATGTCGCCTGAGGCGCTGCGCAGCAGCGGATGGGGGTAGGCGTCGGTGCCGGCGGCGTTCAGGTAGTAGCGCGGATACAGCCGCTGCGGGACGTCGTCGGACTGGTCGCTGAACTGGAAGAACGAATCGTGGCCCTTGCTCACGGTGTCCAGCCGGTCGGCCGAGCCTCCGTCCGGCGCCTTGGGCTGCCCCGCCGGTAGCGGCGTGTACCAGAACCACTTGCGCATGCTGCGCACGCGCGGGATCTGGCCACACAGGCCGGCGCCGAGCTCCTCGTGGTCACCGGTGGCGAAGACGCCGCCGCCGCCGCTCATGAAGTCGGCGATCACCTGCAGCTCGGCGGCGCTCAAGGAGTTGTTCCGATCGTCGAAGCCGAACAACCAGATCTGATCGAACGACGTGCGCGTGACGGCCGGTGACGCCGTGTCGAATTCGAAGCCCTGGACGTCGGCCACGCCGCCGCCGCGATGGGCGGTGGTGATCTCAACGGTCACCCATGGGCTGGCATGGGACGCAACGATGCTGACCAGCTCGCTCAACCCGAACCCACCCGTGCTGAAGTCCAAGCTGGCATCGGCGACCATCAGCACTCGCACGCGACAACGCCGCCGGGGTGGGTAGAACTTGTCGATCCACGGGTAGCCACGAAGCAACTGCACCCGACCGTCGGACATCTCACCCATCATCTGCCTCCTCTCGCTCGACGCCGTCGACGGCGCGGCTACTGGACAGAGGAAGCGGTGAAGCCTGCTGATACCCGCGATCAGACCGGGCGGTGCCAGAGCTTGCCGTCGCTCGTCGCGGCGTAGAGGTCGTAGCCGATGGCGGCCATGCCGACGACGAGTTGGGCGTGGCCGTAGCGGTGCCACGCGAGGTCACCGGCGTACGGGCGCCGCCAGTGGAGGTTCCCGTCGGTGGTGGCGGCCAGCAGCGCGCCTCGGACGGAGGCCAACCCGGCGACGTCGTGGGCATGGCCGAGGTCGGTCCATGGTGCGTTCCCAGCGACGGGATCGCGCCGTTGCAGCCGGTCATTGCTCGTGGCGGCGTACAGCATCGAGCCGACCGCTGTCATGGCGACGACGGACGGGGCACTGCCCAACTCCTGCCAGGGACGATCGACGCCGTGGAGCGGTCGCCGCCACAATCGACCGGCTGTGGTCGTGCAGAACAACGCTCCATCGCAGGCTGCCAGCGCCGTGACGGTGATCGCGTGCCCCATCTCGTGCCAGCCGACGTCCTCGAGCACCGGTGCCCGCCACCACAGCTTGTCGTTCGAGGTCACGGCGAACAGCCGCCCGTCCCAGCTGGCCATCGCGACGACGTCGGTGGCGTGCCCGATGTGCGTCCAACCGATGTCGAGGAGCGTCACGTGGCCCTCGACGAACGTCGACTCGGCGTCGAGGGCCAACGGGCCGCGATGTCCATACCAGACGAACGCCGCGCCGCCCTCGTAGTTCGCTGTGTCGAACGGGTAGTTGACGCATGGCGGGGTCTGCAGGACCGCACGCGATGGCACATAGGACAGCTGGCTGTTGCTGTATGCGGCGACGGTGACACGGTCGTACGGCCACATCGTGCGGATCCGTGGGGCGAGATCGGTGGACACCTCGTGGCCGCTGGCGACGAGGTGCCACGCACGATCGGCCGTGCCGACGCTGACGGACTGCAACGGCGTCGGCAGGGTCGCCGGTGTGGCCACCCCGAGGGTGTCCATCCACGCCGCCCAGCGCTGACGCAAAGGAACCGGCGAGGCGCGTGCCAGGTCGACGTTGCCGGGGATGATCGGCTGCAGTGCGAGCTCGACGCTGGCCAGCCGGCAGCTGATCGCTCCGTCGACGTCGTCCATCGGCCCGGCGAGCACCGCGGCGACGTCGGCGGCCATCGCCGCGCCGGCCGGCTGTGGTGCAACGCCTCCGGGGACGCATGTGCCGGCGTAGCCCTGGACGAACACGGCCAGTCCACCGGCGACGGCCTCGACACCGCTGCGGGCGTGGCCGACGAAGTCGGCGGAGATGAGGTCGTAGTCCGGGAACGACGTCGGATGGCACGCGGCGCAGAAGAGCACGGCGATCGGCGCCCCGTCGAGCCCGGTGATGCGCACGACGTCCAGCGTGCGATCCAGCTGCACGCCCGGCACGAGGTGCCGATCGTGGCCCACCGAGGTCGTCGCTCGACCGAACTCCACGGTCGCCGGGCGGCGTGTTGCGATGGCCTCGTCGACGGCCTCGACAGCGGCGTCCTCGATCAGCTGTAGGTAGTCGGGATCTGCCGAGGAGACGCCCGGCTGCCATGTCGGGATGGAGGCTGCCACCGGCGCCGAATGGGTGTGACTGACGTTCAGGCACACCTGCTCGGGCGGGAGCGCGTGAACCGCCGCCAGCCGCGTCCTCAGCTGCTCCGTCGTCGCCGGATCGAGGGCGCCGACATCGGCCGTGATCACCACGGCGGTCGTGCCGTCGTCGTCGCCGAGACAGACCACGCGGACGTCCAGCCGGTCGGCGACGCCTGCGCACGGCGTCGCCCGATGAGGTTCGCCGTACCCCCACAGCCAGACCGAGCCAGCCTCGATCCACTCATCGGGCGGCGTGATGTCCCGCCGCGCGGCGCCCGCTTGATACCCCACGATCGTCCTCCCTCCAGCCCGGCGCGCAGCACCTTACGTGCGAGGGGCGATGGTCACGATGAGGTATCGGCGACCACCGTCGCGGCGGTGATCCGCCCGTCGCGCTCCGTCCGGTACTTGATCGGGATGCCGGGCGAACCAGAACGTGGCACGCTGGCCCCGTCGCGAACCGTGTAGCGGCGGCATTCGAGCTCGCCGATGGGGGTTCGATCGTGTCGACGGCGATGGTCGTCTGGTCCGCCGGGAAGGACGCATGGGCTTGAGCGCTCCCACGTCGCCCGCTCCGTGGGCGAGTGGCGCAAACGGGTGCGCCGGTGAGGTGACCAATCGGTGCGCCCTCTGCCCTCATTGCTCACCTCATCGGGGCTCGGCAATAAACGGATGCGCCGATAGGTCAGGAACAGCGTGCCGACCGGGCTCCGCTGGACATCGGTCAACTCGAGCGGCACCCGAAGTCATCGTGAGGTCCAGAGACTGTTCGTAACGTGAACGGCAGACCACACGACGAGGAGCTTCCGATTCATACGTTCCGGATCGACATCCCGCAGCCCGCGCTCGAGGATCTGCGCGACCGCTTGGAGCGGGCGCGGTGGCCGTCCGAGATACCCGGGATCGGTTGGGAACGAGGAGTTCCGGTCGAGTACCTGAAGCGGCTCGCCGACTCTTGGCTGCGCTCGTACGACTGGCGGGCATGGGAGACCAAGCTCAACGAGTTTCCTCAGTTCAGGACGCGGATCGATGGGCAGACCCTGCACTTCCTGCACGTGCGATCGCCTGAACCCGACGCCATGCCGTTGATCATCACGCACGGTTGGCCGGGATCGATCGTCGAGTTCGTCAAGGTCATCGGACCACTGTGTGACCCGGTTGCACACGGAGGAGAGCCCATCGACGCGTTCCATGTGGTCGCTCCGTCGGTTCCGGGATTCGGGTTCTCGATCCCGCTGTCCGGGCCGGGGTGGAACCACCAACGGATCGCCCGGGCGTGGGCGGAACTGATGCGCCAGCTCGGCTATGACCGATACGGCGCCCAGGGCGGCGACACGGGTTCCGTCGTTTCACCAGCCCTCGGGGCGGTCGCGCCCGAGCACGTCATCGGCGTGCACATCAACGGTGGGCTCAGCTTCCCGTCAGGCGACGCAGCCGACTTCGAAGGGCTCACCGACACCGAGCAGGCGCGGCTGGCCGCCGCCGAGGAGCTGCGGCAGGTCGGCACCGGCTACGCCGACATCCAGTCCACCCGACCCCAGGCCTTGGCCTACGCCCTGAACGATTCACCCATCGGGCAGCTGGCGTGGATCGTCGAGAAGTTCCAGGCGTGGACCGATCCGGCCAAGGACCTACCGGAACAGGCGGTCGACGTGGATCAGCTGCTCACCGACGTCACGCTGTACTGGCTGACGGGCACGGGCGCCTCGTCGGCGCATCTCTACTACGAGGTCCGCGCCGCACGAGACATCCCGATTGAACGATCGGAGGTGCCGACTGGCATCGCGGTGTTCCCAACCGACCCTCTGATTCGACGCGTCGCCGAGCATGAGCACAATCTCGTGCACTGGTCGGAGTTCGACCGGGGCGGGCACTTCGCGGCGATGGAAGCGCCCGACCTCCTCGTCGGCGACATCCGGGCCTTCTTCCGCCGCTTCCGATGAACCACCCGCTCGCCCGATACATCTCGCATCCCGAGGTCGTCGTCGACCCGGCCGTGGCGGTCGATCGTTGGGTGCTCAGCCAGACGCGGTCACGAGCGGCTCCTCCGGCTCCTCGAGCTGCCGTGGGTGAAGACGATCGGTCGGATCGTGTGCAGCGAGGAGCGCAAGGCGCAGCAGACCGCTGCAGCGCTGGCAGCCAATCGAGGGCTGCCCGTCGAGACACGGCCCGACCTCGGTGAGATCGACCGTTCGGCCACCGGATTCCTGCCGCCTGACGAACACGACGCCGTTGCCGACGCCTGCTTCGCCCAGCCCAGCGTCAGCGCCCACGGTTGGGAGCGGGCGATCGACGCGCAGGCTCGCATCGCCGCCGCCCTCGCCGACCTGTTCGACGACAGCCAGGATGGCGACGTTGCGGTCGTCGGCCATGGAGGTGTCGGCACGCTGTGGTACTGCCATCTGGCCGGGGTGCCGATCGACCGGCGCTGGGATCAGCCCGGGCAGGGCCACTATTTCAGCGTCGACCTCGCAACCCGCCGCCCGCTGCACCACTGGCGCCGATTCGAGGCTGCTCCTGGCGGTCTCCCATTCCTACAAGACCGCCCGCCCACCCTCGCGCCCATGATGGGGCCATGGATGCCGCCCTCGTCGTCGCCGACCGTGACGGCCGCATCGTGCACTGGAGCGAGCAGGCCGAACGGCTCTTCGGCCACCGCGCCGAGGAGGTCGTCGGCGAGCCAGTGGACGTGATCGTGCCGGACGCCTACCGGGACCGGCACTGGGATGGCTTCCATCGTGCGATGGCGACCGGGGAGTGCCGGCTCGATCGGGCGGCGACGAACCTGCCGACGCTGAACCGGGACGGCACGGAGCGCGTGCTCCCGGCCCGGTTCGTGTTCCTCGTCGACGCCCACGGCACCCCCGTCGGCGCGATGGCGATCTATGCCGAGCCTGTCGGTGGTGAGCAGGCATGGGGTCCCGTGCTGGACCAGCCGGCGTGAACGCCCGGTTGCGGGCGCGCCAGGAGTGGGCGCTCGCCGGGGCACTCGTGCGCGCCGACCGTCGATTGGCCGTGCTGTGGTGCATCGGTCTCCTGTTGCGCGGCGTGCTGCCGGCGATGATCGCTGTCGCCTCCGGCTGGCTGATCGGCGCCGTCACCGATGGCCGTTCCCTCACCCCGCCGCTCGTCGCGCTGGGCATCGTGTTCGTCGCTGCCCAGGTCGCCGGGCCATTGCACGAGGCGGTCGGCTACCACCTCGGTGACCGGACGGCGACGTCACTCAACGACCGCCTGATGGCGGCGACGCTCGAGCCACCGGGGATCGCCCATCTCGAACGGGCCGACCTGGCGGCCGACCTCACGATGGCCCGCGACTTCGATCTCGGCATCATGGGTCCGCCCCTGTCGTATGCCATGAACTTCATCGCCGACGGGTTGGTCGGCCTCGTCGCCGGCGCAGCCTCGGCCGTCGTGCTCGCGTTCTATGGCTGGTGGCAGGCGTTGGTGCTCGTCCTGGCGTGGTCGGCCACCCATTGGCTGCTGCGCGAGAGCGCCGTCTGGCGCGACCGCAACACGCCAGAGGTCCAGCACGCCCAGCGCCACGCCGAGTACTCGTACCGCTTGGCCGTCGACCCCCCGGCAGCCAAGGAGGTCAGGCTGTTCGGACTCGCCGACTGGGTCATCGACCGCTTCAGCACCCACCGGCGCCGGCTCTACGACCTGCAGTACCAGGCGACGCGGCTGCGCGAGCGGTCGGTCGCCGTGTGCCTGCTCATCGTGACGGTGGCCAACGTCGCCGCGTTCTGGTCGCTCGGCGCCCAGGCCACCGACGGCCGCCTCGACCTGGCTGCGGCGATCGTCGCGCTGCAGGCCGCCATCGGCGTCAGCGCGATCGCCTTCGGTGGGCTCAACTGGGCGCTCGACGGTGCGGCCGCGCCGGTCGCCGCCGTCGGCCGGCTGGAGCAGTCGATGCGCACGTCGGGCCGCCTGGCGGAGTCGCCGGCCCGTGGCGCCAGGACCGCGCCGCCGGGCGGCGGCACTGGCCCGGCGATCCGGTTCGAGGGCGTCTCGTTCAGCTACCCCGAGGGGCCCCCGGTGCTCTCCGGCCTCGACCTCACCATCCCGGCCGGCACCTCGCTGGCCATCGTCGGCCAGAACGGCGCCGGCAAGACGACGCTGGCCAAGCTCCTGTGCCGCCTCTACGACCCGACGGGCGGCGCGATCACCGCCGACGGCACCGATCTCCGCGACATCCCGCTGCGCGCCTGGCGTGCCCGCGTCACCGCGGTGTTCCAGGACTTCGCCCGTTTCGAGCTGTCGATCCGCGAGAACGTGGCTCCCGCCGGCGCGTCGGACGGCGACATCCTCGCCGCGCTCGACGACGCCGGAGGCACGAATCTCACCGCGCTGGACACGATCCTGGCCAAGGGCTATCCCGGCGGTACCGACCTGTCGGGCGGTCAATGGCAGCGCGTCGCGCTGGCCAGGGCGCTGTGCGCGGTGCGCCTCGGTGCCGACGTCGTGCTGCTCGACGAACCCACGGCCCAGCTCGACGTGCGCGGCGAGGCGGAGATCTTCGAGCGCATCCTCGCCGCCACACGCGGTCGCACGACGATCCTCGTCTCGCACCGGTTCTCGACCGTCCGTCACGCCGACCGCATCTGCGTGCTGGAGCACGGTGCCGTCGTCGAGCTCGGCTCGCACGACGAGCTGATGGCCCTCGGTGGTCGCTACCACACGATGTTCGAGCTCCAGGCGTCCCGGTTCGTCGAGGTCGACGAGTACGGCGAGGAAGTGCGTCCATGAGCAGCTGGCCTGACGCCGCCGGCTCGGACGAGCTGCCACGGGCGGTGCCCGCCCTGTGGCGCACGTTTCGCCTCGGCTACCGCGCCGAGCCGCGGCTGCTCCGGGCGTCGCTGGCCACCACGTTGCTGATGATGCTGCCCGACGCCCTCCTGGCGTTGTGGCTCAAGTGGCTGACCGACGGCGTGCTCGACGGCGACCGCACGAAGGTGCTCATCGCCGCCTTCGGCCTGGCCGCGTCGACGACGGCCACGTGGTACGTCCGTGTCGTCAACGACCGGGTGCAACGACGGTTCCGGGACCGCATCTCCATCGCCATGGAGGCGCACATCGCCCGGTTGCAGGCGTCGGTGCCGACGATCGAGCACCAGGAGCGACCGGACTACCTCGACCGACTGGCCGTGCTGCGCGACCAGTCGTTCATGCTCGACCACCTGTTCTCGTCGCTGCTGTCGAACATCGGCCTGATCGTCCGCCTGGCCGTCACGGCCGCGCTGCTGGCGTCCGTCCAACCCGCCCTCGCGTTGCTGCTGCTCGCCGGCCTCCCGGCGGTCACCATCTCGATCTGGCGTCCCGGCATCGAGCGGTCCGTGCAGGAGTCGGTGGCGTCCCACGACCGGTTGGCCCGTCACCTGTTCACGCTCGGGACCACGGCGGCGCCGGCCAAGGAGATCCGCGTCCTCGGCATCGAGGACGAGCTGCGGACTCGCCGGCGGGCGGCGCGCGATCGGTGGGTCGCACCCGTCGCCGCCGCCCGCTGGAACTCGGCGATCTGGCAGGCCGCGTCGTGGGCACTGTTCGGGCTGGCCTACGTGGCCGGCATCGCCTGGGTCGCCGAGGGCCTCGACCGCAGCGTCGGGGACGTCGTGCTCGTCGTCGTCGCCGGGCAGCGGCTGTCCCAGTACCTGGCGCAGTCGATCGGTGAGCTCGGGTTCCTGCGCGGCGTGTGGCTCGACGCGTCCCTCCGACTCACGTGGCTGGAGGACTACGCCTCCGGCCGCGCCGGGCGAGCCACGGCGGAGCCGCCGGACCGGCTGACCGATGGGATCCGTTTCGAGCACGTCTCCTTCAGCTATCCGGGCACCGAGCGACTGGCTCTCGACGACGTGGATCTCCACCTGCCGGCGGGGAGCGTCGTCGCCATCGTCGGCGAGAACGGAGCCGGCAAGACGACGATGGTCAAGCTGCTGGCGGGTATGTACACGCCGACGGCCGGACGCGTCACGGTGGATGGCATCGACGTGGCGACGATGGCCAGTGACCGATGGCGGGCCAAACTGTCCGGTGCGTTCCAGGACTTCTTCCGCTTCGAGCTGCCGGCACGTCACACCGTCGGTCTGGGCGACGCCCCGCGGCGTGACGATGCGGACGCCGTCGGGCGAGCGGTCGACCGAGCCGGTGCCGTCGACGTCGTCGAGCGCTTGCCGGACGGCCTCGACACGCAGCTCGGACCGACCTGGGACGACGGCGTCGAGGTGTCCTTCGGGCAGTGGCAGAAGTTGGCGCTGGCCCGCGGGTTCATGCGTGACGAGCCGCTCGTCCTCGTCCTCGACGAGCCGACCGCCGCCCTCGACGCCGAGACCGAGCACGCCCTGTTCGAGCGCTACGCCCGCGCCGCGTCCGTCGACGGCGGCGTCGGGCGAATCACCATCCTGGTGTCGCACCGGTTCTCCACCGTGCGGATGGCCGATCTGATCGTCGTGATGGATGGGGCGCGGGTCGTCGAGTTCGGCCGCCACGACGAGCTCGTCGCCAGCGGCGGGTCGTACGCCGAGCTGTTCGCGCTGCAGGCCACCGCCTATCGGTGAACATCTGGGCGCGATCCTTCCCACCGGCCGACCTGGGCACCGTAATTCCCGGACGTCGCGAAGGATCGCGCCCAGATCATCGGGTGCGCTGTGGTTCGTAGGCTGCGCCGATGCCCGAAGCATCGACGGACGAACTGCTCAACCGCGTGACGTGGAAGATCCCCAACGCCCTGGCCATCATCGGGTCCCGCGCCGGCGACGAGTGGAACGGCATGACGGCCAGCTGGATCACCCAGGTGTCGATGGCACCGGTGCTGATCGGCGTCGGGCATCGACAACACCGCCGTGACCCACCGGCTGGTCACCGGCGGCGGCTCGTTCACCGTCAACCTCTGGTCGGCCGACGAGACGCGGGTGTTCGTCAAGTTCTCCAAGCCGGCGATGTTCGATCCGGACGCGCTGACGCTCAACGGGCGCACCGTCCGCGCCGGCGTGAGCGGGGCGCCCGTCTTCGCCGAGGCCCTCGCCTACCTCGACTGCGCGGTGCGCTCGAGCCACGACTTCGGCACCCACACGTTCTTCGTCGGCGAGGTCGTCGACGCCGGCATCAACGACGACGAGGCCCGCGCCGCGGCGATCAGCGACACCCGGATGAAGTACGGCGGCGTCCAGCGGCACTGACGGCGCCGCTACCGTCGGCGCCGTGCCGGACACCGCCGCCTTCGTGCTCGGCGCCGGCGGGGTGTCGGCCGCCGATGTGGTGGCCGTCGCCCGTGGCGATCGCCCGGTGGCGTTGAGCGACGACGCACGGTCAGCCATCGAGCGGGGCGCTGCTGTCGTCGAGCGGCTCGTCCACTCCCCCGCGCCGGTGTACGGCGTCTCGACGGGGTTCGGCGCGCTGGCCAACACGGTGATCCCGCCCGAGCGCACGGCCGAGCTGCAGACCGCGCTGATCCGCTCGCACGCCGCCGGCCTCGGACCGGAGGTCGAGCGGGACGTGGTGCGGGCGATGATGTTCCTGCGCGCCCGCAGCCTCGCCATGGGCTACTCCGGGGCCCGCCGCGAGGTCGTCGACGCGATCGTCGCCGTGCTCAACGCCGGCGTCACGCCGGTCGTGCGAGAGCACGGGTCACTGGGGGCCAGCGGGGACCTGGCACCGCTGGCGTCCGCCGCTCTCGTGCTGCTCGGCGAGGGCGAGGCGCGGCTGGCCGATGGTGCGCTGGTCGACGGCGCCCGCGCCTGCCGCCACGCTGGCATCGCCCCGTTGACGTTGCGGGCCAAGGAGGGCCTCGCGCTGATCAACGGCACCGACGGGATGCTCGGCATGGTCGTGCTGGCGCTCGCCGACCTCGACATCCTGCTACGCGCCGCCGATGTCGCCGGTGCCATGTCGACCGAGGCGCTGCTCGGCACGGACCGGGCCTTTGCCGAAGACCTCGTCGCGATGCGACCACAGATCGGGCAAGCCGTCAGCGCCGCCAACCTGCGGGCACTGCTGGCCGGGTCGGCGATCGTGGCCAGCCATCGCTACGGCGACGACCGCGTGCAGGACGCCTACTCGCTGCGCTGCACACCACAGGTCCACGGCGCGGCCCGCGACACGGTCGAGCACGCCCGCGCCATCGCCGACCGCGAGCTGGTGTCGTTCATCGACAACCCCGTCGTGCTGCCGGACGGACGGGTCGAGTCGTGCGGCAACTTCCATGGGGCGCCGGTCGCCGCCGTCGCCGACTTCCTCGCCGTGTCGATCGCCGACGTCGGCGCGATCAGCGAGCGGCGCACGGACCGCCTCCTCGACCCCAACCGATCGCACGGCCTCCCGCCGTTCCTCTCGCCGGACGCCGGGGTCAACTCGGGGCTGATGATCGCCCAGTACACGCAGGCGGCGATGGTCGCCGAGAACCGCCGGCTGGCCGTGCCGGCGAGCACGGACACGCTGCCGACGAGCGCCATGCAGGAGGACCACGTCTCGCTCGGCTGGTCGGCCGCCCGCAAGCTGCGCGTCGCCGTGGCCAACCTCACCCGCATCCTGGCCGTCGAGCTGACGGCGGCCAGCTGGGGATTGGCCCTGCGGTCGCCGCTGGCACCGGCCGCGGCGACGGGGGCGGCGGCGGCGACCGTGCGCGACGCGGCCGGCGGCCCGGGCCCCGACGAGTGGCTGTCACCGCGACTGGCGGCGGTCGAGCGATTGGTCGCCGGCGGCGCGGTCGTCGCCGCCGCCGATGCCGTGCTCGCCGCGCCGCTCGGCTGACCGTCAGCCGCCGTCGAACGCCTTGCGGACCTTGGCCGGGGCCTTGCGTCGCCACGACTCCTCGATCAGCTCGCGCAGCTGGCCGACATCGACCCGCTCGAGGTCGACGAGGATGGCGCCGTAGCCGTCGTAGTGGGGCGTCGTGTAGAAGGCCGGGTCGCCGGACGCCAGCAGCGCCGCCTTCTCGTCGAGGTCGCACATCAGCACCAGCCCGCCCTCGGCTTCGGTGCGCAACCGGGCGAACCCCTTGCCGGCGACCTTCAGCGACGGCGTGCGGAACCACGTCGACTCCTCGACCTGGGGCAGCTCGGAGGCCATCTCGACGACGTCGATCCAGGTGGGCATGACCCCATTCTCGCCACCGTCAGTCACGGCGTCTTGGACGAATGGGAACCGCCGGCCGGCAGGGGACGTCGAAGTGGCATGCGGCCGGTGCTCGCCCTGCCCGTCTTGCTCGCTCTCGCTGCTGTCGCCTGACCATCCGAGGCTTTCACGGCACCCGAGGGCGTGCGTCCCGTACGGGGCGCTGGAAAACCTCGGGTCGCCGCCGCGGCGCCGCCAGGCACGGCGTGTGTCAGATTGACGGCGTGCTCAGCGGTGCCCGTCCCGTCCGTGCTCCCCGCGGGTCGCAGCTCTCCTGCCGGGGGTGGCCGCAGGAAGCGGCGTTCCGGATGCTGCAGAACAACCTCGACCCGGAGGTCGCCGAGCGGCCCGACGACCTCGTCGTCTACGGCGGTACCGGGCGGGCGGCCCGGTCGTGGGACGCCTTCGATGCCATGCTGGCCACGCTGCGCATGCTCGGCGACGACGAGACGATGCTCGTGCAGTCCGGCAAGCCGGTCGGCGTGTTCCGCACCCACGAATGGGCGCCGCGGGTCCTGATCGCCAACTCCAACCTCGTGCCGGACTGGGCCACGTGGGACGAGTTCCGCCGGCTGGAAGCCGCCGGCCTCACGATGTACGGCCAGATGACGGCCGGCTCGTGGATCTACATCGGCACCCAGGGGATCCTCCAGGGGACGTACGAGTGCTTCGCCGAGATCGCCCGGCGCCGCTTCGGCGGGTCGCTGGCCGGCACGATCACGTTGACGGCCGGCCTCGGCGGGATGGGCGGCGCGCAGCCGCTGGCGATCACGATGAACGACGGCGTCGCCCTGTGCGTCGACGTGGACCGGGCCCGGGTCGGGCGGCGCATCGAGACTCGCTACCTCGACGAGGTCGCCGACGACCTGGACGACGCCATCGCCCGCGCCACCAAGGCCAGGGACGAGCGCCGACCGTTGTCGGTCGGCGTCGTCGGCAACGCCGCCGCCGTGCTCCCCCGGCTGCTCGACCTCGACTTCCCGGCCGACATCGTCACCGACCAGACCAGCGCCCACGACCCGCTGAGCTACGTGCCGGTCGACGTCACGCCGGAGGCGGCGGCCGAGATGGCCCGCACCGACCCCGCCCTGCTGATCCGCCGGGCCCGCGAGTCGATGGCCGTGCACTGCGCGGCGATGGTCGGCTTCCTCGAGCGCGGCGCCGAGGTCTTCGACTACGGCAACAGCCTGCGGGCCGAGGCCGAGCTCGGCGGGTTCGACCGGGCCTTCGCCTACCCGGGGTTCTTGCCGGCCTACATCCGGCCGCTGTTCTGCGAGGGCAAGGGCCCCTTCCGCTGGGTCGCGCTGTCCGGCGACCCCGCCGACATCGCGGCGACCGACCGTGCCGTGCTCGAGGAGTTCCCCGACTGACGAGGGGCTGGCCCGCTGGGTCCGCCTCGCCGGCGAGCGGGTCGCCTTCCAGGGCCTGCCGGCGCGCATCTGCTGGCTCGGCTACGGCGAGCGCCACCGTCTCGGGCTGCGGTTCAACGACATGGTCCGCCGCGGCGAGCTGTCGGCGCCGGTCGTCATCGGGCGCGACCACCTCGACTCCGGCTCGGTGGCCTCCCCGTACCGGGAGACCGAGTCGATGGCCGACGGCTCCGACGCCATCGCCGACTGGCCGCTGCTCAACGCGTTGGCCAACACGGCGTCGGGTGCGACGTGGGTGTCGATCCACCACGGCGGCGGGGTCGGGATCGGCCGCTCGATCCACGCCGGCATGGTCGTCGTGGCCGACGGTTCGACGCTGGCCGACGAGAAGCTGCAGCGCGTCCTGACCACCGACCCCGGCACCGGCGTGATCCGCCACGTCGACGCCGGCTACGACCGCGCCGCCGAGGTCGCCACCGAGCGCGGCGTCCGCATCCCGATGACCGAGAACACGGAATTGAATCCCAGGTCAAGGCCACGAAGTGGCCGCGAAATCCACGAAGAACGACAGGATCGGGGCGATGCAGATCGAGGGCGACTTCCAGCGCGACGGCGCGGTGTGCGTCCGCCGCGCCGTCAGCCCGGAAGGCGTCGAGCTCGCCGCGGCGGCCATCGACGCCAACCTGGCCGACCTCTCGCCCTTGGCCAAGCGGGCCAGCGCCGGCGACGACGGCGCGTTCGTCGAGGACTTCTGCAACTGGCAACGGCTACCCGAGATCCAGCGCTTCATCACCGCATCCGGGGTGGCCGCCATCGCCGCCGAGCTGATGTGCTCGCGGACCGTCCGGCTGTACCACGACCACGTGCTCGTCAAGGAGCCCGGCACGCGCCAGCGAACGCCGTGGCACCAGGACCAGCCGTACTACAACGTCGACGGCCGGCAGAACGCCAGCATGTGGTTCCCGGTGGACCCCGTGCCGCGGGCGTCGACGCTCGAGTTCGTCGCCGGCTCGCACCGCGGCGAGTGGTTCATGCCCCGCTCGTTCCTCGACGACGAGGCCAAGTGGTTCCCCGATGGCAGCCTGACCGAGCTGCCGGACATCGACGGCCGGCCGGACGACTTCACCATCCTCGGCTGGGAGCTGGAGCCGGGCGACGCCGTGTTCTTCCACATGCTCACGCTGCACGCCGCCGGCGGCGTGCCCGGGCCGCAGCGGAGGCGGGTCCTGTCGATCCGGTTCCTCGGCGACGACGCCGTCCACGCGCCGCGGCCGTGGGCCACGTCGCCGCCGTTCCCCGGCCTCACCGATGAACTGCCCGCCGGCGCGAGCATGGACCATCCACTGTTCCCTCTGATCTGGGAGGCCCGATGAACGAACCGATCAACTACGTCGAGCTGCCCGGCGGCGACCTGGCGGCCACGAAGGCGTTCTACGGCGCCGCCTTCGGCTGGGGCTTCACCGACTACGGACCGACGTACGCGGCCATCGAGGGCGCCGGCCTCGACGGCGGGTTCGACGGAACCGACGCCCCGCCCGCGGCCCCGCTGATCGTGCTCAAGGCCGCGGACCTCGAAGACGCCCAGTCAAGGGTCGAGGCGGCCGGCGGCACGATCACCAAGGCGATCTTCGAGTTCCCCGGCGGCCGGCGGTTCCACTTCCGTGATCCGGCCGGCAACGAGCTCGCCGTCTGGGCCGAGTGATGCCCACGTGACGACGTGACGGTCCGCCCGATCGCCACGGTGGGGCACCCCATCCTCCGCCATCCGACGCGCGACGTGACCACCGACGAGCTGGCCAGCCTCGAGATGCAGACGCTGATCGACGACATGATCGACACGATGCACGCCGCCAACGGCGCCGGGCTGGCCGCCAACCAGGTCCACGAATCCGTGCGCATCGCCGTGATCGAGGTCGACCACAACCCGCGCTACCCGTACAAACCGCCGATCCCGCTGACCGTCGTCGTCAACCCGGTCATCGAGCCGGTCGACGACGAGACCGTCGAGATCAACGAGGGGTGCCTCTCCGTGCCCGACCTGCGCGGCAACGTCTGGCGCTTCGTCAACGTCCGGGTGCGCTACCTCGATCGTCACGGCGAGACCCACGACGAGATCAAGCGCGGGCTGACCGCCGGCACGTTCCAGCACGAGTGTGACCACCTCGACGGGCTCCTGTTCCTCGACCGGGTGACGGACACGACCACACTCACGACGTGGGAGCAGTTCGAGCGCTTCCACCGGGATGCCTTCGTCGCCCGCATCACCGACTTCGTCCAGCGAGTCGGGTCCTGACCCGTGGAGCACCGCCGACTCGCCGGTCTCGACGTGCCCGTCATCGGCATGGGCACGTCGCAGACGTTCGACGTCCCCCATGTCGACGAGATCCGCCAGCGTGTCACCGACGCCGCGCTCGACCATGGTGCGTCGTTCGTCGACTCGTCACCGATGTACGGCAACGCCGAACGGATCCTCGGGGCGACACTGGGCAGGCGCCGGGCCGACGTGACAGTGGCGACGAAGGTGTGGACACCCCGCCACGACGAGGCCGAGCGGCAGATCGACGCCTCGCTCGGGTTCTTCGGCGGTCACGTCGAGGTGTTCCAAGTCCACAACTTGGTCGCCTGGCCGACCCGCCTCGACCAGCTCGAGCGGCGCCGCGCCGAGGGTGCGATCGACGTCGTCGGCGCGACGCATTGGAACGCCGGCGCGTTCGACCAGCTGGAGGAGGTCATGCGGACCGGCCGGATCGGCGCCATCCAGGTCCCGTACAACCCGCACGAGCGTGAGGTCGAGGAGCGCATCTTCCCGCTGGCCGTGGACCTCGGGCTGGGCGTCATCCTCATGCGACCCTTCGCCGCCGGCGGGCTCGTTCGTCGCCTCCCGAGGGCCGCCGACCTCGCGCCGCTGGCGCCGTTCGGTGTGACGACGTGGCCGCAGGCACTGCTCAAGTACGGCCTCAGCCACCCGGCGACGACGGTGTCGATCCCGGCGACCACTCGCCCCGAGGGGATGATCGAGAACGCCGCCGCCGGCGAGGGGCCGTGGTTCGGGCCGGACGAGAAGCAGCTCGTCGAGCGCCTCGCCGGCTGATCGCAGGAAGCGTCCTAGCGGCGGATCAGCACCACCTCCGACTCGGGGTCGATCGGGCTCCCGCCGAACTGGGCGTTGACGGCCACGAGCAGACTGCCGCGCTTGGCCAGCGTCGTGGCCGTCTCGAAGAGCGGACTCGTGATCTCGTCGATCACTCGACCCGACCCGAGGTCACCGGCGAGTCGGATCACGACGATCTGGTTCTCGGTCCCCGGCGCCAGGCCGTTCTGCAGCACGTACAGCGTGCGCCCGGACAGCAGGAGCCCGTCTCCACCGCCCACCGTCACGTCGCCCAGGTCGATGGATTCGCTGTCACCGGTCGCCGCGTCGACCGTGAACAGCCTGCCGTTGGCCAGGTTCACCACGATCAGCGTCTTGCCGTCCGCCGTGGCGGCGATGCCGTTGAGGTTGAACCCGGGCACGAACTCGGCCGCCGGGCCGGCGAGCGGGATCGTCTGCGGTGGACCGATCACCCCCTCGTCCGACACCGGCACGCGGTACAGCTCGGGCGTCAGGCTGTTGGTGAAGTAGGCGGCGTCACGCGTGGCGACAACGTCGTTGATGAACGACGGCGCGGTCGTCAACGTGAGCTCGGCGGCCGGAGCGGCCGAGTCGAGGTGGTACACGGCGGCCTGGCCGGTGTCGCCCCCGGCGGCCCACAGCAGACCGTGGCGCACGTCGGCCTTCACCCCGACGGCGACGCCCACGAGCGGTTCGGACACCCAGACCTCCGACTCCCGCTGGTCGAGGTCACCTCGCGCGATGCGTCCGTCTGCCAGCGAACCGGCGTAGAACGTCTGCCCGCGCCCGATGGCCACCCCCTCGCCGGCGAACCCGGCGGGCAGTTCGATGGTCTCGTCAACCCTCGGGGCGGCGCTGGTCGCACCGATCGGGAGGGCGGCGACGGCGACGAAGACGGCGGTGGCGGCGGCGATGCTCGGGCGCATGGGGATCTCCTCCTCCGCCCGCCCGGCGAAGGTAGACCCTTCGAGCCGCGGCCGCACGTCAGGCCGACTAGTGCTCGGTGAGCAGCCGGTGCGGCCAGCCGTGGTAGTCAGTCGGCCGTGACGGCGTACCTCTGCGAGCTGGCCTGGCTCGGCGGTGACACCGCCGCCCCGGACGTGCTTGTCACGGTAGATGGCGAGCGCATCACGGCGGTCGACGCCGACGTCGAGTCGCCGCCGAGCGACGCCGTGCGGCTGGCCGGCCTCACGCTCCCCGGCTTCGCCAACGCCCACAGCCACGCCTTCCATCGAGCCCTGCGGGGGCGCACGCAGGCCGGCACTGGATCGTTCTGGACGTGGCGCGAGCAGATGTACGCGGTCGCTGCTCGCCTCGACCCCGAGTCGTACCTCGCCCTCGCGCGCGCCACGTTCGCCGAGATGGTGCTGGCCGGGATCAGCACAGTCGGCGAGTTCCACTACCTGCACCACGCTCCGGGCGGCGTCCCCTACGCCGATCCCAACGCGATGGGCGAGGCCGTGATCACCGCGGCCGCGCAGGCCGGGTTGCGCATCACGCTGCTCGACACGTGCTACCTCCACGGTGGGATCGGCGTCGAGCTCGATGAGACGCAACGTCGGTTCTCGGACGGCGACGCGCTGGCCTGGGCGACGCGGGCATCACAGATGCAGGCCGGTCCACACGCCCGGATCGGCGCCGCCATCCACTCCGTGCGGGCGGTCGACCCGGCGGCCATCGAGGTCGTCGCCACGTGGGCCACAGGACGCGAGGCGCCGCTGCATGCTCACGTGTCGGAGCAGCTGGCGGAGAACGACCAGTGCCGGGAGGCGTACGGCCGAACGCCGACCGAGGTGCTCGGCGACGCCGGCGCGCTGGGTCCGCTGTTCACGGCGGTCCACGCCACCCACGTGGCGGATGGCGACCTCGACCTGCTCGGCGGCTCGCACAGCTGGTGCTGCCTCTGCCCGACGACCGAGCGCGACCTCGCCGACGGCATCGGTCAGGCCCGGGCGATGCGCGACGCCGGTGCCCGGTTGACGCTCGGCAGCGACTCGCACGCCGTGATCGATCCCCTGGAGGAGGCCCGCGCGGTCGAGCTCGACGAGCGCCTCGCCTCCGGCGTGCGCGGCAGCCATGACGCCCCGACACTGCTGCGGATGGCCACTGAACACGGCCACGCCAGCCTCGGCTGGCCGGAGGCCGGGCGCATCGAGGCCGGTGCGCTGGCCGACCTGACGACGGTGACGATGGACTCGGTGCGCACGGCCGGCGCCGGCGCCGACCACGCGCTCGAGGCCGCGGTGTTCGCAGCGACCGCCGCCGACGTACGCCACGTCGTCATCGGCGGTCGCGTCGTCGTCGCCGAAGGGCAGCACACGGCGTTCGACGTCGCCGCAGAGCTCAAGGCCGCGTTGTGTGAGCGAGCGTCCCCGGCGGAGCACGGCGGTAGCGCCCGAGCGAGCGAGCGAACGGTCGTCGCGGTGAGCGAGCGTCCCCGGCGGAGCACGGCGGTAGCGCCCGAGCGAGCGAGCGAACGGTCGTCGCGGTGAGCGAGCGTCCCCGGCGGAGCACGGCGGTAGCGCCCGAGCGAGCGAGCGAACGGTCGTCGCGGTGACGGTCGTCGTCGACGGCATTGGCCTCCTCGTGACGAACACGGAGCAGGGCGAGCTGCGCGACGCGTACGTCGTCGTCGACGACGAGAGGGTCGTCGCCGTCGGCACCGGAATGGCGCCGGCCGCCGACGAGCGGCTCGATGTCGGCGGCCGGTGCGTCGTTCCCGGCTTCGTCGACAGCCACACCCACCTCGTGTTCGCCGGCGACCGCAGCGACGAGTTCGCCGCCCGCATGGCTGGGGCCCCGTACGAGGCGGGCGGGATCAACGTCACGATCGCCGCCACCCGGGCGGCCACCGACGAGGAGCTGCGCCGTTCCGGTGCGCGCCGGGTCGAGGAGGCCCGCCGGGCAGGCATCACGACGGTGGAGATCAAGTCCGGCTACGGCGCGAACGTCGAGGACGAGGCGCGGCTGCTACGCGTCGGCCGGGAGCTGACCAACGAGACGACGTTCCTCGGTGCCCACGTCGTCCCGCCGGAGTTCGCCGGACGACCGGACGACTACGTCGCCCTGGTGTGCGGGCCGATGCTCGCCGCCTGCGCCCCGCAGGCGCGCTGGATCGACGCCTTCTGCGAGCGTGGCGCGTTCGACGTCGACCAGTGCCGCGCCGTGCTGCAGGCGGGGCGGGCGGCCGGGCTGGGCCTGCGGCTGCACGCCAACCAGCTCGGCCCGGGGCCGGGCGTCCAGCTGGCCGTCGAGCTCGGGTGCGCCTCGGCCGACCATTGCACATACCTCTCCGACGCCGACGTCGAGGCGCTCGCCGGGGGCGCCACCGTGGCGACGTTCCTCCCGGCCACCGACTTCTCGACCCGCCAGCCGTATCCCGACGCCCGGCGGGTCATCGAAGCCGGCGGGACCGTGGCGTTGGCCACGAACTGCAACCCCGGCTCGAGCTTCACGACGTCGATGTCGTTCGTCATCGCGCTGGCCGTGCGCGATCTCCGCATGACGCCCAGCGAGGCGATCCGGGCGGCGACGCTCGGCGGCGCCACGGCGCTGCGCCGAACCGACATCGGGTGGCTGCGTCCAGGCGCTCGCGCCGACCTGGTCGTGCTCGACGCCCCGAGCTACACGCACCTCGTGTACCGACCCGGCGTACCGCTGATCCACCGCACGGTGGTCGGCGGTCGTTGACCCGAGGGTTTGACGTCGCCCGAGTGCGGGGCGCACCGAAACCCTCGGGCGCGCTGAAAGCCTCGGGTCAGGTGTCGTCGGGGCCCGGGTCGGGGGTCAGGAACGCGGGGCGCTCGCCGAACACGGCGACGGCCTGACGCAGCGGGACGAGGTCCCGGCGTTGTTGCCGTTCGGCCTCCGCCGCCGCCCGCTCGGCCCGGTGCGTGGCCTGCTCCAGCTCCTCGCGCAGGCGGGCGTTCTCGGCCTCCAGCTCCATCACCCGCCGGATGCCCTCGAGGTTCATGCCGGCGTCCGCCAGCTCGGCGATCCGCCGCAGGACCTCGATGTCGGCATCGCTGTAGCGCCGGTTGCCGCCCGACGTGCGGGCCGGGAGGACCAGCCCCCGGCGCTCGTAGATGCGCAGCGTCTGGGGGTGCATGCCGGCCAGCTCGGCGGCGACCGAGATCACGTAGACCGCTTGGGTCCGCCGCCGCATCATGCCGTCTCCCTGGTCCGTTGACCGCTGGCGGCGGCGAGCTGCTCGATCGCCGTCCGCTCGGCCTCCGACAGCGAGGTCGGCACGACCAGGTCGATCGTCACGATCAGGTCCCCGGTGCGCTTCTTGGTGGCGATGCCCTTGCCCTTGACCCGGTGGCGGCTGCCGGCCTGCGTCCCGGGCCTGATCCGCAGCGTCACCGCCCCGCCGTCGAGCGTCGGCACGGCGATGTCGGCACCCAGCGTGGCCTCGGCGAACGTGACGGCGATCGCGCGTGGTGAGGTCGTCGCCGCTGCGGCCGAACAGGGGGTGCGGGGTCACGTGGATCTCGACCAGCAGATCGCCGGCGGGACCGCCGTTGCGGCCGGGCGCGCCCGCGACCCTTGAGGCGGATCGTCTGGCCGTCGGAGACACCGGCGGGGATCCTGGCCTGGACCTCACGGGCCCGCTTCTCCACGCCGCTGCCGCGGCACGTCGGGCAGGGTTCTTCGATCACCGTGCCGGCCCCGCCGCAGCGGCGGCACGGCGACGAGAAGGAGAACAGCCCTTGGTTGTCGTCGATGACGCCACGACCGCCACACTGCGGGCACAGCTTGGGTGCCGTCCCCGGCCGGGCACCCGATCCGTGGCACGTCGAACACTGGGCGTCCGAGGTCAGGTGCAACGTGGTGGTCAGTCCGCGAGCGGCGTCGACGAAGTCGAGCGTCAGCTCGGCCTGGACGTCGGCGCCGCGACGCGGGCCGGCACCCGACGAGCCGCTGCCGGCGCGCCCGGTGCGACCGCGCCCGAACATCTGCCCGAGGAGGTCGCCAAGCCCGCCGGCGTCGGCGTCATTGACGTTGAACGAGAAGCCACCCGGACCACCGGGGCCGCCGCCCATCGGGCCGAGCCGGCGGACCTCGTCGTACTCGCCCCGCTTGGTCTCGTCGCCGAGCACGTCATAGGCGGCGGAGACGGACTTGAACCGCTCCTCGGCCTCCAGGTTGCCCGGGTTCTTGTCGGGGTGCAGCTCGCGCGCCAGCTTGCGATAGGCCTTGGTGATCTCCTTGGGCGTGGCCGTCTCGGGGACGCCCAAGGTGGCGTAGTAGTCCTTCTCGAACCACTCCCGTTGCGCGGCCATCTCCGGGTCCCCTTCAGTCGCGAGTGCGGACCATCGCCGGGCGCAGCGTCCGACCGTTCCAGCGGTAGCCGCTGCGCAGGACGTCGGCGACGACGATGTCGCCGCCTTCGCCCGGCTCGTGGGAGACGGCCTCGGCCACGTTCGGATCGAACGGCTCGTCCTGCAGGTGCAGCGTCTCGAGCCCGTGCTTGCGCAACTCGCTGAGCATCACGTTGAGCAGCGGCCCGACCTCGTCGGGATGCCGCAGGTAGGCGGCCTCGGTGGCGTCGAGGACGGGCAACAGGGCTTCGGCCAGCCTGGCCGTCGCCCGGTCGGCCTCGTCGCGGATCTGCGCGTGCACGCGCTTGCGGTAGTTCTCGAAGTCCGCCTGCACGCGCTGGGCGAGGTCGCGATACGAATCGCGCTGCTCGCTCAGCTCGCGGATCTCGGCCTCGATCTCCGAGGCCAGCTCGTCGGTCGCCTCCTCCGGTTCGGTGGAGGGAGCGACCTCGGGCTCGACCGCGGCATCGTCGTCATCATGGGCGGCGTCCACTTCGGGTGTGACTGGCGTGAACGCCTGGGGGTCAGGCGACATCACGCCGACTTGTCCTCCCCCTCATCGACGATCTCGGCGTCGACGATCTCGTCGTCGTCGACCGTGCCCGAACCGGGCTGCCCCGACGCCGAGGTGCCGGCGGCGTTGGAGTCGCGGGCAGCGGCCTCGTACAGCTTCTGGCTGAACGCCTGGCTGGCCGACATCAGCGTCTCGCTGGCCGCCTTGATCGCCGCCGTGTCGTTGCCCTCGAGCGCCTTCTTGAGGTCGGCCAGCGGCTGCTCCACTGCCGCCTTCTCGTCGGCCCCCACCTTGTCGCCCTGCTCGCGCAGGACCTTCTCGGTCTGGTACACGAGCGAGTCGGCGTTGTTGCGGACCTCGGCCTCCTCGCGGCGGCGGCGGTCCTCCTCGGCATGGGCCTCGGCGTCCTTGACCATCTGGTCGATGACCTTCTTGTCGAGCGACGACTGGCCGGTGATGGTCATCGACTGCTCCTTGTTCGTCGCCCGGTCCTTGGCGGACACATGGACGATGCCGTTGGCGTCGATGTCGAACGTCACCTCGATCTGCGGCACGCCGCGCGGCGCCGGCGGCAGATCGACGAGCTGGAACTTGCCGAGCGTCTTGTTGAAGCTGGCCATCTCCCGCTCGCCCTGCAGCACGTGGATCTCGACCGACGGCTGCATGTCCTCGGCCGTGGTGAAGACCTCGGTCCGCCGCGTGGGAATGGTCGTGTTGCGCTCGATCAGCTTGGTCATCACGCCGCCCTTGGTCTCGATGCCGAGGCTCAACGGCGTCACGTCGAGCAGCAGGACGTCCTTGACGTCACCGCGCAGCACGCCGGCCTGGATGGCCGCGCCGACGGCAACCACCTCGTCGGGGTTGACCGACTTGTTCGGCTCCTTGCCGGTCATCTCGAGCACGAGGTCCTGCACGGCCGGCATGCGCGTGGCACCGCCGACGAGGATGACATGGTGCAGGTCGCCCTTGGAGACGCTGGCGTCCTTGAGGGCCTGCTCGAAGGGGCTGCGGCAGCGCTCGATGAGGTCGGCCGTCATCTCCTGGAACTTGGCGCGGCTGAGCGACTCGTCGAGGTGCAGCGGCCCGTCGGCGGTGGCGGTGATGAACGGCAGGTTGATCTGCGTCTGCTGCACCTGGCTGAGCTCGATCTTGGCCTTCTCGGCGGCCTCCTTGAGGCGCTGGGCGGCCATCCGGTCGGCGGACAGATCGACGCCGTGGGCGGCCTTGAACTGCTGGACGAGCCAATCGATGATCCGCTGGTCCCAGTCGTCGCCGCCGAGCGCGGTGTCGCCGTGCGTCGACTTGACCTCGAACACGCCGTCGCCGATCTCCAGCACGGACACGTCGAACGTGCCACCGCCGAGGTCGAACACGAGCACCGTCTCGTCCTGGGCCTCCTTGTCGAGGCCGTAGGCGAGGGCGGCGGCCGTCGGCTCGTTGATGATCCGCAGCACCTCGAGGCCGGCGATCTGGCCGGCCTCCTTGGTCGCCGTGCGCTGGGCGTCGTCGAAGTACGCCGGCACGGTGATGACGGCCTGGGTGACCGTGTCACCGAGGTAGCTCTCGGCGTCGCGCTTGAGCTTCATGAGGATGCGGGCGGAGATCTCCTGCGGCGTGTACCGCTTGCCGTCGATGTCCTCGCTCTTCCAGTCCTCGCCCATGTGCCGCTTGATCGAGCGGAACGTGCGGTCGGGGTTGGTGATCGCCTGGCGCTTGGCGACCTCGCCGACGAGGACCTCACCGCTCTTGGAGAAGGCAACGACGGACGGGGTGGTGCGCTGGCCCTCGGCGTTGGGGATGACGACGGGGTCACCGCCCTCGAGGACGGACACGACGGAGTTGGTGGTACCGAGGTCGATGCCGACGGCCTTGGGCATGGGGGTGTCTCCTAGTGGATGATGGACGGCGATGGTGTGCTTGCTCAGGCTAGGAGCTGGCGGCTGCTGATGGCAACCCGGCAGTCATGAAACTTGAGTCATCTCCACTCAAGCTTGACTCTGGTCGCCGGCGCACGATGCGCACCGGCCGTACAGGTCGACGCGGTGCCCCGTCACCGAGAAGCCCAGGTCGACGGCCAGTTCGGCGGCTTCGGCGGCGACGGCGCGTTCGAGGCGCGGCCCCGCCGGCACGTCGATCACCAGCCCACACGAGGTGCAGTGGAGGTGGTGGTGGTGGTCCCCGCTGAGCTCCTCGGCCAGCTCGAAGAGGTCGAAGTCACCGCCCGTCGACAGGCGCTGTACGACACCCGCATCGGCGAGCACGGCGAGGTTGCGGTACACCGAGCTCTGCGACAGGCGGTGACCCGTCCGGGCGAGGAGCTCGGGCGTCGTCACCGGCCGGCCGGCACCGGCGATGGCGTCGACGATCGCCCGGCGCTGCGACGTGTACCGCTGCCCGGCGCGGTCGAGCCGGGCGGCGATGACCACGTCGCGATCGCCGGTCCTGGGCGCCACCAACGACATGTCGCCAACCTATCCGTGGCGGCGCGGGCCGCCGGGAGGAGGAGATCAGAAGAAGGCGCCGCCGAACGCCCGCACGGCGTTGTAGTAGACGTCGGCGACACCGCGGCAGGCGACTCGGGCCGGCGACTGCCACCAGGCCCGGTAGTAGGTGTTGCACCAGTTCTTCATGTTGGCCCGGAACTCGTCGTCGCACTGCTTGCGCCCGGCGCTCGTGTTCCCGTGGGGCTTGACCTCGTAGCACCAGTCGTGCGTGGCACACGAGCTGCTGAAGTCGTAGTACACCGGCACGTAGCCGACGTCCGGCGACAGCGTGCAGTGGTCGGCCTCCTGTGCCGACGCCGTGCCCGATGTCGCCACCACGGCACCGCCGGTGGTCAACCCAATGGCCAGCACCCCGTCGCCATCCATGACGCCCGCCGCTTCACCCGACGCGCTTCCTCTCCTCGCCGCATGGCGGCACCCCCGTTCCCTCATCGTCCGTCTCCGGGTCCGCCGACGGCGGGCGCTGCGACTCTCGCGTCTCGGCGACGCGTCGGCAACGGATTTACGGCGCGGCAGCTTCGCGCGTCAAGCCAGATGCTCGGCGCCGAACGACGCCGGCAACAGCTCCTCCAGCGTGAACGTGCGGCGGACGCCCTCCGGCCCGGCGGCATGCACCAGCGTCGTGGGGCCGGCGAACTCGCGCAGCTTCTGGCGGCACCCGCCGCAGCACGTCGTGAGCTGCTCGCCGTCAGCCACCGTCAGCACCTCGACGATGTCGCGCTCGCCGGCGGAGACCATCGCGGCGATCGCCGATGCCTCGGCGCACAAGCCTTGCGGATAGGCCGCGTTCTCGACGTTGGCACCGGCGAAGACACGACCCGACGCCGTGCGCACCGCCGCTCCTACGGCGAAGCCGGAGTACGGGACGTGGGCGTTGGCCTGCACGGCGCGCGCCGCCTCGAGCAGATCCGGCGCGACGTCGCCCACGACCCCCAGGCTACGGGCCGTCCTCGCCGCGGTAGGTGCCGAAGCTCCAGATGTTGTCCTCGGGGTCCTTGACGCTGAAGCCGGTCGACCCGTAGTCCTCGTCGCGCATCTCGCGCACGACGGCCGCTCCGGCCTTCGTCGCCCGCTCGTACACGCCGTGCGGATCGTCGGTGACGACGTACACCGACGCGCAACTCGTCGGCAGCCGGGAGAACTCGCTGTCCTCGCGACCGGCGGTGCCGAGCATGACACCGCCGCCCTCCGGCCAGCGCAGCTCGGCGTGCACGACGACGTCGTCGGTCTCACCCGGCACCACGAGGGTGGCGACGAAGCCGAAGGCATCGGTCAGGAAATCGATCGCCGCACGGGCGTCGCGGTAGTTGATGCACGGCCAGACGGTCTTCTGAGATCGCTCTCATATGGTGCACGCGAATCTGTGACGTTCTCGACTGCACTGCGCATCAGTCATGCATCAGTGTGGACCGGCGAGCTCGTCCGGATCTTGAACGAATGGGAGCTGCTCACCGGCCAGCCAGGCGGCGGGACTGGAGCCGGCCAGCGCTTGCCACTCGCCGCGTCATGTGGGCCTGGTCCGCATAGCCGCATGTGGCGGCCACGTCGGCCAGCGACGGCCGGTCCGGCTGCACGAGCATCCACCTCGCCCGCTCGAAACGCAGGACGCGGGCCATCGCCTTCGGCCCGACGCCGTACTCCGCGGAGAACCGCTCGGTCAGGTGCCGGCGGCTCCAGCCGACCTCGTCGGCCAGCGTGGCGACCTCGAGCTGCCCGTGCAGGGCCGTCAACCGGCGGAACGCCTCCGCCGCCTCCGGGCGGGCGCCACTCGGGATGTCGGCGGTCGTCGACAACCTCCGGATGAGCACCCCGTCGAGGGCGGCGAAGCGGTCCGTCCATGTGGTCACCGACGCCATGCGGTCGTAGAGCTGATCGGCGAGGCGCCCCCACAGCGCGTCGAGCGGCACGACGGTGGACGCCAGCTCGGCAGCCGGCATCCCGAACAACGCCCGGGCGCCCGCCGGCGTCACCTGCAGCTGCACGCCGTGCTGGTTGCCGTCGTGGCGGATCACCGCCGGCGACGTGTGCAACCCGCCGACGAGGACGTCGAACGTCTCGCGTCGCTGCGAACCGTCGGGCAGCTGGGTCAGCTCCAGCTTTTCGTCGAAGCTGACGACGAAGGTGAGGTGGCGGGAGGGCAGTCCCATGTGCTCCCCCGGCTGGAAGCCGGCGAAGCGGTATCCGACATAGGACTCGACGTACGGGCGGAGCAGCACCGGAGGTCGGCGCACGACGCTGTCCTCGACACGCTCCACGACCATGGTCGCCACACCGTGGAGGCTATGGCCGTCAGTAGCGCTCGACCAGGTGCTCTCGGCCGGACGGCGGATCGTACGGCTCCGGCCAGAAGTCGGTGATGTGGACGATGTGGCCTTCGGCCACCTCGAAGAAGGCGACGGCCTCGGCCGGTGGATCGTCGCCGACGCGCCACTCGAACCACACGGCGGCGTGGTCTCCGTCGCCGAGCACGACGCGGGGGCGGAGGTGCCAGTCGCCCGGGTACTCCCGGTTGAACTGCACGTAGCGCTCACGACCGCGGATGCGCTCCCGGGTCTGCGGGATCTCGTACACGACATCCGGGTGGAGGACACGAGCGAAGGCGCCCCAATCGCGGCGCTCCAGGTCGTCGACGAACCGTTCGGCGAGGGTGCGGGCATCAGCCGGCGTGCTGGACATCCCCAAACGGTACGTCGCCCCGCGCGCCGCGAACATCTGGGCGCGATCCTTCCCAGACGACCATCTGGGCGCGCTTTCTTCCGACAGTCGCGAAGAACCGCGCCCAGATTGTCGTCAGGCGCCCGGGAGCTCGGCGACGACGGCGGCGACAAGCGCGGGGAAGGTCGCCGGGCGCGAGCTGCAATTCCGGCACCACCGGTGGCTCGTACGGGTCGTCGATGCCGGTGAAGCCGACCAGCGCCCCGGCACGGGCCTTGGCGTAGAGGCCTTTGGGGTCACGCTCCTCGCACAGCGCCAGCGGCGTGTCGACGAAGACCTCGACGAACCGCAGCCCGGCCTCCTCGTGGGCCCGCCGGACGCGGTCGCGGTCGGCGCGGTACGGGCTGATCACGGGGACGAGCACGACGAGGCCGGCGTCGGCCATCAGGCGGGCGACCTCACCGATGCGGCGGACGTTCTCGGCGCGGTCCTCGGCGGAGAACCCGAGATCGGCGTTCAAGCCGTGGCGCACGTTGTCCCCGTCGAGCACGTACGCCGGGCGGCCCAGGTCGAGGAGGGCAACGGCCACCGCGTCGGCCAGCGTCGACTTGCCCGATCCCGGCAACCCGGTCAGCCACACGGTCGCGCCGGCCAGCCCATGACGCTCCCAACGCACCTCCCGGGCGACCGACGATGGATGCCAGACGACGCGTTCCGTCATGCCCGCAGCATGCCCGCGGCGACGGTCTGGTTCGTCGCCTCGTCGATCAGCACGAAGCTGCCGGTCGCCCGGTTGCGGCGGTAGTCGTCGGCGAAGATCGGCGCCGTCGCCCGCAGCGTCAGGCGGCCGATCTCGTTGAGCGTCAACGTCGTCGCCTGCTCGTCGCGGTGCAACGAGTGGACGTCGAGCCGGTACCGCAGGTCGGTGACCATCGCCCGGACCGTGCGGGTCGTGTGCTTCAGGGTGTAGATGCGGCGCAGCGTCAGCTCCGCCGACGAGTCCATCCACGCCACCATCGCATCGAGATCCTGGCTCGGCGTCGGATGGTTGTGCGGTCGGCACAGCAGGTCGCCGCGCGAGATGTCGATGTCGTCGGCCAGCACGACGGTGACGGCCATCCCCGGCCGCGCCTCGTCGAGCGGACCGTCGGCGGTGTCGATGCGCTCGATGCGCGTCGACAAGCCCGACGGCAGGACGAGCACGTCGTCCCCGGTGCGCAGCGTGCCGGCCGCCACCGTGCCGGCGTACCCCCGGTAGTCGTGGTGCTCGGCGCGCTGCGGCCGGATGACGTACTGCACCGGGAACCGCAGGTCGATGAGGTTGTCGTCGCTGGCCGTGTACACGGTCTCGAGGTGGTGGAGCAGCGTCGGCCCCTCGTACCAGGCCATCTCGGCCGACCGGTCGACGACGTTGTCGCCGTGCAGCGCGGAGATCGGGATGAACGTGACGTCACGCAGGTCCAGCCGGGCGGCGAAGGCGGTGAACTCGTCGCGGATCTCCTCGAAGCGCTCGGGGTCGTACCCGACGAGGTCCATCTTGTTCACGGCGACCACGAGGTGCGGCACGCCGAGCAACGACACCAGCAGGCTGTGCCGGCGCGACTGCTCGACGACCCCGTAGCGGGCATCGACGAGGATGACAGCAAGGTCAGCGGTCGACGCCCCGGTGATCGCGTTGCGCGTGTACTGCACGTGGCCAGGGCAGTCGGCGATGACGAAGTCCCGGGCCGGCGTCGAGAAGTAGCGGTGGGCGACGTCGATCGTGATGCCCTGCTCGCGCTCGGCGCGCAGCCCGTCCGTGAGCAACGCGAGGTCGACGTAGTCCATGCCCCGCCGCCTGCTGACCGCCTCGATGTGCTCCAACTGGTCTTCGAAGATCGACTTCGAGTCGTGCAGCAGCCGGCCGATCAGCGTCGACTTGCCATCGTCGACGCTGCCGACGGTGGCGAAGCGCAGCGGCACTCGGTGCCGACCAGAAACCATCAGAAGTACCCCAGGCGCTTGCGGTCTTCCATGCCGGCGGCGGAGATGCGGTCGTCGGCCCGGGTGGCGCCACGCTCGGTGACGCGGGCGACGGCCGTCTCGGCGACGATGTCGTCGACCGTCAGGGCGATCGACTCGACCGCTGCTGTGCACGTGGCATCACCGATCGTGCGGAAGCGGACCATCGCCTCGAAGGACGTCTCGTCGGTCGCCATCGGCAGGTGGCGGTTGACCGCCATCAGCATCCCGTCTCGGCGGAACACCTCCCGGGCGTGGGCGAAGTAGAGCGCGGGGAGGTCGACCTGGCGCTCGGCGATGAACCGCCACACGTCGAGCTCGGTCCAGTTCGACAGCGGGAAGACACGCAGGTGCTCGCCACGGTGATGGCGGGTGTTGTAGATGCCCCACAGCTCCGGGCGCTGGTTCTTGGGGTCCCACTGCCCGAACTCGTCGCGATGGGAGACGATCCGCTCCTTGGCCCGCGACCGCTCCTCGTCTCGTCGAGCACCACCGAACACGGCGTCGAAACCGTGCTCGGCGATGGCGTCGAGGAGCGTCACCGTCTGCAGCGGGTTGCGGGACGCCCGCGGGCCGACGTCCTCACGGACCCGGCCTTCGTCGATCGAGCGCTGCACCGACGCCACCACGAGCTCGACGCCGAACGCAGCGACCGTCCGATCGCGGAACTCGATGACCTCGTCGAAGTTGTGACCGGTGTCGACGTGCATCACCGGGAACGGGATGCGGGCCGGCCAGAACGCCCGGCGCGCCAGGTGCAGCAGGACGACGGAGTCCTTGCCCCCGGAGAACAACAGCACCGGCCGGGCGCATTCGGCGACGACCTCACGCAACACCGTGATCGCCTCGTCTTCGAGATGGAGGGTGGCGCCGCCGAGCCGTGACACCCCGGGCACGCTAGCCGCCTGGCGCCCAAACCTGACCAGTTGAGTCGTGATTCACACTCAGGCCAGCCAGGCCACGACGGCGGCGGCCAGCTCCTCGCCGCAGTCGTCCTGGATGAAGTGGCCGGCCGGGCTGAACGTCTGATGCGGCTGTCCAGCGGTTCCCGGGATCCGGCGGAGGAAGACCTCCTGGAACCCGCCGAGCACCTGGTCACCGGGCGCCCACAGCGTGAGCACCGGCGAGTCCCAGGCCTCCAGGACGGCCCACGCCGAGCGATTCGCCGGCACCGCCGGATCGTCGGGACCGGTGGGGACCAGCAGCGGGAACTGCCGGGCGCCGGCCATGTGCTGCTCGTCGGGGAACGGAGCCCGATAGGCGTCCACTTCGGCGTCCGTGAGCGTGCGGGCCTGCGTCGCCCGCTGCAGCAGCGCGCCGGTGTCCATGAACTTCATCGCCTGGCTGGCCTGCTGCCACGCCAAGAACCCCTCGCCGGCCGGTTGGCCCTCCGGGAGGAACGTGTTGGCCAGGACCAGGCGGTCGAAGCGATCAGGATGCTCGGCGGCCATCCGCAGTCCCAGCAGGCCGCCCCAGTCCTGCATGAACATGACCACGTCGCGCAGGTCGAGCGCCTCGACGAACGCCGTGAGCCACGACACGTGCCGGCTGTAGGTGTAGGTCGCCCGCTCCGTCGGCTTGTCGGAGCGTCCGAAACCGACGAGATCCGGCACGACGGCGCGGTGACCAGCCTCCAGCCAGCGTCGGCAGCATGCGGCGATAGAGGTAGCCCCACGTCGGTTCGCCGTGCAGCAGCAGGATGACGCGACCGTCGCGGGGACCCTCGTCGACGTAGGCCATCCGCAGGCCGTCGACGACGGTGTACTGCGGGGCGTACGGCCATCCTGGGAGGTCGCTGAAGCGCTCCTCGGGGGTGCGCACGAACGGTGTCCCGTCGGCGGTGTGGTTGATCTCGGTCACGGGTGTCCTCTCTGGTTCACACGAGGGCCGGGGCCAGCGCCCGCCATTCGTTCCGCGGGAACGAACGGGGATCACCGGCCAGGGCCTGCACGCACACATGGCTGGCTCCGGCGTCGTGGTGGTCCTGCACGCGGCTGGCGATGGTCGCCTCGTCACCCCAGGCATACAGGGCGTCGACCAGGCGCTTGCTGCCGCCGTCGGCGAAGTCGTCGTCAGTGAAGCCGATGCGCCGCCAGTTGTTCACGTAGTTGGGCAGTCCGAGGTACGGGGACAGGTGGGTGCGCGCTGCGGCCCGCGCCGCCTCGGGGTCGGTCTCCAGCACCACGCCCTGCTCGACGGCGACCAGGGGTCCGGCGCCGAACAACTCGCGAGCCGTCGCCGTGTGCTCGGCGGTGACGAGGTACAGGTGCGTGCCGGCCGTTCGGTGGGCCGCCAGCTCGAGCATCCTCGGGCCGAGGGCGGCGAGCACCCGGTCGTGCTCGGGCAGCGGCGGGTTGGCCGCGTCGAGCCCGTCGAGGAACCGCCGCATCTGCTCCAGCGGTCGCTGGTAGGTGCCGGCGTCCTTGACGCGGTCGACCAGCGGGGCGTGGCTCACGCCGATCCCGACGAGGAACCGTCGCCCGTGCTCGGTTGTCATCGCGTCGTAGTGGGCCGCCGTCTCCTCCGGCGTGTGCATCCAGAGGTTGAGGATGCCGGTGGCGACGGTGATGCTCTGCGTCGCTCCAAGCAGGTTGGCGACGACACCGAACAGGTCACCGCCGGTGTCGGGGATCCACAGCGCGCCATAGCCCAACTCCTCGAGCTCGCGGGCTGCGTCGGCTGCCTCGCCGGGGTCGCCATAGCGCAGCCCGGAGCTCCAGATGCCCGTGCCGGAAAGTGGATACGTCATGTGCCGTGTCTAGCGCCCGAGCGAGACCACCACGTTCCCTAGACTCAGCGCCGTGGACAACGATGTGTCCTCCGACGCGTTGGCCGTCAGCCAGCGCTGGTGGGACGAGATCTGGCGGGACAGCAACCTGGCGGCCATCGACGAGCTGTTCACCGAGCCGTTCGTGCGTCACACGGCCACTGGCAGCGAGAAGGTCAGCCGCGCCGCATACCGCGGGCGCCTGGCCGAGTTCCAGCGCGTGCTGTCGCACGTCGACACGGTGATCGACGATCGCGTCGTGGACGGCGACAAGGTGTGGACCCGGGCCACGAGCAAGGGCATCAACCGGGAGACCGGTGAGCGCTCGATCGTCACGTGGCTGATCGTCCAGCGCATCGAACGTGGCCGCATCGCCGAGCACTGGGTGGCCACCTTTGCCGGCGTCGAGTGGTCCTGACCGACCGGCGAGTCCTCACAGCTGCGCGACGATGCGATCTCGTGTTGGAAGACCGGGCCTCACGGATCGTGGCGGTCTGCTCGCTCGTCGGAAGGTCAGGCCAACTCGACGGAGACCAGCTCCCGACGGTGGCGGCGGCGCTTGAGCACGAAGAGGGCGGTGACCGCGATCACCACGAGCCCCATCGCCTCCAGCGTCAACTCCAGCGTGAAGCGCGTCGGCCAGCAGGCCGAGCGGGAGCGCGGCGAGACCGAAGCCACTGAACCCGAGCACGACCATGCTCTGCATGCGACCGTGGTACTCGCTGTCGGAGAGCACCAGCATCAACGATTGCGACGTCGTCTGGAACACCAGCCCGGCCGCTCCGACCGCCACCAGCGCGACGAGCGCGAGCCAGAACCAGGACGCCAGCCCGAGCCCGATCAGTGCCAGCCCGAGGGCGAAACCGCCGACGGCGATGGTCCGCCACGGGCGCTCGACGATCCACCCGCGCCGTGGGACCACGATGCCGGCGAGTACGGCGCCGAGCCCCGCAACCCCGGCCATCAGGCCATAGCCACCGGCGCCGACGTCGTAGCGCTCGTCGGCCAGCGCCGGCAGGAACGTCAGGTAGGGGAAGCCGATGACGACGACGCCGATCGTGGTGAGGGACACGAGTCCCAGACTGCGGTTGGCCCGCACGTACCGGGCGGCATCGATCATCTCGGCGAGCGGAGCGCGGCGGCTCACCGTGCGGGGCGCGCCGGGGGGCAGGCCGAAGAGCACGACACAGGCGATCGCGCTGGTCACCGCCGACATCAGGAACAACCCACCGACCCCGAACCACGACCACCCGATGAGGACGCCGGCGAGGGCCGGAGCGATCACCCGCATGGCCTCCTGGGTCGTCTGGCTGAGCACGATGGCGTCGCCGATCTGCTTCGGTTCGACGACGTCGGCGATGAAGGCGATGCGGGCGGGCAGGTAGATGGCGAAGGCGGCTGCCTGGATCATGCTGGCGACGAGCAGCATCCAGTACTGGATGCGGTCGGTGACGACGGCGATGCCGACGGCCGCCGACGAGACCACGAGCATGGTGGCGGCGACGAGGAGCACCGTGCGCTTCGGGTAGCGGTCGGCGGCGACGCCACCGAACGGTGTCGTCAGCAACATGGCGATGCCGAAGGCCAGGAAGACACCGCCGAGCCCGGTGTTGCTCCCGGTCAGGTCGCGGGCCAACCACCCGCGGGCCACGGCCTGCGCCATGATCCCGAAGATCACCGCTACCGCGCTGTAGAGCAGCCGTCGGTAGCCGGCCGAACCCATCACCGACGACACTGCGGTCAGCGTACGTTTCCCGGTCTCCGTCAGGTCGATGCGGACTGCGGCGGGGTCCGCTCGAGCTCGAGCAGGCGGAACTCGGGGTAGCTGAGCCCCTCCTGCCCCTTGCAGGTCAACGGTGTCGGCGCGGCGTGCGCGATCCGTTCGAGTCGGACGAGCACGGCGCTCCCGTCGGCCAGATCCACGCGGACACGGCCGTCGTCGAGGGACGTCACGTTGGCGACGGCGTCGATGGGGTCCAGCCCGAGGTCGACGCGTACCGCGTGCTCGGCTGCCTGCTCGGCGAGCCGCAGCGTCGATCGACCGCGGAAGCAGCTCAGCTCGAGACGCCCCGCGTCATGAGCCTCCAGGAGCTGCTCGGCGCTGGCGCGATCGACGTGGCCGAAGTAGAGGCTGTCAGGCAGGATCACGATGTTGGCGGCGAAGCGGTCACCGCCGATGTGCGAGCACTCCCAGACGTCGCCGGCCCACGCCGAGGTCCGCAGCCAGCGAACGATGGGGCGACCGAACGTGGCGCAGCAGGCATCGTGACGACCGTTCGTGCACACGAGCACGTAGCGGTCGGTGTCGACGTCCCAGCCCGGACCGACGCCGCCCCCTTTGACCAGCGACTCGGTGGCCGAGACCACCTCGTGGAGATCGGTGAGCACCAGCCGGTGGGCCGCGCCAGGGGTCGTGCCCGGCCGCGGAGCGACCACGTGGACGAGGCGGACCCCGGTCCGCTCGCGGTCGGTGTGGTGCTCGAGGTCACGGCGGATCGCCACGACGCGGATCCCGTGGAGGCGCATCGCCTGCCGCCACACCTGGGGGGCGAACGGGCCGAGCTCGCTCTGCACGATCGCGTCGCGGCCCCAGACACCCTCGACCTCGACGAGCAACCAGGCGGAGACCTGCGAGGCCGTCGCCACCAGGGGTTCCTGGCGCGCTCGAGCGGCCGCCGCACACTGGAACTCAACCAGCGGCGACCACTCCCTCGGCAGCCAGTCGGGTGGCGATGGCCAGCTTCGACCGGTCGTCGAGACCGCCGTCGAGGTCGGCCGGCCGGATCGGCACGGGCGCGGACAGCACCTCGGCGACGAAGACGTACCCCTCGGAGGGCATCGTCAGCTCGCGGTCGCCGAGCCCGAGCGTCGCCCGGCCGTCGACGAGGTCGAGCCACAGCAGCGGTCCAGGGGTCGGCACGATGGGCGTCGAGAGCGTCACGGCGGGGGCGATGCGCGGTCGCAGTCGCGTCGCCGGCTGCCGCCGCCAGACCTCCTTGACCATCCAGCGGCGTAGCTCGGCTGGCGCCAGGTGAGGATGCAACGATCGGGCGATCTCCTCGGGGAGCAGCCCATCGGCCGGGAGCCTCGTCGATGAGCCGACCGGGATCGACGTCCGCCACGAACCCCCTGCGGCCGCCGCGTCGACGGCGGCGAGCACGGCCCGCTGCCAGGTGACGGCGAGGATGCCGACCGTCAAGTGGGCCGACGCGGCGTCCACCGTCTCGGCGGCGTGCGGGTGGCCGCGTGGGAGGTACAGGCAGTCACCTCGCTGCATAGTCAGGTCGAGGAGCGGCGGCCCGAGCTCGTCGAGCGTGAGGGCTGCCGGCTTCGGCCCCCGGCGGATCGGGTCGCGTGTCCGTTCCAGCGGCTCCCAGACCCGCCAGCGCTTGGCGCCATCGAGCTGCAGCACGAACACGTCATGGAAGTCGAAGTGCAGTTCGAGCCCACGCGCCGACGGCGGCGACAGGTAGGCGTTGACCTGGATCGGATGGTCGAGGGCCAGTGCGAGGTTGTTGGCCAGCCGGGCCACGTGAGGGTCGGTCAGCTGGAGTCCCTGGAGCACCATCGTGGCTCCCGCGTCGTAGAGCTCGAGGACGCGGTTCGGCTGGATCACGTCGTCGATCGTCCGATGACCGACGCCCGCCCGGCGACAGTACGAGCCCGGCGGCAGGGTGGCGCCATGGCGGACGAGCCGGAACATCGGCAGGCGCGTACCGCGGGAGAGCGCGTCGGTCCACAGACGTTCGGCGTCCATGATCCGACCAGGAGGTCGACGCCCGCTCGCGCCGGGGAAGTGGACGGCAGAGCGGAAGAGTGGCCCGCTCGTGAAGGAGCCTGGATCGTCGACGAACGCGTCGAGTCCCGGGCGCATCTGGGTGGGGCACGCGCCGGACCATCCACGGCTCGCCAGGAGCCGGCGGGAGATCAGCGCGTGCGTCGCCCTGGATCAGGCGTCGCCACCGTCGCCGTCGGTGGCGTCCCCGTCGGTGCCGTCGGTGGCGTCCCCGTCGGTCCCGTCGCCGTCGGTGCCGTCGGCGTCCATGGTCACCTCGATGGCGTCGCTCAGCTCCCAGTCCGCCTTGATGTCGTCGTTGGTGATGCTCATGAGCGGGACCCTACCCTCCTCGGCCGGCACGTGAACGCGGGAGTCGTAGTCTCGGTGCATGGTCGGCACGCTGGTCCTGCTCCGTCACGGCGAGAGCGAGTGGAACCGCCTGAACCTGTTCACCGGATGGGTCGACGTCGACCTCAGCGAGAAGGGCATCGCCGAGGCCAGCCGCGGCGGCGAGCTCCTCGTCGAGCACGAGCTGCTGCCCGACGTCGTGCACACGTCGGTACAGCGGCGGGCCATCCGCACGGCCGAGCTGACGCTGTCCGCCGCCGATCGGATGTGGATCCCGGTGCGCAGATCGTGGCGGCTCAACGAGCGTCACTACGGCGCCTTGCAGGGCAAGGACAAGGCGGCCACGTTGGCCGAGTTCGGCGAAGAGCAGTTCATGCTGTGGCGGCGCTCCTACGACATTCCGCCGCCGGTGCTCCCGGAGGACGACCGCTACTCGCAGTTCGACGACCCGCGGTACGCATCGCTGCCCCCCGAAGCGCGGCCGCGCACCGAGTGCCTCGCCGACGTCGTCGACCGCATGTTGCCGTACTGGTACGACGCCATCGTCCCGGATCTCCGGCAGTTCGGGACGGTCCTGATCGCCGCCCATGGCAACAGCCTGCGGGCGCTCGTCAAGCACCTCGACGGGATGAGCGCCGAGGAGGTCGTCGCCCTCAACGTGCCCACCGGCATCCCGTTGCGCTACGACCTCGACGACGACATGCGACCGCTGAAGACCGGTGGGGCGTACCTCGATCCCGACGCCGCGGCGGCGGCCATCGAGGCCGTCAAGAACCAAGGCAAGCGCTAGTCGCCTCTGTCCTCGGCGCACGTCTCGGAGACCTGCTCGCGGGGGTTACAGTCGGCCGCCATGGCGAGCAAGAAGGCATACGTCGACCACCTCCGCAGCGTCCCACTGTTCGCCGGCTGCACTCGACGTGAGCTCGAGCGCATCGCCCGGTCGGGGGACGAGATCAAGATGACGGCGGGCAGCTTGCTCGTCGACCAGGGCCAGACCGGGCGCGAGGCGTTCGTCGTCCTCGACGGCACCGTCACCGTCAAGCGCAACGGTCGCAAGGTGGCGGCGCTCGGGCCCGGGGCCATCGTCGGGGAGCTGTCGTTGCTGGACCACGGGCCGCGCACCGCCACGGTCGTCTGCGAGACGGACTGCAACCTGTTCGTGATCTCGCAGCGCTACTTCCTCGCCGTGCTGGACGACGTCCCGGCGATCGCCCACAAGCTGCTCGCCGCACTCGCCGGCCGGATCCGCACGCTCGACCGCCAGTACTACGGCTGATCCGCCCGTCGGGCGCCCGTAGATCAGGGAGCGAGCCGCGCCCGCGACGGCCACTAGCGTCCGCTGGGTCATGAGCACGCACGCCGTCGACACCGAGCCGCCGCCGACCGAGCGTCGCCTGCGGCCGCACCACGTCGCCATCGGTCTCGGGATCGCCTTCGCCGTCTTCACGGCGATCTCGGGCATCATCCCGTTGCTCACCGGATGGGACAACGAGAACGCCATCCATCGAGTCGTCTTCGTCAACATCCCTGCGCCGTTGCAGGTGGCCTTCTACACCGTCATCCCGGTGATCATCGTGTGGGGTGCCTTCCGGTTCGCCGAGCGGATGAAGAACTGGGAGCGCGGCCGTGAGGCACCGACGCGCCGTACGACGACGAAGAGCATCGGGCGCCGCTTCGCCGACTACCGAGCAGGCGTGTACATGCGCACGCTGCTGCGCGATCCGGCCGCCGGGCTGATGCACTCGATGATCTACTTCGGGTTCCTCGTGCTGCTCGGCGTGACGACCGTGCTCGAGATCGATCATCAGATGCCGGAGGACCTCAAGTTCCTGCACGGCCAGACGTACCAGGCGTACGCGTTCGTCGCCGACGCCGCCGGCCTCGTGTTCCTCGGGGGCGTCGTGTGGGCCATCTTGCGCCGCTACGTGCAACGGCCGTACCGCATCCGCATCAAGACCAAGCCCGAGCACGCGCTGATCCTCGGCACGTTCCTGGCGATCGGGTTGACCGGTTTCGGCGCCGAGATGTTTCGGATCGCCTGGGAAGGTGCTTCAGAGGGCGTCGAGCACGAGAAGTGGAGCTTCGTCGGCTACCCGCTGAGCCAACTCGTCGACGGATGGTCGGAGTCGACGCTCGGGACGTGGCACCAGTGGTGGTGGATCGGCCATGTCGCGGCGTTCGTGGCGTTCCTCGTGATCCTGCCCCTGACGATGCTGCGCCACATGTTCACGTCCCCGTTGAACATGTACCTGCGCGACCGGCGCCGCCCGAAGGGGGCGATGAAGCCGATGCCCAACCTGGCCGAGACGGAGCTCGAGACGTTCGGCGCCTCCGTCGTCGAGGACTTCACGTGGAAGCAGCTCCTCGACACGGACGCCTGCACGATGTGCGGGCGCTGCACGAGCGTCTGCCCGGCGCACGCCACCGGGAAGCCGCTCGATCCGCGCGGAGATCGTGCTCAAGACGGGCGAGGTGATGACGGCGACGGGCCAGCCGGTGGTGCCGCCGCCGATCGGGCTCGATCCCGAGATCAAGATCGGCGCCAACAACCTGTTCGATCGGATCACGTCCGAGGAGCTGTGGGCCTGCACGACGTGCAAAGCCTGCGACGAGATCTGCCCGGTGAACATCGAGATCCTCGACAAGATCCTCGACATGCGGCGGTACCTCACGCTGATGGAGTCGGACTTCCCGAGCGAGCTGGGCAACGCCTTTCGCGGCATGGAGAACCAGGGCAATCCGTGGGGCATGAGCCAGGGCGACCGCGCCGACTGGGCCAAGGGCGTCGACGGTGTCGAGATCGTCGACCCCGGCCAGCCGCTGCAGGCGGAGTACCTCTACTGGGTCGGCTGCGCCGGCAGCTTCGACGACAAGAACAAGCGGGTCACCCAGGCGATGGCCAAGTTGCTGCGGCGAGCGGGCATCACCGTCGCCATCCTCGGGCCGTCGGAGATGTGCACCGGCGACTCGGCCCGCCGCTCTGGCAACGAGTACCTGTTCCAGATGCTGGCCATGCCGAACATCGAGATGCTCAACGGCATGGGTGTCCGCAAGATCATCACGCAGTGCCCTCACTGCTTCAACACGCTGCTCAACGAGTACCCCCAGCTGGGTGGTCACTACGAGGTCGTCCATCACAGCCAGTTGCTGGAGACGCTGATCGCCGACGGCCGTCTCGACGTCAACCAGGCCACGCTGGAGGAACGCCTGACCTACCACGACTCCTGCTACCTCGGCCGGCACAACGACATCTACCTCGCGCCGCGCAAGGTCGTCGGGTCGATCCGGGGGATCGAGGTCGTGGAGATGCCGCGCAATGGCACGAAGGGCATGTGTTGCGGCGCCGGCGGCGCCCGCATGTGGATGGAAGAGGACATCGGCACGAAGGTCAACGACGAGCGGGCCCGGGAGGCGCTGTCGACCGGAGCGAGCCGCATCGCCACGGCCTGCCCCTACTGCTACATCATGCTCGACGACGGCACGAAGGCGGCCGGCGCCGGCGACTACGGGACGGAGGGAGGGGTCAAAGTCGCCGACATCGCCATCCACCTCCTCGACGCCATCGAGAACGGCGAGCGGGCCCTCGACCGCCCCGACGCCCCGCTGGCCGCCAGCGACTGAACATCCGAGTGTTGGAGCGCATCGGAGTGCTGGGGGCGGCGAAACCGAGGTCCAACACTCCGTTCCTACACCGTCTCGTTGAGGATCGCCGAGGTCGGGGCGTCGCTCCCTCCGGCGGGCTCCTCGGTGATCGCCCACTGCTCGGCGCTGGCCGGATCGAGGCCCGGGGCGTAGACGCTGAGCTGGCCGTCGTCGTTCGGTCGGAACGTCGCGAAGCGCTCGGGCGTGCCGCCGCGGACCGCCCACAGCTCGTAGACGCGGTCGCCATCCGGCACCGGGACCTTCGGGGCCAGCAGGACGGCGGCGTCCTCTCCGGCTGAGTGCACGATCATCAGTCCCGGCAGCTCACCGGGCATCGGGATCTCCGTGGCGTCGTCGGCCTCGAGCACGGCGGCGATCTCGTCTCCCTCGCCGGAGTCGCCGAACGGCGCCACGATGGCGACGCCGACGACCAGCGCGATGACCGCCGCGGCGACGGCGCCAAGGCTGAGCCATCGGCGACGACGGGCGCGATCGATCGGCACGACGGGAGCGATCGGCGGCTCGGCGGGCTCGGCGGGCCGTTCCACGGGCGGCAGCTGCGGTGTGGCGGCGATGGCATCGAGGATGCCGGCACGCAGTGCGACGGGCGGCGGTTCGCTGACCGCATCCGCCATGGTCGATGCAGTCAGCGCCCGCAGCGCGTCCATCTCCTTGCGGAGGTCGGGTCGGTCGGCCATCGCCAGCTCCAGCTCCTGCTGCTCCGTGTCGGTCAGCGCGCCGACGGCGTGCAGCGCCATCAACTCGCGGACCTCGTCGTCAGGACGGGCCGCAGTCATGCTTGTGCCCCCATGACCACGCGCAGGCGGATCAAGCCGTCGCGGATGCGTGTCTTCACGGTGCCCAAGGCGATCCCCAGACGGTCGGCGATCTGCACGTGGGTGAGGCCGTCGTAGAACGCCAACTCGAGCGCCTCGCGCTGGACGTCGGAGAGCTCGGCCAACGCGGCGAGGGCACGTCGTCGTTCCTCGCTCTCGACGGCGCTGTCCTCGGGCGTCGGGTCGGATGGGGCACCCGTCGTGCTGTTGCGCAACTGGCGCGTGCGGTGGGCCTGTTCGCTGCGCACGCGGTCGACGGCGCGTCGATGGGCGATCGTGACGGCCCATGTCCGCACGCTCCCACGCTCCAGAGTCGAAGCGTGTGGCCTGCTTCCAGATCTCGACGAACACCTCCTGGGTGACCTCCTCGGCCTGTGCAGGATCGCGCAGGACACGGCGAGCGACACCGAAGACTGCCGGTGCGAGCCGGTCGTAGAGACCAGCGAACGCACGCTGGTCGCCATCAGCGACCTGGGCCATGAGCGTGTCGAGTTCGGGCTCCAAGGCTTCCTAATGTGCCAGACCGGCGCCACCAGGCGCGGTGGTCCGCCCACTTCGCACTGCGACCGGGCCGGGGAACGACGGGGGACGCAACGGTCTCCGCTCTGACCATCACAACAGACGTTCGGAGCCGTCGTCGGTGCAGATGGGTGGCTGCCCAGGGCGTCGGCAGCGCCGATGACGTCCATTCCCACGACGACACGACGACCGAAACAGCGAGGGATACAAGACCCCTCGCTGTTCAGCGCATCGTGTCCGGTGGCCCGGCGGGAGCTCAGCCCGCCGGCAGCAGCACGGTGTCGATGATGTGCACGGTGCCGTTGGCCACCGGCACGTCGGCGCAGACGACCGTGGCAGCGCCGCCACCGGCGTCGACCGTCACGGCATCACCATCGGCGGCGATCGTCAGCTCGCCGGCCAGCGCAGCGGCCGTGCCGGCATCGACGAGCGCAGTGCTCGACAGCGACTCGCCGGCCACCACGTGGAGCGTGAGGACGTCCGTCAGGACCCCTGTCGGGTCGGACAGCAGTGCGTCGAGATCGGCGGCCGGAACCTTGGCGAACGCCGAGTTGGCCGGGGCGAAGATCGTGAACGGCCCCTCGCCGTTGAGCGTGTCGACCAGACCTGCCGCCCCGACGGCGGCGACGAGCGTCGACAGCTCGGGGTTGTTGCTCGCCGCCGTGGCGGCCGGATCGTCGGCCATGCCTTCGAAGCTGCCCTCGCCATCGGTCGGGACGCTCGAGCACGCCGGCCCGGACGGCCCCATTGCCGCGTCCTCGGCCGTGCTGGAATCCGACGCCATCGCCTCGCCGGGCAGCAGCACGGTGTCGATGATGTGCACGGTGCCATTGGCGACGGGAACGTCGGCGCAGACGACCGTTGCCGGACCGCCACCGGCGTCGACCGTGACGGCGTCACCATCGGCGGCGATCGTGAGGTCGCCGTTGAGCCCGGTCACCGTGCCGGCGTCGACGAGCTCCGTGCTCGACAGGGACTCGCCGGCCACGACGTGGATGGTCAGGATGTCGGTCAGAGCGCCGGAGGGGTCGGCCAGCAGGGCGTTCAAGTCCTCGGCCGCGAACTTCTCGAACGCCGAGTTGGCCGGGGCGAAGATCGTGAAGGGACCCTCGCCGTTCAGGGTGTCGCCGAGCCCAGCGGCCCCGACGGCGGCGACGAGCGTCGACAGCTCGGGGTTGTTGCTCGCCGCCGTGGCGGCCGGATCGTCGGCCATGCCTTCGAAGCTGCCCTCGCCATCGGTCGGGACGCTCGAGCAGGCTGGGCCCGAGGGACCCATGGCGTCGGCCATCGGCTCCGTCATGTCGGTCATCGGCGCGGTGCTGTTCGAAGCAGCCTCGGCGGCCGGCTCGTCATTCGAGTCGCTGCCGCACGCAGCGGCGGCCAGCGAGAGAGCGGCGAGCATGGCGAGTGCGCCCGCGCGGGTACGTCGTGTCCTCATCGGGATCCTTTCTCAGTGTTCACGGGGACGGAACTCGGGGGGTCACTCGACGATCACGACGATCTGGTGATGTCCAGAAGCTCCGTCAGGGATTGGTTCGGCGCGGTCTGCGGTCTGGATTGCGCCGTTGTTGTCGATCGCTCGAACCATCAGCGAATGACGTCCCGGCGTGGCGTTCCAGCGGTACATCCACTGCCGCCACGTGTCGTTGGTCGTGACCTCCGCCAGCTCGGCCGGCTGCCAGCCGGACTCGTCGATGTTGACCTCCACGCCGGCGATGCCGACGGTCTGCTCCCAGGCCACACCGGCCACGGGGACCACGCCGGCCGGCACCTTGGCCAGGCCACGAGGCGTGTCGATGCGACTCATCAGCTTGATCGGCGCCCGCTGGCCCCATCCGCGACGCAGCCAGTAGTGGTCGAACTCGGCAAACGTGGTGAGCTCGATCTCCGTCAGCCACTTCGTCGCCGACACGAACCCGTACAGGCCCGGTACGACGAGGCGCACCGGGAAGCCGTGGTCGATGGGCAACGGCTCGCCGTTCATCCCGACGACGACCAGCGCGTCTCGTCCGTCCAGCGCGTCGCTGACCGGGAAGCCGCACTCGAAGCCGTCGAACGACCGGCCGACGATCTGGTCGGCACCTGGCTGCACGCCAGCTTCCTCCAGGAGCGCGTCGAGTCGCGTGCCGAGCCAGCGGGCGTTGCCGACAAGCTTGCCGCCGACCTCGTTGGAGACGCACGTCAGCGTGATGTCGCGCTCGATCAGTGGGCGGGCCAGGAGGTCGTCGTACGAGAGCTCGAGCTCTCTGTCGACCATGCCCTTGATCCTCAGCCGGTACGTGTCGGCGGGCACCTGAGGGGCGGTGAGTGCCGTGTCGATGCGATAGAAGCTGGAGTTCGGGGTCACGAACGGCGTCATCCCCGGCACGTCGACCTGCACCCCGGTGGGCAGCTCGGCGAGTTGCTCGGTCGGCCGAGGGAGCACCACGTCGGCGCGCGACGAAGCGGCGGTGAACCGGTTGCCGAGCCGGCGGCCGGCAGCACCGAACACCGCTGCTGCGACGGCCAACCCGCCGAGGACGAGGCCCGAGTGCCGGAGGAAGGCGCGCCGATCCACACCGTCGATGGCGACACGGTCGGCCGGCGCTACGGCGCGGGCACGGAACGACTGGTGGATCAGCCAGAGCGCACCGACGCCCGCCGCGGCGCCGAGCACGCTGGGGACGACGACGTGCCACGGAACGGCCGTGCGCCGGCCCGTCGCGGCCCACGCACCGACGACGCCGAACAAGCCGACACCGACGATCCCGACGACGAACCGGTGGCGCAAGGCCACGAGCCCCACCGCCGCCGAGTAGATGGCGAGGAACACCCCGATGCCGATGAGCAGGGCCGGCTTGTCGTTGGTCCCGAAGGTGTCGATGGCGAAGTCCTTGACGAACGACGGCGCACCGTCGATGACCCGGTCGCCGACGTCGAGCACCGGGGAGCGCCACGCCCGGTGCAGCCCGGACAGGAGCTCGGCCACCCCGAGCGCCATCGCCGCGGCGACGAGCCCGGAGAGCACGGCGACGACACGGGACGGGCGGGGCGCCGGCGCCGGCGGGTCCGGCTCGGCCTGGAGATCGAGCAGGTCGACGCCACTGTGGCCTGGGTCAGAGGTGTTCACCGCGCGCGTTCGGCGCCACCGTGGTGGCAGATGGGAGCGGCCAGTTCTCCGCGAGCGAAGACGTCGGCCGCCCGACGTTTGTCCTCACACAGACGTCCCAATCGATGGCCGCCCGAACGGCGACGGGTCAGCGGAAGTTCTCGAAGTAGCGGCTCGGCGTCGGACCCCGTTGGTTCTGGTACTTGGAGCCCGTTGCGCCCTTGCCGTACGGGCGGTCGGCCGCCGTGGTCATCTCCATGAAGCTGAGTTGGCCGATCTTCATCCCTGGGTAGATCGTGATCGGCAGGCTGGCGACGTTGGCCAGCTCGAGCGTGATGTGGCCGTCGAACCCCGAATCGACGAAGCCGGCCGTACTGTGGATCAGCAACCCCAGCCGACCGAGCGACGAGTTGTGCGTCGGGATGCACGACCGACCCGCCAGGTACACGCCGTCGCTGCTCGCGATCTCGATGCAGCGCACTGGCACAGAGGGCACAGGGCGGACATCGACGATCGAGCGGGCGGGGTAGGCACGACCACGATGACGCCGGCGGACCATCAGCCCGGTGCTTCCGCCCGACGAGCGGCCACGTGCGTCCCGGCCCGCCGAGAGGTCGCCCGGGGCAGCGGAGAGCGGTGCGGTCGGCGGCACTCGATGGTTGGGCGCTCGGCCGGCGCCCAGCGAGGCGCCGATGGCCGACGTCGTCTTGACCGTCGGCGGTGCCCGCGCGTCGCCGCTCGTGCTCCGACGTCGTCAACCATTCGTGCGATTCGTCGGCCACGATGGCGGATCCGTCGGAGAACTCGACCTCGTAACACGGCCGACGCAAGGAGCACCCCGGTGACGTCCTTGACACGCACAGGACGGCCGGTGCGGCTGAACACCGCCGCCCCGACGGCTCACGTCGCCGATGGTCGTCCAGCCGTCCGGGGTCGGGAGCGGCGTGTCGATCGAGAGGGCCTTACCTTCGATCCGAGCGACGAGGTCGTCCGGGACGGCCACACGTTCGAGCGTCGAACCAAGCACGAACTCGCCGGGGTGCAGCATGAACACACCGTCGTCGCCGATCTCGACGAGCTCGGTCAGCGCGCTGAGGTCCTGCTTGACGTCGATGACCCCCGCCGTGTGGTTGCGGAAGACGCGGAACAGGCGATCGACTCGCACGTCGATGGACGACGGCTGGACCATGCCGTCGTCGAATGGCTCGATGATGACGCGACCGCTGGCGATGGCCTCGCGCAGGCTGCGGTCCGACAGGATCACGGCCCGCACCATAGCGACAGGGGTGTCGGTGGGATCTGGGTGGCTCATCGTCGACGGCCGTGAGTACCGTCATGTCGTGTACCGGCCGGCGCAGTTCGCCGAGGACCGCCCGGAGGTCGTCGTCGACCTCCTCCGGCGGGCCGCCTTCGGCCATGTGGTCGTCGACTCGGCCGACGGCCTGGCCTCGACTCCGATGCCGCTGCTCGTCGACGTCGCGACGGACGGCCGCGCCTCCCGCATCCGTGGCCACCTGGCCCGAGGCAACCCGCTGTGGCGCATCGCCCCCTGCGCCGCGCTGATCATCGTGCCGGGCGTCGACGCTTACGTGTCGCCCACGTGGTACGCCGCCAAGCGGGCGCACGGCCGCGTGGTGCCGACGTGGAACTACGACGTGGTCCATGTCCACGGCCGGCTGGAGGCCCATGACGATCCGGACTGGACGGAACAGGTCGTCCGCGACCTGACGGCGCTGCACGAGCACGCGCGGGTCCCACCATGGGCCGTCGACGATGCACCGGCTCCGTTCGTCATCGCGCAGCTGCGGGCCATCGTCGGTCTGGAGGTGCTGATCGAGCGCATCGAGGCCAAGCGCAAGCTGAGCCAGAACCGGGATGCGGCCGACCGCACGGGCGCCCGAGCCGGATTGGAGGCCGACGGCACGCCGCGATCGACCGCCGTCGCCGAGGCGATGCGTGAGGTCGAGGAGCCACGGGCGTCGGAGCGCTAACCTTGCGGCTTCCCGCGGATGTAGTTCAATGGCAGAACATCAGCTTCCCAAGCTGAACACGGGGGTTCGATTCCCCTCATCCGCTCCCTCCGGATGACCAGGCGAAATGCCTGGTCATCGGCCGTTTTCGGCTTCTGCTCCCATCCCTCGTCGCTCAGGCGTACACTCGCTCCGTGCCTACAACGTGCCTAGAAGAGCACGCTCCAGGGAGTCGACAGGTGAGCCCAGCGCGCCAGTTCGGCACGATTCGCCGCCTGCCGAGCGGCCGCTACCAGGCTCGCTACTGGCACCTCGGCGAGCAGGTGTCAGCCGGCACGACCTTCGCGACGAAGACCGAAGCTCGAGCCTGGCTGTCTTCGGTCGAGACCGATCTCCGGCGTGGCGATCACGTCGACCCCAGAGCGGGTTCCGAGCGATTCGGCGACTACGCCCGGCGCTGGCTCGACGAACGCGACCTTCGGCCACGCACTCGCGAGACGTACGAGTCTCAGCTCGAGTGGATCCTCAACACCTTCGAGTCCGTGCGTCTGCGTGAGATCGACGCCGCGAGCGTGAGGTCCTGGTACGGACGAATGCACAAGGCCGGCCGGTCGTCGAACACCGTGGCGAAGGTGTACCGACTGTTCCGCACGATCATGTCGACAGCGGTCGACGACGGACTGCTGCGATCCAACCCGGTCTCCATCAAGGGCGCCGCCGCCGAGGAGCATCACGCCCGCCCGGTTCCGACCTTCGAGGAGGTGGCACGGCTCGCCGACGCGATCGAACCGAAGTTCAGCGCGCTCGTCTGGCTGGCGGCGACGTCCGGGCTCCGGTACAGCGAGCTGACCGCACTGTGTCGCTCACACATCGACCTCAAGCGCTCCACCGTGCGAGTCGAACGAGCGCTGGCGTTCGAGCGCGGCGTCGGCGCCGCCTTCGGGCCGCCGAAGACACCCGCTGCTCATCGGAGCGTCGTCATCCCGGCCGGCACCATCGACATCCTCGAAGCGCATCTCGACAAATACGTCGCACCGGCCCCGCACGCCCTGGTCTTCACGTCGGTCAAGGGAAGCCCGCTGCTGTATCGCTACTTCGCCCCCTACTGGACCCGCGCCAAGGCAGCGGCCGGGGTGAGCGAGGCCGTCCACTTCCACGACCTACGTCATCTGGCCAGCACCACGGCAGCCAGTTCCGGCGCGTCGGTCAGAGAGCTCATGGCTCGCATGGGGCACGCCACGAGCGACGCCTCGCTGCGCTACCTCGAGGCCTCGAGCGCGACGAGACGCCGAGATCGCAGCGGCGATGGAGGCGCGGATCGCCACACGCGCACCCCGAGGACGTGAAGGCGCACCTCAGCGCAGCACTTCGGCTCGCCGGTGGTCCAGCCACTGTCCGATCTCATCTGGGTCGAACCGGATGAACTTGCCGATCTTGAAGAAGGGGATCCGTCGCTGCGCGACCAGACGACGCACGAAGCTTTCCCTGACGTCGAGCATCACTGCGACCCGAGGGATGTCGTACAACTCCCGACCAGACGCTTCGCCTGGATTGAACCTGCGCTGAACCACCAGAGCCTCCCAACGAGCAGCCTTGAGGGTCACTTCGACTGCACTGGTTGATGGGACATCGGGCTCGACCCTGGTCACATCCATGCCACCGACCGGCCCGTGTGCGTCGCCACGTGGCGACGTTCACCGGGCAGCCGTCTCGCTACACCGGCGTTGCGCGCCGGCGCCGGCGAGGCACAGTCGGGGGTATGTCTCCTGTGCGGCCGCCCGTCGACGTGATGTTGGCCCGTGCCGTCCAGGCCCTGCCGCCGGCGTTCGCGCTGCCCGGCGGCGTCCACTACGAGCAGAAGTGGGACGGCTACCGACTCGTCGCCTTCACGTCGCCCCGGCCCTACCTGCAGTCCCGTCGAGCCGCCGACCTCACCGTCGGCTTCCCCGAGATTGCCGAGGCCGTCGCCAGCCTGCCCGACGTCGTCGTGGACGGCGAACTCGTCATCTGGGGTGACGGCGCCCTGGACTTCCCGGCGCTGCTGCAACGCATGGCATCGACGGGCGCCCGGGCCCGCCAGCTCGCCGCCGCCCGCCCGGCCAACTACGTCGTGTTCGACCTCCTCGCCCTCGACGGCCGGGACCTTCGACGGGACCCGCTGCGAGTCCGTCGCCGTCAGCTCGAAGAGGTTCTCGCCGACGCCGACCCGTCGCTGGTGCTGTCGCCGGCAACGACGGACCGACAGGTCGCTCAGGGATGGCTGGACACGTACGCAGCGGCGCAGGTCGGCATCGAAGGCATCGTCGCCAAGGGCCTCGGCCAGCCGTACCGAGGTGGCGCCCGCGACTGGCTCAAGTACCGCTACCGCGACACGGTGGACGTCATCGTCGGTGCCGTCACCGGCTCCCTCGCCCACCCCGATCGGCTCGTCCTCGGCCTCTACCGCGACGGCGTGCTGCAGATGGTCGGCGGCACCTCGGCGCTCACCGCCGTTCAGCAGTCGCAGCTGGCACCGCTGCTCGTCCCCGCGGGCGACGATCACCCGTGGCCGGCGGTCATCGGCGGCGGCCACGTCGGCTACTGGGGCGGCAAGGAGATCGACATCGTCCGCGTTCAACCCGACGTTGTCGTCGAGGTCGCCGCCGATACCGCCTTCGAGCATGGACGATGGCGTCACGTCACCACGTTCAGCCGGCCCCGGCCCGACCTGCGCCCCGGCGACACGACCTGGCCCCGCTGACCCGGCTCCTGCTCGCGACGCCTCGGCACGCTTGGCGAGGCGGCGACCGGGTAATGCCCCGATGTATGGAAACGAACGTGGATCACATCGTCGTCGAGCCACGACCTGACGGCCGCTGGGCGCGTCAACGCAACGGGACCGAAGCGCGCCGCGTCGCTCCACGACACCCAGGCCGAGGCCGAAGCGGCCGCCCGAGCCCAGGCGAAGCGTTGGCACGCCGAACTCGTCGTCAAGGGCGAGAACGGCCAGATTCTGCGCCGCGACAGCTACGGCGGTGACCCGGCCCGCCGCCCGGGCTGACTAACCCCGCAGTAGCCGCCGCACTCCAGAGCACAGCTCCGCACCGAAGACCGCACCCCATCGGCTGGCGGACCTACAAGCGCCCGGTCCAGAGCGAGAAATCGGAATCGGATGCCCGAGTCGCTTGACACCGGCACTACTTCGGAATGACAGATGTCTCCGTGTGACTCTCTTGCCCGGGCAGCCGGCGATCAGCGCGCCGGGCGTTTGCGGGCCTTCGACAACGAGCTCTGGCGGTCTTGGACGACTTGGCCGCCTGCTTCGCCGAGGTCCGCCCGGCCAGCCGGTCGAGGTGATCGAGCGTCGGCGTCAGCGTCGACATGACACCTTCGGAGAGCTGTCGGTGACGGTCGGCCAGCTCGCTGAAGCGGTCGGCCAGCTTGCGCTGCTACTCGGCCCACGACGACACGGCGTCGATCAGGTCCTGCTGTCTCGGAGCACGGCACCATCGGCGCGACCCACACGTGGACACTCGGCCGACCTTTCCGCCAGGCCGCGAATGGCTGCGGTACGAAGCTGCCGCGGCTCTTGCCCTCGGCCGCTGCCTCGTCCTCGTCCGTGTCGTACTCGGGGTCGTCCTCGTCCTGCGGTTCGATGAACGAACGCGCGGTCACCGAGAGCTGATCACCGAGCTCCTGGACGCGCCGCAGCGCATCGAGCGGTGAGAACCAGTTGGTTGGTGCCTGCTCATCACGGGCTGCCATCGTTGCCTCCTTCGGATGCTGTCGATCGGGCCGTGCACGTCGAAGGACGCGGCTCCCGGGCCGGACAGACCAGCTCCGCCGCGGCAGGCTCGGAAGCAGCGCAGAAATCGGTCATCCGTCGTCCGAGGTGCCGTTCAGGTTGTCAGCGAGCGGGAGGGGATGCCGGGTCGGTCAGGTGACGATGTCGCGGATTCGGCGGGCTGCCGCCTTGTTCAGGTTGGCGGCGGCGTCGAGCGGTGCGGTGAGCACCTTGGGCGACGATGTTGCCGGGCGGGGTGTCGGGTGCTTCGGGGTGCGGTCGGGTCGGTGCGGTGCGCTTGGCCGCGACAAGCTCGTCGCCGATCTTGCGGAGCTGAGCTGTGTCGAGGGCCTTGCGGATGGTCGGGAACAGCTCACCCTCCTCCTCGTCGACGTGGTGGCGGACGTTCTCGATCAACACCGTCACTTTGGCGCCGTAGCGCTCATGGCCGGGGTCCATCGTCTCGAGTTCGGCAAGCGTCAGCTTGACCAGGTGATGCTCTTCGAGCGCTTCCAGCACGTCGTCAGCGGCGTCGGCGATGAAGCGTCGGGCGGCCGGGTAGAAGATCTCCTCTTCGATCGAGGCGTGGACGGACAACGCTTCGGTGATGCGCTGAACGAGATCCTGGCGCTGCTTGTGTGCGCCGTCGCCGACTTTTCGAAGCGGACGAACAGCTCCTCGACCTGGCGGTGGTCATCGGTGAGCACCCGGATGGCATCGGGTTGCTGGCGGGTGTCGCTCTTGGTCGTCGAGTCGGTCCTTTCGGGTCGCCGTGCGCTTCGCCGCGCCGGCGGCCCGAGTCACCGGCTGCGACCGCTTTTCTTAGCCGCGCGTGCGGCCTTCTTCGGCGCACTGGCGCTGGTGCGCTTCGCTGCGGCCTTCTTGGCCGACTTGCGGCTGGCGGTGGCGGGCGTTCGGGATGCGCCCTTCGAAGTGGTGGGTGACTTCTTCGAAGGCGCCATGGGGTCCCGCTACCCAGCGATCACCTGACGAAACCAATGGCCGCGTCAGCTGGCAGTCATCTGAGGGACATTTCGGCATCCCGGTCCCGTTACCTTGCCCGCGACGCATGATCGGCCACCCAAGGTCGTTGAGCGGCTCCCGAAGGTAGGTGGCGAGGGCCACAAGACGCACATCGGGACAGCCCGAGTTGGTTGCGTTCGACGCCGCGGTAGTGGACTCGGCCGTGGCGGATGAGCGAGCTGCCCGACGTTCGCATCGGCATGGCCTGGGGACGCGTCTCCGGCGCTTCGGGGATGTCTACGGGCCCGTGGTCGACATCGCCAGCCGGCTCACCTACGCCGCCAAGCCGGGCACGGTCCTCGTCGACGCGAGCTGGCGACGGGCGATCAGCGCAGAATCCACCGTGCAGCTGCGCCAGCCCGGCCGATCTTCGTACGGGTATACAACGACTGTCCTCTTGGCGGCCCAGTAGGCGGTCCCATGAATTGGTAGCCCTCGCCGAGTGATAGAGAGGTGACGCCAACAGCGACCGGACGAAACGGCAATGGACTGCGGACCGTGCGGTAGTGCTGCCTACCGCCGTGGTAGACGAAGCGGCGAGGCGACGAACGAAGCGTCCGGTAGGAGGGGGATGCCGGGCAGCCGAAATGTCCCGGACCGCCGGGATCGTGGCGGGTTGGCGGTTTGGGCTCAGAGCGCGATGCCCAGCTGGGCGAGCCGGTGTGTCGTGGGACAGCGACGACACCGACACCAACCACCCGGGCGGTGCTCGAGGAGCGCAGTGCGCTCTGCCGGCCGTGCGGCGAGGAGCGCAAGAACGACGAGTCGTTGGAGCTTGCCAATCTTGTGCGAAGTCCTGCCGGCGTTGCAGAGTTCGCCAGCTGAACTCGGCGACGTACTGACGGCTTCCGGGTGAGCACGTAGATGGTCAGGCAGGCTCGTTCGGCTCGGGCACGTGGGCGCCTGCTCGTGTCGAGGAAGTTGCCCGGCAGGGCGTACGGGTCTGCAGTTCGGGTGGCGGCGGGGTACGGTGACGTGGGGACGATCATCTTCGGTTCGGTCGGTGGAACCATTGTGGTGTCCTACCCGCCCCCCGGTGGATCGGTCAGACTCGTTGACCGGCCGGAGCGAGGCAACGGTTGCGCAGATGAACGGATCGGCCTCGCGTTGCAGCCTGGAGCGCACGGCGTTGCGTAACGGGTATCGCCCGAAGCTGCTGTCCACGCCTGCTGGTGATGTCGAGGTCGGCATCCCGAAGCTGCGCACGGGATCGTTCTTCCCGGAGCTGTTGGAGCCGCGCCGGCGTGTGGATCGGGCGTTGTGGGCGGTGATCATGACCGCCTGCATCACCGGCACCTCGACCCGGAAGGTCGACGACCTCGTCAAGGCGTTGGGCTGCGACAGCGGGGTGTCGAAGTCGACGGTGTCGCGGATCTGCGCCGAGATCGAGGTCGACGTGGCCGAGCTGCGCACCCGGGGCCTCGATACCGATCGTTCGTCTACGTGTGGTTGGACGCGACCTACCTCCGCGTTCGAGAGCACCGCTACGTCGTCTCCAAGGCGGTGGTGATCGCCACCGGGCTGCTTGCCGACGGTTATCATGAGGTGCTCGGTGTCGGTGTGGCTCGGCGGCCGAGGTCAGCGTTCGTGGCTTGCGGTACGCCCGTGTGCCGCATGCTGACGAGGGTTCTTCGCCGATGTGCGGCTGAGGCGCTGGAGGAACTGGTCGGCGGCGCCGTCCTTGCGCCAGTTGATCGATGATGCGGCGCTGTTGATCGCTTGTCGTCGGCTGTCGTTGTTGGGGAGTCGTACGAGGACGTCGAGGATCTCGTGGTGACGGCCGGCGAGGGCGGCGCGCATTGCGGGTGGGAGGCCACGTTGGCGTGCCGTCCACCAGTCGGTGACCTGGCGTCGTTTGCGATCGGCGGCTCGGGCCGTCGTGCGGTCGACCTGTCCGGTCTCCCAACGCTGCTGGACGCTGTGCGCCGACAGCTGCCCGGCGGGATCCCGCTGGGTGGCGGCGGCGAAGGCTTGTTCGCCGGTGAGGTCTCCGAGTTCGAACTCGGTGTGGTCGTGGCTGTCGCACACGACGTGGGCGTGGTTGCTGTCGCGGCCCCGGGACATGCCCACGTAGAGCGACGCCGAGGAGGTTCGTGGCGTGACGACGACGTGGCCGCGGTCGACGGTGCGGCCTTGGGCGCCGGCGATGGTGGTGGCGTAGCCGAGCACGACGTCGGTGGCGACGTAGCCGGCGGGCAGCACGGCGGACGCGCCTCGGCGGTCGTGCTTGACGTGGAGTGAGCCGTCGTCGCTGACACCGGTGACGGTCCACACGTCGCGGTTGAGGATGCGTTGGCGGTCGCTGGTGGGGATCTGGCCAGTGTTGCGGCGGGTTTGGATGAGGTCGCCGATGTGGATGCGGCAGCCGTCGGCGGCGTCCGCGACGTGGTCGCCGAGCCGGCCGGCGACCATCAGGTGGTGTTGGCAGCGGGTGCTGACGTCGGCGGCGTCGCTGGCGGTGTCGACCACGATGAGCGACCGGTGACCGGCAGCGGTGTCGGCCCACCAGGCCGCGGCGGCGTCGTCGAACACGGTGTCGGTGCTCGACTCGACGATCCGTCCCTCTCGCCGGTAGGTGGCGGCGATGTCGGGTTGGCGGGCCCGGAGTTGCAGCGAGGCGTCGGCTTCCCACGGCTGACGGAAGCGGCGCACCGCGGTGAGCTCGACCGCCGCCGGCAACGCGGCGAGGTCCCGCAGCAGGCCGCCGGCTTCGGGTGCGCCCATCTGCGCGAAGTCGCCGATCAGCGTGATCTTCGAGCCGTACACACCGGCGACGCGGACCATCTCGTCAGCACGAGGGTGGGCACCATCGACGCCTCGTCGACGATCACGACCCCGCCGCGGGGCATGTCGACGGCACCGACGCGCCACCCGGCGATCGTGTGCGCCGCCAGGCCGGTCTCGTCGGTCACGACACGGGCGGCGGCGGCCGACAACGTCAACACGATCACGTCGCGACCAGCGGCCTGGTAGGTGGCGGCGACGGAGCGCAGCACCGTCGTCTTGCCGGCCCCAGCGGGTCCGACGATCGTCGCCACCCGGCCGCCACCACCGGCGATCTCATCGACCGCCGCGACCTGGTCGTCACCGAGCGCCGGGTCGCGCACCGTGTCGACGGCGAACGCGGCCCGGTCCTCGGTGGCGGACGACAGGACTCGTTCCTCGGCGGTCTGGATCGTGGTCGACGTGTACTTGGCGGCACCCCAGTCGGCGTACTCGGCGTCGTCGTCGACCTCGAGCGACACACACATGGCGATGATCCGCTCGGTCTCGACCTCGATCGCCTCCGGTGTCGGATCGGCGATCAGTCGGGCCACCTCGCCGGTGACGTGGGCTCGGGTCCACCACGCCCGCTGCTCGTGCAGCTCGGTGAACACCCGCTCCGCCAACTGCGGCGACCCTGCCGGGAGCCGGCCGCCGTCGCTGATCTCGACGCCCGGGCGGTGACGTCGCCGAGCGCGGCGAGCTCGGCGTCGGTCACACCGGCCCGCCATTGTTCGTGCAGGTCGACGTCGCCGCGGGCCTTGCGGTAGCGGCTGCGGATGGTGGCTTCGTCCATCATCCCGGCCCTCTCGGCATGCGTCGGGGTGCGCCCGTGGATCGCCTGCCACTCGGCCTCCAGGCGCTCATAGGTCGCCAGCACTGCCGCCCGGCGGGTGGAGAACCGCTCGATCAGACCGTCGGGGATGCCGGCGATCTCGCGCATCGGCACCCGCCGATCCGGGGTCACCCACGACACCCCGAGCCGCTCGGTCAGCTCCCGTTCCAGCATCGCCCCGTACACGGCGCCGGCGGCGTGGGCGTGGCGGTAGATGGCTCGCGAGTCGAGCGTGCGCCACGTCCCGTCGATGCCGCGGATGCGGTTCAAGATCGCGCAGTGCGAATGCAGCTGCGGGTCACCGACCCGTGTCGCCGGGTCGGTCGAGCGTGACGAGCGGTGCCGGAACTGGGCGATCACGAACCCGTCGCCGGCGATCTTGCGGACCCCGCCGTCACCGGCGCGGGTGTGCCCGGCGGTCTCATCGAGGTACGCCAGCCCGGCGGCGACGGCTGCCTCGTGGGCCTCCAGGACGACCTGGCGGACCTCTCGTCGCCGGTGAGCCCCCACAGCACCGACACGCTCTTGGACGGCGAGAACGTCACGTCGAACGCCGCGATCGGCTCCGCGACCGACCCGTCGGCACGCGTCTTGGCGACGACCTTGCGTCCCAGCACCTGCTCGGGCAGCCACCGCCCCGACGGCAACCGAACCCCGCCGGCCGTCGACGGGACGACGAACCGGCCGTACAGGACAGCCATATCATCGGCGGCCACCTCGCCGGCGAGACCGATCAGCGCAGCGCCGCCGGGAAGACCTGCTGGACCGGTGGCTTCGGCGTCGTCACGTGAACCATGGCGCACGCTACACAGGCCTCCGTCGGTGCTGTTGCTGCTCGGCCACGGTGACCGGGTCGCCGGTGAGCAACTCGGCGCCGACCGCGTCGGCGATGTCGGGTGACGCGCCGGCACCGGCGAGGGCAACGAGCACGGCGGCCAGATGCTCGAGGTCGGCACGGATCGCCGTGAGCCGCTGCGGCGTCGTGGCGGCCATGACGATGAGGTTCGGCGGTGATCGACGGGCGCCGTCGATCACCTCCACCACCGGCGTGTTCGCACCGAAGTAGTCCACCCGCCAGCCGCGGCGGTTGAGGATGATCCCGAAGATCAGCAGCGCCAGGTCGTGTAACTCGCCGGGTGGGCAGGCCAGCACGGCCCGCGGCCCCTTGCCGTTCCCCCAGCCGCGGGCGAGACCGCCGAGCCTTCCTCGGATCACGTTGCTGGCGAAGTGCTCTTGGATGATCGTGATGCTCGCCGTTGGCCCATCGCCGCGCCGAGCTCTCGGAGGTAGGGCACGACGACGTCGCGGAGGGCGGTGGCCAGCGTGAAGTCCGACATCAACCGGTCGAGCACGGCTTGCGCCGTCGGCTCGTCGAGCGCGTCCAGTGCAGTTCGCAGGTCGGCCGCCAACACGAGGAGCTCCGGCCGGTCCGTCCGGTCAGCAACTTCGGGATCGCGACGGAGTTCGAGTTCCGTCTCAATCCGCTCGGGCCGGAGATCTACGCGGGGCCGATCTTCTGGCCGCTCGACGAAGCTCCGCGCGTCCTGCGCTTCTACCGAGATTGGATCGCCGACTGCCCCGACGAGCTCACAACCCTGGTGACAGAGCGGAGGGCTCCGGCGACGCTCGCCGGCTTGCCTCCCGATCTCGTAGGACAACATGTGGTCGCCATCACGTCCATCTATGCCGGCTCCGTCGACGAGGGGGTGAAGGTCGTGCGTCCGCTGAAGAGATTCGGTTCGCCCGCGCTCGATCGTTGTGCCCCCATGCCGTACCTGACGCTTCAGCAGTTGTTCAACGCATCGTTCCCCCCGGGGTGGTGGTACTACTTCCGTTCGTGTGACGTCGCCGAGCTCAATGACGACATCATCGACGTCATCGTCCGTACGGCGAGCAGATCGAGTCTCCGATCACGGCCGTGGGGGTCTGGCAAGCCGGTGGTGCGGTCTCTCGCGTCGACGAGGACGAGACTGCTTTCAACGGCCGGAGCGCCGGCCACACGTTCAACATCGGCGGAAACACCACAAGCGCCGAGGGCTTCGAAGAAGAGCGAGCATGGTACATCAATTTTGGAAGGCCCTTCAGCCGTATCACACCAGCGTGTACGTGAACTTCCTTATGGACGAGGGCCATGAGCGGATCCGGCAGGCATACGGATCGGCAAAGTATCAGCACCTCCGGGCGCTCAAGCAGAAGTACGACCCCAGCAACTTCTTCCGCTTGAACCAGAACATCCCGCCCGCCTAGGAAGGCCGCCAGCACCGGACCTCGTTGGCAAGCGCAGCCCGCACGTCGCAAAAGTGCCAACAGATGACCTTCGGACACGACGCGATGTGCGGTGGAACCTTGCGTCGCCGGTGGGGTCGGCGACTGATGCGACACTTGGCAGGCGGTATGTTTGCCAGTGTCCACCGATCCGTAGGACGCTGCCGATGAAACGCGGTCTGCCTAAGGACGCCGTGAGGGTCGAGGATATACTGTACAAGCGATAATCGGTCAGTTGAAAGCTGCCAGCGGTCTGTAGCGCCAGGACGGGACGGATGGTAAAGATGCACTCTGACTCGCCCTCTCACTCCGGCAGCTCTGCCTCGCGCAGGTTTTCGTGGAAATATTCTGGATCCCTCGGATCTTCATAGAGTGCCAATTCGATAGACGTGTATCTTTGAAGCGTGGCTTGCGGATCCCCGAGTAGGAGGCAGACAATGCGGCGTCGCTTTCAGCAGATCGATGTTTTCGGATCTGAGCGCTTTACCGGTAACCCATTGGCCGTAGTAGTAGATGCCGATGGATTATCCACGGAGGAGATGACGAGATTCGCCGCTTGGACAAATCTCTCGGAGACAACATTTCTCCTGCCGGCGCGCACCGATGCCGCTGACTACCGAGTTCGGATCTTCTCCCTCACGCGTGAATTTCCCTTTGCTGGACACCCCACGCTTGGAAGTTGCCAGGCGTGGCTCTCTTCTGGAGGGGAACCGAAGCGAAATGACTATATCATACAGGAGTGCGCAGCAGGGCTCGTGCGAGTTCGCCGCACGAGTACTGGTCTTGCCTTTGCGGCCCCGCCCTTGACGCGCTCTGGCCCAGTCGATGAAGAGTTGCTGCGCATATCAGCAAGCATCTTGCGAATTCGTCGAAACGAGATCGTCGACAGCCAATGGCTGTCCGAGTGGGTCGCGGTACTGCTGCGCGATGCGGACACTGTTCTCGCGATTGAGCCAGAGTTCAGCCAGCATAGCGGTGGCCCGAGTCTCAACATAGGTATCGCCGGACCCTATACGGGAAACTCAGAATGTGCATTCGAAGTGCGCGCTCTGTTCAGTGACGAATTCGGCCAGTTTCGGGAAGATCCGGCCACAGGGGGCCTCAACGCGTCGCTCGCGCGGTGGCTGTTTGCGACGGGCCGCGCAAGGTCACCTTATATCGTCAGCCAGGGAGCACGAGTTGGTCGAAAAAGCCAAATTTTTGTGAGCATGGATCCAGATGGCGATATTTGGGTGGGGGGTTCAACGACCACCTGCATTAGCGGCGAAGTGGACATCTAGGAAGCGTGGTCACGACTCTCCAGCGGTCCATCGTTTCCTATGAACAGCTGATAAGGGAGACTCCGATAACTCCTGCAGCGCACGAGTTACCCAAATCCATCCTTCAGCCTGGTACCCCGGCCTTGCGCATTCCATTCGCAACATGATCGCGATCCTCCGCGCGGCAGTAGGGGTTGTTGCGAAGGATTGTCTCCACGATCCTACCCTCAGAGATCGCCAAAGCGCCACCAGGTGTCGAAGCAAGTTTCTCAATGCCACTTTGTACGCGACGATTGGCCTCATCGATTCGACCGAGATAGGCCAGATTTGCTGCGGCGAAGAAGAAGGAGTCGATAAATGTTTCGGGTGCGCTCGAGCGTACAGCATCGGATTCCGCATAGCGTCTGGCGGTGAATAGCGCCACGCATAGAAATGCAACGTACCAGTCCGGATGGTGCGGATTCAATCGCAAGGCTTTCTCGGCGAACGGAATTGCTTTCCCGGTATCCCCGACCATGCTCCAGATATAGCCGGCATTGGCCAGTGTATCGCCGTCACTCGGCTGGAGTGCCGTGGCCCGTTCAATGTGTCTAGCGGCCTGATCGCAAGCGTGACGGTAAAGAAACACATACGCCAGCGCCAAGTGAGCCTGATGGTTGGCCTTATCGAGCGCAAGCGCGGTCTGCGCCGACTCGAAAGCGTTCCTATAGGCTCGTTCGAATTCCTCAGGCAGCGGAAATTCCAGTGCTTCCATCTGATAGGTCAAGGCTAATCCTGAATGAGCCCGGGAAAAACCCGGATCGAGTGCGGCAGCCATCTGAAAGTGCTTGCGTGCTTGTAGATTGTGATGACCCAGTAATAGGATAAGGCGCTTTCCGCGAAGCCAATGATCGTAGGCGTCGAGACTTTCGGGTGACTTTTGTTTTGACCGGGAAAGGGTCTGATCTTCAAGCTCGACGGCCAGAGTGCCGACGATGTTCAGCGCGACCTCATCCTGCACGGCAAATATGTCAGTCAATTCTCGATCATACCGTTCGGCCCAGATATGCTGCCCGTTCGCGGCATCGATCAGCTGAGCGGTGACCCGTACGCGCTGGCCAGCTCTTCGAACGCTGCCTTCCAGCACGTATTGAACTCCAAGCTCCCTCGCTATGGTGCCAATGTTGACCAGTTTGCCCTTGTAGACAAAGGTCGAGTTCCGGGCGATGACCAGGAGGTTTGGAAACGCGAAAGTTCTGTAATCAGATCTTCTGTGATCCCGTCGCTAAGTACTCCTGCTCCGGATCGCCGCTCATGTTGGTGAAGGGAAGGACAGCGATGGTGGGCGTCCCGGATGTGCTTTCTTTTGTCGGCGCCGCTTCGTGCGAAAAGGCACTTCGGGAGATTTTGTATAAGCGCACCGGCTCGGCAATATTCTTGAGGCGTTGCTCGCCCTGATCTTCAAAGGCCAAATGAACCTTGCCTTGGACATGGCCGAAGACGTTTTGAGAGACCCAGACACCGCCGGGTTCTGCCAAAGCCTCGATACGCGCCGCGATGTTGACCCCGTCTCCATAGAGGTCACCGCCCTCCACAATCACGTCGCCGAGATTGATGCCGACGCGAAGTACGATCTGCCGGTCCTGAGGCAGTCGACGTTGGCTGAGGCAAATAGCTCTTGCAGTTTGACTGCGCACTCGACAGCTTCGACCGCACTGGCGAACTCCACGAGTACACCATCCCCTATCAGCTTGACGATGCGCCCGTAGTGCTTGGCGAGCAGCGGCTGCAGGATCTCCCGTCGCCTGGCCTTGAGGGCAGCCAGTGTCCCAGCCTCATCAAGTTGCATGAGCCGGCGATATCCGACCACATCAGCAGCCAAGATGGCAGCAAGGCGACGCTGGGCACGTTCTTCAGTCATATGGAGCGAATCCGTTCGGAAGTCGCCGTGGGCGAAGATGTATGGGTGTCCCGGCGCGGAATCTATTGGGCTGTACTTCTGGCTTGGGTCAAACTCGGCTGTTTGGCATCATCTAACGAACGCCCGCTTGCGGACTTAGAGCGGAACTCATTGCGCTGTTTGTCCGCTAGACCCCAGCACCAACCTTGTTGGGAAGATCCCGCACGTCGCAGAAGTGCCCGTTGCAGACATTTGGCGGCCGGGGCGGGAACGTCGATCCGTCTGTGGATACGGGCTGTTGGGCGGTAGGTCCGCCCTACCCGCCCCGATCACCGCCAGAAGCGTCTCAGCTAGTGTCGCGGCCCAGCGCGCTTCCTCCTTTTGAAGGAGAGCCAGATATCTTGGATGGTCGCGCACCGTGTCGAAATCCGGATCCAGGCGCATCCAATCTAGCTGTGCGGGGCCAAGCTGCGGCATGCAACGCTCCAGCAAGTCGAAGGCGTATTTGACTTCGCTCATTTGAGAAAGAAGCAGGCGTTATTGTACTGATTCAAGTGATCATTGGGATCGATCTCCATCGAGCGCTTCACCCATTCCAGAGCCCTGTCGTACTGCCCAAGAATCCGAAGCCTATCCCCCCCGACGCAGTATGCTTTTGCATTCTGTGGGTCGAAGCTGATCGCCTGCTCGATCCGCTTGATAGCCTCGCGGCCGAGACGGCGCGCCGAATCCAGATCTCCCACCTGCTCGTAGCACCAGCTGCCTTCCTCCGCTGACAACCAAGCTTGATCGTCGAGCGGAATGGCAGCTTCGTAGACGCGCGCCGCTTCTTCGAACCTGCGGCTGCGGCGCAATGCCTCGGCCAAAGCGTAGTGCGCGTCGTGCAGGGTTGGATCGAGCTGGATAGCACGCCGGGCCACCGCCTCCGCTGCCGTTATGTCCAAATGCCGCAACAGCAATTCGGCGCGTGCGAGATACGCTTCCGCCAGGTTGTCATCGAGCTGCAATGCCGTCGCGATGAAACCTTCGATGTCCTTGAACGATATCTCGGACTTACCCCTCGTCCTCAGCCAGCTATGGGCTAGTGCGAGGCTGGCCCAACCGCGCGCGAACTTCGGATCCAGCTCCGTTGCACGCCGGAACAGGTCCGCCGCCATTTGCATGCTGTGCTGTCCCTGGCTCCGGAGGTAGAACCGACCCATCAGATACAGCTGATAGGCGTCGACATTGTCAGTCGTTCGTCGTCCGATGTCGGCGCGCTCCTCCGGTGCCAGCTTGACCTTAAGCGCCGCGACGATGGCGTGCGAGATCTCGTCCTGCAAAACAAAGATGTCGCTGAGCTCCCGGTCATACCGTTCCGCCCATAGGTGGTGGCCGCGCGTTCCTTCGACCAGCTGCGCGGTAATCCGCACACGATTGCCCGCCTTGCGCACGCTGCCTTCCACGATGTGCGTGACTCCGAGTTGGCGCGCCGTCTGGACGATATCCATGGCTTTGCCCTTGAGCGCGAAGCTGGTGTTGCGCGCCGCAACGGCCAAAGTCGAGATCTTTGAAAGATCGATGATGATGTCCTCGGAGAGGCCATCGCTGAAGTATTCCTGTTCTGGGTCGCCACTCACGTTTGCGAAGGGAAGAACCGCAATTGCAGGCTTGTCCGGAAGGGTCCGGGACGGGCGCGAAAGGCCGGAGGCCGCGTCCGTAGGCACCGCGGCGGGCGATTTCCCTTCTTTTTCGTCTACCCTTCCAATGAAACGGACACCCTTGCGAGACAAGGTCTTGATCAAGCGCTGGGCGTCGCCGCTGTCGCCGATCGCGTTCCGTGCCGCATTGATGCAGGTGGTGAGTGCGGACTCCGAGACGATGCGCCCGCTCCAGATGGTGGCGATTAGGTCATCCTTGCTGACGACGCGCTCGCGGTTCCGTATCAAATATACGAGGAGGTCGAAGACTTTGGGTTCGACCGGTATCGGAGCCGCTCCGCGATACAGCTCGCGGCGATCCGTATCCAGTCCAAAATCCTCGAACAGATAGAACAACTTGCGGGCTCCATCCTGCCGGCGGCCGCTATTAGCATACGCCCAAAGCACGGAAAAACTGCAGGCAATCCTAAGGAAATCCTAAGGCGTTCCGAAAGTTCGGTCGGTAGTGCTCCGGTATTCTCAAGCTGATGCACCGATTGAACAAGGGGAGGACGCCATGTTTGCCGTCAATCAAGACAGGGTTGATAAACCCATCGGCCACGTAATGAGTTACCTCGGCGGGCATTCCTGGGACAGTTAGTCTCTATAGCCGATCGGCTTGATTCATGGCGGCTTCTTCGCCGATCCGCCGATGAAGCACGACGCGATGCCACGATCCGCGAACTGAATCTGCTGAGCGACTACTACCTCGATGATGTAGGCGTCAGGCGCTCTGTCGATCGGAGGGCCGACGACTTAGTGAGACGCTTGCGCATGGGCGGATAACCGAACCGACGCATCGCATTTCGGCATGGCGCTCAGCTAAACAATCCATGCCGGTTTGCGATGTGGCCGGTAGACCTCTGAAAAGCCGACCTCTCCTACTCGCGCCGCTTTGTCCGAGAGGTGCCAGAACCGGACCCAAGGTCGCACTGCTCGTTGCGCTGGCTACAGATCTTCCAGTCATCGAGGACGGCCGGAAGCTAATATGCCGCGCTTTGCCGCATCCGGTAACAGGTCCCGAAGCGCCGCCAGAGTTTCCTCGATCCATCCGGTCGCGCCCATCGCTTCGAATAATGCAAGAGCGCGCTTCAGCATGCGCATACCATCCTCAGAATTTCGCCCGCATTGGAAACGACCGTACATCAATAGAGTTCTGCGCGAGCTCCGGCTGCGATTGGATTTCGTTGAAGATTTCGAGACTGTGTCGAAAACAGGCATCCGCCTCCGAGGCCTTGGCATCAGCCGAGTAACCCTGACCAAGAGTCCGGTAAGCGAAGCCTTGCTCCAACCGGTTGCCGCCACGCTCGGAATCCTCGAGCGCCGCTCGACCGATCCGGCAAGCTTCCTTGAATTTGCCCTCGGCTAATAGTATTTGGCCAGCAACAATCTTCCGATAGGTTTGTGCTGCGTTGTCGATGACGTCCTGTGGTGCGATACTTCGCCGCTTCATCAATGATCCGTCGAGCGTCTTGGAGGCGGTTGAGCTTCAGGTAAGCAATGGCGGCCCAAGCGGAAGCGTATTGCACGACGAACCAATTGCCAATCTCCCGGGCTACAGGCAGGCCCTCCTCAGCAACCTGAACTGCGCGTTCCCAGGAACCCTTGTACATGAGCGGCTCTGCCTCCATAGGCAGCCATGATTTCACGGACAAATTGCCTGTATCGGCGACGATCCGACGTGCCGCGCCCGCAAATTGCAATGATTCCTCAAGCAGACCGGCGCGCGCGCTCCAACAGCGGGCCGAACCAGCCAATGCAAAGCCAAGGTGCAACTGATCGCCGAGTTGCTCAAAAATCCGAATTGCCCGCTTCGTATGCTCCAATGATTGTTCGAAGCGACCGGCGAATCCAAGATAACCCGCATTGTGCATGGCAACCTCGGCCCGCGTTGCGTCGTCGCCGGATGCCTCTGCGTGAGCCAGGGCATCGTCGAGAAGCTGCTCACTCATCCAGTAGGCGCCCTCGAATGCTTCAATGTGCGCAACGGCCGACACGTCGCCAATTCCGCGCGCCACGGCGAGCGCCTTTTCGAGGTACCGACGACCGCGATTCTCCTCGGTAGCGTTTCGCCAGAAACTGCCCCTAACGACGATGAGCGAAAGCAGCGTCTCCAAAAATTTCCGTCGGGTATCCGGCGTTTCAGCGAGTTGTTCTATGAGCTCGAGCGCGCGCAGGTAATGCGTCACGGCCTCCCAGAGGGCGCAGAGCCTGTCAGCCTTGCCGGCAGCCCTAAGCCTATAGTCAAGCGCCCTTTCGACCTTTTGACCTTGTTCCCAATGATATGCGAGCAACTCCGGTTCGAATTCGACCGTTCCTGGAAATTGTTCCTCCAAGAGGGTCGCGATCCGAACGTGCAATTGCTGCCGTCGGCGCTTCAGGAGACTCTCGTAGGCGGCATCCTGCACGAGCACATGTTTGAATTGATAGCTGGCTTCCGGCGCCGTGCCATGCTGATAGAACAGGCCTGACTTGACTATGCTCGCAAGCGCCGCATCGGTGTCATCTTTCGAGAGGTGGGAAATCGCGACGATCAGCGGATAACTGAATTCTCGTCCGATCACCGAACCGACTTGCGCGATTTGTTTCGCATTACCCAATCGGTCGAGCCGCGCCATCATAGAAGCCTTCAACGTCGTCGGAATAGCCGCATCTTCTGCTGGGGTTGGGCTTTCAAGCAGGGACTTGCTCAACTCCTCGATGTGGAGCGGCAAGCCCTCGGCGCGGGCGACGATCCGGTCGATCATGCTCTCGTTCAGTTCGTCACCGCCAACCGATTTCACGATTTTCCTGCCTAGGCCGCGGCTGAGTTGGTTCAGCGTCACTGAAGTCAGGTGCGGGTACCCGGTCCAGGGCGGCGCGTAGTCCGACCGATGTGTTATCAGCACGAACACCGCTGCGTTGGTGCCCCGCGCTATGAGTTCCGCAACCAAGAACTCGGTCATTGAATTGATCCAGTGCGCGTCCTCCAAAATGAATAGGACCGGTCGCTGTCGGCTCAATGCGAGCACTTGGCCAACCAGTGCCTCGATCGAGCGATCTCGGCGCTGCTGCGGCGTGAGATCCAGGGCGCCGTAGCGGCCTTCCGCCGGAATTGATAGGAAGTCTGCAAACAACGGGGCGATGGTATCGATGTTTGGTGTCACCAGCCTGAGCAACGCCTCCAGCTTATCCAGCTTGGCATCGATTGTGTCGGCGACCGCAAACCCAGTTGCCCTTTCCAGTCGTCGAATGATGGGATGCAGAGCAGTGTTGGTGTGATGGGGCGAGCACTGATGAAGCAGATGAAAATGGCGCTCGTCGCGGATCGCTTCACGCAGCTCCCGGTACCAGGCGCGACTTTCCAATGCCGGGCTCGCCTGACAGCAGTACCACCTGACCCTCGCCGCCCTTGGCGAGCCGCCAGCGGTCGAGCAGCAAGGCAAGCTCCTGATCGCGGCCTACGAGCGGCGAAAGCCGCAACCCGTGGAGCGCCTCGAATCGACCTTCGGTTTGAACTCTCGCCGACGACGCGCCAGGCACGCACCGGCTGGGCGAAGCCCTTCAGTTCTTGTGGGCCGAGATCGTCCAGATCGAAGAGGTCCACCAACAGCCGCCGGGTCGCCTCGCCGACGACCACATCGCCGGGCTCGGCCAATGTCTGCAACCGCGCTGCCAGGTTCGGCGTCTCGCCGACCACTGCCTCCTCCTGGGCTGCGCCCTCGCCAATGAGGTCGCCGACTACTACCAGTCCCGTGGCGATGCCAACACGCGCAGCCAGCGTTTCCTTCGCGGAAGTGGCGAGCTTCCCTACCGTCTCGATAATAGCCAGTCCCGCCCGGACTGCCCGCTCGGCCTCGTCCTCGTGCGCCCGGGGCCAGCCGAAATAGGCCAGCACACCGTCGCCCATGAACTTGGCGACATGGCCCTCGAAGCGCGCCACCTCGCGCGCCACCGCATTCTGATAGGCGCCTATGACCTCGCGCATGTCCTCGGGATCGAGCCGGCCCGACAGTGCCGTCGAGCCAACCAGATCGACGAACATCAAGGTCAGCTGGCGACGCTCGGCCGCGGTCGACAAGGGCTTATCGACGTTCCCGATTTCCCGCGCAGGTTTCGAATCCGCCGCGAGCACGGCTTTCAGGTCAGCGATGGCACGCAGCAGTTTCTTGCGATGTCCGAGTGAAAGGCCAAGCCGCTCCAGGTCGCTCTCGTCCAGATTGAACAACACATCCTTGTCGACGTCGTTGGCGACTAAGCTCTCGACATACTCGCCGAGGCCTAAGTCCTCCAACCATTTGCGAATATCGCGCTCCATGATCGCCATACCTTGGCTTGAGGCGCCGCACAGAATATAACCTTTGAGGCTCGCGA
>CAVRCY010000019.1:0-118304 GCA_963719775.1 uncultured Acidimicrobiia bacterium
CCGCTGGTCGCCGATACCGACACCACATACGAATGGGGTGCGGCTCCTCTGAAGTGACGGTCGCTGGCACCCGTAGCGGCCTCCGCCTGAGCTTGTTTGACCCGGTATCCACCACTTCGGCTGCGTGACGCGATGGTCTGTCTGTAGTCAGATTCAGCTACAGAGAGGAGTTACGATGCCGTGCATCGCAGGCCGAGCCCGACCATTGGTGCTGCGTGGCACCCTGACCACCTTCCGGCGTCGCTGCGGCAAGCCGTCGTGTCGGTGTGCCACCGGCGAGCCCCACGAGACCCCGGCGCTGACCTACACCGAGGGTGGCCGCACCAAGACCCTCACCCTGAGCCCGGCGAGGTGGCGGAGGTGAAAGCGGCGCTGGCCCGCTATCAGCAGGCCCACGCCGAGCTCGAGCGCGCCGCTCGGGAAGGGATCGTCGCCTTGCGTGGCCGCCGGGCCGGCGCCCGAACCCAGAGCACCCGGCGATGAGCGGGCGGGGAGAGCCGAGCGACGCCTTCGGCGCGTCGCGCCACTGCTTTGAGGAGATGGCCAGCTGGCTGGATGGCCCGGAGGCGGCCACGCTGACTCATGCGGAGATCGAAGATCAGCTCGACCGGCGGGGCCGCGAACTGCTGCGCCGAATGTTCCAGGAGCACCTCGAGCTGCGCGCCGTTCGGGAGCAGCGCGCCCACCCGGTTGTCGACGCCGACGGGGTGACCCATGGTGCCGTCGAGCCCGGTCACCATCGCCGCCTCGCCACCATCTTCGGGGAACTCGACGTGGAGCGCCTCGCCTACCGCCACCGCGGTCACCCCAACTTGTATCCCGCCGACCGTGAGCTGAACCTCCCCCCGCAGCGCCACTCTCATGGCTTGCGCCGGCTGGCGGCGATCGAGTCGGCCCGAGGATCGTTCGAGGCGGCCGCCGACGCCATCGCCCGGGCCACCGGTCAGCACGTCGGCAAACGGCAAGTCGAGCAGCTCGCCCACCGGGCCGCCGTCGACGTCGACGCCTTCTACGCCGCCTCGACCCCGCAGCCGGCAGCATCCGACGACGTGCTGGTGATCTCCGCCGATGGCAAGGGCATCATCATGCGCCCCGACGACTTGCGTCCCGTCACCGCCAAAGCCGCTGCCGCCGCGGCACCCAAGCTCGACAAACGCCGCTCCAAAGGTGAACGGCGCTACCGCAAGCGGTTCGCCGAAGTGGGCGCCGTCTACGACATCACCCCCGTCCCCCGCAGCGCCGCCGACGTGCTCGCCTCCCACCACGGCGGACCGGCACCACCGGCGCCAACGGCCCGCAGCAAGTGGGTCACCGCCAGCGTGGTCGATGACGCCGCCGTCGTCGTCGGACAAGTCTTCGACGAAGCCGAACGACGCGACCCCGACCACCAGCGCACCTGGGTCGCCTTGGTCGACGGGAACAACCACCAGATCCACCGCCTCCAAACCGAAGCCCGCCAGCGAGGGATCAACATCACGATCGTCGTCGATTTCATCCACGTGCTCGAGTACCTGTGGACCGCGGCGTGGTGCTTCTACTGCGAAGGCAGCGCCGAGGCCGAAACATGGGTGCGACGACAGAGCGCTCGCCGTTCTCGAGGGACGAGCGCGTCAGGTGGCCGCCGGCATCCGCCGGCGAGCCACCGCCTCCAAGCTCCCCAAATCCAAACGCCGCAAAGCTGACATGTGCGCCGGCTACCTCACCAACAAGGCTCCATACCTCGACTACCCGCACGCGCTGCAACGCGGGCTGGCCGATCGCCACCGGGGTGATCGAAGGAACCTGCCGCTACCTCGTCGCCGACCGCATGGACATCACCGGAGCCCGCTGGAGCGTCCACGGGGCCGAGGCGATCCTCAAGCTACGAGCAACCCGCACCAACGGCGACTTCGACAACTACTGGCGATTCCATCTCGACCAAGAACGCCACCGCGTGCACGAAACCCGCTACGCCGACGGCGCCATCCCAGCCGCCGCGTAGTCCCTCCAACAGAGCCGCACCCCATCGATTGTGCGCACCGAACGCCGGCCGGCGGATGGCCGCTCGCACGCCCTAACGATTTCCTCTTGGTTGTCAAGAGGCGATTTAGTGAGCATCGGCGCACGCGAGTGCCGCCGGTCTGGTGGCGTGGCCGGTGGTCGTAGTGTGATTCAGGGTCCGGGTGGTGACTGCGCCGAAGAGCCGGTGTTCAGGTGTGAGCCGGTCACGCTGGCGACAGAGACGTTCCTGGAGTGTCCTACCCGGACCCGCTGATCACACGGTGGCGGCGCGCTGGGCGTCAGCGACGAGATGCCGCCAGGCGACGTCGCTGAGCCGTCGCTTGAGGGCGCGGATCGCCTCACGCGGGGTGTGGCCTTCGGCCAGCTTGCGTTCGTAGTGGCCGCGGCCGGGGCTGTGGGAGTGACGGATCTGGGTGATCGCCGCGCAATGCAGAGCGTGGTTGAGCCGCCGGTTGCCGCGCCGGGACAGCCGGTGCGTAATGCGACCGCCGGAGGAGAACTCGATCGGGGCGGTGCCGGTGTAGGCGGCGTAGCGGCTGGCGGTGGCGAACCGCAACGGGTCACCACTGAAGCCGATGAGCATGGCGGCGACGATCGGGCCGACTCCGAAGATCTCCGGCAATGTCGTGCCCGACGCTCTCACCGCGGCGGTGATGCGGACCCTCGAGTCGCGCAGCACAGCGTCGAGCCGGTCGATCTCAGCGACGAGCTCGACGCCTGGCGGTGCCGCTCGACCGCCGCCGGATCAGCCGGCGCGATCCCGTCCAGCAGCGATCGTGCCTGGGTGACGACCACTTCTTTGTCGATCCCGCCCGGCACCAGCTCAGCGACGAGAGCGTGCAGCTGACAGCACAGTTTGGTCCGCCAACGGGCCACATCGGTGTGCCGCTTGGCCAACAGGCGGCACACCGTGACGTGATCAGCCGGGCGCACCAGCGCCAACGACGGGGCATGCAACGCGGCCACTGCCACCGAGCGGGCGTCGTTCGGATCGGTCTTGGTCGACTGCCCGGTGCCCAGCACCGCACCCGCGCCGCCAACGTTGCCGGCACGTCGACCACACGCTCGCCGGCGGCGACGAGCTGCTGGGCGAGCAGATAGCCCATCCCGCCGGCTGACTCCACCGCCCACGTCCGTGGCCTGACACCGTCAGCCCACTCCAACAGCTCGACCACTTGTCGGCGGCCGGCGCGCACGGTGACTTGCTTCAGTTCACGCTGCCGCCGATCGAGCATCGTCGCCGTGCGCGACCCCTTGTGCGGGTCGATCCCGATCATCACTTCCATATCTGGGTCCTCCTCTCCTACGGGTGGGAACCGTGGCGAGCACCCCTGATTCCAAGGACGCAGCGCGTCCCTCTTGTGAGCCACACCACGGCGAAGCCCCGACAGGACGACACCTCGTTCGTCAGCCAGACCAACGTCGGCAGGCATAGCGAGAGCGACCCTGCCGGAGCCTCACGACGCTACGAGAACCCCGCGGCGCCTACCAACGAAACAATCAGATTTCCTCTTCGTTGTGTTGATCGTGAGCGAGGACTGCTTCCGAGGTGCCCTGCCTAGGGGTCTACGACGGAGCGTCGGCGCCGTCGTTGGCCTCCGGTGCGTCGGGAGGCGTCGTCACGCGCCCAGTCAGGCGGCGCGCCGGTCTCCAACTCGATGAGCCGGGCCTTGGCTTGACGCCACGCTTCGTCGGCGGCGGCGACACCTGACCCTGCTGACGCGCCTCGCGTGCGTCTCTGATCGCGTCGTCAAGCTTGCGGCGAGCCGCATCCAGCGCAGCGGCCTGAGCCGCTGCTGCGTCGCCGCATCGCGTGCCCGCTTTCGCTCCAGTCGACTGTGATCCTGTGCGGCCCGTTCACGCTCCGCAGATTCCCGCAACAACGTGGCGAACTGTTCGACCGGGTCCTGCGGTTCGGGCTTCGGGGGCTTGGGTCGTCGCCTGCTGGGCACAAGAGCCAGTCTGCTCGAACCATGACATCTCTCTCCAACCGCCGAAAGCACACGGGCGAGGCCACCGGCAGCTCTGCTGGGACGCATGGCCCGCACAGGGTCCGAGACTCACACGACCCTCACGTGCCCGAGACGTGCGATTGCATCAGGCGCGGATCTGTCGGTGCAGGGCGTCGAGGTCGCCGAGTACCCATGCTGCGACGAGGCGGTCGTCCGCGGATTGGAAGAACGCCGCGCCGGCGTAATGTGGATCGGGTCGCCTCGCCCCAGCCGACCGAGGAGCACACCGTGGTGGTGACCGCTGTACATCAAGGGCGCTCGCGACTCGACCGGGCGCTCGGATCAGGTCGACGATCTCGTTCTGGCCAAAGTCGGGCACTGCGCGGCGAATCCTATCTGGGTAGGCGTGCGAACTGGTCTCGTTCCGACAACATCGTCGCCCAGCGAGCCTCGAAACGAGAAGCCCAGGGCGAGCAGCTCGTCGACGGCGTCGTCATCCCACCGGTTCCACGCATCGTCGTAGAAGCGGCGAACAAGGTGTTCCTCTCGGCTCTCACTCTACGCGGTCGACGCTCGCACGGCACGTGCCGACACCGAAGGGCATCGGCCGTGCCGGGCGAAGCGGGCGCCGAAACGACGTGCCCGAACGACGCCCGGCGAGAGTCTAGACACCAGCGCCGAACCGGCATTGAGGGCGCGGCCGAATGTCGAGCCGGACGAACAGCGGCGTGTGCTCCCAGGCAGGCTGCTACGAGCGCCCGTTCGCCTCGTTGTACCGCCGCTCTACCTCTCCCGGGATGTGTCCTCGGGCCGGTACCGAAAGCCCGTTCTCGCCTGCCGATACACGGATCACCTTCGGGTCGCGTCTTGGCCCTGGTTGCCCGTGACGATGTTGTCGCCTTCGGGCGGCGACGCCTTGGCTCCCCCGTCGCCCGAGACCGGGCGTCCGGCGTCCCAAAATCTGTCCAGCGCCTTGGACAGCGAGGTCAGGTTCTTCCTCGAGAGCTCGAGCTCGCGCCAGTCACCGTTCCATCCGAGCCGTATCGTCTCTGCGCCCTCGGATCCATCGAGGTCGTCGACCAACACTTCCACGGTTGCCTTCGCCATTTCGCCTGCCTTTCGATAACGAAGGCGACGATATCGGAAGGCACGGTGAGCTGTTCGCTCAGCTGGCGTTGCTGATGACCCAATGATCAACACGACGCTCCAGACCGGCTTTCGACAGGTCCCTGTGCGCTTGGTGCCTGGCGCCACAAGAACCTCTGACGGGCGGTCTCCGGCGATAGCGAGCGCTGTCGTTGCGTCGTATGGGGCGTGCCACTCGGATGCTGCGGAGCCCTTGTCGAGCCCGTGCCTCGATGACGGTCAGCTCGCGGAATACGCGTTGGCAAGCACCAAGGCGGAGATGCAGAACGACGCTGGAAGCGCCGCGATCGTGAGCACTCTGACCCACCAGGGCGTATGTCACACGAACGACAGCGTGATTGGCACGAACTGCGCGGCGATGGGGACCGACAGCACGATCGCGGAGGTCTGGCTGGCGGCGTCGCCGCCGCCGAAGGCATCGCAGGAGTCGAGATAGGTCTTTCGAGCGATGCCTGCCATGACGAGGGCGGCGATTAGCAGGCCGCCGGACAACACGCCGACGATCTTCGGGCTCCTGGGACGGTTGTTGCGGACGTCGTGGGTGAAGGCAAGGGCCCGCCCGGCGTTGACCCACCCAAAGCATCGCGCCGCAAAGGAGGCGATGGTCCGGTCGTTGGCGTGCGCAAGCGCTTCGGTCGCTGAGAGGTCGCATAAGCCTCGCAGCGGGACGATGTCCCTCCGGGAGTGGTCAACTCCACCGTGCCTCTCGACAGCCCGGCGCTATCGGACCGGCCGTTTCGGCGCTTCCGGCATGCGGTTCGACGATGTCACGGACGGCGGGTAGTGGACCTCGATCGCCATCGTCAGTCGGTGGCGGAACGACACGCCCGAACGATGCGATGTGGCCGGTCGCGGCGCGCGCACCGATCGGCATCGATGTGGTGCGGTGTGAGCAGGTTCCAGGGGTGGGCGCCTCGTCGTTGGGAAAGTGCGGGAGCGCAGTCGGTCCCAGGTGCCGTCGTCGGTCATCGGCAAGCGGACGGTGCGACCACTTGCGTGGGCGTGACGACCTGGCGTGTCCTGGGGCCGACAGAGCCTTTGGTTGACCCGAACGGGGCTGTCAAATGATGGGGACGAGGAGTGCTACTGCCATGGCAACGGATTGGAGGATTGGTGCTGTCACGGTTGGCTCCAGATCAGATCAGCGGTTATGGAGCTCGATGGCTCCGCCGCTGAGCACCTGGTAGGCGGCGGAGTGGTAGCGAGATGCTGGGCTCCGGGTCGCAGGCGGACGACGGCGTCGAGAAAGGCGAGTCCAGCGGAGCCGATCCATCGGCAATGGTCCGAGCGCAGCGCGGGCGCGTCGCACTTGTCGATGTCCATCGTCTCGTGGACGGCGCGGCGGTCAGTGTCCCACGCACAGGTACAGGTTGCCGGTGCTCTGGGCGGTGAGCCATGCCGAGGTCCGACTCTCGGGTGGCTCTCCCGTCTCGTCGCCGATCCCGGTGATGAACACGAAGGGGCGATCGATGCCGGTGAAGCTGTGGAGCGCCGAGCCCGTTGCCACCTGGGCGGGTTGGAACCCGGACTGGAACCCGGCGTACATCGGACCTTGCACGCCGGTGGCCAAGAAGGCCAAGGGGTGCCTCGAGGCGTTCGTCGTACAGCGGCCCGCCGTCCACGAACTGCTGGCGGGCGCCGGCGTTGGCCAACGCCACAGTCGAGCCCGCCGAATGACCGGCGACGACGATGCGCTCGCCATCGAGCAATCCGGCGAGGGCCGGGTCGAGGGCGGAGACGTCGATCAGGTGCTCGGTGAGGAATTGTGAGTTCTGGGGGCCGTACAGCAGCTGGGCGACGAAGTGCGAGCACTGATCAGGATCGAAGACGCCGTTGGCCTCGCACTCGGCACGCAATGAAGTCGGGTCGGCGATCGGCAAGCGGGACGGGTGGATGACGACATACCCGGCCGCGGCCAACAGGTTGCCCCACTCCTCGCTGCGCGTCGCCCCTTGCCGGGACGGGCGCTCCGCCGTGGTTCCAGATCACGACCGGGCGAGGCTCGGCCGCCTCGAGCACCGGATAGCGGATCACCAGCGGAACCTCGTAGTCCGACCGATCAGCATCGATCAACGAGACACCCTCGACGACCCTGACGTCGAAACTCAGGTCCGACGTGTACAGGCAGCTCTCGGGATCCGCCGGGTCACATGTCGCCGGCAGCCTTGTTGGCGCCGTGGCCTCGCCGGACAACGGCCTGCAGTGGCGCCACCAGCCCCAACGCCCCAACAGCCGCCGTAGCGGCGAACGCGAACATCATCGTGGAACGTCTCATCGCTTCGACAGTGAACGGCCGGCGCTAGCGGACCGCTAGCGGCATCACTCTCGGATCGTCAACCCGAATCGCCGGTTCATGGACCATCAATTCGGTCATGCGCAAACCCGACGAATCGGGAGGTCGGCTCGCTTGAACGAGTGGCCACGGCGCCGCCCACCAGGCCCTTCCCACCGGTGACCGGCGTTGCAGCAACCGCTGACGATTGGGGAGGGTGTCGTTTGTTCATGGACACGTCAGCTGCGGCCGGCGACACGGCGCCGTCAGGACCCGGTCGCCGAGCGGCATCGCCGAGCCACCATCCTGTGCGGGCATGTCGATCAGTCCGCTCGAGCGAACGATGCGATCGCGACCAAGACGCCGAGGTCAGAAGCGTGCGCGGAACCATCCGAGGCGCCCGCCACCCGCAGACCTCCCACAACAGGAAAGGTCATCCGGTGCCCGTGCCGCATGATGCCCACCACGCCCGCGTCCTGTCGCCACTGAGAGTGAACGTGTCGCCACGCGGCAGGCGGGCTCCGGCGGCACCGAATGGCACGACCGAATGACGTCATCACGGCTGCGACCGCCGCACATATCGGCATTTCCGCGTCCGTGGGCGGCCACCGTTGTTGGCCACGCGCCGGCGCCGTTGGAGGGGGTGTCGCAGCCATCGAGTGCCAGCATGGCGCTCGCTTGCCTAGGCGCGCACAAGGACAACGTCGAAGTCGGTTCCCGGCGGTGCGCCCGACCCGAACGGCGGCGGTAACCCGAGGTCGAACCGGCCATTGACGACGGCGAGTCGATCGCCGTGCTTGGCCACCGTTGTGGGCACCCTGAACAGGCTGCTGCTGATCACCGAAGTGATCGCTCCGCTGGTTAGGTCCGGGCTGAGGGTGACTCGGACGAGCCTGTTCGCGAAGTTCTCAACGATCCACAGTTGTCGTCCCGCAAGGAGCAGCCCGTCGAGCGTGCCGGCGGTCAGACCGTCCACGTCGATCGTCTCGCTGTCGCCCGTCGCAGGGTCGACGGTGAACAGCTGGCCCAGCGCAGTGTGGTTCACGATCAGCGTCGAACCGTCCGGAGTCGCCTCGATGCCGTTGAGGTTCGGTGCGCCGGGCACAATGGTCGCGGCGGGGCCGGTGAGCGCGATTGTGCTGCCCTGACCCAGGGTGCCTCGGGATCCGATCGGAATCCTGTACAGGACGGGATTGAAGCTGTCTGTGAAGTAGGCGCCATCGCCCGTCACGACCACGTCGTTGAGCAGCGCCTCACCGCTTGGAGCGAACTGGTACGTCGCGACCCGGAGCGCCGCTGCGGAGGTCGTAGACGTAGGCGGCGCCGGTGGCGCCGCCGGCGACGAACAACAAGCGGTGTGCTTGGTCAGCCTTGAGTCCGACCGCCGCCCGTCCCGGCGGGGCGTCGATGAAGACGCCGCCCGCTGCGCTGCGAAGATCACCGCGGTAGATGTCGCCGGTCGTCAAGGAGCCGACGTAGAACGTCGAGCCGGCGCCGACGGCGATCCCTTCCGGCGCGAAGTCATCCGGTAAGGGGACCGAGTCAGGAAAGGGGCCAGCAAGCGCCGGCGCCGCTCCGAGTACAACCGCGATGACGGTGGCGATGACCGTCGCGAGTCCAATCCGTCCCTTCACCCCTCGGCCTCCTGCCCGCTATGGATGCATCGGGGGCTCGAGCCGTCATGCTCGCCCGCTGCCCCTTCGCTTGAACCATACTGCGCTGACCGGTCTGCAAAGAGCTCGTCGGGCTTTGCCAGTCCGTCGACCCGACGGTCGTTTGAATCGGCCTGGGATCCGCGGAGGCTCCGTAACTTGGAAACGAGGATGGAGCATGGCAGGCACAGGCGAGCGGCGGAGGCCGCAGAAGTATCCGGATGAGCTGCGTGAGCGGGCGGTGCGGATGGTGATGGAGGTCCGCGCCGAGACCGGCGAGAAGCACGGGGCGGTGACGTGGGTCGCCAAGCAGCTCGGTGTCGGCACGTAGTCGCCGCGGAATTGGGTGAACCAGGCCGAGGTGGAGCTCGGGGCGTCGGGGGCGGACGTCGAGCGGCGGACGCTCAACGGATCGCCGAGCTGGAGCGCGAGAACCGTGAGCTGCGCCGTGCCAACGAATCTTGAAGGACCCGTCGGATTTCTCGCGACCGACCTCGACGGTCGACCGAGGAGGTAATGGCGTTCATCGACGCCCACCGGACCCGCGAGTCCGATGGGCTGCGATGGGGGGTCGAGCCGATCTGCCACGTGTTGGAGATCGCCCCTTCCACCTACTGGTCGGCCAGGTGCCGTCCGCCGTCGATCCGATCGCTGTCGGATGCCGTGCTGATCCCACTGGCGGTGGCGTTGTTCGTCAAGAACTACTCCGTCTACGAGCGCCGCAAGCTGACCACGGCCGCTCCTCAGCTACGGCCGGTGTTTCTACGTCGGCCGTGATCGCGTCGCCCGACGATGAGACTGGCCAGCATGCGCGGCGCCTAGCCGCGCCCGCAGGCGGTTCACGACCAGGTCCGACCCGGCGGCGGTGCGTGCGAACATCCGACACACTGCCGTACCGCCATGACCACGGCCGTCGCGTTCCAGCCCAAGAGAAGGTTGGGGACGACGTACGTCGGCTTGCTGATCCGGCCGGTGCGACGCAACGGCGGGCCGGCGATCACCATCGCCTGCTCGTCTCGCCGGTCAACCCGATGCCCCAACAGCACGTTGCCGTCGGTTCCCGTGATCCGCCACAACGCGTTCAGCTGGTGCGGGTGCGGGTCGAACGCCACGAACAGTCCGGGCAGGTGGTCGAGATGGGAGCTGCCCCACACCGGCAACACGGTGGCGTTGAACCGGTCGCTGTAGATCTGCTCCAGCCGGGCCGCCGGGGCTCATTGGCCAGCGGCTCGTCCCAGCCCTGGTACAGGGCGGCGAGTCGGAGCGTGAAGCCGATGGCGAGGTAAAGTTCGACGAAACTAGCCTGGCAGGTGACCGATGATGCCGACCACGAAGCGTGTGAGGTCAGCGCTGGTCGCAGCGCTGACGCCGATGGTGATGATCTGTGTTGCCGCCCCGGCGGCGAGCGCGCCGTTACCTGAAGCACCGCCGATCCAGACCTATCCCGGAGATCCCGGCCGGCTCGGCGATGCGGCGAGCTGGCGGACGCCGGAGTTCAATCGGGACAACGGCCTGGTGTCGATCGGGGCGGAGTTCGCATACGCCGCCGGCTATTCCGGCACCGGGGCGAACATCGGCGTCGTCGACTCAGGCTTCTTCGCCGGGCACATGCGGGAGCACGGCAGCCTCGCCACGAACTACGCCGTCGGCGATCGCTTCTTCTCGGTGCAGGCGCAAGGCGGTGAGACGGGTCTGACGACCGGTTTCTACGACCCCGCGTTCAACGACTCGCATGGCACGCACGTCAGCGGGACCGTGGGGGCGAGTCGCGACGGCGTCGGCGAGACGCAGCCGGACGGCCCTGGGGCCAACATGCACGGGGTCGCATTCAACGCCAACGTGTACCTCGGCAACACCCACAAGACCGACGGGGTGTTCTACGGCCTCCTGCCACCGACCGCGACCACGGCGCAGACACCGGACAACGCCTACCTCGCCAATGTCTACCGAGCCGTGAACGCCGCGCAAACGGCGAACGGCGAGCCGATCAGGATCATCACCACCAGCTGGGGCAGCGCTCCCCCGACGGAGAACTACAACACGTATGATCCGCCGCCCGGCGGCCCGGCCACGTTTGGCTTGAACCCGGCGTGGCGTCATCTGTCGACACCTGATGGCGTCGCCGATGCGAACGGCAAGACCGTGCATTGGCTCAACGGCGCAATCGAGGTCGCACGGACCGGCAAGATCCTGCAGTTCACCGCCGGTAACGCCGGCGTCGCGAACCCGACGGCGCGGGCCGCCACGCCGTACTTCCTGCCTGACCTGGAGGGTCGCTGGTACACCACGTCGGGCATCAATCCCAACATCGGCCGCACGTTCAACGCTGACGGTTCGGTGCTGGTCCCGGGGCAGCAGGAGTTCAACCGATGCGGACTCGCGAAGTGGTCCTGCGTCACTGCTCCGAGCAGGCTGATCAACAGCACATGGGTAGAGCTCGTCGACGGCGTACCGCAGCCGCGTTACCGGGCCGCCTCGGGGACGTCGATGGCCGGGCCGCACTCGGCGGCCGCGCTGTCGTTGATCATGCAGCGCTTCCCCTACCTGACCAACGAGCAGGCGCTCTACACGATGTTCACGACCGGTCGGCAGAACAACACGATCAACGACGCGGCCGGCGCCCCCATTCCGAACCCCACGCGCGGCCAGATCGTGCAGGTTCCTGACCAGCGCAACGGCTGGCACACGGTCAGCTTGCGGGAGGCCATGAATGGTCCGGGCCAGTTGCTCGGGCGGTTCGATGCCGACACGCAGGGATACAGCGACGTGTGGTCGAACGACATCTCCGACGTCGCCATCCGGGCGCGGCAGCAGGAGGATGCTGCCGAGGCGGCCGCCTGGGAGGCGACCAAGATCGCCAAGGGATGGACCAACGGCCTACCCGCCGACGCGAGCGACATCGACAAGTCGGACTTCGCCATCGGTACCCGCCGCGAGGAGGCCCGCAACGCCCGCGAGTACGACGGCAGCCTCACGAAGCGCGGCGACGGGACCCTGTTCCTCACGGGCAACGAAACCTGGCATGGGAGCAGCGCGGTGGAGGCCGGCAAGCTCTCGGTCGTCGGGTCACATGCGAGCTCGATCGCTGTACTCGGCGGAACGCTCGGCGGCAGCGGCAGCGTGGCCGGCAGCATCGACGTCGCCGGCGGTGTGCTGCAGCCTGGTCTCACGACAGAGGAAGCGGCGCTCATCAACGACGCAAACGTTGCTCCCGGCAACATCCTCGATGTCGGCGGCGACGTCGCCGTCGGCCGGCAGGGTCGCCTCGCCGTGACCGTTTCCGGTGACGACGACTACACAAGCGTCCGGGCTGAGGGTGATCTGGTGCTGGACGGGGATTTGAGCTTGGATGTGCGCGGCGACCTGACGGCCGGCACAGTGCTGACGATCATGAGCGGCAGGTCGATCAGCGGCAGCTTCCACGCAATGCCGGAACGCCGTGTTCTGAACGCGGGCGGCTATTTGTTCAGGGTCTCCTACAACGACAACAACGTGACGCTGACCGTACTGCGAAAGCTGCCGCCGCAGACATCGGGTAGGCCGTAATCCACGAAGGGCCAAGTCGCAGGCGAAACCTGTCGCGAAGAACCGCTCGCCACCACCTGCGCGCGCAGCGCTGGGAGACTCACGTCGGATCAGTGTCGATGTTTAGCTCGGCGCGTAATCGGTTGGATCGAGTCCATATGCGGCCAGGATGGCGGCGGCGACAACACGTGCTCGGGAGTGATCTCTGTTCGTCTGTGGCTGTCGGCGTGGTCGCGGCCAGGGCGAGGGCTCGTTTCGCGGCCAACGGCTTCCCGGACAAGGGGGTGCGGAGGCGGCCGCCACCACGCCACCATGGGCGGTGGCTGGCCCGGCACACGGCCCTGCTGAGGGCGTCGGGTCCGAAGGCTGCGGTGAGCTGGTGTGCGACACGTTCGACATCGATCCCGACCGCGCGCAGGTCTGCGGCTTGGTCCCGGCGCAATTGGGGAACGCCCCGTTCGGCGGTCAGGCGGAGTAGTTCGGTCCGCGCGGCTGCGAGGCTCAGGCCGTGGCGCTCCAGGAACCGGTGCGCCGGGCCGGCGTTGTCGCCCCACAGCCCGAGCAGGATGTGTTCGTCGCCGATGTAGCCGTGGCCGAGTTCATCGGCGGCGTCCAGCGCGGCGACCATCACGCGTCGTGCCGGCGCGTCGAGTCGCTCCCACATCACCGGCCGGTCACCGTCCCCGGAAGCGCAGGCCATGCTTGTAGTGCTCTGCCTGTTTGCTGACATCCAGCTCGCGCGCGATGTCTCGCCACGACCATACCTGCGCCCGGGCGTGGTCAACCTGCAGCGCCTCGAGCACCTCGACCGGGCCGCGCAGTGCGACAACCGCCGCCAACCCGGTCTCGGGGTCTCTGCCCGTTGCTGCCTCCACCATGCGCCTCGCCTCGGGTCGAGTACCGGGTGGGCACGAAGCGGGACCGGCAGGGTGGGGCGCAGCTGGTGCGGGGCGGAGTCCGTCGCTCGACGATCGGCTTCAGGGACGCCGACGATCTGGCCCGGCTGGTTATCCGCCGCGACGACGGCCGGTTGGACCCGGCGGCGCTGTTTCTCGGGGTGCGTCACGGGCGGATGCTGAGCGTGCGCCACTGGAACACCGCGTTCGATCACGCTGAGCGTCGCGGCGCCGGTGTGGAGGGCGCCCCGATTCGGGTGACGCCGCACATGCTGCGCCACAGCTTTGCGGTGCATCTGCTCGCCGCGTTGGTCTCGGCGGCAGCGTCGTCGTCTACGACGCTGGAGTTGATCGAGCATCCGCTCAAGACGGTTCAGCGGGCGCTGGTGTCGGACGGTCGAATAGCCACGCTCTCTCGTGGGTCCTGGTGGAACACGAGCCGCGTCCACAGCGCGATCGGGGACAACATCCCACCAGCCGAGTTCGAGGCCGCCCACTACGCTCAACAACAACTGGCCGGGGTCGCCGGCCAGCACTAAACCGAGCCTCTACCGAACCCGGGGCCGGTTCACGCTGCTCGGCTCCGGAAGCACATGACGTCACGCCATAACGACGGCACCGCGTCCGCCGGAATGCGCACATATCGGCATGTCGATGCTGCGAGGTGGGCTCGCCGGCGGCTGCAACGGTCGAGTGCAGACTGTGCGTTCCTCTGGATGCGCGAACCGATCAGCCGCTTCGGAGTTCGACCAACTCGTACAGCTGGCCGTCCGGTGCTCGAAAGTGGACATAGCGGAACCGTTCATTGGCGACAACCTCGGCGTCGATGTCGACGCAAGCATCGCGCAGCTCAGCAGCGGCCGAGTCGAGATCCTCGACCAGAAATCCGACCGTTCGCTCCCCACTCGTCTCCTCCGACGGCGTCACCGCGAACCACGAGCCGTCCGGGAGCTCGAATACGTCGGCATCGACCCCCGGCACATCGTCGGGCGCGAGGCCCAATATTGTCCCGCATAAAGCCGGCCATCTGAGCACGGGCGCCTGTGCGCGTACCCACGAACACCAACCCGGCGATCCTCATCCCAACCTCCCGTATGCCGCCGACCGTACCGCCGACCCTACGGCACTCGCCGAACCGGCGAAGAGCCTGCACTCAGGCCATCCGGCCGGCGGCCACCAACGCAGGCCCGGACTCCGCGGGAACGAGATCGACCGCACCGAACAGGGCGACCAAACGCCGCGCCACCGACAATTCGCCGCCGCACCGATCGGTATGTCATTGGCGTGCTGTTCATGGCGGGCGTCGGGTCCGGGGAAGAGCAAGGCGTGCCGGCAACGTTGGTGTGACATAGCGTCGTGACGGACCGGCGTTCGTACGGCCGAGCTTGTCGCGTCGTGGCGTCTTTGTGCACGGGTGTCTCGAGGCGCATGATGAGGTGGTAGCCGTCTGGGTTGGGCGGGCGGCTGAGGAGGGAGCACGCCATGTGGGATGTCGGACTGATCCTCGTCGCGCTGGTCGCTGTGGTGGGGTCGGCGCCCCGAGTGGTGGCGCTGACCGGGCGAGCGCTCCGTCGTGTGGGTTCTGGCGGTCGCCGATGATGCGAAGGGCTTGCCTGCTCGCGACGGCGCTACTGGTGGCGTTCTCCATGCCGGTCATGGCGGACGATGGTGACCGGGGCTTCACGTTCGGCCCGTTTGGCGCCTGGTCCGCGCCGGAGAATCTTGGCGCGCCCGTTAACACCGGGTATGAGGAGAGTGCGCCGGCCCAGCCGGACGGCCACACGCTCTACTTCAACCGCAACTTCAACAACACCAATCCGCAGGAGCCAGGCACGACCGACGAGGACCTGTACGTGACCCGTCGCCTTCGCGGCGGCGGGTGGAGCGATCCAACCGCGGTCGATCGGCTCAACACGCCGACGTTCAACGAACGAAACGCCGCGTTCTCCGCTGACGCCCGGCTGCTGTTCTTCTCCAGCGACCGCCCCGGTGGCAGCGGCGGGCTCGACTTGTATGTCTCCTGGCGCAGCGACCGCCACGATGATGACGCCTGGGCCGTCCCGCTCAACCTTGGCCCGACGATCAACACCGCCGGAGGTGAGGTTGGACCGGCCTACGTGGAGGACGAAGCCGGTAGGACGGTCCTCTACTTCACGGGCAACCGGGGGCAGGGCGCCGACATCTTCCGCGCCGTCGTCGTTGATCCGGCGGGGCTGCGTCGCGACGCGAATGGCGACGGCAAGGTCGATGCCGGTGTGTTTGGTTCACCCGCTCCGGTGACAGAGCTCAATAGTGCCGCCGGTGACGCCCGTCCGACGATCCGGCTCGACGGACTTGAGCTGTTCCTTCACTCCAACCGCAGCCTGGCGCAGTCCGCTTGCCCCGACCCGACGAATCCACCTGTCGGCGGCCAGGATCTCTGGTTCTCCACTCGAGCTTCACCAAGCGATCCATGGTCATGCCCCATCAACCTGTCATCCGGCGTGAACACGACGGCCAACGACATCCAGGCGCATCTCTCCGACGACGCCGAGACCCTCTACTACTCGGCAAATCGGGCTGATGGACACGGCATGGACGACATCTGGCTCATCAGCCGGGAGCGAGTGCAGGGCCAGAATTGACGCTCCAGATCCCTCTCACGTGCCGGTCGGCTCGCCGTTGACGCGCCCGAACGTGAGCACCGAACGCCCAATCCGAGACCCCTCGTCACGCGTCATATCGGCATAGACATATCCGCGCCAGGACCGGTCGTGGTCGGAGACACCTTCGACGTTCGGTGGCGAGGCGGAACCGAACAAGAGCTGTCCTCTGACACGGCCTCCACGCCATCGGGCGTGGCCACAGCCACGCGTTCAAGCCCTCAACAACGCCAACTGTGATCAGTCGTTACATGTGTTCGGCACGACGTCGTCGGGCACGAGACCAGCGTGGAGAGCCTGGATGCCGTCACCGAGTCCTGGACGATTGTTCGGGTCCTGCGCGAAGCCCACAACACCAGCTCCGAACGCGCCGGGGAACGGCTGATTGCGTGCGAGGGCAGAGATGCTCTCGCCGTGACATCCCTGATTCGTGGGCGGGCCGGCCTCCGCCACACCGGTCGCCAAGGCCAGAACAGCCAGAGCCGTCGCCGATGTGACGACAAGCAAACGCTTCATTGTTGTCTCCCTCATGTAAAGCGTTGGCATCAACGTAAAACGCGCAGCCCGCCAACGAATCCGTCCGCGCAACAATGGCCGCTGCGGTTCGCTTGTGTCAAGCAGCGGCCGACGCACCCTGCCCTGGCTCTCCCGAGCTACGGCAGCACCGACCGGCGGCGCCCCATCCTTCACGCTCCTACGCCGGCGCCGCTTGCGTGGTCGATATTTCCATGCGCGCGCCGTTGCCGCACCGAGCGGCGCCACCGAACGTCGGTACCGAATGACGGCCCTCGACGCATCCGAGCGCGCACGGAACGGCATGTACTTGCGACGGCCGAGGCGCTGCCGGCGTGGTTTCCGCTGAGCGGTGACGGCAGGCGGAGAGATCGATCGCGCCCGCGGAAGGCCCATCAAGCTCACCTCTGGACGGGCGTTGGGACATGACGGTCGATGACGGTGGTTGTGATCGCTCACGGACGCATCGCTGACCGGGTGGCCGTCGGCACCGGCACCGTCCCCATAGGCTCGCCGCCATGCCCGACGGCCACCCGCTCGCCGACCTCGCCGCGACGTGGCGCGGAGCCGGGGAGGGCGAGTACCCGACGATCGCCGACTTCGCGTACACCGAGGAGCTGGTGATCATGCCCGTGCCCGACCGCCCGTTGGCGCATTGGCGCAGCACGACCCGCGACGTCTCGACGGGCGAGCCGCGCCACGCCGAGAGCGGGTTTCTGCGGGTCACGACGCAGGGTCTGGAGTTGGTGGTCGCCCACGGGTTCGGCATCGTGGAGGCGGCGTCGGGCTCGTTCGGCGATGGCGTCCTCGCGCTGCGGAGTAGCGGCCTGCTCGGCACAGCGTCGGCCAAGCCCGTCGACGAGGTCGAGCGCAGCTACGAGCTCGACCGCGACACGTTGCGGTACACGATCGCCATGGCGGCTGTCGGGATCCCCCTCACACACCACCTGCGCGCCGAGCTACGACGGCATTGACGACCGCATGCCGGCTGCGGGGTTCCGGTTCCCGCGACGCCGAGCGTCACGATCGGCCTCGACCTCCGAGGTCACGCGCTGCGGATCTCGCGGCAGCCACAGCGACCATGCCGGGCGGCGACACGTCGCGATGGCCTGGAAGCCGACGAGGGGTTGCTCTCGCGATCGCTACGTATCAGATCCGGTGTCAGAGGCGCCGCGCACGATCGCCATCGAGCCTCCACACCGAACAACGCCATCGACTCCGCCGGCGTCAGCGCGTCATGGAATTGAGGCACGTTCGGAGTTGACATGGCCGTCCAGCCAGCCATGGGCCGCGGGAGATTGAGCTCACCGATCCTGACCGCGACCGCTGACGCATCGGCACACTTCACCCCGTCCGGCTGACGGTCATCTGCGGCTCGCTCCCCCATGCGCAATGCCGCACGGCCGGTAGCGTCGTCACCGCGATGACGTGGGACGTCGAGCGTGCCTACCGGGAGCATCTGACCTCGGGCGATCTGGCGCTGCTGAGCGACGTGGTCGGGGGTCAGCCCCTCGTGGGCGCACTGTCGTCTCCTGGTCTGGAGCAGATCGTGTTCGGACTCGACGCGCAGTTCGACCCGTCTCGGTCGGCGTCGCCTTTCCTGACCTTCGCCGTCGCCGTGCACCGCCTCGCCGAGCGGCTGACGGTCGCGACCTACGTCGACGAGTGGATCGGCCCTCGCCAGCGTGTGCCGGTGTTCGCGGTTGAGCCGCTGCGCCGGCTGTTGGCCGATCCGCTGCGACGTTTCTTCTTTGTCGAGCTGCTGGCGTCCTACACCCACGTGGTCAGTGGGAGCACCTGGGTTTCTACCCGTCGGGGCTGGCGTCGGCGGCGCTTCAGCGAGCTCGACCCGCTGCAGCTGGCCGGGTTGCTCGACACTGTGCCGGCCTCCGAACGGCCCGGCGTGCTCCGCCGCCTCGGCGACCTGTCGCTGTTCCTGACCGGGGTCTTTCCCGACCACACCGCGAGCACGCCGCTCGGGCGGCCGCTGGCTGAGGTGCAACTGCTTCGCTCCGCTGGACTCGAAGCGGCGAGAACGCCGCCCGGGTCGGGCAACGCCTTCGAGCTGCTCGAGCTGTTGGGCGGCCGCTGGTACCGGCTCGCCACCCGCCTCTCGCCGGCGCCGAGCGGATCCGTCGAGGTGCTCGTCGCCATCGCCGAACACTTCACCGACGCTCGGCGGATCCTCAACGCCGTCACCGACACCTACCTCTTCCCGCTGCGCGAGCGTTGGTTCGGTCGCCCCGCGGCATGAGCAACGCGGTCCAGCCGGCCGCGACCGGTTCCGGACGCGCCGAACGTGCACACCGAACGACAAGCAGCTGGCGCCGGCCGGCGCGCCAGAACGGCATTGACGGCGCGACCGGATGTCGAGCCGGACGAGAGTGCGCGTGCTGCGAGGCAGGCTGCTACGAGCGCCCGTTCGCCTCGTTGTACCGCCTCTCTACCTCTCCCGGGATGCGTCCTCGGGCTGGTACCGCGAGCCCGTTTTCGTGCGCCCATGCACGGATTACCTTCGGCTCGCGCTTGGCCCTAGTTGCCCGTGACGATCTCGTCGCCTTGGGGCGGCGACGGTTTGGCTCCCCGTCGCTCGAGACCGGGCGTCCGGCGTCCCAAAACTTGTCCAGCGCCTTCGACAGCGATGTCAGGTTCTTCTTCGAGAGCTCGAGCTCGCGCCAGTCACCGTTCCATCCGAGCCGTATCGTCTCTGCGCCCTCGGATCCATCGAGGTCGTCGACTAACATTTCTACGGTTGCCTTCGCCATTTCGCCTGCCTTTCGCTAACGAGGCCGACGCTATCGGAAGGCACGGTGAGCTGTTCGCTCAGTCGGCGTTGATGAGAGGACCATGCGTCCGCATCAATCTGCTCGATCGCGAAGAGCGATTCCAACGACGCGATCGGCCATGAGGGTGGCTCATGCGTCAGCGTCGACGGGCCAGGATCGATTGGCCTATCGTCACCGCTGCGATGCGGGCACGGCTGCGAGAGCCAATTCGCGGCTGGATCGCAGAAAGTCCAGAGGTCAGCCGTGCAGTCGGCGTTGGGTCGAGACGAGGTCGTCGAGGTCGTCGAGGTGGTCGCCGATGGCGATGCCGGCGAAGTCGTGGTGCGCCTGGTGACCGAGCCGGCGGGCGTGGTCGGGGTGTTGCAGCAGCGTGGTCAGGGCACGGGCCCACGAGTCGATGTCGCCGGGGTTGGCGTGGACCCCGTTGTGGTCATCGACGAGGGTCTCGTTGAGTCCGCCAACGCTCGACGCGACGACGGCGGCGCCGGCGGACATCGCTTCGACAGCGACGGCTCCGAGAGGTTCAGGCCATTGCGAAGGAACGGTGACGATGTCGGACTGGCGGAACAGCTCGTCGGTGGCGTCGTAGTCGAGATGGCCGAGGTACGTGATCGTCAGGCCATGGCGCCTCGCCGTTGCCTCGACGGTCAGCTGTTGGCAGCGCGACCAATAGCTGTGATCTTCGATCACGCCGGCGATGCGGAGCTCGACGGGGGCATCGCATTGCACGGCACCGAGGGCCTCGATCACAGTGGCGAGGCCCTTCTCGGCGGTGATCCGGCCGGCGTAGGCGACAACGGCGGGCTCATCTGGTCGGGTCCGCTGTCGGAGTCGCAGACTGCCGAGGTCGCGGATCGGTCGAGACAGCAGGCGTAGGCGGGCGTCGAGGTGCGGTGCGGCGTCGTGGAGGAGCGCCCGCATGTACTCGCTGACGACGACGATGGCGTCGGCCGCGTCGAGCGATCGGCTCAACCTGAGGCGTCGCTCGACGTCGATCTCGACGTGGGTCTGGTTGGGGTGTCGCAGGACGCAGTGTCCGTTCTCGATGGCGGTGATGCAGTCGTGGCCGAGACGGTGCGGGCAGCTGCCGATGTCGCGGCGCCAGCGCAACTCGCTGAGGCACGTCAGGTAGTGGTCGTGGACGTACCACAGCAGCACTCCTCGCCCCTCGACAGCGGCGATGGCCGACACCGCCGCCGGGTCAAAGACGTTGTGCACATAGATGACATCAGGATCGAGCTCGGCGATCACCTTGGCCACAGCCGCGGCGGTGCCCGCTCGAGGCCGTCGGGAAGCGAGTCCTGCAACAACATGGACCGATGCGAGGTCGCCCGGCAAGGACCCCGACACGACGCCGCACACCAGGTGGGAGCGGATGCCACGGGCGGAAAGGGCGGAGGTCAGTAACGCGATGTACTCCTCGGTACCCCCGAAGCTGCCGCCCTTCTCGTTGACGTGCACGACCGAAGCGAACGCCACGTCACGGTCCCCTCGCCGGCCGCGGCCGTCACCACGGTGAGCGGGCGGCGAGGTCGCGGGAGTCACGCCGGCAGACTACGGATCCGTCGTCATCCCTTCGAGCCGAGCCGCCGCCCGCGGCCGAGCCGATCACGCTCGGTTGCGGTGAGTGGCGGTCACGGGACGGTGGCGATCGCCACGCCGGCGATGCGATCACGACGGAAGACGAGGCCAAACTCCTCCTCCCATCGTCGCAGCACCTCTTGCTCGCCGGGTCGTTCGACATCGTCGAGCACCACCGCGGCGTCGGGGGCCAGCCGGTCGCCGAGCACGGGCAGGGCCCGATGACGGGCGAGGCTGAGACCGTCGGTGAATGCTGGCGGACCGTCGACGATCAACAGGTCGATGAGGTCACCGCCGATCACCGCGTCGAGGCCTGCGTCGACCGCGGCCTCGTCATACCAGGACCAGCTCCCATCGGCCGGTCGGGGCGGCCGCAACGGCGCGTCGACGACCGCGACGTGATCACCGACGGCCTCGCGGGCCAGCTGGCCGACGACCCAATGTCGCCATCGGGGGTCGTGTTCCACTGCGGCCAACCTGTGGTCGCCGCCGGCGCTCACCTGGACGAGCAGGCGGGCGAACAGCACCGTGCTGATCCCACTACCGAGCTCGACGATGCGGCGGCGATCGTTGAGGACGATGTCGTTGCACACCGCGACGAGGCCGGCAGGCCGCATCGCACCCGAACCCCACGGCAGGTACGGACCCGACAGCGCCCCCAACGCGAACCGTGCGGCGTCGTCGCCGAACACCCGCTCCTCACCCCGGCCGGCCGCACGTTCCGTCAATGCGTCGCCAGTCGATGACATGCGCGACAGCCTCCCACGGCACCGCCGCACCAGCCTCGCCGCCCGGCAGCGTCTGGATCGGTCAAGCGCTCCACCGATCCATCAGAACACCCACCGGAAGCCTCTCGCCTCACGTGCCGCTCACGCGACGCTCGGCATCGTCTGACGACGCAAGACCCGCCCGCCCGCCGCCCGCGTCAGGCAGGTACTCGAAACCATCCAGGCAGCGCCGACACGCGGCAGCACGGGACAGTTACCGGTGGGCTCCGACAACCTGCGCACCTCGCCGGAGTCGGGCCGATAGACCTGCCTCAACCGAGGACGTCCAATGAGCGAGCGAGTCTTCGAGCGAGCGAATCAGCATTACGGTCTTCACGCTCACTGGTGCCGCGTGCGTTTGATCAGGTCGAACGCGTCGCACGAATGGATGGTGCACCAGTGAGCGGCATCGCGAGCAGCACCGAAGCGTGCATCGGGCCGAAAGACCGCGCCTGCGTCGACGTCTGTCCACTGCATGCATCTACGAGTTCGATCCTGCACGCAACATCCTGTTATCCGAGGTCGAGGCCGGCAGCGGGGTCATCGAGGACTCGCACGCTCCGAACCCTGACGCCATCGGCATCTTCGCCGACAGTGTGCTCTACGTGAACGCCGACGAATGCACGTCGTGCACGGCCGTGCTACCAGCCCGACGTGTGCCCGGTCGGAGCGATCTACTCCGAGGAGCGGGTGCCCGATGGCACGCCCCGCGCCTCGTTGAACTCCGCCGACACGAGCACAGGCCACGATCACACCTTCTTCGTGCAGCTCACCCGCGACGTCTTCGCCGACTAGCGACAGGGCCCGCTCACATGACTCCGTGCGGACCCGTGCACGCATCCCCAGAGCAAGCGGGCGAGTGGCGGCGCCAACCGCGCGTGATCTCGGGCGGATAAGCGCGCCGAGTTGGCGCGTCCCGCGGCGATCGGCTGGTCGTCGGAGCTGCGCCGGGCCTGCAGTGGGCCGCTGTGGTCACGGCGGGTCTGCGTCGCCCGCCCGAAAGGTTCGTCGTCTACCGCGACCCACTGATTGACCATCACTGTTGGTGGTGCCCCGACAGCCGGCGCTGATCACATCTCATCGGTACGCAACCACGTCGGCGCGCCCGGCAACGACGGCCGGGCGGTCACGGCGGGCCCGACGGCGCGGCCCGGGCGCGCGTCGAGCAGCGTGATGGACCAGCCGCGAGGAGGATCGAGACGCCGAAGCCCGTACCGTGCGGGCTCTGTCTTCCAATTGGGTCGGCAGAAATGGACAAGTTGGTTCAGTTGTGCGAGGCAAAGTGAAGTTCTTCGATCATGACCGAGGGTTCGGTTTCCTGTCCCGAGAGGGTGGCGAGGATGTGTTTGTGCACGTCTCCAACCTTCAGGCCGGCGGAACGACGCTGACCGAGGGCCAGACCGTTGAGTTCGAGGTCGGCCCCGGTCGCAAGAGCGAGGAAGCCAAGAACGTGCGCTCGGTGTGACCAGCGTGACGTGGGCGACGCCGGCCGTCTCGGCGGCTCCTGTCGCCGCCGGGGGCGACTGTGACCGGCGGCGCGGCCGCGTGAGTTTCGGTCGGGAGATCGACGCTGGGCCTGAGTCGCCTCGCTAGCGGCACGAAGCGTTTCAATGTCCTCTCCGGTGCAGGCCGGACGTGTGAGCTGGCATCGCCGCTCGGGGAGGTCTCGACGACCACGGTGAGCCGCCCATGTGGTGCTCAAACTCCCTGACCGCAGTCGAGCGGGGCGCCAGTTCGGAGCTGGGCTCGTCCGCGGTAGCGGAACTCGCGCCACCGCTGACGTCTCCTGGAGACACGACCGCGGTGACGGAGCGATGAGTTAGAAGAGCCTCACCTCAGTGAACAGCCCGGAGGAGAGCGGCAGCGAACGGGGCGTCGTTGCGCATTCGCTGGGTGATCGAGCGTCCCGTGTCGTCGGCCAGCCAGGCGTCACCCGCCGTGCCGAACTCGTTCATCGAGTCGTACTCCATCACCGCACTCAGCCAGCCGCTGTGCTCGCCGGCGTGGTCGAGCTCGAACATCCGGCAACCCACCGACCCGTGGCTGTCGCACAGCTCGAACGCCTGACGACAGATGTCGAGAGTCTCGTCCCACCGCCCGGGCAGGGCGCGTCCGAAGCGGACGTCGAGCACACGACCGCGACCCAGCTTGGCGTCCTCACGCCCGAGATCGATCTCGGTGAGCACGGCGGTCGACTCGTACATGAACGGCGCTTCCGCTTCGCGGATCCGATGTGCGAACGACTGCGCTTCGACGTCGTTCATCGTGTCGTCGACGTAGGCGCCGTAGGCCGACAGATTCTCGAACTCGCAGGTCAACACCAGCAGCCCGGTGGTCGAGCCGGCGGTGGCGGCCTGGGTCAGACGAACATGCTGCGCCCCGTGACGCTCGGCCAACTTGACCCCCTCAGTGATCAGTCCAATGGCGTCGTCATAGCGTCCCGGGCGGGGACGCAGATTCCAGCTTCTAATGATCAACGTTGACCTCCTTCAGCTCAGTGGAAGCCTTGGTGCTCCCGCGAGCAGGTCCGTCGAGCGAGGGAGCGCGATCGCGGAAGGGGCGCGCACCTGACTGATGTCTGGCGCCGCGTAGATTTCACATCGCCACCCCCTCGGCCGGCGAGCCAGCAGGTTCAACCTATGCCCGGCGACGGCGGCAGTCCAGCGCTGTGTGCAGCGTGGTTGTAGACAAACACGGTTTTCGTCGTGTTCGTCGAGCTGGTCTGATGCTTGGCCACGCGGCCGGTCCTGCCTGGTCGCGACAGCGTCGAAACGCTGACGCGCGGCCGCGCCGAGATCCCCCGGACCTCGCTGACGCGGCTCCAACAGCGTCCAGCGGCACACGCCGCCTCGACGGCCGACGATCCGGCGCTCGGTCCCGGATTCCCCACCGATCACATGACTCCCTCCACGGCCCGGCGATGCGAATGGCCCGCCAGCGCCCCGGGTCAGCGCCCAGCGCCTACCGTGACGGCCGTGATGGTGTACCTGGTCCAGCACGGACAGGCGAAACGCGAGGACGAAGAACCGCAACGGCCGCTCACCGACCGCGGCGCCGACGACGTGGCATGGGTGGCGCACTGGGCGATCGACCGGTTCGGTGTTCGGCCCATCACAGCATCCTCACGGGGCGCGTAGTGGCCCGCGGGCAGCCGGTTCGTGGACGGCGCTCGACACGGCTGTTGGCCGCGCCGCATTGGCGTGGTTGCCCCGCCGGCCGGAACGTGGTGTACCTGCCAGGCCCCACGCGCAACACGACCAGGCCTCGTCGAACATCGGGCTGTTTCGTCACCCTTCCATGCAACAGCTGACAGGTCCGAGGCGCCAGCGACGAGAGAAGTCCAAACGTCAGAACGCCACCACCGACGGCAGTCACGAACCCGATCGCCGGCAGCCGAACTGGCATCGTTCGTGCGGCCTGCGACCGAGCGAGCCGGCTCGTTTCCCTCGGTGTCAACCTCGGTCTGACCGGCAGTCGCACCGCGCCGGCCCCAGACTGTGGGGAGATGGTGGGCGGTCGGCACCTCCGCCAACTGGACTCCTGAGATTAAGGGCATCGTTTCGGCGCCGAGGCACGGGCGGACCACGGGGATGGAGCCACGGATTGATACCCCTGTCATCGCTTGTCCCGCGTTCGCTCGGGCGGAACGCGGCTGCTGGTGCTGTGGTTCGTGGAGGCGGTTGGGGTTGTGGCGTGTGTGTGCGCGGGTGGCGGTCGGGCCCGAATTGGAAACTGGAGGCTCTGGCGAATCGACCCGATTGGGGCGATCATGCACCTTGTGGTCGCCGAGCCCGACGCTGGGAAGGGGTGCCGCTACGCCTCGGCGCTCTCGGAGCATCCGGACCCGGCGCAGGCGGCGGCAGAGGTCACCGCCGAGGTCCTGGAGCGACTGGGACCGATGCCGGAGCTGGCGGTGTTGTTCGTGACGCCGCCGCATCGGAGCGCCGCGGGCGACATCGCCGACGTGGTGCGTGCGGTGCTGCAGCCGGTCACGTTGTTGGGCGCGGCGGCGGTGGCGGTGCTCGGCGCCAGACGCGAAGTCGAACAGACGCCTGGTGTCTCGCTGTTCGCCGCCCGCCTTGGGTCACCGGCGATCGCCATGCGCCTCGTCGCCGAGCGAGCGGCCGACGGGTGGCTGATCGGTGGAGTTCCGGCCGACGTGGCCGGCGCGCGATCGATGCTGCTGGTCGCCGACCCGTTCACGTTTCCGGTCGACTCGTTGTTGGAGCAGCTGGGGAAAGATCAATCGGGCCTGGCGGTGGTGGGCGGGATGGCGTCGGCGGCAAGCCAACCGGGCGGGAACCGGCTGGTTGTCGACGACTTGTCCTACGCCGACGGGGCGATCGGGGCATTGCTCAGCGAGGACGTCTCGGCGCACGCCGTCGTGTCACAGGGCTGCCGTCCGATCGGCCGCCCCTACATCGTCACCCGTGCCGACGGCCACATGATCTACGAGCTCGGCGGCCGACCGGCCATCGAGCGCCTGATCGCCACGCTCGAGCACTTGCCACCGGTCGACCGCCACCTCGCCGAGCAGGGTCTGCACTGCGGTGTCGTCATCGACGAAACCAAGCTCGAGTTCGAACGGGGCGATTTCCTCATCCGTGGCGTGCTCGGCGTCGAACGCTCCACCGGCGCGGTGGCGGTCGGCGACACCCTGCGAGTGGGTTCAACCGTGCAGTTCCAGGTGCGCGACGCGGCCAGCGCCGACGAGGACCTGCACGCCGTACTGTCCGGACGTGCCGCCCGCGGTGCGCTCGTGTTCACCTGCAACGGGCGCGGCCGGCAGCTCTTCGGCACGGCGGACCACGACGCCACCGTGGTCGGTGACCTGCTTGGCACGTCGGCGCTGGCCGGCATGTTCTGCGCCGGCGAGCTCGGTCCCGTCGGCGGCCGCAACGCCATTCACGGGTTCACCGCCTCGATCGCCATCTTCACGTAGGCACTCGTCACGCGACCATCCGCTGCACAGCCGAACCACACGACCCCACCTCGACTCCACTTCGCCGAACGACAGGTCCCCCTCGCACCGAACGACAACACCGAATCACGGGCTGAATCGTCACGAAGGCCGCTCCGAAACAATCAGGCATCGTTGTGTTGATCGTGAGCGAGAACTGCTTCCGAGGTGCCCTGGCGAGGGGTCTACGACGGAGCGTCGGCGCCGTCGTTGGCCTCCGGTTCGTCGGAGGCGTCGTGACGCGCCCAGTCAGGCGGCGCGCCGGTCTCCAACTCGATGAGCCGGGCCTTGGCTTGACGCCACGCCTCGTCGGCGGCGGCGACACCTGACCCCGCTCGACGCGCCTCGCGTGCGTCTCTGATCGCGTCCTCAAGCTTGCGGCGAGCCGCATCCAGCGCAGCGGCGTGAGCCGCCGCGCTGTCGGCCGTATCGCGTGCCCGCTGCCGCTCGAGTCGAATGCGATCCTGTGCAGCCCGTTCACGCTCGGCAGATTCCCGCAACAGCGTGGCGAATTGTTCGACCGGGTCCTGCGGTTCGGGCTTCGGGGACTTGGGTCGTCGCCTGCTGGGCACAGAGCCAGTCTGCTCGAACCCCTGACATCCCTCTCCAACCGCCGACGCACGGGCGCGGCCACCGGCAGCTCTGCTGGGACGCATGGCCCGCACAGGGTCCGGGACTCACATGACCCTCACGCGCCCGAACGCGTGCACCGAATCACGACCGCGGCACTTCGTGGCCCCGCCCGAACGGCATGTCGATCGGTCGGGCCCCGTGACTTCCGGGTGGGCTATCTGGCGAGGTGCTGCGCGAACCAGTCGGCTGCCTCGCCGGCCGCCATGTCGAAGTCGTTGATGTAGGCGTCGAAGTGGCCGCCCGGCAACAACACGAGCTTCTTCGGCTCGCATGCACGATTGAAGGCTGCCAACGCCTCATCAGCGACGGTCAGGTGATCGGTCGCCCCGACCAGCATCAGCAACGGCGTCGGGCTCACGCGGTCGATGTAGCTGCCGGGTTCGTACTCGGTCAACAGCTCGACCGAGCGGAGGGTCACCTCGTTGCGCCATGCCGGGGCACGGGTCCGCCCCGTCTCGGTGAACCACTCGAACGAGTCGGGCGTCGGCAACGCGGCGGGGCCGAGTGGATCGTCGTTGACCACCGGGACCATCGCCGGATCCTTGCCCTCGTAGCGAGCTTCTCGGTCAGCGTCGAACATGCCGCGGAACTGGGCGACCAAGTCGGCACGCACCAGGCGCAGCACGTTGCGCCAACCGGAGATGAGCGGCACCTGTGCGACTACGGCTCTCACCCGGCGGTCAATCGCCGCGACGACGATCACATGGCCGCCGCTGTAGCTCGACCCCCACACCCCAATCGCATCCCGGCGAACATCCGACAGGGTGCGAGCGAACGTGATCGCATGGCGGTAGTCGCGCACCTGTGCCCACGGATCGATCTCCTGGCGGGGTTCGCCATCGCTGGCGCCGAAGTTGCGATTGTCGAACACCAACGCCGCCAGCCCTGCGTTCGTGAATCGTCCGGCGTACGCATCGAGGTACATCTCTTTCACCGCGGAGAACCCGTGCGCCATCACCACGGTGGGCACCGCATGCGACGAGCCGTCCGGCCGGTAGAACCACCCACGAAGCGTCACGCCCTCGGCGTCGAACTCGACATCGGTCCGCATGCTCAACCCCTCCTCGAGTGGCCGCAGGGCAGCAGCCTCAACCCATCATGCGCCAATGAGCCCCGACTCGCCACCGCCTGTCCGACGATCGGACCACCCGCCGGTCGCGCCGGGACCGGCGTCCTCCCGCACCGAAGGTCACGAACGAACGACGGGCCGAGGCCGGGTCGAGGGAGCGCCGAACAATCAGGCATGTCTGCGGCAACGCCGGGGACGCAATGTTGCGCGTGTCTGTCGTGCGTTCGCTGGGTCTTCTTTGTTAGAGATCCAAAGTTCTAACGGTCTCGGCTCTCCGCCAGTCTCATGCTCTTTCGTTGGGCGTTGCCGACACGTCGATCGGCAAGGGCTGTATTCGGTTCGAGCGTCTGTGCCATGTGGGCACCGAGTTCCTGACCCAATCTGCTGGGTGCGGCCGGGGGCCACAATGGTCGGATGAGCGACCGGGGGTTGCACGTCGACGGGACGAGTCTGACGTGTGAGGACGTCGTGTGGCTCGCTGAGGACCACGGCGTTCGTGTTGACGTCGACTCGGACGCGATGCGGCGAGCCGAGGAGTCCTGGCGGCTGGTGCCCGAGTTGGTCGCACGCCGCCAACTGTACGGCCACACCACCGGTGTCGGCGCTAACCGGGACGAGGTGCTCGACACCGAAGCGGCTCATGAGCAGGGGCGCCGATTGATGCGCAGTCACGCCGGGGGCACTGGCGAGATGATGACTCCTGAGTTGGCCAGGGCGATGCTGCTGGTCCGGTTGAACCAGCTTGCCGCAGGCCGCTCGGGGGCGCATCCGCGGCTGCTGACGGCGCTTGCCGACGCGTTGACCAACGGTGCCGTTCCGTTGGTGCACCGCACCGGCTCGATCGGCACCGGCGACCTGACCGCGCTCGCCGAGACCGGCCTCACGCTTGCCGGTGAACGACCGTGGGCCAGTGGCGACCTGGCGGCCGTACCGTTCGACACCGGCGACGCGATGGCCTTCCAGAGCAGCAACGCGGCGACCATTGCGGAGGCCGTGCTCGCTTGTGTCGCGCTCGGCCGGCTGCTGCGCGCAAGCCACACGGTCGCGGCGTTGTCCTTCATCGCCTTGGACGGCTCACCCGAGGCGTACGCGGCGCCAGTGCACGAGGCCCGCCCGCATCCGGGCCAGGTGGAGTGCGCGGCGGAGATGCGCCGGCTACTCGGCATGCTCGAGGTGCCCACTCCGGGTCGGCGGATCCAGGATCCTTACGGCCTGCGTGCCTTCCCGCAGGTGCAGGGCCCGGCCCTGGACGCCGGCCGCTATCTGCGGAAGGTGCTCACGGTCGAGATCAACGCAAGCACCGAGAACCCGATGGTGTCGGTCGACGCCCACGACGCGTTCCACCATGCGCACTTCCACACCGCCTACGTCGCCGTCGCACTGGACGGCGCGCGGGCGACCGTGCACCACGTGGCGGAGCTCTCCGCCGCCCGTCTCGGCGACCTGGTCGAGCCGACGCTCACAGGACTGCCGGCGTTTCTAGCCACCGGACCGCGAGGCAGTTCCGGGGTGATGATTCTGGAGTACGTCGCCCACGACGCGCTCGCCCAGCTGCGGCAGGCCGCACTCCCGGTCACGATCGGGACCGCCGTCGTGTCCCGCGGCCTCGAGGACCACGCCAGCTTCGCCACCCAGGCCGCCCGGCAAGCCGGTCACGTCGCAACCGCCTACCGGCACGTGCTCGGCTGCGAGCTCGTAGCGGCCGTCCGCGCGCTGCGGATGCGGCACGCGGACCTCGCCGATCTCCCGGTGCGAGAGGCGTTCGAGCTCGCCGTCGAGGTGCTCGATCCCGACCTGACCGATCGCCCGCTGTCCGACGACATCGCGCACGCCACCGCCGTGCTGGACTCGCTCGCCGACGTTTGACCGGCTCGGCGGCCGCTGGTCGCCGTGCCGGCGCCACCCTGCCGATCATCCAACTCAGCGAACTCGCCCATGCCTGGTGGGGTGACCGGCTCGAGCCGGACTTGCGGCCCCACCGCGTGACCAGCGTCGGGCTCACCGACGACTTCTGGCGCTTGCCATGACGACCATCCTCAACGCCAGCAGCCACCACCGAACGCGCGTGTGTCGACAGGCGGCACGGGCACCGCGGCTGACAGACGCGCCAGAACGACAGCACCGAATGACGCTCATCAACAACCAGACAACGCGCCAGAACGGCATGTCCTTGCCTCATGAGGCCATTCGCGAACCGCGTTCCCGGACGCGGCCGCCCGGCTCATTCGACGGCCGATTTGACGAGACGACCCTTGCGCAGCCCGTAGCGTCGAGGCCATGAAAGGGCGTCGTGCGTCGGGCCGTGCTCGTGGCGCAACGGAAGAACCAACCACCGCCACGGCTGGTGCCGGCCCTTCGACGCTGGGCATGATTCCGCCGGTTCTGTACGGGTGGTGGGCAGCTGCGGATACTCGCCGAGCGGCTCCTGCAGGCCTTCGACCACTCGCCACCGTCTTCGAACGAGCCGCCGTCGGCCTCGAGTACGGGACCGACAACGACGACGAACCCGCGGCGGTGATCGGCGACGCCGTGATCGCCGTGCGCACCTCCGGCGGCGACGTACTCGAGCTCGCCAGTCGACGCCGCCGAGCAAACAGTCAGCCACATGTACGTCGCTCGCGAGCTCGCCATCGTGGACACCGAGATACCCGAGTAGATCCGTTGATGGCGCCGCTGTCGTACCCGTACGCACGAAACGACTGCGTCCTGTGCGGCGAAGTTCGACGCCGACGTCCAGCTGGTCGGTCAGCGGTACGACGATTCCCGGGCGAGGGTGTCGTCCCGCCAGCGCTGCATCGGCCGGCACCTGGTGATCGTCTCGGTCCTCCTCGACCGCTACCACGCCCAGTGGGGCGTCGAGGTGGTCGAGGGCGTGGAAGGGTCCAACTACGGCCCCTACCGCGTGCGTTTCGGGTCATCCGAGCCAGCTCCGCGCCGACCTCCTACGTGGTGAGTTTCACCACCTCGACGGCGGCGCGGGCGGCGCGGGCTGAGCGACACCACCGGCCGACTGGCACTGGGTCATGCCGCGCGATCGTCGTCGACCGTCGACTCGACGGGCTGGTGCATGCCGCCGTCCTCCAGCGCCCATTCCCCGTAGAGCCGACCGTGATCGTCTACGAGCCATCGAGTGCGGAGGCTGGTGCGGGGGGAGTGGCTGTTGGTCGTTGTGTTCATGGGACAACCGTCGCAACAGAACGGTGCCAGCGCAGTCCGCCGATCGGTGGTTGCGGAAGATGATCGTGGACATCGAGCTGGCCGACACGCGTGTCCGCCGATCAGCCGACAGTCAGGCGGGGCCCCGGCTCGGACTGCCCATCGCCAACGACGTCCTCCCACCGCAGTGGTGAGCGGAACCGCCATCTCGCCGAGACTGAGCTTCGGCCGTGGACACCGGTGCTCACCACGGCGACTGCATGTCGGCCATGTCCACAGCGGTCGCTGATCGAGGGCGCGAACGCAGCGCCCAGCCGCGTCCCGGGCGGCCCACCACCCATCACCGCCAGGGCCGAGTGACGTTCGACGAGCACGAGTGAGACGTTCATCTGGTAGTGGAAGCGAAGTGGCCGGACCTCTCGCTACGGCGCACGGACATCCGCCCTTGCCGTGATCGTCGGTACCGCTCGGGTGGCTGCCATCTCCAACGCCACGGTCGGTCGCCTGCAGCACCGGCGTCGCGGCCGCTGGTGGCGACTTGATCGGCCATCACGCTGAACCGCACGTCCGGCCTGGCCTGCGGTCGCGAGCGCTGCCCGTGCGGGGCATACCACAATTGAGCGACGGGGGTGTCGGCGGAGAGCCGGGTCGCTCGAGCAGACAGCATCGGCCCTCGCAAGAGATCGCCGTGCTGACGCGATCAAGCTGTTCTTCGCTGCCACGGGGATGCCACCGGAGATGGTCGAGGGGATGAGCAGGGATCCGAAGATGCATGCGGTGGCCCGACGATGCCCTATGACTTCGAGGTCATGGGTGACATCAGCCGGGGTGGCGCGATCCCGGACGACCTCGTCCGAGCGATCGGCGTTCCGACCCTCGTGGTGGCCGGCGGGGCGAGCCCGGATTTCTTTCGGGACACCGACGCCCGGATCACAGCGCTCCTGCCGAACGGCAAGCACACCGTGCTGCAGGGTCAGGACCACGGCGCGCCCGCCGACGTGGTCGCACCGGTGGCCGCGGAGTTCCTCACCGTTTCGTCGCCGGAGGCGAGATCGACGCCCGACTCGTCGGGACTTTGGCGAACCCCGCCGACAGGCGAACCCGTCGCCAATATCCGGACCAAAGCGTCGTCGCCACATCCGCGCAGCCGGGCCTCACGACGGGCGAGCCTCGTTGCTGTCGATGTAGGTGCGCAGCACGGCGAGCATCGCCGAGCGTTGGGCGGCGGTGAGGCGCTGGTCGCCGCGGATGGCGTCCTCCGTGCTGACGGGATCGTCGGGCATCGGGAGGCCAGCTGCGAACAGGATCAGCTGGTCGGGCCGGATGCCGAGGCTGTCAGCGAGCGCCCGCAGCACGCTCAGGCTGGGCTCGTGGCGGCCCCGCTCGAGCTGGCTCATGTAGGTGTCGGACAGATCGGCCAGCTTCGCCAGTTGCCGCTGGGAGAGCTGGTTGAGCTGGCGTTGCCCCTTGATGAACTCGCCGAGGCGCTGCAGGTGGTCGCGCCACAGCGCCTCGGCGGGGTTCATCGTCACTTCTTGGCGGCGGCGGTCTTCTTGGCGGGTGCGGCCTTGGCCGGCGTCCACGCATCGACGAGGGCGACGGAGAACGCCGTCTGCTTCTCGAGCAGCTTGGCTTGGAAGGCGTAGCTGTCCTTGACGAGCTTCTTGACGTCGGGGGTGTCGACGGTCGGGAGCCACGACGGCAGATCGGGAAGGTTCCCGGTGACGGCCGAGGCGACCGCCTTGTTGGCGTCGACGATGCGCTCCTGGACAGTCGACACGAAGGTGAGCGCCGACTCGTTGGCCGAGCCGATGATCTCTTGCACGTTCATTCGGGGGTCTACTTTCGTTGGGGTCGTTGTGCAGTATCCTGGGTGAGGATGCGAACTATACTACGCAGCATGGTCCCCGATGCCAACCTCGGCCGCAGCGATGGGCATCCCGTCCTCATCCTGCCCGGTCTCGGCGCCGACGACTGGTCCACGGTGCCGTTGCGGTGGACGGTGCGCAGCCAGGGCTACTGGGCGCACGGCTGGCGGCTCGGCCGCAACGTCGGACCGACGGCTCGCGTCGTCGCAGGACTGCGCCACCGCGTCGAGCAACTCGGGCGGGCGCACGGCCGACGGGTCACCATGGTGGGCTGGAGCCTCGGCGGGATCTACGCCCGGGCGCTGGCCCGTGAGCGACCCGAGCTGGTCCGTCAAGTGATCACCCTCGGCAGCCCGTACCGATCCTTCGAGACCTCGCCCGCCCCCCTGGCGGTGCCCGCCACGTCGATCTACACACGCACCGACGGCGTCGCGTCGTGGCAGAACTGCATCGACCGGACCGGGACGCGGGCCGAGAACATCGAGGTATACGGCACGCACAACGACCTCGGCATCAACCCGGCCGTGATCCTCGCCGTGCTCGACCGCCTCGGCCAGCCCGAGGACGACTGGCAACCCTTCCGTCCACCGTGGTGGGCGCACTGCTCGTATCCGGAGCCGGAGACGACGAAGCCGAGCCTCATGTCCGACGTAACGCGTCCACTACCGCTCACGTCCCTGCGCCCACGAACGCCGGCTTCCCGCGCCGTTCAGCGGCGACGCCGGGCTCGGTGCTTGCTACCAGTTAGCGCGGCGCCGCCCCGACTCGGCAGCGAGCATCGAGAGGAGCACTCTCGTCGAGCGGGGTCGTCGAGCGCGGTAGACGTCGTCGAGCGGTTGGCCCCCCGGTCGCGGCCACACCGAATGGCACTGCCGAACGTGAGCACCGAATTAGCCTCGCCGCCGGTGTACAGCTCCTCGAACTGATTGACCAGACGCACCGGATCGAGCACCTCGCACGTTGCCAGAGCGTTGGTAACCGCTTGCGGGGTCGGCGCAGGCCATGAACACCTTCGAGATACGGGCACGGCGGCGCCCGCCGGGCTCGGTCACAATGCTCGTCGTGGATGTCTATGAGTTGAGCGTCGACCTCGCGCCGGGCGTGCGTGACCTCGAATTCGTCGCCGCGCTCGACCGGTACCTCACCGCACTGCGGGCCGATGGGCGGATCGAGCGCTGGCGGCTGCTGCGGAGCAAGCTCGGCCTCGGCGCGCGGAGCGAGTTCAAGGTGCTCATCGAAACCCGCGACCTCGCCCAGCTCGACGCCGCGTTCGCCGTCGTGTCGACGCGCGCCGACCCGATCGAGGAGTTCCACCACGGAGTCAACTCGCTCGTCACCAACTTCCACGCGGCGCTGTGGCGCGACTTTCCAGATCCGCAAAGGGTCACTGGGCAGGAGCGATTCTGACCGTGTAAGAACCCGCCGACGATGACGATTGGACTCGTCAACGAGTTGCGGTTCTCGGACGACATGGCGACCGAACGCGGGCGCAGAACAACGCCCTCCAGCTGTACTCATCGCGCACCGATCGGCATTGATGCGTGCCGTAGGCCCCGCGGTCTATGGACCGTCGTCATGGAAGACTTCGGCCGTGGCAGAGCGACCCGAGCTGCCTGAACTGTGGGTGCGACGCCTGCGGGCTCTGCTCGTCGACCGCTTCCCGGAGTGCGTCGAGGAGGCTGCCTGGGTCGGGGTACGGTGGCGGGTGGGTCAGGCGACGATCGCCCACGCCTTCGGCGGCGAGGACGGAAATCTTCCGGATCACTTTTCGGGCCGAGGTGGACGAGGTGATGGCTTTCCAGCATCTCGGTCAGCCGTACTTCAAGGCGGGTTGGGGCGTCAATGTCGTCGGGATCGTTCTCGACGACGACACCGACTGGTCGGAGCTGGACGAACTGTTGACCGACTCCTATTGCATCCAGGCGCCCGCGCGGCTGGCCAGACTGGTGCAGCGGCCGACGTAATGCAGGGCAGCGCCAGCGTCGCCACATCGATCGGTCAGCGAAATCGTCCGATGCCAGAGAGGTGCCGACCCGATGTGCCGTTGGCGACGAGCGCAGAACGACAGCACCGAACGCCGCCGTCGAGGGGCGACCGGCCTGCGCCCGAACGATCAGCCATGATCGTGCCACCACGAGGTCGGTTTTGCCGTGCAGGTTCGCCGGCGGCGACCGACAAGCTCTCCGGTGTTGCGGTCGAGCTTGGGCCCACCTGTGACCGCCCGAGCCGGACGCACGCCTTCGACGACACGAGCGCTATCGCCTCGGTGTCGCCCGTGACAGGGCGAGGCGAAGGAGCTGGGCGACCAGCTCGGGTCGATCGAAGTGCATGTGCAGCTTGGCGCCGGGGATGACGTGCAAGAGCTGCGGCGACGCCACCCGCTCGAGCAACCAGAACGCCCACTCGAGGGGGAAGTACGGATCGCCGGTACCCCAGATCAGCGTCGTCGGGGCGGTGAGCCGATGCAGGTGCGGCTCGAGAGCGACGGTATGGCGTCCGTCGTTCTGGACGAGATAGCGGAACAGGTTGTCGGCCTGCTGCTCGCTGGCGCACAACGGCTCGAAGAAATGCACGATCGCTTCGTCGCTGAGGCGCGCCGGGTTCTCCACCGCAGATCCGAGACTGAGCGGCTGCCGGCCAAGTTGCGGATCGGCGACTCGGGCTCGAAAGAACTCGAGCGTGCCGACCCGCTTGAGCTCGCGCATGAACCCGGCGAAGGCGGGCGGCGGATTGTTGGAGTGAATGTCACAGTTGGTGAGGGCCAGTGACGCAACGAGCTGCGGGTGTTGCACTGCCAGCACCTGCGCGATGCCGCCACCGCTGTCGCTGCCCACTACGTGCACCGGTCCGACTTCGAGCGTCTCGATGAAGTGGCCAAGCAGTTCCGCCTGGGCGTCCATGCCCAAGGGCTGATCTCCGTCGATGCGAGTTCGACCGTGACCCATCAGGTCAACGGCGATGCACCGAAACTCGGGGAGCTGCTCGATGATCCACGCGTACTGCGCCGAGTTGAGCAGCGCACCGTGGATGAACAACACCGACGGACCGCTGCCACGGTCGAGATGCGCCAGGGCAACCCGGCCCAGCTGCACGTACTGCAGACCGCTCACCCAGCCCGGCAGAGTCACCCGGTCAGATTCCACCGAGGGCCCCACGACACCATGTCAAGGCTGCCGCCACAACCGTCAGCCGCGGCCGACCCACGAGGACACGCACTGAGTGTCGCAGCCCTCAACCCTCGGTCGTCGAGTCGGCCAACCACCGCGATGGCCTGCCCTCAACCCGGCCATCAGACACCCCGAACGCCGCGACCGAACACCGCGCTCCGCCACCGCGCCTGCGCGCCCGAACGCATCGATGTGTTCGCGGCAGGACCGGCTCGGCGTCTGGACCAACAGGACTAGCGTCGGCCGGGCCGGTCGGGTGGGTCCCGGCCACGGGAGGTAGTCATGCCGACATACATCATGCTCACCACGTTGACGGCGGAGGGTGCCCACACCGTCCACGCCAACCCGGACCGACTGGCAGCCGTCAACGATGAGATCGCGACCTTCGGCTGCAAGGTGGTTGCTCAGTACGCCGTGTTAGGCGCCTTCGACTTCGTGACCATCATCGAGGCGCCGGACAACGAGACCATTGCCCACCTCAGTGTCGATCTCGGATCTCGCGGCACGGCCAAGATCCAGACTCTGCCGGCGATCCCGATTGAGGCGCTGACGGCGAAGCTGAAGGGCGAGGAGCAACTGGGTCGCTAGTGCGACCCAGTTCATGGTCGCCCCGTGCCGCTGCTCTCCTCGCACGTCGGCACGACGGCCCTCGTGAGCTGAACGACGATCAGGTGCTCCGTCCTTCGAGGCCGCCACGGGCGATTGGTCGTGGGCCGTAGGACCACATCGGCGGCGCCAGCACCGAATCCGGGCCTCCTCACTCTGCTTGGAGCGGGCCCATCAACCGGCGGTCGGTCCTCGCCGTGGCGAGCCATTGGTGGAGTTGGTCGTAGACGGCGGGGTGGTTGAGGAGATCGAAGTGGTTCACGCCGGTGACGTGGTGGCCGTTGTCAATCTCGAACGGGATGCGGCGGTGTCGGCCATCGCCGGAGGCGCTCGGAAGGCGGACGAGGAGATCACCCAGGACCCGTCCGGCGACACCGGCTGGATCCCGGCCGATGGTGGCGCCGACGAAGTAGTAGTGAGCATTGGGCAGGAACGGCACCTCACGACAGCGGTCGCAGAGGAACTCGTCAGGATCGTGCCCTTGCCAGTCCTCATCGATGACCGCTCCGAAGCGCAGGTCTTTGACCCCGGCACTGCGCCCGGTGAGGAACCGCGCGAACGGAATCGATTCCGGCCAGCGAGCGAGCGCCCAGCCGGCCACGTTCGTGGCCTTCTCGAGCGGTGCGCCCAGGTGCGGCGTACCGAGGCTGAAGACGTGACGGACCCGTGGCGCCCACGCCGAACCGTCGAGGTCTCCGTAGTGACAGGCGCTGCGGGCGACCAGCCCGCCCATCGAGTGACCGACGAGCACCACCTCCTGCACTGCGAGCGGCCACGCCTCCACGATCCTCTCGAGTAGCAGTGCCAGAGCACGGCCGTTCTCCGACACGTGAAGTCCAGTGTTGTAGCGCACCAGCAGGGGCGTGTAGCCGAGATCGCTCCGCAGGCCTTCGCCGTACGTGGCTGACGCCGCCGGTGACACCGTGTCGGGACTCGGGCGCATCCATGAGCGGTCCGTCTCACAGAGGCCGTGCACGAACACGGCCAGCCGTGGCGTGGGATTGGCAACGGAGGCGCGGACGTCCGCAGCCGTCGGGACAAGGTCCCTCCCGTCCAGACGGATCGACATCGGAATGGCCAATGTCGGAGCACGGGCCGCGATCCGATCACCCCACAAGCCGTTCACAGCCGCCACGACGGGAAGACCTTGCGGTGAGTCGTGAATCGATCGGGCCGACGGCAACGCGGTCGTGACCATCGTGGCCACGACCGGTGGGAGAACGCGATGGACACCACGCACGGTGCCGTAGACCATCGCCGTGATCGCGTCGTGGACGGCTCGGGCTGGGTGGCCAGCATCGCCGACACGGCGAAACACGCGCTCCGCGACCGCCATGTGCACGTCCTCGACGAGCCGCACCCCTCCCGCCAACGCATCGCTCGCGATCACTCCGGTGTCACGAATCTCCTCGTGCCGCATCTCCGCCTCCAGTACGCGCACTGCGAACAATTGCGAGCACGGTAGCAACGCGGGCGTGTGGTGACGGCGGCAACGCGATGAACACGAGCCGCTGGCGGAGATCGGCCGGTGGGCTAGCGTTCGCCGCAGCGAGCGACGTTCCGGTCGTGTTTGGGGGGTGAGGAGCCGATGACCGAGACGCAAGGTGACAGGGTCGCCCGCGCCCTGGGGGCGCCGTTCACTCCGGGGACGGCTCACGCGGTCGAGTGGGACGCACTCCCTGACGAAGTCGCCGTCGCAGCGCCGACGAATCCTGGGCGCGACCAGCGGACGAACGAGTTCCTCGCCGAGTGGCGCAACGCGTCGTACAACTGCTTCTCGTCAGGCCACAAGTTCTGCCGCGAGGTGTGCCCCGTTGTGCAGGTCAGCCGCAACGAGACGTGGAGCCCGACGGCGTTCCACGCCAACGTCGTGGCGATGGAACGGGGCCAGCTCGACATCGAGGACATGGCCGCCGACTACGTCAACTGCACACAGTGCGGAGCCTGCGAGCTGCGCTGCCCGAACACGTTGTTCACCGGCGACTTCTACCGGTTCCGCACCCGCACCGTCGACGTGGTCAAGGCGGTCCGCGCTGCTGGCGGTCGACAGCGGTGTTCACCAGTCCGAGTGGCAACGATGGAACGCGTTGACCGACGAGCGGACGCACGAGCCGGTCCTCGGCGATGTACCGGTCAGCCAGGAGCACGTCCGTGACTGGACCGACGGACTGGACATTGCGATCGGCGGGGAGTCGATCCTGTTCGTCGACTGCGAGGCGGCGTTCTATCGCACGGCCGTACCGCGAGCGGTGGCCCAGATCCTCCAGCTGGCGGGGTACGAGTTCGGCCTGATGGCCGAGCAATGGTGCTGCGGCGGACCGGCCTCGGAGATGGGCTACGTCGAGCAGGCCCGCCGGTTCGCCGAGCACAACCTCGCCGACTGGCGCGCTGTCGGCGCCAGCCGGGTGCTCGTTCTCGACCCCCACGACTACATCAGCTTCACCGAGGACTACCCGCGGTACTTCGGCGACGACTTCGACATCGAGGTCGTGCTCGTCGTCGAGCTGTTCGCCGAGATGATCCGTGACGGTCGGCTCGTGCCGCGCGTGGCGATCGACCGGTCGGTCACCTACCACGATCCGTGCCGGCTGAACAAGCGCAAGGGGATCTGGGCGGAGCCACGCGAGATCCTGCGGGCGATCCCCGGCTTGTCGTTCACGGACGTCGACCGGGTCACGCAGTGGTCCTATTGCTCGGGTGCCGGCGGTGGGCTGCCGATCGAGAAGCCCGAGCTCACGGCGCAGATCAGCGCGCGGCGTGTGGAGCAGGCGGCGGCACTGGACGTCGACACGCTGGTCAGCGCGTGCCCCTGGTCGGAACGCCCGCTGAGCACGGCGGGCGCGACGCGGGACATCGACGTGGTCGACGTGCACGAGCTGCTCGCCGAGTCGCTCGGCATTGACGTGGGCGGCTCGCGGGGCGTGTCATGAGCGAGCGAGTCTTCGAGCGAGCGAATCAGCATTACGGTCTTCACGCTCACTGGTGCGCCGTGCGTTTGATCAAGTCGAACGCGTCGCACGAATGGATGGTGCACCAGTGAGCCTGACGGCCGAGCGCCTGGACGAGGTCGTCGAGGCGCTGCACGGAGCGCTGCGCTCCGAGCAGGTACTGACGTCGAAGACCGACCGGTACAACCGGGCCCGTGTGCCGGCGCCGTTCCCCGTCCACCGCTGGGCCGAGCGCATACCCGACGTCGTCGTACTGCCGGAGAGCACCGAGGACGTCGCCGCCGTGGTCCGCATCGCCAACAACCTCAAGGTCCCGATCGTCCCGCGCGACGGCGGCACGGGACTGACGGACGGAGCCGTACCGCTGCGCCACGGCATCCTCGTCGACGTCAAGCGGATGGACCAGATCCACGAGATCGACACCGACAACCGCACGTGCACCGTCGGCACCGGGATCAACATGCTCAAGCTCAACGAAGTGCTCGGCGGGCACGGCCTGATCTATCCGGACAACCCGGCCTCGTACCCCTGCTCACTGGTCGGCGGCCGGATCGGCACCAGCGGCTGGTCCTTGATCGGCTCGCGGTACGGGCACAGCCGCGACCTCGTGCTCAGCTTCGACCACGTGCTGCCGACCGGCGACGTGATGCACGTCGGCGACGGCATCGGCCACAAGATCTCCAAGAGCTCGAGCGGCTACCAGCTCAAGCACCTGTTCATGGGCCACCAGGGCACCCTCGGCATCGCCACCAGGGCGACACTCAAGCTGTTCCCGAAGCCCGAGGCCGAGCTGTCGCCGTTCTTCGCCTTCGCCGACTACGACAGCGCCTATCGATGCACCGGCGCCCTGGCACGGGCCGGCGTGGCGACGTTCGCCGGGGCGGTGCTGTTCGACGAGTGGAAGGTCGCCTACCTGCGGCGCGACGACGAGGCGTACATCCCTCAGCCGGGCGACGTGAAGGCGCTCGTGTGCGCCGTGCTCTACGGATGGGAGGACGAGGTTCGCATCGGCGGCCAACGGCTGATGCGGATCGCCCGCGACCACGGGGCGCGCTACCTCGGCGACGAGATCTCCGAAGGCGACTGGGCAGCGCGCCACGACCGCTACGCCACCCCGCTGCACGGCCGGACCAAGGCCGGGCAAGTCGTGCCGATGAGCTGGCACTGCGAAGACGCCTCGATCAACTACACCCACCTGCCGGCGGTGACACGCGAGTGGCACGCCATCGTCGCCGAGCTACGACGGACGACCGACGTCTTCGACGACTGGGGCATGTTCGCCTACACGAACACCTCGACAGGGGTCGACTACCTCACCGAGATCGACATCGGGATCTGGGAGCAGCAACTCGGCGACGAGGCATGGGCGCGGTGGGTGCAAGCCAAGCGAGACATCGCCGCCGTCGCCCTCAAGTACAACGGGTCGATCAGCGCCTGCCACGGCTCGTGCCGCGAAGGGGAGGTCGACCTCGTCCCGCAGGAGCTCGGCCGGGGCTACGACGTGATGCTGCAGATCAAACGGGCGCTCGACCCGAACAACATCATGAACCCCGGCAAGTACGGCCTCGACCGGGCGTACGAGAGCGGCTCGTGATGGCCGGCGATTCGCATGACGACATCGGGTTCCGTCACCGCGAGCAGATGACCCCTCCTCCGGCGCAGCAGGCGAGCGACGTCGCCATCACGCGCTTCGAGCACGTCTTCGAGGTCGACCCCAAACTGATGGAGCGCTGGGTGCTTCAACAGACGTTCCCGAATTGGGACACGCTGCGGATCATGCACAGCCGCCATGACCACCTCGACTGGATGCATCGCCACTTCGCCGAGCGGGTCGTGCCCGGCTCCGAGGTGCTGGCGAGGATCGACGACGAAGCGCCAGCGGAGGCCGACACCGAACACCCAACGGAGGGAAGATCACCGTGAGATACAGCTACGTCATGTTGCCCGACTACCCGCTCACGGAGTCGCTGGCCTCGATCAAGCTGGCCGATCAGCTCGGCTTCTACGGCTGCTACGCAGCCGATGAGACGTGGCACAAGGACCTCTGGCTGCTGTTCGCGGCCGCGGCCGCGGAGACGACCAACATCAGGTTCGGTCCGAGCCTGTCGTCGGTGGTCCTGCGCGAGCCGACGTTGATCGCCCAGTCCGTGGCGACGCTCGACGAGCTGACGAATGGGCGGGCCGAGGCCGTGCTGTCGTGCGGAAACTTCGGCCTGCTCGCCCAGTACAACATCGACTGGACGACGACCAAGCCGCTGTCGCGCGTCAGGGAGGCTCACCACGTCGTGCGGACGCTGCTCGACGACGGAGCCATCACGTACGACGGCGAGTTCTTCAACTACAACGGCCTCTTCACGTTCGCCCGGCCGGTGCAGGAGCACGTCCCGATCAAGCTCGGCGCGATGCGCGGCCCGAAGTCGTTCCAGGCGGCGGGCGAGCTCTCCGACGGCTGCCACCACGCGCTCAGCTACACGCGGGAGGCCTACGACTTCGCCGTCGAGAACATTCGTATCGGCGCCGAGCGGGCGGGAAAGGACGCCGACTCGCTCGACATCGGAGCGTGGGTCGTGTTCGCCACCGGTCCGGACGCGGCGAAGGCCAAGGACGCGGCCCGAGCAATGGTCGGGATCTACGCCTCCTCGATGCCAGCCGAGCAGCTCCAGCGCAACGGGGTCGACCCCGAAGAACTGTCACCGATCATCGACGCCATCGTCGGAGGTGACCTCGCCAAGGGCATCGAGCTGACATCACCGGAGCTCGCCGACCGGCTGTCGGTGTCGGGCTCACCCGCAGACTGCGCGGCCAAGATCCGCGACGAGATCGCCCCATCGGGCGTCAACCACATGGTCCTGGCGATCACCGACCGCAGCCTTGTCAAGGCATTCACCGGCATGGACATCGAAGGCGTCGCCGACGTCAACACCCAGCTGCAGCTGATCCACGACGACGTGATCCCGGCCGTCTGACCTGAGCCCACCCGATACGCACGTGCACTACCGGCTGCTGGCCGCCGGCAGGCCTCCTACCGCGGCGGCTTCGTCGATCACTCATCTCGACGGCGTCGTGTATCGCCGGCCGGTTCACGGCGCTGGCCAGGCTGCTGGTGCGGGTGTTGATCGTCGATCGGGTACGCCGCGACTGTTCGTCCGGCGCCGGCGGAGGCTCGCCCCATGCTGAGCGTCGGGATCGGTCGTCATCAACGTGTCGGACGTGCGCCGGGCGGCGGCCTTCTGGTGCGCCGCCCTCGGCTACGAACCGTTGCGGGAGATCGAGGAGGACTGGGTCATCCTCGTGCCGACCGCCGGAAAAGGCCAGCGCATCTCGCTGAACCTCAGCGAGCAGGCGCCACCCGACGTGCCAGACGTGCACCTCGACCTCTACGCCGGCGATGCCGCCGATCAGGCAGCCGAGGTCGAGCGCCTCATCGCCCTCGGCGCCACGCGCGTCGACTGGCCGTTCTACCCCGAGGAGGAGCACGACTTCGTCGTGCTCGCCGACCCGGACGGCAACCGCTTCTGCGTCATCGACACGGGTGGTTCGGGCTGACCCCGATCACGGCGGCCCCGTTGACGCGGTCGGCGGCGAGATCGCCGAGGGCCACGTCGGCCCGTTCCAACGGGTAGGCAACGGTCTCGACGCGCAGCTGGCGCCGCGCCGCGAGGGCCAGGAACTCTTCGCCGTCGCGACGGGTGTTGGCCGTGACGCTGCGGATCTGACGCTCCTGGAAGAGGTGGTCGCCGTAGCGCAGCGAGGGGATGTCGGTCAGGTGGATGCCGGCGATGGCCAGCGTGCCGCCACGATCGAGCGCCTCCAGCGCGGCCGGCACGATGTCGCCGATCGGCGCGAAGATGATCGCCGCGTCCAATGGCTCCGGCGGCCGGTCGAACGTGTCACCCGCCGAGGCCGCCCCCAACCGCAGCGCCAGCCGGCGGGCGTCGGCCGAACGGGTCATGACGTGCACCGTCGCCCCTTCGGCGATGGCCACCTGGGCGGCGAGGTGAGCGGAGCCGCCGAAGCCGTAGATCCCGAGTCGGCCGCCTTCCGGCAGCGCGGCGCGACGCAGCGCCCGGAACCCGATGATGCCGGCGCACAACAGCGGCGCCAGCTCCTCGTCGCTGTACCCGTCCGGCAGGCGGTAGGCGAACCGTTCGTCGACGACGGCGTACTCGGCGTAGCCGCCGTCGGCATCCCAGCCCGTGCAGCGCAGGTGGAGGCAGAGGTTCTCGTCGCCGCGCCGGCAGAACCGGCACGATCCGCACGTGCCGCGCAGCCAGGCCACGCCGATCCGCTCCCCGACCTCGAAGCGCGTCGCCCCGGCGCCTCGTCCACTGACGACGCCGACGATCTCATGGCCGGGCACCACCTCGTGCCGATGCGTCGGCAGGTCGCCTTCGGCCACGTGCAAGTCCGTGCGACAGACGCCGCAGACCAGCACCTCGACCTGCACCTCGCCGGGGCCCGGCACGGGCTGGTCCCGCTCGACGAGCGCCAGCGGTCCGCCGCCGATTGGACCAGGGCGGCGCACGATCCAGGCCCTCATGGCGAGGATCCCCGATCCATCACGGCCAGCCGGGAGCGCAGTTCGTCCCGTTCGATGTAGCAGCTCTGCAGGTGGCGTGCCCCGCCACTGCTGAACCCGGTGCGGCCGTGCAGCACCCGCCGGTTGTCGACCATGTAGAGATCGCCGGCGCCGAACGGGATGCGCAGCTGGTAGCGCTCGCTCTGGCGCATCGCGCCGAACGTCCGGTAGGCGGCGTAGAACGCGTCCATCTCCTCGAAGGGCAGGAGGAACGGCGCCGCCGAGTGGTTGGAGAACCGGATCGCCCGCACCTCGCCGTCGGGGAGGCACTCGATGACCGGGCCATGGCAGTCCAGGTCGGTCGACGCGTCGGCATAGTGGAACCGCAGGACGGTGCGGGCCAGCAGGTCGAAGGCGGCGGGCTGCTGGCGGCGCAGATCGGCGGCGAGCCGGAAGCCGTCGACCAGCGTCGACACGCCGCCGGTCGCGTCGGCGCGCAGGAAGTGCTGCAGCTGCACCGTCGGCGTCGGGTCGCGGTAGCCCTCGTCGGTGTGCGCCAGCAGCGGCAGGCTCGTGTAGGCGAGCGAGTTCGCGTCCTCCATCGAGACCACGTCGAACACCCGGCCCCAACCCGTCGTCCGCACCTCGCCGAACTGCTCGGCGACATCGACCACCGTGCCAGGCGTGCATGGCACGTCGCTGAGGAGGGCCAACCCGTACCGGACGAAGCCAGCCAGGAGCTCTCGGCGGGCGCCCGGGTCGGCGACGACAGCTGGATACGCGCCCCTCGGGATCTCGTCGATCATCGAGGCGTCCCACAGCATCGGCACCGCCCCGGAGTGGCGGGCGCCGTTGGAGTAGTCGTGGCTGGCCAGCCAGGCGCTGGTGAACGTGCTCACGTGACCGTCGTGCAGCCACGTGATGCGCACGTTCCCGCCGGCGGCGACCTCGACCGTCGACGGGCGGCAGTCCACGGGGATCGACGCCGTGTCGACAACACGGTGACCGGTCGACGCATGGACGAGTTGCGGGCAGTTGTCCCGCAGCCACAGGTAGTGGTACCGGCTGACCGTGCCGTCGTCCCAGGTCACACGCAGCGCACGGGACTCCGGCGCAGCGACGGCGATCGTCACCGCACCTCGCGCGGCTGTGCGGGTCACTGCTTGTACTCCGGAGCCTCCTCGTCGAGGATCTCTCGCAGCGCGGCGAAGTGCTGCTCGGAGACCTGCGGATACCCGCGCCACTGGGCGCACACGAGCTCGGCGACCTCGTCGTGGATGGGCGCCAGCGGCCGCCCGGTCGACAACGCCAGCACCTGGACCTGAGCTGCCCGCTCGAGGTAGTAGAGGTCATCGAACGCCTCGGCCACCGTCTCCCCGATGACCATCACGCCGTGGTTGCCGAGGAACAGCACGTCGTGGTCGTCGTCGAGCAGCTTGGCGATGCGCTGTCCCTCGTCGTCGCCGAGCGCCATCCCGGAGTACTGCCGGTCGTAGGCGATGCGCCGGAAGAACCGGCAGGCGTTCTGGTCGAGCGCCAGCAACTCGAAGTCGGCCAGGCAGGCCAGCGTCGTGGCGTAGGGCATGTGGGTGTGAAGGATCACGCGGGCCCGCGGGACGTGCTGGTGCAGGTGGGCGTGCAGATACCACGCCGTCGGGTCGGCGGCCGGCTCGGCGCCGAACCGCCCGACCTGGGACGCATCGAGCAACAACAGCTCACTCGCCTGGAGGCGGGAGAAGTGCCGGCCCCGCGGGTTCAGCAGGAACTGCGTGCCGTCGTCGGAGACGGCGGCACTGAAGTGGTTGGCCACCGCTTCGTGGAACCCGAGCCGCGCCGCCCACCGAAACGCCGCTGCCAGATCCTCCCGAACGTCCTGCTCCGCTGGCACCATGGCTGAAGTATCGCGCCAGCGCGCAACGTCCGGTCAGGAGCGGACCGCCCTCACTGACTCGCCCTCGAGCGCACGTACGGCGGCGGGGATCATGCGGGTGAGGCGTTCAGCCAGACGGGGATGGCCGAACTGGGGCACCCATTCGCCGTCGGCCAGCGAGTCGCTGATGGCGAACGCCGCGGCGACCTCGACGCCGCGGACCTCGGCGACGGTGAACAGTGCTGCGGCTTCCATCTCGACGACGGCGACACCTTCGTCGGCGTAGTGGCGGGCCTCGACGACGGTCTCCCGGAACGGCGCGTCGATCGTCCATGCGGAGCCGATGGCTGGCTCGAGCCCAGCCTGGTCGAGCTCGCTGCGCAACCGTGTGGTCAATGTCGGTGACGGTCGGCTCTCAAACGGCCTTCTGGGCGCGGAGAGTCCCATATTCGAGACCCTCCGCGCCCAGATAGCCGTTAGAGCGAGACACGTTCCGTCGGGCCGCCGTCCCTCGAAGCCGCGCCGACTACAGCTCCTTGGCGAACTCCTGGTTGCCCATCTGCAGGCGCTCGTCCGTCCCGAAGAACGCATGACGGCTCATGTCGGGGCTGAACCGGCTGGCCGGCGGCGTGCGCCCGAGCGCCTCGGCGACGCTGCGGATGTGGTGCGGCGCCGCCCCGCAGCAGACACCGAGGTACGTCACGCCGAGGTCGTAGGCGGCGCGGGCGAAGGCGCCCATCTCGTAGCGGTTGCAGGTGAACGGATCGAGCGCCGTCGGGAACGGCCGACCATCGGGGATCAGCGAGCAGCCGGGATCGCTCAGCGACTGGAACGTCGGCTCGGCTTCCGTCGTCCGGTACGGCACCGGCAGCGCGGCGATCGGTCCCTCGCAGGCGGCCCGCACCTCCTCGAGCAAGGGCAGCATCGTCTGGGGCCCGCGGATGCAGTTGAGCCCGACGACGGCGGCGCCGGCGTCCTCGATGCTCCGGCAGGCCTCGCCGACGGTCCAGCCCTCACGGGTCACCGGATGACGATGGATGGCCAGCGTGATCACGCTGTCGAGACCGGCGTCGGCGATGACCTCCAGCGCCAGCAGCGCTTCCTGGGCGTAGGAGAACGTTTCGGCGATCACGAAGTCGACACCCGCCTCGGCGGCCCAGCCGACCTGCTCGACGAACATGTCACGGACCACCCGATGGGTCTCGGAGTCGTCGGGCTCGAACACGTTGGTGTTGCAGATGTTGCCGGCGACGAGCGAGCCGTGTTCGGCCGCCACGTCGTTGGCCAGCTGCAAGGCCCGGCGGTTCATCGTCTCGAGATCGCCCTCGCGACCGATCAGCGCCAGCTTCTCGCGGTGGGCGTAGTACGTGAACGCCTCGACGACGTCGGATCCCGCGTGGACGAACTCGCGGTGCAACTGGGATACGAGCGCCGGTTCCTCGAGGACGACCTCCGGAACGAACGCGCCGGCCTGCAGGTACCCGCGCCGCTCGAACTCGAAGAGGTATCCCTCGGCGCAGATCACGGGACCAGCGCGGAGTCGATCGTGCAGGCGGCTCATGTCGCAGTCTCCCTTGTGGGTGTTCGGCCGTGGTCGACGGACAGGACGGGATCGAGCATCTCATCGGCGGCGGTCCACGGATCGAGGTCGCGCTCGAGCACCTGCTCGGTGAGGTCGTCCCACCGTTCCTCTGTGCACAGCTCGCGGGCCCGCTGCTCGAGGCGGCGGACGACGATCTCCCGCAGCTCGTCGCCGAGTCGCATGCGACGGCGTTGGTGGAGCAGCCCGGAGGAGGCCGCGTGGGCCTGATGCCTCGTGATGGCGTCCCACAACTCGGGCACCCCCTGGCCGCTCGAGGCCACCGTCGGCACGATCGCGCACGCGCCACCCGTCATCGGCATGGGCCGCCGTCTCGGTCGTCAGGTCGAGCATCTGCTGGAGGTCACGGCGTGTGTCATCGACGCCTGCCCGGTCGGCCTTGTTGATGACGAACACGTCGGCGACCTCCATCAAGCCGGCCTTCGCCGCTTGGACGCTGTCGCCCCACCCCGGGTTGACGACGACGACCGTCGTATCGGCCTTGCCGGCGATCTCCACCTCGACCTGACCGACGCCGACGGTCTCGACCAGGATCCAGCGGCGGCCCAACGCGTCGAGCAGGCGGATCGCCTCCGGCGTGGCAAGAGCCAGCCCGCCGAGGTGGCCGCGCGTAGCCATCGATCGGATGAACACGCCCGGGTCGGTGGCGTGATCCTGCATGCGCACCCTGTCGCCGAGGATGGCGCCTCCGGAGAAGGGCGACGACGGGTCGACGGCCAGGACGGCGACCTCTTCATCCATCGACCGCAGGTGCGCCACCAGCGCGCTGGTCAAGGTGCTCTTGCCGGCGCCCGGCGCCCCGGTGACGCCGACGGTGTGGGCGTGACCGGCGCGCGGCGCGGCCAGCCGGCCGATCTCGCGAGCCGGCTCGCCGCCGCGCTCGATCAGCGACAGCAGGCGGGCCAGCGCCGTGCGGTCACCGTCGGCGGCGGCGGCGAACAGCGCCTCAGGCGGTCGCGACGTCGAGGTCACTCGTGTTGATCACTTCGGTGACGCCGTCGACACGGTCGCGCATGATGCGCTCGATCCCGGCCTTCAGCGTCTGGGTCGAAGCCGGACATCCGACGCACGCCCCCACCAGCGTGATCGTGACCACGCCGGTCTCCTCGTCCACGTCGCGCAGCATGATGTCACCGCCGTCGGCCTGGAGCGCCGGGCGGATCACCTCGATCGTCTTCTCGACCTGGTCACGCATTCGTGGCTGCACTTCGTTGGTTGGGGGTGGTGGTCGGGGTGTCATTCAATCAGCACGACCCGTACCCTTCGCAGTATGGGCAACCCGGGCCGCGTCGTGGGCATTCCCGCCGCCATCCTGGGCCACCAGGGCGGCTGGGACGAGATCCTGCTGATCGTCGGTCCGATGGCCATCGTCGCCGGCCTGCTCGTCCTGGCCAACCGCCGTGTCCGCCGACGCCAGCCTGATCCGGGCGCGGAGCGTCCCGATGTCGAGACGGAGCGCGCCCAGAACGGGCGTTGAGACGCTCCGCCCCCACATGGACGGGGCGCGACGGCCGGGCCGCGTCATCGACGGACGATGTCGGCGCCGACGCCCTGTAGGCGGCCGACGAGATCGTCGTAGCCACGGTCGATGTGTGCCACCCCGCTGATCACCGTCTCGCCCTCGGCGGCCAGGCCGGCCACGACCATCGCCGCACCGGCGCGGATGTCGTGGGCCTTGACCGGCGCGCCCGACAGCCTCGGCACCCCGCGCACGACGGCGTGGTGACCGTTCGTGCGCACGTCGGCACCGAGGCGGATCAGCTCCTCGATGTAGCGGAACCGTCCGGGGTACAGGTTCTCGGTCACGATGCCGACGTCGTCGGCCACGCTGAGCATCGTGATCAGCAGCGGCTTGTAGTCGGTGGCGATGCCGGGGTACGGCAGCGTCTGCACGTCGATGGAGCGCAACCGGCCCTCGGCGGCAACCCGCAGCCCGCCCGGTACGGGGGAGATCTGCAGCCCCATCTCCGTGAAGCGGGCCAGCACGTTCTGCATGTGCTCCGGGCGGGCTTCCCGGATCGTCAGCTCCCCGCCGGCGACACCGACGGCGGCCAGGTACGTCGCCGCCTGGATGCGGTCGGCCACCGTCCGGTGGTGGGTCGGGTGCAAGGAACCATTCGTGACGCCCGTGATCACGAGCCGTGAGGTGCCGATGCCGTCGATGTGGGCCCCCATCGCCACGAGCATCTCGCAGAGATCGACGACCTCCGGCTCGCGAGCGGCGTTCTCGATGGTCGTCACGCCTTCGGCGAAGACGGCGGCGGTGACGATGTTCTCGGTGGCGCCGACGCTCGGGAAGCCGAACGTGATGTCGGCCCCGTGCAGGCGGTCGGCGACAGCCTCCAGCTCGCCGTGGCTGTACTTGAACGTGGCGCCCATCGCCTCCAGCCCGGCCACGTGCATGTCGATCGGCCGGGCACCGAAGTCGTCGCCGCCGGGCATCGACAGCCTGACACGCCCGCAGCGGGTCAGCAGCGGGCCGAGCACGTTGATCGAGGCGCGGATCCGCTCGACCTGGTCGTACGGCGCGACCGGCGTCAGGTCGCCGCGATTGGTCATCGTCAAGCGGCCCGGCTCCGGCACCTCCGACGTGATGCCGATGGCCGCCAACAGCTCACTCATGATCGTGACGTCGACGATCTGCGGCACGTTGGACAGCTCGTAGGTGCCGTCGGCGAGGATCGTCGCCACCATCAGCTTGAGCACGGCGTTCTTGGCGCCCGGCACGTCGATCGTCCCGTGCAGGTCGCCGACGCGGCGCACGACGATCTCACCACGGTTGGTGGCCCTGACTTCATTCACGGCCGACCAGTATGCTCCCGCGGTGCTGGGAGGCGGTGACGACTCCGATCGCCGACCAACCCGCACCCGCCGCCTCGTACGGGACTGGCCGGACGGGCCCGGCGTGGCGCGACGGCTGCAGCGCCCTCGCAACGACCTCCTGCTGGAACAGCGGGTGGACGGCGAGGACGACGTGTTCGAGCAGGGTGACGGCCCGTTCATCGCCTACCGCCGCGACGTCGTCCCGGTCGACGGAGACGGGATGCGCACGTGGCGTGAGACGACGCGCTACCGGCTGTCGGTGCCGTGGTTCGGCTGGTTGTTCGTCCTCCCGGTACGACTGGCGCTGGCCCGCCGCGGCGCGGCGCTGACGCATGCCGAGCACGATGACGTCGTCGCGCCGACCCCATGGTGGGCGCCGCCCGACCGTTTCGATCCGCGCGCCATCACCGTCCTCGGCCTGCTCGCTGCGGCGTCGATGTCGTCGGCGTTCGTCAACACGTTGTTCACCCAGACGGTCAACTTCGCCGCCGACGACTTCGGCGTCAGCGACACCGGTGTGGGCATCGGCGGCTCGATCGTGCGGGCCGGGATCCTGCTCGTGCTGCCAGTGGCCGTCCTCGCCGACCGCATCGGCCGCCGGCGCGTCGTCACTGCGATGGCCATCGGTGCACCGCTGGTGACGGCCGCCGGCGCGCTGGCGCCGAGCTTTCCATTCCTCGTCGCCACGCAGGCGATCGGCCGCCCGATGGGCCTGGCACTCGACTTCCTCGTCGCCGTCGTGGCAGCGGAGGAGATGCCCCGCAACAGCCGGGCCTACGCCATCAGCATCCTGGCGATGGCCAGCGGACTCGGCGCCGGCGTCGCGGTGATCTCCTTGCCCCTGGCCGACATCTCGCCGAGCTCGTGGCGCTACGTCTACGTGGTCTCCCTGATCTGGCTCGTCGTGGCCGTTGACATTGCCCGCCGGCTGCCCGAGACGCGGCGGTTCGAACGTCCGCACGTCACGGCGCCGCGGCTCGACCGCCGCCGGTTCGCCGTCCTGGCGGCGGTGGCGCTGCTGGCCAATCTGTTCGTCGCCCCGGCCAGCCTCTTCCAGAACGGCTACCTGGAGGACGCCCGCGGGTTCTCGGCGACGTCGATCGCCGTGTTCACGCTGGTCACGGCGACTCCGGCCGGCATCGGGCTGATCATCGGCGGGCGCATCGCCGACATCAGCGGACGGCGCCGGATCATCGCCATCGGTCTGCCGTCAGCGACCGCCCTCGTCGTGCTGTCGTACAGCGTCGGCGGCCCGATGATGTGGTTCTCGGTGTTCGCCGCCGGCATGCTCGGCGGCATCACCTTCCCGGCCATCGCCGTGTACCGCACGGAGCTGTTCCCGACGGGCAACCGCAGCCGTGCCGCCGGGCTCCTGACCACCGCGGGGCTGACCGGTGGGATCATCGGCTTGCTCGTGATGGGTGCCCTGCTCGACCGCGACTGGCCCCATGGGCGCATCGTCGGCCTGCTCGCCCTCGCCCAGATCGCCGTGGTGGCCATCGTGCTGCGGTGGTACCCGGAGACCGCCCACCGCGAGCTCGAGGACCTCAACCCGGAGGACGCTTGATTGTCCCGTCGTTGGCGGCGGCGGGTAGTCTCTCCGCGCCCACGGCGCGTCCGTGCGCCCCGGAGACCGGGACCCCGACAACGCGTGCGTGGCAGTGCGGCCGCGCCCACAACCTGGAGACAACGTGGATCTCTCACTGTTCGGAGCCGAGGGTGGCTACCAGGCATTCGAGCTGAACGGCGGCGAGTGGGCCGTCCTGCTGCTGTCGGTCGCCGCCGCATTGCTGGCCCTGGCGGTCGGGGTGTACCTGGCGCGCTCGGTCCTCGCCGAGGACCAGGGCACGCCGAAGATGCGGGAGATCGCGCGGGCCATCCAGGAGGGCGCCTCGGCCTATCTGAAGCGGCAGTTCCGCACCATCGCCGTGATCATCGTCCCCGTGGCAGCGATCGTGTTCTTCACGTCGACGGAGATCCTCGAGCCGGACGGCGCGACGAGCTTGACATACCTCCAGTCCGGCACATGGCGGACGGTCGCCTTCCTGCTCGGCTGCCTGGCGTCGGGTCTCACCGGCTTCATCGGCATGACGCTGGCCACCCGCGGCAACGTGCGCACGGCCGCTGCCGCACGCACCGGCAGCATGCCGAAAGCGCTGACCATCGCCTTCCGGACCGGCGGCGTGGCCGGCATGTTCACGGTCGGCCTCGGCCTCCTCGGTGCCACGCTGATCATCATCGTGTTCCAGAACACGAGCTCGGCGATCCTCGTCGGGTTCGGCTTCGGCGGCTCGCTGCTGGCCCTGTTCCTGCGCGTCGGTGGCGGCATCTTCACGAAGGCCGCCGACGTCGGCGCCGACCTCGTCGGCAAGGTCGAGGCCGGCATCCCGGAGGACGATCCGCGCAACCCGGCGACGATCGCCGACAACGTCGGCGACAACGTCGGCGACTGCGCCGGCATGGCCGCCGACCTCTTCGAGAGCTACGAGGTCACGCTCGTGGCGTCGATCATCCTCGGGGTCGCCGCCTTCGATTCGATTGGTGCCAACCCCGCACTCGGGCTCGTCTTCCCGCTGGCCGCCCGCGCGATCGGCGTCATCGCCTCGATCGCCGGCGTGTTCACCGTGCGCGCCCGCCAGGGCGAGACCAACGCGCTCGAGCCCGATCCGCCGCGGCTTCCTCGTCGCCGGGTTTCTGACGCTGCTCGGCACGCTGCTGGTGGCCCTGTTCTACGTCGGCAACGGTCAGGACAACGAAGGCTGGCGGTGCTTCGGCGCCGTCGCCATCGGCCTCGTCCTGGCCCAGCTCGTCAGCCGCCTGACGGAGTACTACACGGGCACCGAATACGGCCCCGTCCAGGAGATCGCCGACTCGGCGGAGACCGGGCCGGCGACGGTCGTGCTGTCGGGCACGGCGACCGGTCTCGAGAGCTCGGTGTACGCGGTCATCGCCATCGCCATCGCCATCGGGGTGGCGCTCGCCCTCGGCGGCGGCAACTTGACGTTCTCGCTGTACCTCATCGCCCTGACCGGCATGGGCATGCTGGCGGCGACCGGCGTGATCGTCTCGGAGGACACGTTCGGCCCCGTCAGCGACAACGCCGCCGGGATCGCCGAGATGTCCGGCGAGTTCCATGGTGAGCCCCAGCGGATCATGGTCAGCCTCGACGCCGTCGGCAACACGACCAAGGCGGTGACCAAGGGCTTCGCCATCGGGTCGGCAGTGATCGCCGCCGTCGCCCTGTTCGCCAGCTTCATCGAGACGGCGGGGGCGGAGCTCGGCGTGGTCGCCGAGAACCTGTCGGACGGGGTGCTGCGCCTGGCCGAGCTGCAGATCAACGTCGCCGAGCCGGAGATCTTCATCGGCCTGCTGGTCGGCGGCGCGGTGCCGTTCCTGTTCTCTGCGCTGGCCATCCGGGCCGTCGGGCGCACGGCCGGCGTCGTCGTGCAGGAGGTCCGCAGCCAGTTCGCCGACGGCAAGATCATGACCGGGGAGAAGCAGCCGGACTACGGCCCGGTCATCGACATCTGCACGGCGGCGTCGCTGCGGGAGCTGGCCACACCCGCCCTGCTGGCCGTGCTGACGCCGGTGATCATCGGCTTCGGCATCGGGTGGCAGGCCCTCGGTGGGTTCCTGGCTGCCGTGATCCTGACCGGCCAGCTGATGGCCGTCTACCTCAGCAACGCCGGCGGGGCGTGGGACAACGCCAAGAAGTACATCGAGGACGGGCACCACGGCGGCAAGGGCTCGGAGCCGCACAAGGCGGCGGTCATCGGCGACACCGTCGGCGACCCCTTCAAGGACACCGCCGGTCCCGCCCTCAACCCGTTGATCAAGGTGATGAACCTGGTCTCCCTGCTGATGCTGCCGGCGATCATCACCTTGGAGGTCGATGAGAACGGGTGGCGCTTCGCCGTCGCCGGGGTCGCTCTCGTGGTGCTGATCTGTGCCATCGTCTACTCGTCGCGCAAGACGCAGGGCATCGCCGGCGGTGAGGTCACGCGGGCGGCCGCGGTCAGCCCCGTGTCCACCGTCTGATGCTGTCGGCGCTCTCCGACTGGGTCACCGATGTCATCGATCGCCTCGGCTACGTCGGCGTCGCCCTCCTCGTCGCGCTGGAGAACCTGTTCCCGCCGATCCCGTCGGAGATCGTGCTGCCGTTCGCCGGCTTCGTCGCCCGCGACGGCGGAGCAACGCTCATCGGGATGATCGTCGCCGCCACGATCGGTTCGCTGGTCGGGGCCTGGGCGCTGTACGGGCTGGCGGCGTGGATCGGCCGAGACCGGCTGCGAGCGTTCCTGCTGCGGTACGGCAAGTGGCTGCGGCTGACGACGGACGACGTCGATCGCGCCGAGCGGTGGTTCGACCGCCGAGCGGTCGTCGCCGTGCTCGTCGGGCGCTGCGTGCCGCTGATCCGTTCGTTGGTCTCGATCCCGGCGGGCTTCCGGCGGATGCCGTTCTGGACGTTCTCCCTCTACACGCTGATCGGTTCGTTGATCTGGAACTCCGCCCTGATCGGCGCCGGGTATGTCCTCCGTGACAACTGGAACGACATCGAGCCGGCCCTCGACTGGTTCCAGTACGTCGTCCTCGCCGCGCTGCTGGTCGTCATCGGCTGGTTCATCTGGAACCGCCGCTGGTCGACCGACGCCCGCCGAGCCCGCCTCGAACGCTGAACCCGTCGCGCCGTGAGCATCTGGGCGCGATCCTTCCCACGGGCTCATCTGGGTGCAGAAATTTCCGACAGTCGCGAAGGATCGCGCCCAGATCAGCGCGGCAGCGCCCCCAGCCAGGAGGCGACGGTGGAGGCGACCTCGGCGTCGGCGCCCTTGAGGTCGTGGCCGCGGCCCTCGATCCAGTGGTGGGTGACGGGTCCGGCGATCGTCGCCGTCCACCGTTGCAGCTCGTCCGCGTGACCCGAACGGATCACTTGGTCCCGTGCACGAACAGGCACGGGACGGCGATCGACGGCAGGTGCTCGACGCGCAGCGCGTCCCGCTTGCCTGGCGGGTGCAGCGGGTACGAGATCGCCACGACGCCAGCCACGGCTGGCGGAGGCGGCTCGCCGTCGGCGCCGGCAGCGACCATCGAGCACATCCGCCCGCCCATCGAACGCCCGCCCACGACGATCCGCCGGGCGTCGATGGCGGCCAGCTCCTCGCGCACCGCGGCCATCAGCTTCGGCGGCCGGTCCGGCGCCCGGCGCCCCTCCTTGCGGTACGGGAAGTCGGCGCGCACCGTGGCCCAGCCCGGCGCGACGGCCCGTTCCACGGCGACCAGTGTCGATTGGTCCCGACCGGCGCCGGCGCCGGGGAACAGCAGCAGCGTGTCCTTGCGCCGGCCGGCGCATCAGGAGGCGGCCGTGTCGTGGAGGATCTTGCGCGCCTCGGCCAGCTCGAACACGGCGGTGCTGGCCTCTGTGAGGTCGCCGCCGTGATCGGGGTGCACGGCGCGCATCCTGATCCGGAACTGCGCCGTCACCTCCTTGCGCGTGGGGGTCGGGCGTGCCGGGCGGGAAGCCGAGCACGTCGAGCGCCCACGCCCGGGGGTCGGCCAGCGTCGACAGGGCCGTCGAGTTGGTGCCGGCGAGGTGGGCGATCAGCGGCGCACCGACGGGCCCCCGCCAGCGCATCGCCTTGTGCAGCACCGGCGTGATGACCTGGCGGATCGACGGATCGAGCCGCTCGACGGCGTAGATCGCCCCGAGCACCTGGGCCGCGCCGGTGCCGGTCGTGTGGAAGTCGAAGCTGATCTGCTCGCCGTCGCCGAGCAGGCGATGCGTCGACAGCGCCAGCCCGTGACGGTCGACCTGGAACCGGTGCCGCAGGCGGGGTTGGACGACCCGCTGGTCGCGGTCGATCTGGTCGATCAGGCGGTGGACGTCCGGGACCAGCTCGATCGGGACGTCGCCGACGTGACCGGCGACGACGGCGCCGAGCAGCAGACCGCCGAAGCCCGGCGCCGGGTCGACGGGCAGCACGAGGTTGCCGAGCGCGATGCGCCGCGTCGGAGCGAGCGGGCGGTTGTGCCACACCTCGAGCTCGGCCAGCAACATCCCAGGCAAGCTACCGAGGGTTTCCGGCGCCCCCTCGGCGAACGAAACCCTCCGGTGCGCGAAGCCTCGGGTCTACACGTACTGGCGGACGAGGGCTGCGCAGGGTCTGGGCGGCGCCGATGATGTCGGAGGAGGTCGACGCGTCGTCGTCGATCAGGGCGCCGAGCGCGCCCGCCGCCTCGACCGCCTTGGCCCACGTCCCGACCGCCACGCCGTACGGCGGCTGCGCCGCGATCGAGCTGGCGGCCGAGCTCGCGCAGGTCGTCGCGGCCGGTGTCGTCGTCGGCGTCGCGGGCCAGACGGTCGGACGCCGTGAACATCGTGCTCAGCGCACCCTCGGGTGCTCCGGCGCCGCCTGGCCCGCCGCTCAGCACGAGCGTCCCCTGCTCGACGGCATCGAGCAGCTCGTCGACGGTCGGGCTCGGCGTCCGTGGCGACGATGACCGTCGTGCCGTCCCAGCGGTGCGGCACCTCGGCCTCGACGAGCGCCTGGGTCAGCGTCTGGCGATCGGCCGGCGGCCACTCGTCGAGCCCGTACTCGACGCCGCGCATCGTCGTCGTCGGAGGGGCACCGCGAACGGCCCGAGCAGCTCCTCCAGCCGTTCGAAGAGCTCGTCGACGACGTCCTCCTGCTCCTCGGGCACGACGAGCTCGTCGTCCTCCCAGACGTGGGCGATCTCGGCCTCGGCCAACGCCTCGGTGAGCTCGGCCCGCTGGTCGATCGACCACGCCGACACGTCGTAGTGGACGTTGACCGTCTCGGGGTCGTTGGGATCCCATTCGGACACGGCCCGAGACGCTACTGCCGCGTCCTGCCGAGCGCAGCGAGGCAGATCATGCATCTGGGCGCGTTCCTTCGCGACGTCGGAAGAACGGTCCCAGAACGCCGTGGAAGACCGCGCCGATGTCGGGCACGGTTCAGGTGAAGTGCCGGTCAGGAACGACGTGATCAGTCGGTACTCGGCGAGCTGGTTGGCCGGCTGGCGGAAGCCGTGGCCCTCGCCCTCGAAGAGGTGCAGCTCGACGTCGCCGCCGGCCGCCCGCAGGGCGTCGACGAAGGCGATCGTGCCCTCGACCGGCACCGCCGGGTCGTCGGTCCCGTGCATGACGAGCAGCGGCGCGGCGATGTCCTGCACGTAGCTCAGCGAGCGACCGCGCGCCGTAGCAGCGCCGTCGTCGCTCGGCGGACCGACGAGCGACGTCGGTGTAGTGGGCCTCGAAGCGGTGGCTGCGGGCGGCCAGCTCGGCGAGGTCGGTGACCGGGTACAGCGGCCACCGCCGGCGGCCGCTCGGCCGGCGAACAGCCCGAGCACGCCGAGCACGGTGAAGCCGCCGGATGACCCGCCCATCACGACCGTGCGGTCCGGCTCGGCCCACCCAGCGGCGTGGGCGTGGTCGATGCACGCCACGGTGTCGGCGACGTCGAGCTCGCCCCACCCGCCGCGCAGCGCCTGCTGGTACGCGCGTCCGTGGCCGGTCGAGCCGCGATGGTCGGGCACGCAGGACGTCCCAGCCCTGGCCGAGCCAGTAGGCGACCCGCGGCAGGAACTCGACCGGCCACTGGCCCGTCGGCCCGCCGTGGAGCATCACGAGCAGCCGCCGTGCCGCCGGCGGGCGACCGGTAGACCGGGCGTGCAGCGACGTGCCGTCGTGCTCGAACGTGACGCCTCCGGCTCGATGAGGTCCACGGCGTCCCAGCCGGCCACCGGTCCGACGGCGAGGACCTCGCGCGCTCCACGTCGTCGTCGTCGTAGACGACGACCTGCGTCGGCGTCCGGGCCCCGGTGCGCAACGCGGCCACCCGCCCGCCCCGCCACGAGAACTGACCGTGCACGCCACGAGCCGACCTCGCTCGACGGCGCCCGTCGCCACGTCGGCCACGCACAGGCGACCGAAGCCGCGCTCGTTGCGGGTGAACACGACCCTGCGGCCGTCCGGCGAGACGGCGTACGACGCCTGCCCCAGCCCCCACGACGGCTCGGCGTGTTCGAACGGCTCCCCGCCGGCGACCACGGGCCGGTCGCCCCAGCAGACTTGAGCCAGCCGGAGCCGTCGTGGACGACCATCGGCGTGCCGTCCGGCGCGAAGCGCGGCTGCTGCACGGCGCCGTCCGCCGGACGCGTCGCAGGCGCCGGCGGTCCCGTCGACCGGCGACCGTGACCGCCATCGGCGCCGTCCCACGGCATGTCGGGCACGCTCCACGCCTGGTCACGTCACGCTCGTGCCGTCGGGTCGACCGCCGGGTCGAGAGCAGAAGTCGTGACGCGCCATCGTCGAGACGTCGGCCGGGCCGCGCCGTCGAGCGGCTGCAGCCACACCTCCGCCTGGTCGACGACGTAGGCGACGAACGAGCCGTCCGGCGCGACCGCCGGAGCCTGCGCCGGCCGATCCGTGTCCGTGTCGGTCAGCCGCACGGCCGGCCCGCCGGGCACCGGTTGGCGCCACAGCGCGCCGTCGGCGCCGGCGTAGACGATGGCCGATCCGTCCGGCAGCCAGTCGAAGCACCCACCGAACAGGCCCCGCCCCGGCCTCGGTGGCTGGCCAGGTCGTCAGCTGGCGTTCGATCGGGGCATCGGCGTCATCGAGGTCGACGATCGAGATCGCGGCGCCCAGCGGCCCGCCACCGACGACGGCGAGGCGACGACCTGTCGGGTCGAGCTTCGGCTCGGTCAAGTCGCGTCCAGCGACGCACATCTCCGGCGTGATCTCGGCCGCCATCGGCCCAGTGTGCCGCCTCGCGGAACAGGCGAGCCAGGAGCGGAGACGGTTCGCCGAACCTGTGGAGACTGTGGTCCGGGCCCCGGCGCTACGTTGAGCGACCATGTCAACGTCGTCGCGCCGCCCGGATCGCAACCTGGCCATGGAGCTGGTCCGGGTCACCGAATCGGCGGCGCTCGCCGCCTCCCGCTGGGTCGGGCGGGGCGACAAGCTCGGCGCCGACGGTGCCGCCGTCGCGGCGATGCGCACCATCCTGTGGACGGTGTCGATGGACGGCGTCGTCGTCATCGGCGAGGGCGAGAAGGACAACGCCCCGATGCTGTACAACGGCGAGCAGGTCGGCGACGGCAGCCCGCCGGAGGTCGACGTCGCCGTCGATCCGATCGACGGCACCACGCTGACGGCACAGGGCCGAACGAACGCCTTGGCCGTCATCGCGGTCAGCGACCGCGGGTCGATGTTCGACCCCGGGCCGTCGTTCTACATGGAGAAGATCGCCGTCGGGCCCGAAGCCGTCGGCTCGATCGACATCACGGCGAGCCCGACCCAGAACCTGCGGTGGATCGCCAAGGCCAAGCGGGAGAGCGTCCGCGACCTGACCGTCGTGATCCTCGACCGACCTCGCCACGCCGAACTCATCGAGGAGGTGCGGGCCAGTGGCGCGCGCATCCGGCTGATCACCGACGGCGACGTGTACGGCGCCATCGCCGCCGGTTCGCCCGACAGCGGCGTCGACGTCCTGATGGGCGTCGGCGGCACGCCCGAGGGCGTCATCGCGGCGGCCGCGTTGAAGTGCATGGGCGGCGAGATGCAGGGGCGGTTGTGGCCGCGCGATGATGCGGAGCGGGCGGCGATTGCCGCGGCCGGGCTCGACGTCGACGCCGTGCTGACCACCGACGACCTCGTGCGCAGCGACAACTGCTTCTTCGCCGCCACCGGCATCACCGACGGTCCGCTGCTCGACGGCGTCCGCTTCGACCCCCGCGGCGTCTCCACGGAGAGCCTCGTGATGCGCTCGCGCAGCGGCACGGTGCGGCGCATCGACGCCCACCACCAGATCGACAAGCTGCAGGAGTACTCGGACGTCGACTACACGTAGTCCGTCGAGTCCCCCTCGTGCGGTCACGACACCAGGATCGACACCGTGTTGTTGCTGACCTCGACGAAGCCGCCCGAGATGGCGAAGTGCTCCACCCGGCCGTCGGGCAGGTAGACGCGCGTCTCGCCCTCGACAGGGCGCCGAGGAACGGCGCGTGGTCGGCCAGGAAGGCCACGTCGCCGTCGGTCGTCCGGGTGATGACCTGCGTGGCCTCGCCCTCGAACAAGACCCGCTCCGGCGAGACGACTGCAACGTTCACATGCCCTCTTGGAGGGACTTCGCCTTGGCCTGGACCTGCTCGATGCCGCCGACGTTGAGGAACGCCTGCTCCGGCACGTCGTCGAGCTCGCCTTTGATCAGTCGCTCGAAGCTGTCGACGGTCTCGCTGCGACCGGGCACGTACTCGCCCTTCAGACCGGTGAACACCTCGGCGACGAAGAAGGGCTGCGACAGGAAGCGCTGGATCTTGCGCGCCCGGTTGACCGTCAGGCGGTCCTCCTCGGACAGCTCGTCGAGGCCGAGGATGGCGATGATGTCCTGCAGCTCCTTGTAGCGCTGGAGGATCTCCTGCGCGCGCCGGGCCACGCCGTAGTGGCGCTCCCCCACGACCTCCGGTGAGAGGATCGTCGAGGTCGACGCCAGCGGGTCGACGGCCGGGTAGATGCCGAGCGCAGCGACCTGCCGGGACAGCTCCGTCGTCGCGTCGAGGTGGGTGAACGTCGTGAACGGCGCCGGGTCGGTGTAGTCGTCGGCAGGGACGTAGACGGCCTGCAGCGACGTGATCGAGCGACCACGGGTGGACGTGATGCGCTCCTGCAACTGGCCCATCTCGTCGGCCAGCGTCGGCTGGTAGCCGACCGCCGATGGCATGCGGCCGAGCAGCGTCGAGACCTCGGAGCCGGCCTGCACGAAGCGGAAGATGTTGTCGACGAACAGCAGCACGTCCTGGTTCTGCACGTCACGGAAGTACTCGGCCATCGTCAGCGCCGACAGCGCGACGCGCAGGCGGACGCCCGGTGGCTCGTCCATCTGGCCGAACACGAGGGCGGCCTTCTCGAACACGCCCGACTCCATCATCTCGATGCGCAGGTCGGTGCCCTCACGGGTGCGCTCGCCGACACCGGCGAACACCGACACGCCACCGTGCTGCGAGGCGACACGGTTGATCATCTCGGTGATCAGCACCGTCTTGCCGACGCCGGCACCGCCGAACAGCCCGATCTTGCCGCCGGCGACGTACGGCGTCAGCAGGTCGATGACCTTGATCCCGGTCTCGAACATGCGGGCCGAGGGCTCCAGGGCGTCGAACTGCGGTGCGGGACGGTGGATCTCCCACTGCTCCATCTCGGCGTAGCCCTCCGGCGGCGAGTCCAGCGCCTCGCCCCATGCGTTCCAGACGTGGCCGAGCACCTTCTCGCCGACGGGGACGGTGATGCCGTGGCCGAGGTTGCGCACGGCCGTGCCCCGCTTCAGGCCGTCCGTCGGCTTCATGCAGATCGGCCCGGACGCGGCCGCCGCCGAGCTGCTGGGCCACCTCGGCGAGGATCTCGATCGTCTCGCCTTCGACCTTGACCTCGAACTCGCAGCGCGTTGTTGAGCTCGGGCAGCGAGCCGCGGGGAACTCGACGTCGATGACCGGGCCGGCGATGCCGACGACGCGCCCTTCGGTCTGCGTCCGGTGGTGGGCTCGGTGAGCGTCATTGGTGAGTCCTTTCGATCATGTCAGTCATGTCGGTCATCCGAGCGTTCTTCACGGTCCGACATCTTTGACGAGCGTGTCGATCCACGGGTTGTCGTCGAGGATGCGGAGGGAGGCCGTCTTGGCGGCGCCACCGAGGGCCTCGGCGCCACTGACGATCTCCATGATCTCGGTCGTGATGGAATCCTGGCGGGCGCGGTTCATGATCCGGCTGAGGGTCTTGATCAGCTCGTCGGCGTTGTCCGTCGCCGACTTCATGGCCCGCTGCCGGAAGGCGTGCTCGGATGCCGCGCCGTTGAGCAGCGCGGCATAGACGCGGGCCTCCACGTAGCTCGGCAGCAGCGCGTCGAGGATCGTCGACGGGTCGGGCTCGAACTCGTAGTCACCCGTGGGACCGTCGGCCGGGCCGGCCTTCCCGTCGCCGCCGGCGACCGTCTCGGCCGACAGCGGCACCAGCGGCCGCAGGACGACCTCTTGGTTGCCGGCGCTGACGAAGCGGGTGTAGACGAGCTCGACCCGATCGGCCTCGCCGCTGACGAACAGGTCGACCACATGGCTGCCGATGCGCCTTGGCGTCGGCGTGCCGTCGGGTTGTCGCTGAACCCGGCGAAGCCTCGGCCGAGCTTGTAGCCGCGGAAGCGGAAGTAGCCCTCGGCCTTGCGGCCGATCGGGATCACCTGGTAGTCGCTGCCCGGCGAGGACGTCGGCCTTGATCTCGCCCTCGGCGGCGCGCTGGACGCCGGCGTTGTAGCCACCGCACAGGCCGCGGTCGGCGGCCACGACGACGTAGGCCGTCGTGCGGACCTCCTCCCGACCGGCCAGCAGCGGGGAATCCTGAGCGGCACCGGCGGCGGCGAGGTCGCGCACCACCTGGGTGATCTTCTCCGAGTACGGCACGGCGGCGTGGACCCGCTGCTGCGCCTTGACGATCCGCGAGGCGGCGATCAGCTCCATGGCGCGGGTGATCTTCTTCGTCGCCTGGACGCTGCGGATGCGCCCTCGAAGGATGCGCTCTTGACCTCCCGCCATCGGAGCTACTCCGTCGCCAGGGTCTTCTGGCTTCTGGCGTCGCCGAGCTCGTCGGCCTCGACCTTCGTCGGGTCGGCTGCCGCGTGCTCGCCGCCGCTGGCCTGGAACTGCTGCTTGAACTGGTTGATCGCCTCGCCGAGGTCCTCGGGCAGGGTGCCGGAGCGGATGTCGTCGAGCAGCGAGCCGTGCCGGCTGCGCATGAACTCCAGCAGCTCGGCCTCGAAGCGCTTGACGTCGGCGACCGGGACGTCGTCGAGCTGGCCGCGGGTGCCGGCGAAGATCACGACCACTTGCTCCTCGACCGGCATCGGGCTGTTGAGGGGCTGCTTGAGCAGCTCGACGAGCCGGTAGCCACGCTCGAGCTGGGCCGCCGACACGGCGTCGAGCTCGGAGCCGAACGTGGCGAACGCCTCGAGCTCGCGGAACTGGGCGAGGTCGAGCTTCAGCGTGCCGGCAACGGCCCGCATCGACTTGATCTGCGCCGCACCGCCGACGCGGGACACGGAGTTGCCGACGTCGACGGCCGGGCGGACGCCCGACTTGAACAGGTTGTCCTGCACGAAGATCTGCCCGTCGGTGATCGAGATGACGTTGGTCGGGATGTACGCCGAGATGTCGCCGGCCTTGGTCTCGATGACCGGCAGCGCGGTGAGCGAGCCGCCGCCGTTCTCGTCCGACAGCTTGGCGGCCCGCTCGAGCAGGCGGCTGTGGAGGTAGAAGACGTCGCCCGGATAGGCCTCGCGGCCGGGCGGGCGACGCAGCAGCAGGGACACCTGGCGGTACGCCTCGGCCTGCTTCGACAGGTCGTCGTAGACGATGAGGGCGTGCTCGCCGTTCTCCATCCAGTGCTGTCCCATGGCGCAACCGCCGTACGGGGCGAGGTACTTGAACGGCGCCGGGTCGGCGGCCGGTGCGGTCACCACCACCGTGTACTCCATGGCGCCGTTCTGGCGCAGCGTCTCGACCGTCTGGGCGACCGTCGAGCCCTTCTGGCCGATCGCCACGTAGATGCACTTCACGCCCTGACCCTTCTGGTTGAGGATCGTGTCGATGGCAATGGTGGTCTTGCCCGTCTTGCGGTCGCCGATGATCAGCTCGCGCTGGCCGCGGCCGATCGGCGTCATCGAGTCGATGGCCTTGATGCCGGTCTGCAGCGGCTGACCGACGGGCTGCCGCCCCATGATGCCCGGGGCCTGGATCTCCATCCGCCGCAGCGTCGTGCCGACCAGGTCGCCCTGGCCGTCGACGGGCTCGCCGAGGGCGTTGACGACGCGGCCGAGCATGCCGTCGCCGACCGGCACGGAGAGGATGCGACCGGTGGCCTTGACCGTCTGGCCTTCCTCGATGTGGTCGGCGTCGCCGAGCACGACGGCGCCGATCGACTCCTCGTCGAGGTTGAGCGCGAGACCGACGGTGCCGTCCTCGAACTCCAGCAGCTCGTTGACGGCGGCGTCGGGCAGTCCGTGCACCCGAGCGATGCCGTCGCCGACCTCGCTGACGCGCCCGACCGTGCGGGCCTCCAACGACGGCTCGAAGCCTTCGAGGTTCTTGGTCAGCGCAGCGGCGATGTCGGCGGCGGAGAGGGTCAGTTCAGCCATGCGGTGGAGTCCTTCATGAGCGGTGGCCGGCGATCAGAGACGGCTCTTCAATTGGTCGATGCGGGTGCGGACGGTGTCGTCGATGACCGTGTCGCCGACCGTGGCGACGAGGCCACCGAGGACGGACGGGTCGACGATCACCTTGAGGGAGACGTTCTTCCCGGTGGCGTTGGCCAGCGCCGCCTTCAAGCGGTCCTGCTGGTCGGGGGTCAGCTCGACGGCGGAGCGGACCTCTGCCACCTCGAGGTCCTTGGCGCTCGCCGCGCGATGCACGAGCAGGTCGATGATCGCCGGAAGGTCCCGGCTGCGGCCCGACCCGATGACCATCGACACGAGCTGGACGGTCGTCGGCGTGGCCCGCCCACCGAGCAGGTCCTCGACGATCGCCTGGCGCTTGCCGTGAGGGATCTGGTCGTCGCTCAGCGTCGTGCGCAGTTCCTCGCTCGACTCGTAGGAGCGGGCGAAGCGGAACAGCTCGTCCTCGACCTCGTCCAGCGTGCCCTCGGCCTTGGCCACCTCGAAGAGACCGCGGGCGTAGCCGTCGATGCGGGCGCCCGGGACTGACGTGCTCGCTGCTCACGCCCGTACCCCGGCAGCGTTCGACGCACCCACGCGTTGGATGTAGTCCTCGATCAGGCGTTGGCGGCTCTCGTCGTCGAGCGAGCGCTGCGACGACCTGTTCCGCGGCGGCCGCCGCCGTGCGGGCGATCTCGATCCGTAGCTCGTCGGAGGCCCGCGCCACGGACGTGCCGATGTCTGCTTCCGACTTCGCCTCGAGCTCGGCGATCTCGGCATCCAGCCGCGCTCGACCGTCGGCCAGCAGCGCTTCGGCCTGGGCGTCCGCTTCGGCGAGGATGCGCCGCCGTTCGCCCTCGATGTCACCCAGCGCGGCACGCACGCGGGTCGCCTCGGCCTCGGCGCTGGCCTGGGCTTCGGCTGCCTCGTCGAGCTCCTCTTCGACGCGCGCCGTGCGGCGCCACGAATGCCTTCTTTGCTGCCGGGCCGGCCTTCCAGATCAGCAGCCCGATGATGATCACCGAGGCCAGGCCGCCGTAGATCAGCTCGGCCTGCTCGGGGATCAGCCAGTTGGTGGTCGTCCAGTAGCCGTCGTCGTCGAGGTCACCCTCGGCGGCGGGGACGAGTTGGGCCCGAAGGGCGAGCGTTGCCAGGACGTGGTTCACCGGCTGACTCCCGCGCTCATCACCTCGGTCACGACCTCCGACACCACCCTGGGGTCCGGCGGGCGGCCGAGGGCCAGCTCTCCGGCACGGGTGGCAACGGCGCGGACGGCGTGCTCGACCTCCGCCTGCGCCGCGGCCCGCGCCGCTTCTACCTCGGTCGCCGCCGCGGCGCGACGTTGGGCGATGCGGGCGTTGACCTCGGTGAGCCGCTCGGTGCGCTCGGCATCGAGGATGGCGCGGGCGGCTTCGATGCGCTTCTGGGCCTCGGCTCTTGCCGTGGCGCGCTGCGCCTCGTACTTGGCGACATCCGCTCTGGCCTCCTCCGTCACCCGGTCGGCCTCGTCGTGTCCCCCCTTGATCAGCCGGTACCGGGCGTCCATGCCCTTGCGCAGGCGCGGGTAGAGGAAGAACCGCATCGCCAACGCCAACACGGCGAACGAGCCGAAGCCCCACAGCACTTCCTTGAGCTCCGGGGCGATCGGGTTGAGCTGCGTCTCGGCAGGCTCCTCCTCGCCCTCCTCGACCTGCGGGGCCGAGCCGGGCAGGACGACGGCGACGTCGTCGCCGGTGATGGTGACCGTGGCGGTGGCGACGGCTGGCAGCACGTCAACTCCCTTTGCTCTGGGGTGGGCTCAGGCGAACTTCAGGAGGATGAAGACGACGAAGCCGATGAGGGCCAAGGCCTCCGTGAAGGCGATGCCGAGGAACATCGTCGTGCGCACCATGCCGGCCGCCTCCGGTTGGCGGGCCATGGCCTCGACCGACTTGCCGACGAGGTAGCCGATGCCGATGCCGGGCCCGATGGCGGCGATGCCGTAAGCGAAGCCGGCGCCGATGGCGGCGCTGGTGTTCTTCGCGTCGGCCGGATCGACCGGGGCCTGCTGGATGAGCTGGCTGAGGGCTTCCATGGGTTGCTTTCTCCTGGTGGTGGTGACGGGGAGATCGTGATCAGTGGGCGTAGGCGCGGTCGGGCTCGGCGTGTTCGCTGGCCTCGGTCATGTCGAGCTCGTCGCCGTGGCCCTCCATCGACGTGCCGATGTACACGCCGGTGAGGATCGTGAAGATGTAGGCCTGCAGGAAGGCGACGAGGATCTCGAAGGCGGTCAGGAACAGCAGCATGCCGAACGGCAGGATGCCCATCGGGATGAGGATGAACCTGCTCGTCTCGGCCTGGACGAGTGCCTCCGTGAGCAGCGCGAACGTCACGAGGAGGATGTGGCCGGCCATCATGTTGGCCATCAGTCGGACCGTCTGGGAGAACGGCCGGATGAGGATCGTCGACACCACTTCGATGACGCCGACCAAAGGCTTCAGCCCGGTCGGCACGCCGGGCGGCCAGATGAGGTGCCCGAAGTAGCCGAGCCCCTGATGCTTCAGGCCGACGCAGATGAAGATCACCCACACCAACAAGCTGAGCGTCAGTGGGATGGCGATGCGGGCGGTGGCCGGCATCTGCAGGATCGGTAGGACGCCCGGGATGTTGCAGAGGAGGATGAAGACGAACAGGCTGATGAGGAACGGGGTCCAGCGCAGCCCGGCCCGTCCCATCGTCGGCATGACGATCTGGTCCTCGATGAACTCGACGATGATCTCGGCCAGGTTGCGCACGCCGCGCGGCGGCTTGGTCCCGTCCCGGTTGCCGGCCAACAGGAAGATGACCATGCCGATGATCGCCGCGGCGACGGCGATCAGCGCGATCTTGTTGAACGTGGGGAACAGATCCTTCCAGCGAAGGATGGCGTTGATCGGCGGGAACTCGAGTCCGAACACGTGGCGACTCCGGTGTTACGAGCGGGCCGGTTTGAGGCCGGGGTGGGCGAGCGACAGGGCGACGTACTTGAGCTCCCAGAACAAGAGCCCGAGATGCGTGACGATGATGGTCGCTCCGAGGGCGGGGAGCGAAATCCACGAGGCGTCCTTGACCAGGTAGACAGCGAGGAAGATGAGCCCGAGGCGGATGAGGTAGCCGAACAGCGTGGCGGCCATCAGCAGGGCGATCGAGATGCGCACGGTCATCGCGATGAGCCCGGCGGCGATGGCGAAGTTGGCCAGCACGAGGACGATGCCGTAGGCCGCCGACCACGCGCCGTCGCCACCCCAGATCACACCGCAGATGGCGATCAGGATCGGGGCCACGAGCAGGCCGCGCCTGATCATGTCGCGCGACACGCCGACCTCGGGCGACGGTCCATCGAACCGGGTGGTGAACACGTCCGGCTGGGTCGTCACTTCCCTTGCTCCCGTCTCCTCGCCAGTGCAGCTTCGTGCTCGTCCATGCGGGCGTCGTATCGGTACTTGAACTTGGCGAAGAATCCCACGGCGGCCAGCACGCTGCACGTGATCATCAGCCAGGGCGTCGTCCCGAGCCAGCGGTCGAGGGCCAACCCGATCCCGAAGAACAACGCCAACGTCAACGCGATGTCCATGCCTTGCCCCAACGAGTCGTCGTTCGACGGTCGCGGGCGGCGTACCGGCGGCGGGAAGAGTTTCATCGGCGGTGATGATCGTCCAAGTCGCCCTGCGGCGCTTGTGAACGCAGTAACAAGCTACCTGCAACGCCTCGGCTGCGCCAACTACTCGACCGCCGAGGGCAATTTCACGATGATGTTTTCCATGACCGTCGACGATGTCCGTCGGGAGTTCCGCGCCCTTCATCGCCCTGGTGAGCCACTCGTGATGGCCAACGCGTGGGACGCCGGCTCGGCCAAGCTGTTCACGTCGCTGGGGTTCGCCGCGATCGCCACGACCAGCTCCGGGTTCGCCGCCACACTGGGCCGCGCCGACGGGGGCGTGTCGGCGCAGGAGGCCATCGACCACGTGACGGCGATGGTCGCGGCGACGACGCTGCCGGTCAGCGCCGACCTCGAGGACTGCTTCGCCGTCCAGCCCGCCGGCGTGGCGGCGACGATCAGCGCCGCCGTCGATTCCGGGGCGGCGGGCGGCTCCGTCGAGGACTACACCCGCGACCCGGCGGGCATCCACGACCGGGCGTTGGCCGCCGACCGCGTGGCGGCGGCGGCGGAGGTCGCCCGTGCGTCTGGCTTCGTGCTCACGGCGCGGGCCGAGAACCTGATCCGCGGCGTCGACGACCTGGGCGACACGATCGAACGGTTGCAGGCCTACCAGGAGGCCGGCGCCGACGTGCTGTTCGCCCCCGGTCTAGCGAAGCTCACCGACATCCGCGCCGTCGTCGGGGCGGTGGATCGCCCCGTCAACGTCATCCTCGTGCCGGGCGGGCCCACCGTTGGTCAGCTCGCCGAGGCCGGGGTCGCCAGGGTGTCCGTCGGCGGCGCGCTCTGCTGGGTCGCCTGGGCCGCCGTGGCCGAGGCCGCCCGGGAGCTGCTGAACAGCGGCGCCCACGGCTACGACGCCGACGCGGCCGCTGGGCGCAGCGCGGCGGGCGCGGCGTTTCGCTGACACCCGCCCGATGAAGTCGTACGCCGCGACGCTTGCGCACGCTCGGGTGGAGGATCGTGTACAGCACGATGCCGATCGCCACCATGCCGAACGGTAGGTACGTCGGGTTCTCGCCCGACAGCACCGGGTACAGCACGAACACCGACAGCAGGGCCGTCCACGTCCAGAGGATCACCACGCTGCGCCGGTGCCCGTGACCGAGGTTCATCAGGCGGTGGTGGAGGTGGCCCTTGTCGGCGACGTCGATCGCCTTGCGCTTCGTCGCCCGGCGGATGATGGCGAACAGCAGGTCGAGCACCGGGACGCCGAGGATGAACAGCGGCAGCACGAGCGGGGCGAGGAAGAAGTAGGTCTGGCCGATGAAGCGCTGGTCCGGGTCGGTGCGCCCGCCGACGACGCTCGTCGAGACGGCCATCAGCAATCCGAGCAGCAGGGCGCCGCTGTCCCCCATGAAGATGCGCGCCGGGCTGAAGTTGTGCGGCAGGAAGCCGAGGCACAGGCCGACGGCGACGATGGCGATCAGCGGGCCGAGGTTGGGCGGCGTCACGAGGTCGAAGTCGGCGAGCCGCTGGCTGTAGAGGAAGAACGCACCGGCCGCGATGGCGACGATGCCGGCGGCCAGGCCGTCCAGACCGTCGATGAGGTTGATGGCCTGGGTCATGCCGAGCAGCCAGAGCACGGTGATCAGCGGGATCCAGTCGTCGGACAGGTAGAAGACGCCGAGGAACGGCAGGCGGAAGTAGTACATGTTCACGCCGAACCACACGAGGGCCAGCCCGGCGATCACCGTGCCGGTCACCTTGGCCGGCGCCGAGAGCCCCTTGATGTCGTCGTAGAGGCCGACGACGACGATGATCGCCGCCGCCAGCAGCACGCCCTGGGGCTCCGAGTTGCGGGCGAACAGCACGTCGAAGCGGTCGAGACCCCGGGCCACAAACAGCGCCACGACGAAGCCGATGAACATCGCCAGCCCGCCGATCGCCGGCATCGGCGACGTGTGGATGGTGCGGTCGTTCGGCTCGTAGAGCCAGCCGCGCCAGCGGGCCAGCGCACCGACCAGCGGCGTCGTGACGAACGTGACGAGACAGGCCACCGCGCCGACGAGCACGTAGTCTCCGGTCGACGGCACGAGCAGCCAGCCTACGAGTCCGGCCGAGCGAAGCGAGGCAGGGCCGTTTGCGTCACCGTTTCCTCGGGCCGGTGGCGGATCCTGTGACACGAACTCGGTCAGGCGGGGTCGAGCGGCGGGGCGCGCACCCTCGTGCTTGAGTCGGCGCCATGCCTGATCACCTCCGCCGGCTGGCGGACACCGCGACAGGTCAGCACGGGGCGCTCACGGCCAGCCAGATCGGCGGGGCCGGGCTCGATCCCGTTCAGCTTCGGCGCCGAGTCCAGAGCGGCATCCTCGACAAGATCGGATCACACACCTACCGCAGCCCATTCGCCAGTTCGTCGGCGGCCGCCGATCTCCACGCGTTGGTCCTGGACTGCGGTGCCAACGCGTTCGCGTCGGGTCCGACGGCCGCAGCCGTGCACGGCTTCGACGGGTTCAAGCTGCGGCCCCCGTTCCACGTGACGGTGGTGCGTGGCCGCAACGTCCAGCGGGCCCACCACCACATCCACACCACGACCGTGCTCCCGCAGATCGACCGGGCGACCGTCGACGGGATGCCGACCATGGCGGCGACTCGCACGCTGATCGACATCGCCAGGTTCGTCGGCGCCACGACACTGACGGCTGCCCTCGATTCCGCGCTACGCGATGGCTTGTCCTCCGAGCTGCACCTCCACTCGCGCATCAACGAGCTGCGCTCGAGCGGGCGTTACGGCATCCCGAAGCTGCTGGCCGTCATCGAAGGATGCGAGGCCAGCCGGGGCGGCCACAGCTGGCTGGAGCGTCGCTTCCTTGAGCTCTGCGCCGGCGCCGGCCTGCCGACGCCGCGCACGCAACAGGTGCTCAGCCGCGCCCGGGATCGGCTTGTCCGCGTCGACTGCCGGTTTCCCGGGACGCCGGTCGTCGTCGAGCTGCTCGGGTACCGCTGGCATCGCACGCCGGAACAGCTGGCCCGCGATACAGAACGGATGAACGCGCTCGTCCTCGACGGCTTCCGTCCGATGCAATTCACTGATGCCCACGTCACCACGTGGCCGGACTGGGTGCTCGACCAGCTGCGCGCCGCGCTCACCGTCGCTGCCTGAGGGTGTTTCTGTCACCGCAACCGGCGTCGGCCGGCGGAAACGGTGACACAAACCGCGGGGCTGGCCCGGGTCGTCAGGGGTAGGCGGGGAACTGGGCGCAGAGCTCGGCGACCTCGGCGCGGATCGCCGGTAGGGACTCGGGGGTGTCGCGGTCACGGAGGGCCCTGGCGATGAACTGGGCGATCGTCGCCATCTGCGGCTCCTCCATGCCCTGGGTCGTCGTGCTCGGCGTGCCGAGGCGCAGGCCGCTGGTGACGAACGGGCTGCGGGGGTCGTCCGGCACCGTGTTCTTGTTCACCGTGATGCCGGCCTCGTCGAGCGTGGTCTGGGCCAGCTTGCCGGTGAGGTCCGCGTCGAAGGCCCGCAGATCGACGACCATCAAGTGGTTGTCGGTGCCACCCGACACGAGGCGGAACCCCTCGCCTGCCAGCGCCTCGGCGAGGGCGGACGCGTTCGTCACGATCTGGTGGGCGTACTCCTTGAACGACGGGTGGGCGGCCTCCCGGAAGGCCACCGCCTTGCCGGCGATGACGTGCTCGAGCGGCCCGCCCTGCCAGCCGGGGAACACGGCCTTGTCGATCGCCGCGGCGTGCTCCGACGTCGACAGGATGCAGCCGCCCCGCGGTCCGCGCAGCGTCTTGTGCGTCGTGAACGTCACGATGTCGGCGTACGGCACGGGATCCGGCTGCGCCCCACCGGCGATCAAGCCGGCCAGGTGGGCGGCGTCGAACAGGAACAGCGCGCCGACCTCGTCGGCGATGGCCCGGAACGGCTCGGGATCGATCCGCCGCGAGTAGGCCGTGGTGCCGGCGACGATCATCCGCGGGCGGTGCTCCAGGGCGAGGTCGCGCACCTGGTCCATGTCGATGCGCTCGTCGCCGGGCGTCACCTTGTAGGAGACGAAGTGGTACAGGATGCCGCTGGCGTTGACCGGCGAGCCGTGGGTCAGGTGGCCGCCGTGGTCGAGGCTGAGGCCGAGCACCGTGTCGCCCGGCGAGAGCATCGCCTGGTAGGCGCACATGTTGGCGTTGGCTCCCGAGTGCGGCTGGACGTTGGCGTGCTCGGCGTTGAACAGCGACTTGGCCCGCTCGATGGCGATCGCCTCGACCTCGTCGATGACGGCGTTGCCCCCGTAGTAGCGCTTGCCCGGATAGCCCTCGGAGTACTTGTTCGTCAGCACGGAGCCGACGGCCCGCAGCACCGCCGGCGACGTGAAGTTCTCGCTGGCGATGAGCTGCAGCCCGGTCGTCTGGCGCTCGAGCTCGCGGGCCAGCAAGGCCTCGATCTCGGTGTCCGGCTCGGTGTCGGAGGGGAACGGCATGGTGATCTCCCGCGGATGAGAAAGAACTGGTCAGAACTGCGCTTCGAGGTCGGTGATCTGGGCGAGGTGATGGGCGTGGTGCCCACCCTCGAAGTCAGTGGTCAGGAAGCGCTGGAGGATCTCCTCGGCCAGCCCGACACCGACGATGCGGGCACCGATCGACAGCACGTTGGCGTCGTCGTGGAGCCGCGCGTAGCGAGCCGTGTAGAGGTCGTTGCACAGCGCCGCACGGACACCACGCACCTTGTTGGCCGAGATCTGCTCGCCCTGACCGCTGCCACCGATGACGACGCCGACCTCGGCGCGACCGTCCCGCACCGTCCGGCCCACGGCGGCACAGATCGGCGGGTAGTCGACGGTCGCCGTGGAATCGGTGCCGTGGTCGAGCACGTCGTGCCCGGTCTGCCGCAACACGCCGGCGAGATGCGACTTGAGGTCGAACCCGGCGTGATCGGAACCGATGGCGACGCGAGACATCGACGCCGATCCTACGGGTCGGGCAGCTGAGACGGGTTTGCATAACCTCCCCGCCGGTGACCGTCGATCCGCGGACCCCGGTGCTCATCGGCGGCGGTCAGTTCGTGCACCGCGCCGACGGCGTCGACGACGCGCTCGAACCGGCAGCGTTGATGGAGCAAGCCATACGCGCCGCGGCGGCCGACGGCGGGCTCGCCGGGCCACCGTCGTTCGACTCGCTGCGCGTCGTCAGCTGCCTGTCGTGGCGCTACGGCAACCCGGCGTGGATCGTCGCTCAGCGGCTCGGGCAGGAACCCGCCGAGCTCGTCTACACGTCCGCCGGCGGGAACATGCCACAGCGCCTCGTGAACGCGGCGGCGCTCGACATCGCCGCGGGTCACCTGGACGTCGTCGCGCTGGTCGGAGCGGAGGCGTGGCGGACGCGCATGCGGGCTCGCAAGAGCGGCGCCATCCTCGACTGGCCGAAAGCTCCGGACGATCAGCCGCCAGTGATGTTCGGCGGCGACCTCGACATGAGCCACCCGGCCGAGGCGGAGCGTGGGGTGTACCTGCCGGTGCAGCTGTACCCGATGTTCGAGACCGCGCTGCGGGCGGCCGCCGGCCGGTCCCCCGACGACCACCTCGTCGCCATCAGCGAGCTATGGGCCCGGTTCAGCGCCGTCGCTGCCGACAACCCGTTCGCCTGGATCCGCGACGCCAAGTCGGCGGAGGTGATCCGCACCACAACCACGCGTAACCGGTTGGTCGGCGCGCCGTACCGCAAGCTGATGAACTCCAACAACGACGTCGACATGGCGGCCGCCGTCATCGTGTGCTCGGCCGAAGCAGCCGACCGGCTCGGCGTCGCCCGCGAGCGGTGGGTGTTCCCACACGCCGGCACCGACTGCCACGAGCACCCGTACGTGTCGCAGCGGGACACGTTCACCCGCACGCCGGCCGTCGAGATCGGCGGGCGGCGAGCGATGGAGCTGGCCGGTGTGGGCATCGACGACGTCGCCATCGTCGACCTCTACTCGTGCTTCCCATCGGCGGTGCAGCTCGGCGCCCAGTCGCTCGGGCTGGCCCTCGATGGGCAGCTGACCCGCACGGGTGGGCTGTCCTTCGCCGGGGGTCCGTGGAACAACTACGTGATGCACGCCATCGCCACCGTCGTCGGCGAGCTGCGGGAACGACCGGCCGAGCGGGCGCTGGTGTGGGCCAACGGTGGCTATGTGACGAAGCACGCCTTCGGCATCTACGCCGCGCAGCCGCCCGCCGGCGGATTCCGCCACGACGACCCGCAAGCCGAGATCGACGTCCTGCCGAGCCGCCAGCTGGCCTCCGTGGAGGACGCCGCCGGGCACGCCACGATCGAGGCCTACACGGTGATGCACGCCCGAGACGGATCGCCCGAGCAGGCCATCACCACCTGCCTGCTCGAGGACGGCCGCCGGGCCTGGGGGTTGTCCGACGACGCCGACGTGATGGCCGCACTCAGCGACGGTGAGTGGGTCGGCCGCCGCGCCGATCTCGACGCCGACGGACGACTGCACGTCTGATCATCCGAGTGTTGACGGTCATCCGAGTGTCGGACGTCGGGAAAACCGACGTCCAGCACTCGGACGCGCTCCAACACTCGGATCATGAGAGGCTCACGACGTGGCTGTGCCGATGCTGCTGGACTGTGATCCGGGGCACGACGACGCCCTCGCCATCGTCGTCGCCGCCCGGCACGCCGAGCTGCTCGGCATCACGACGGTGGCCGGCAACGCCTCGCTCGACCGCACGACGCACAACGCACTCGTCATGCGGGAGCTGCTCGACATCGACGTGCCCGTGCACAGCGGCGCCGCCCGACCGCTGGTCGAGGAGCCGCGCACCGCGGCGCACGTGCACGGAGCGAGTGGGCTCGACGGCGCCGACCTCCCCGTGCCGCGCCGCCCCCTCGACGGCGCGGATGCCATCGAGTTCATCATCGACACGTGCCGCCGGCATCCGGGCACGTGGCTGGTCGGAGTCGGCCCGCTGACCAACATCGGCCTCGCCCTCCGCGCCGCGCCCGACCTCGCTGACCACATCGCCGGCGTCTCGGTGATGGGCGGCGGCACGTTCGGCAATCGTTCGGCGGTCGCCGAGTACAACATCTGGGCCGACCCAGAGGCGGCCGCGGCGGTCTTCGGCTACGGCGGCCCGCTCGTGATGGCCGGGCTCGACGTGACGTACCAGCTGCTCGCCACGCCGGCGCGCATCGAGCGGCTGGCCGCGCTCCCGGGCATCCTGGCGGCGCGGCTGGCCGACCTCTTGCGCTTCTTCTCGGCGATGTATGTCGCCCGCCACGAAGACCTGCGCGGCGCCGCGGTGCACGATCCGTGCGCCGTGATGGCGCTGACGCACCCCGACCTGTTCCGCCGGCGGGCCCGCCACGTGGTCGTGGAGACGTCCGGCTCGCTGACCCGCGGCATGACCGTCATCGACCGCCGCACGCTCATCGAGCGCCCACCGCCCAACTGTGACGTGCTCGAACACGTCGACGACGAGGCGGCGTTCGCCGTGATCATCGACAGCGTTGCGTCATTCAGTCGCTGACCGCGGCGCCCACGCCTCGAACCGAGCAACGAGATCCGGCTCGGCCGGCGGGAGACCGGCGGCGTCGATGGCCCAGCGCAGCCGTCGCTCGAACACGGCGGCCGAGTCGACCCAGTCCAAGTGGTGGTTGACCTCCAGGGTCACGAGGCCGTGGAAGAGGCCCCACAGCCCGACGAACCGCTCGACCTCCTCGGGGGGGCGAGACGTCGGGTCCGGCCCGGGGTCGATGCCGAGCGCCTCGGCGATGGCCCGGGCCATCGGGCGGAAGATCGCCGTCTGGCCCTCGACGGTCGCGCCGCCAGGCTCGGCGGCGTAGCCCGGCAGCTGGTCCGTGAACACGAGGTTGAACTCGGCCCGGTGGGCCAGCGCCCACCGACGGTAGGCCAACGGCCCGGCGAGGATCCGGTCCCCTGCCGACGCGTCATCGAAGGCGGCCACGGCGCGTTCGGTGGCCGCCGCCAGCTCGCCGAAGATGCGCAGGATGAGCTCGGTGAACAGCTCGTCGAGCCCACTGAAGTAGGTGTACAGCGCCGCCGGGCTCATGCCGACGGCCCGGGCCAGGCCGCGCCAGCTCACGGCCGCCGGGCCACCGGCAGCCAACTGGCGGCGGGCCTCGGCGCACAGCTCGTCGACGAGCTGGCGGCGCTGCCGAACACGACGCGACTCCGTCACCGTCTCCATGTGACCGATGCTACCTCGAACATCCGTTGAATCTCGAACACTGTTCGGATATCGTGCTTCGAACAGTGTTCGACTTCAAGACGTTGATCGGAGCAACCACCAGCCATGACGAATGACTCGACCTCCCACATGACCTCTCACATGATCCTTGGCGCCGGCCAGGTCGGCCGCACGATCGCCGACCAGCTCCGTCAGCGCGGCGAGCGGGCCACGGTCGTCAGCCGCTCCGGCGCCGCCGTCGACGGCGCCGACAGCCGGGCCGCCGACCTCACCGACCCGGTGGCGGTCAAGGACGCGGTGGCCGGCGCCGACGTCGTGTACCAGTGCGCCCAGCCGCCCTACCACCGCTGGCCGCAGGAGTTCCCGGCCCTGCAGCGCTCGATCATCGACGCCGCCGCGGCGACAGGAGCCGTGCTCGTGGCGGCAGAGAACATGTACGCCTACGGGCCGGTCGCCACGCCGATGCGCGAGGACATGCCGCTGGCCGCCACGACGCGCAAGGGTGCCGTCCGGGCGGCGATGTCGCGGGAGTTGGAACAAGCCCATCGCGACGGCCGAGTGCGTGCCGTCGCCGCCCGGGCCGCCGACTTCTACGGCCCCGGGGTCACGGCCTCGATGCTCGGCGAGCGCTTCTTCCGCCCGCTGCTGGTTGGCGGCAAGGTGGAGGTCGTCGGCGACGTTCGGCGACTGCACACGGTCACATACCTGCCAGATCTCGCCGCGGCGATGGTCCGCCTCGGTGCCGACCCTGATGCGTGGGGTCGCGCGTGGCACGTCCCCAACGCGCCCACCGTCACCACCGCCGAGCTCGTCGCCCTCGCCGGCCGGGCGGCCGGAGTGATGCCACGCTCGCGACGCGTGGGGGCGTGGCAGCTACGGCTGGCCGGCCTCTTCAACCGCAGCGCTGGCGAGGTCGTCGAGATGATGTACGAGTTCGAGGAGGACTTCGTCGTCGACGACGGGGCGTACGCCGCACGCTACGGCGACGCGCCGACGCCGCTCGCCGAGGGGCTGGCTGCCACCGTGGCGTGGTACCGCGCCGTGTGACGCCGGTGTGCCGGGCGTGGCCCGTGCGCCTACGGTGGCCCGATGATGGTCGAGCCCGAGACCGGGTCCGTCGATTCGTACCCCCGGGAATCCGCCCGCACGCAGCGGTACACGCTCGGCGAACCGCGTGACGTCGTCGTCTCTCCCGACGGCCGCCGCATCGTGTTCCTGCGCAGCCGCGGCGGCACCGATCCCGTCAACTGCCTGTGGGTCGTGGACGCGGCGACCGGCGAGGAGCGCTTGGTCGCCGATCCCGCGGTCCTCCTCACCGGCCGCGGAGACGGTCCGCTCGACGACGAGCTGCCGCCCGAGGAGCGGGCCCGCCGCGAACGGGCACGTGAGGCGGCCGGAGGCATCACGGCGTTCGCCACCGACGCCGAGGCGACGGTCGCCGCCTTCGCCCTCGCCGGGCGGCTGTTCGTCGCCGGCCTGATCACGGCGAGTGCCCGCGAGCTGCCGGTGGCGGGGCCGGTGTTCGACCCCCGGCCGGACCCCGTCGCCCGGCGCCTGGCCTACGTCAGCGGTCGGCTGCTGTGCATCGGCGAGCTCGACGGGCGCTGGCGGGTGCTGGCCGGCGGTGACGACGACGAGCCGGAGACGGTGTCGTGGGGCAGCGCCGACTTCCTCGCCGCCGAGGAGATGGGCCGCTTCCGCGGCTTCTGGTGGCATCCCGACGGAACATCCTTGGCCGTCACCCGGGTCGACAACGCCCCCGTGCAGCGTTGGTACATCGCCGACCCGGCCGACCCGGCAGCGTCGCCGACCGACGTCGCCTATCCCGCCGCCGGCACGGCCAACCCCGACGTTTCCCTCCACCTCGTCGCCCTCGACGGTTCGGTCACCGACGTCGATTGGGACCGGGCGCGCTACCCATACCTCGCCGACGTCCAGTGGACCGACGACGGCTTGATCATCGCCGTACAGAGTCGCGATCAGACCGTGCTGGAGGTCTTCGGCGTCGACGAGGCGTCGGGCGCCACGACATCGCGATGGCGCGACGAGGACCCAGCATGGGTCGAGCTGGTGGACGGCGTGCCGCGGCTCGCCCCGGACGGCTCACTCGTCACGTGCGCCGATCGCGACGGCGCCCGCCGCCTGCTCGTCGACGGCGAGCCGGTCACGCCTGCCGACCTCCAGGTGCGCGCCGTGGCCACGGTCGACGGACCGGGCATCGTGTTCCTGGCCAACCCGATCGACGACGCCACGGAGCTGCAGGTGTGGCGCCGGTCGCTGGACGGCGCGCTCGAGGCGCTGACCGACGAGCCGGGCATGCACGCCGTCGCCGCTGGCGGCGGCACGGTGGTCATCCGCACGGTCACGCTGACGGAGCCGAAGGCGCAGTGGGAGACGCTGGACGGCGTCGAGCTGGTGTCGCACGCGGCGATCCCGACGCTCCGTGCTGCACCCCAGCTGTCGTTCCTGGGCGAGCGGCGCCTCGCCACCGTCGTGCTGCTCCCCCACGACCACGACGGGTCGCCGCTCCCCGTGCTCCTCGATCCCTACGGCGGCCCGCACGCCTTCGCGCGCCGTCCGCGCGCACAACGCTCGCTCGACGTCGCAGTGGTTCGCCGATCAAGGCTTCGCCGTTGTCGTCGCCGACGGCCGAGGGACGCCCGGACGCGGCTCGGCGTGGGAGCGGGCCGTCCATCGCGACCTGGCCACGGCGGTGCTGGACGACCAGGTCGACGCCCTCCATGCCGCCGCCGAGGAGCACGGCGTCCTCGATCTCGGCCGAGTTGCCATCCGCGGCTGGAGCTTCGGCGGCTACCTCGCTGCGTTGGCCGTGCTGCGCCGACCCGACGTCTTCCACGCCGCCGTCGCCGGCGCGCCGGTGACGGAGTTGCGCCTCTACGACACCCACTACATCGGAGCGCTACCTCGGAGATCCGAACGCCCAGCCCGACGTGTACGACGCCAGCTCGCTGCTGCCGCTGGCCGCCGGTCTGCAGCCGTCCCGCTGCTGCTGATCCACGGCCTCGCCGACGACAACGTCGTCGCCGCCCACACGTTGCGGCTGTCGTCGGCGCTGCTGGCCGGCGGGCGCCCGCACGAGGTGCTCCCGCTCGTCGGCATCACCCACATGACCTCGCAGGAGGTGGTGGCCGAGAACCTGCTGCTCCACCAGCTCGAGTTCCTCCGCCGTTCGCTCGGCCCCGCTCCGGTGGCTGACTACGGTGCCGGCTGATGGAGGATCGGCTGGCCGAGCTGTACGAGGGCGTCGCCGTGCACGCCACCGCCGACCGTGAGCACATGGCCGCCCTCGAGCTGCTCGCCGTCGTCATGCTGGCCGACTCCCACCTCAGCGACGACGAGCTCGGCGTGCTGCGCGAGCTGAGCGAGGACTGGCGGGGCACCGCCTTCTCCTACGAGCAGTACCTCGGCCAGGCGATGGCGACGGCCCGCCAGGCCTGGGCCAGGACGCAGGTCACCGAGCTGCTCGACGACATCGACAGCCGCATCACCAGCGGGTGCTGCGCCGGGCGCTGTTCTCGGCCGCCCGTGAGCTGGTCGGCGCCGACAGGACGTCAGCCCCGAGGAGGGCTCCATCCTCGTCGGAGATCGCCGTCCGCTTCGGCTAGCCCCCGCGGTCTGGCGAGCGAAGCAGCCAGCGCCACGATCTGGCACTGATTTTCCCGACTGTCGCGAATTTTCGCGCCCAGATCTACGGCCGGCGACCCACCGCGACGCGGTCGCGGCCGGCGAGGTCGGGGCGGATCGCCACCTCGCCGTAGCCGCCGGTCGCGGAGCAACCGCTCGACGGCCGGCCCCTGGTCGGCGCCGATCTCCAGCACCAGCCAGCCACCGGGACGCAGCCAACCCGGCGCGGCGGCGACCAGGTGGCGGATGGCATCGAGCCCGTCCGGGCCGGCGAACAAGGCGCGGTGCGGCTCCCAGCGCCGCACGGACGTCGTCGATGTCCGGCGATCCCGCGGACGACGTACGGCGGGTTGGCCACCGCGACGTCGAGCTCGGTGCCCGCCGGGCAGGGCGTCGAACCACGATCCCTCGGCGATCCGGACGTTGGCCGCCCGCCGACCGATCCCGGCGAGGTTGGCCCGGGCCACGTCGAGGGCGTCGGGGTCGATCGTCGGTGAGCCAGACGCGTCACGCCGTCGACGGGCAGCTCGTCGGCCATCGCCAAGCCGATGGCGCCCGAGCCGGTGCCGAGGTCGGCGACGGCGATCGGGCGGCGGCAGCGGTCGGGCGAGCTCGATGGCGACGCCGGCCACGACCTCGGTCTCCGGCCGTGGGATGAGCACCCGCCGGTCGACGAGCAGGTCGAGGTGGCGGAACCCCCAGCGGCCGAGCACGTAGGCCAGCGGCTCGCCGGCGGCGATGGCGGGCGAGCATCGCGTCGAGGTGGGCGACCATCCGCTGGTCGACCGGCTCGTCGAGCACGTCCTCGAGCCGGTCGGCGCCGCTGGCCACCTCGCACAGCCAGCGGGCCGCCGGCCGCTCCCCGACCCGCCGGTCGTCTCGGCAAGCAGCTCCCGCCAGTACCGTTCATCGCCGCCCCGTCCGTTCGGCGCAGCTGGCGGGACCCGCTCGTCGGCGGCGAGCGCGGCGACGACGTCGTCGAGGTCGCCGGCCAGCACGTCGGCCAGCCGGTAGATCGTGAAGCCGATGCGGTGGTCGGTGACCCGGTTCTCCTTGAAGTTGTAGGTGCGGATCTTCTCGCCGCGCCCGCCGCCGCCGACCTGCGACCGCCGCTCGACCGACGCGCTCGGCGTCGCGCTCGCGCTCGGCCGCCTCGAGCAGCCGGGCCCGCAGCACCTGCATCGCCCGCACGCCGGTTCTGCAGCTGGCTGCGCTCGTCCTGCATCGAGACGACGATGCCGGTCGGCACGTGGGTGATGCGCACCGCCGAGTCGGTCGTGTTGACGCTCTGGCCGCCGGGACCGCTGGAGCGGAAGACGTCGATCTGGAGGTCCTTGTCGTCGATCTGCACCTCGACCTCGTCGGCCTCGGGCAGCACGAGCACGGTCGCCGACGACGTGTGGATGCGGCCCTGGCTCTCGGTGACCGGGACCCGCTGCACGCGGTGCGGCCCGCCCTCGTACTTGAACCGCGGCCAGGCGCCGTCGCCCTGCACGGAGAACGTGACCTCGTTGAACCCGCCGAGGTCGCTGGCGTCCGTCGACAGCGTCTCGACGCTGCAGCCCGTGGCGGCCGGCGTAGGCGCGATACATGTCGTAGAGGTCGCGGGCGAAGAGGTTGGCCTCCTCGCCGCCCTCGGCGCCGCGGATCTCGACGATCACGTTGCGCCCGGCGTAGGGGTCGGGCGGGATCATCAGCTCGCGCAGCTCCTCGTCGACGGCGGCGATGCGCCGCGTGGCCGCGGCGAGCTCGGCGTCGAGCAGGGCCCGGTCCTCGCCGTCGGCGTCGGCCAGCAGCTCGCGGGCGGCGCCGGCGTCGGCCTCGAGCGCCCGCCGGCGGCGGGCGGCGTCGACGACCGGGTCGAGCTGGCGGTAGCGCGTGGTGACGCGGCGCAGCTCGGCGGGGTCGGCGGCGACGGTCGGGGTCGGCGAGGCGCGCCTCGAGGTCGGCGTGCTCCTGCTCCATGGCGGCGAGGCGGGCGGACGGCGAGACGGCGTCGGACACGGCACATCGAGGGTACCGGCGCCGGGCATTTCCGCGTATCTTGAGTTGTAAGGACTCAAGTTTTCTGTAGTATGCTCATCGTGCGATCAACGTTCGACTCGGCTTCACACAGGAGATCCCACCCATGCTCGTCCGCACCCGTCCCGTTCCATCCCGTGCCTTCGACCGCCCGGTCGACCGCGTGTTCGACCAGCTCACCAGCTCGTTCGTCACTTCGGCGCCCGCACGCCGGTCGTCGACGCCTCGTGGATCGACGGCGACCTCGTGCTCACCGTCGACCTGCCCGGCACGCCCGCCGACGCCGTCGACGTCGACGGTCGCCGGCCGCACGCTCACCGTCGGTCGACACCGAGCAGCTGCAGTGGAGCGCAGCGTCCGCCTCGGCGCCGCCCTCGACCCCGAGCAGGTGTCGGCCCGCTACGTCGACGGCCGCCTCACGGTCACCGTCGCCGCCGGCGGCCGCCGACGAGCCCCGGCGCATCGAGGTGTCGACCGATGTCGTGGTCCCGTCGGAGACGGAGACCGAGGCGCCTCAGCTGGAGAACGGCACCAGCGACCGGTGATCGGCCAGCGCCGCCAGCTCGGCCGTCACCGGCACGAGATCGCGCGGCGGCAGGACGACTCATCCGTCTCGACCCCTTCTCGACGCCCGGCTGCGAGCCGGGCGTCGATCGCGTACGGGATCACGTCGAGGTCGACGCCGACCGAGCACACCACGAGCACCGGTGAGCCGTCGGCCCGCCGGCCGAAGGCCGAGCACGGACGAGATCTCTTGATGTTCGGGCGCGGCACCGGAGGCTGAGCGGCGCCAGACGCCCTGATCCGATCGCCGCCGGGTCCTGCTCGAGGCGCCAGCGCAGCAGCCGCTCGGGCGCCAGCCGGTTCAGCGGGTGCGCGGTCCGTCCGGGCCGGCGGTGCGCCGACCACGGCATCGACGACGCCGGCCAGCGCTTCGACTGCAGGGACGTCGCCGTGGATGATGGCGAACGCCTCGCGGTCGTGGGCCCCGACACCGACCTCCAGCCGCACGGCGCCGGTGAGCGGGTCGTCGACGACTCGGCACACCTCGAGGCCGCGGACCTCGCCTGTCACGACGCCGTGCTCGACGTACGGGCACCGCCCCGCCGGCCTCGATCGCCGGGATCAGCGCGAGGTGTTCGGGCGACGGCGCGGCCGGCGCCATGCGGCGGCTCGGCCATCGCCGGGAGCAGCACGCCGGTCCTCGACATGCCACACCGCGACAGGCAGCGAAACGTGGGCCGCCCGTCGGGCGAGGACGCCGGTGCCGCGGTGGGCCAGGACGTTCAGCTCCGCCGCACCGTGGCGGAGCGCCCACGCCAGCGCCGCCCCGAGCCCACGCGTCGGCTCGTCCTCGAGCAGGACCCAGCCCGCGCGTCGTCGAGGACGGCGGCGCCCGGCGGGAAGGCCGCAGGTTGGCCGTCGACCGTCCGATCGAGGTGGTCGCGGACGAGAGCCAGCAACTTCAGCGACCGCAGTCGGCTCCGCCGGTCGGCGTCCTCGGTCATCCGGGTCGGGCGAGGCTTCGGCGCTCCCCGCGCGGTCACTTCGTGGCGGACTTGCGGGTGCCGTAGCGCTTGTTGAAGCGCTCGACCCGGCCGCCGGAGTCGACGAGCTTCTGCTTGCCGGTGAAGAACGGGTGGCACTCGTTGCAGAGCTCGATGTGCAGCTCGCCGCCCCTCGTCGAACGGGTGGTGAACGTGTTCCCGCACGGCACCTCACGTGCGTCTCCGTGTACCTGGGATGGATCTCGGTCTGCATGGTTCGCTCCGCGGAACGAAATGGGACGTATCAGTGTACCGGCGGCTGACGGCGCCAGGCGAGGCCGCCGGCCGACGTCCTGGTGCGACCGTTGCCGGCCGGGACTCGCAGGCGGCGGATCGACGACCGCGGACTCAGCGGTCAACTCGGAGCGTGTGCGCCGATGGCACGCTGTGACGCCGTGACGGCGCTGCACGTGTTTGACATGGACGGCACGTTGCTCCCGGCCACGACCGCCAGCATCGAGCTGGCCAAGGTGACGGGCCACACTCGAGGCACTGCACGAGCTGGAGTCCAGGTTCGGCGCAGGAGAGCTCGACACGCGCGCTTCGCCCGCGCCATCTACGAGCTGTGGGCCGACCTCACGCCCGACGACGTCGTTGCGGCGTTCGCCGGCGCCCGCCGGCTGGGCCGCATCGCCGACGTGCTGACGGACGTCCGGGATCGTCGCGAGCACTCGCTCGTCATCACGATGTCGCCGGACTTCTTCGCCAAGGAGCTGGTCACGCTCGGCGCCGACGCCGTCGTGGCGTCGACGTTCCCGCCCCCGCCGTTCGCCGGCGCGCCGCTGGACCCGACGGGCATCCTGACGCCGGCCGACAAGCCGCGAATCGTGACCGAGCAGCTGCGGTCGCTGGACCTGCGCATCGAGCGCTGCGTGGCGTTCGGCGACTCGATGTCGGACGCCCCCCTGTTCCGCGTCCTGCGGCACACCGTCGCCGTCAACGCCGACGACCACCTCCTGGACCTCGCCGCCGCCAGGTACGACGGCGACGACCTCTGGGAGGCCTACCAGCTCGGCCGCGCCCTCCTCGGGGGTTCGCGTCACCGTTCTCGCGGACCGCGAAAACGGTGACGCAAACGTTCACATCGTCGGCTGTTTGGCGATCTCGTTGAGGAACTCGTCGTTCGTGCGGAACGTCTTCAGGCGGTCCATCAACAGCTCGAGGCCCGGAGCGGCGTTGCCGTCGGCGGCGAGACCGGAGAGGACACGTCGCAGCTTCCACACCATCTGCAGTTGCTTGCGGTCGAACAACAGCTCCTCGTGACGCGTGCTCGACGCGTCCACGTCGATGGCCGGGTAGATGCGCCGCTCGGCGAGCTTGCGGTCGAGGCGCAGCTCCATGTTGCCGGTGCCCTTGAACTCCTCGAAGATCGCCTCGTCCATCCGGCTGTTGGTCTCGACCAATGCCGTTGCCAGGATGGTCAGCGAGCCGCCCTCCTCCACATTGCGGGCCGCACCGAAGAACTTCTTCGGCGGGTACAGCGCGCCGGCGTCGATACCGCCGGAGAGAATGCGTCCACTGGCCGGCGCGGCGAGGTTGTAGGCCCGGGACAGGCGGGTGATGCCGTCGAGGATGACGACGACATCGTGGCCCTGTTCGACGAGGCGCTTGGCCTTCTCGATGGCCAGCTCGGCGACGTGGGTGTGCTCGTCGCTCGGGCGATCGAACGTCGAGGAGATGACCTCGCCCTGGACGTTGCGGCGCATGTCGGTGACCTCTTCGGGCCGCTCGTCGACGAGCAGCACGATGAGCTTGACCTCTGGATTGTTGCGCTCGATCGAATGGGCGATGGTCTTGACCACGAACGTCTTGCCGGCTTTGGGCGGCGACACGATGATGCCCCGCTGGCCTTTCCCGATCGGCGAGATGAGGTCGATGATCCGGGCCGTCATGTTGGTGGGATCGGAAGGGTCCTCGAGGCGCAGTTTCTCGTCGGGGAACAGGGCCGTCAGATCCTCGAACCGAGGTCGCCGCTTGGCCGTCTCCGGGTCGCCGTCGTTGACGGTGTGGATCTCCAGCAATGCCGGGTTCTTCTCGTTGCGTCCCGCCGGCCGGCTGAGCCCGGTGACGTGGTCGCCCTTGCGCAGGCCGTACTGGCGGGCCAGCTTCACCGGGATGTAGGCATCGTCGCGGCTCGGCAGGTAACCGTTGACCCGCAGGAAGCCGTAGCCCTCGTCGCGGATGTCGAGGTACCCCGCCACCTCGACCGGCTCGTTGCCGGTCTGCTCGACGAGCTCGCCTTCGACGAACGCCGCATCGTCACCCTGCGGACCCTCTGCCCCTCGGGCTCCGCCCTTGCGCCGGCGGCGGCGGCGCCGGTTGCGGCTCTCGCCGTCCTCCCCGACATCGGCCTGGCGCGGCCGATCCCCTTGCGGCCGGTCGCCCGCTCGGTCACCCTGCTGGCGACCCTGCACGCGGGGACCCGGCCCATCGGTCCCCCGGCGAGCCGTCTCGGCACTCGGCTCGGGTGCGCTGACGAGGCCGTCGTTGGCCGCCGCCGTCACCTCATCAATGGCGGCCTGGCGGCCGGCCGTGTCAATGGCTGCCTGGCGGCCGGCCGTCTCAATCGTGTCGACGTCAGCCGGCGCGACGCCGACCTCCAGCTCCCACTCGGCGGGCGGCTCCTCGAGCACCACGTCGCTGACCGCCTCGGGCCCGGCCGGCGCCTCCAGCACGGCAGTCGGCACGGCACCGTTGCCGCTCGTCGCCGAGACGGCTGGGGCGGGAGGCGCGACGTCGCCGTTGAGCGCTGCCGCGCCGGCAGACGGACCACCGGTCGACTCGAGGATCTGATCGATGATGTCGGACTTCTTGGTCCGTGTGCTGGCCTTCACGCCGAGTGCTTTGGCGATCGCCAGCAATTGGTCCTTGTCCTTGGATTCCAGGACGGACTGTTCGAGTGCCTCTGCGGCCACGAGTACCTCTTCTCCGGTACGACAACCGTGAGGGCCAACAGCGGACGGTGGTTCGGGACTCCAGCCGGCTCCGTCCGTTCGCCCCACGGAGAGATGAATCGCACCCGTGCAGCACGTCGGGGAAACGTGGAACGGGGTGCTCCCTGACAACTCAGGTGGCAACCAGGATACCGAGCGACTCCCCTGGTCGCAAACATCTGCGACGAGAGGAGTGCGTCTACCGTCTCGACATGCCTGCCGCCCCGTCCACCGTCGTCGTCCGCAACCCTGCCACCGGCGGGGAGCTGGCGACCGTCGCACTGGCGACGGAGGAGGACGTCGACGACGCGGTGGCGGCCGCCCGCGCCGCGCTCCCCGCGTGGTCGGCCGTCTCCACGCAGGACCGGGCCCGCATGCTGCGCCGCTATGCCGAGGTCGTCGATGCAGCCGGCGACGAGCTGGCAGCGACGGAGGCGGCCAACGTCGGCAAGCCGATCGCCGGCGCGCGATGGGAGGCGGATGCCGTCGCCGAGGTCCTCCACTACTACGCCGGCGCCGTCGACAAGCACACCGGCACCACCCTCCCGTGGGCCGACGGCCTGGCCCTCACGCTGCACGAACCGCTGGGCGTCGTCGGGCTGATCACGCCGTGGAACTTCCCGATGTTGATCGCCTCGTGGAAGCTCGGCCCGGCGTTGGCGTGTGGCAACACCGTGGTCATCAAGCCCAGCCAGCTGACCCCGTTGACGACCGCCCGCCTCGGGCAACTGGCCCTCGACGCCGGACTCCCGGCCGGCGTGGTCAACGTCGTCGTCGGCACCGGGGCGACCGCCGGTCAGCGCCTGCTCGAACACCCCGACGTGGCCAAGATCGGCTTCACCGGGTCGACGGAGGTCGGCAAGCAGATCGCCCGCGGCGCCGTCGACCGCCTGAAGCGGGTCACCCTCGAGCTGGGCGGCAAGAGCGCCAACATCGTGTTCGCCGACGCCGACCTGGAGGCCGCCGCCGCCGGCATCCCCGGCGCGGCGTTCGACAACGCCGGCCAGGACTGCTGCGCCCGCAGCCGGATCCTCGTCGAGCGTTCCGTGCTCGACCGCTTCACCGACCTCGCCATCGAGGCCGCCCGGACGGTGCGCGTCGGCCCACCCGACGAGCCGGGCGCGACGATGGGTCCGCTGGTGTCGGCCGACCATCGGGAGACGGTCGCATCCTTCGTCGGGGTCGGCGGAGTGGAGGGCGACATCGCGTTCCAAGGCGACGTCCCCGACGGGCCGGGTTTCTGGTTCCCCCCGACGATCGTCACCGGCGCCGCCGAGACCAGCCGCATCGCCACCGAAGAGGTCTTCGGACCGGTGGTCACCGTGCTGCCGTTCGACGGGAGGCCGACGCCGCCCGCCTCGCCAACGCCACCATCTACGGCCTGTCCGGCTCGATCTGGACGCGGGACGGCGCCAAGGCGCTGCGGGTGGCGCGGGCCGTGCAGAGCGGCACGCTGAGCGTCAACTCCAACTCGTCGGTCCGCCACGCCACGCCGTTCGGCGGGTACAAGCAGAGCGGGATCGGCCGCGAGCTGTCGATGCAAGCGCTCGACCACTACAGCGAGACGAAGACGGTGTTCATCGCCAACACACAGGCGCACGAGGACGTAAGTAGAGTCGCGCCCTGATCGACTCCTGCGAAGGGCGGGCAATGGGGAGCAGCCGAGGAGTTCGCGATCGTGCGGCCAAGGCATGCCTGGCGCTGGTGGCTGCGGCCGCCTCAGTGACGCTGGCGACCGTCGTCGACGCCCCGCGGGCCGAGGCTGCGCCACCCGTGTCAATGGAAGTGGTCTTCCGGTACACCGGCGCGGCCCAGTCATGGGTCGTCCCGGACGGCATCACCCGGGTGACGATCGACGCGTTCGGCGCCGAGGGCGGCGGCAGCCCGTCGTGGCAGGTCCTGCCGGCCATCAGAGGTGGCCTGGGCGGCTACACCAGGGCCGCGATCGGGGTGACGCCAGGACAGACCCTGTGGATCTTCGTGGGCGGCAAGGGCAAGGACGGGGCCACGCACGGTCGAGACAGCAATCCGCCGGCCGACGAGTCGCAAGGTGGGTTCAACGGCGGCGCGACTGGCGGCATCCCCCTCTCGACCTTGAGCGGCGCCGGTGGCGGCGGGGGCGGCGGCGCGTCGGATGTGCGCATCGGCGGCGTCGATGTGAGCAACCGTGTCGTCGTCGCCGGCGGTGGCGGTGGGTCGGCGTCGAAGCTGTACGTCCCGTGCGGGCTCTCGCACGGCGGGAGCGGGGGCGGGCTCACCGGCGCCAACGGCATCGCGGCGACCGACGATTGCATCGGCGGCACGGGCGGGAACCAGGACGGGACGAGCGGCAGCCGTCTGTTCGGGTTCGGAGGTGGGGGGAGCGAGGTTTCGAGAACCAGTGCTCGGGTGGCGGCGGAGGCGGCGGTTACTGGGGTGGCGGCGGCGGATTCCTGTGCGCAGGCGGTGGCGGCGGCAGCGGTTTCGGGCCGAGTTGGGCCTCGTCGGAGCGCAACCGCCGTGCCGGGGACGGCGCCGTCGTGCTCACGGCCGACAACGCGCCGGTGATCACCTTGGTGAAGCACGTGGTGAACGGCGCCGCCGGCGGGACGGCGACCGCCCGGGAGTGGGTGCTGCAGGCGGTGGGGCCGCCTCCCGTACCGACGCCCCCGTTCCCGCCCAACCCGACCAGCATCCTCGGTCGCACCGGCGACCCCGAGGTGACGCAACGCCCGGTCGATCCGGGTACGTACTCGCTCAGCGAGGCGTTCGGTCCGCCCGGCTACGCGGCGTCGTCGTGGTTCTGTCGTGGCGCGCCGTTCTCCGGCGACCAGGTCACCCTCGATTGGGGCGATCAGGTCACGTGCGACATCACCAACACGGCGATCGCCCCGACGCTGACCCTGGTGAAGGAGGTGGAGAACGGTGACACCGGCGCCTTCAAGACACCGCAGGACTGGACGTTGTCGGCGGAGGGCCCGCGGCTGATCTCCGGCCCGAGCGGGTCCCCGGCGGTGACGAACGTGACGGTGGCCGCCGGCACCTACACGTTGCAGGAGTCGGGACCTCGGGGGTACACGGCGTCGAACTGGAACTGCGTCGGCGCCGTCGTCACGGGAAACCAGCTGTTCCTGCCGCTGGGGTTCAACGCGACGTGCACGATCACGAACACCGCGGTGGCGCCGCGCCTGACGTTGGTGAAACACGTCGACAACGGCTCGAGCGGCGGCACCGCGACGCCGGACCAGTGGACGCTGACCGCGGCAGGTCCGGTGACGCTCACGGGAACGACGGGCTCATCGTCGGTCACCGATGTTGCGGTGCGGGCGGGCACCTACACGCTGTCGGAGGCCGGCGGGCCCTCCGGCTACGGAACGACCGGGTTCCCGTGTGACGGCGGTTCGCAGGTCGGCCCCTTCCTCACGCTCACCGAGGGCGACGACGTCACGTGCACGATCACGAACACGGCGATCACGCCCCGGTTGACGCTCGTCAAGGAGGTCGACAACGGCACCACCGGTGGCGTCGCGGGGCCCGCCGATTGGACGCTCGCCGCTGACGGCCCGACCCCGATCATCGGCCGCACCGGCGAGCCCCAGATCACCAACGCCGCGGTGGCGGTCGGGACCTACACCCTGTCCGAGTCGACCAGTCCGCCGGGCTACACGGCGTCGAGCTGGGTGTGCACAGGTGGCACGTCCTCCACCGGCACGACCGTCACCGTCGGCCTCGGCAACAACGCCACGTGCACGATCACCAACACCGCCGTCACGCCCCGGCTCACGTTGGTCAAGGAGGTCGACAACGGAAACACCGGGGGACTGCCGTCCCGACCGATTGGACGCTGACCGCCGCCGGGCCATCGACGATCAGCGGCACGAGCAGCAGCCCGGCCGTCACCGGAGCGGCGGTCCCGTGCGGGCACCTACGCGCTGTCGGAGGCCGGTGGACCGACCGGCTACAGCGCGTCCGCCTGGGTGTGCACCGGCGGTACCTCCTCGACCGGCACGACCGTCACCGTCGACCTCGGCCAGAACGCCACGTGCAGGATCACCAACACCGCCATCGCCCCGACGCTGACGTTGGTCAAGGCGGTCGACAACGGCACCACCGGGGGTACCGCCGTCCCGACCGACTGGACGCTCAACGCCGCCGGGCCGATCGCGATCAATGGACCGAGCGGCAGCCCCGCCGTCACCGGCGCCATCGTGATCGCCGGGGACTACTTCTTGTTCGAGACCGGCGGACCGACGGGCTACAACCCCTCCGCCTGGACGTGCACCGGGGTACCGTCTCCTTCGGCAACATCGTCACCGTCGCCGTCGGCAAGAACGCCATCTGCACGATCACGAACACGGCGGTGGCGCCAACGCTGACGCTGGTCAAGGCCGTCGACAACGGAACCACCGGGGGCACCGCCGTTCCGGCGGACTGGACGCTCTCCGCCGACGGCCCGACTCCGATCAGCGGCTCCAGCGGCAGTCCCGCCGTCACCCGCGCCACCGTGACGGCCGGGACCTACGAGCTGTCGGAGGCCGATGGACCCACCGGCTACACCGCCTCCGCCTGGATGTGTACCGGCGGCACAGCCTCGACCGGCACCGCCGTCACCGTCGCCGTCGGCAACAGCGCCACATGCACGATCACCAACACGGCGGTCGCTCCCACGCTGACACTGATCAAGCAGGTCAGCAACACCCACGGCGGCACTGCACTACCGAACGACTGGACGCTCGCCGCCGACGGGCCGACGCCGATCAGCGGCACGAGCGGCAGCGCCACGGTCACCGACGCGGCGGTACGCGTCGGCACCTACGAGCTCGGCGAGTCGGGCCCCGCCGGCTACGTCGGCTCGGACTGGGAGTGCACCGGCGCCTCCGTCACCGGCGGCAACAGCATCACGCTCGCCACCGGTGCGATCGCCACGTGCACCATCGTCAACACCGACCAGCCGGCCCGCTTGACGCTCCGCAAGATCGTCGACCCGGCCGCCAGCGGGTCGGGGAAGGTGCCAGCGGACTGGACGCTGACGGCGACCCCGGTCAACATCGCCGGCCAAGACGTCGTGTCCGGCAACGGCGACCGCGGGGGGATCAGCAGCCTCGCGGTGTCCGCCGGCAGCTACACGCTCAGCGAGGCCGGCCCGTCCGGCTTCGACGCCGGTGAGTGGGTGTGCCAGGGCGGCATGCTCACCGACACCACCGTGACGCTGACCAACGGCGCCACGGTGATCTGCACCATCGCCAACACCGCCCGCACGCCGAGCCTGACATTGCGGGCGACGGTCGACAACGGCGGTAGCGGCGCCACCACCGGGCCCGAGGCGTGGACGTTGAGCGCCGGCAGCCCGACCCCGATCTCGGGCCTCAGCGGATCGCCGGCCGTCACCGCCGCGCCGGTCGCCGTCGGCGTGTACACACTGCGGGCGATCGGACCCGCCGGCTACACGGCAACGGCGTGGACGTGCACCGGCGCCACCCTCAGCGGCACCTCGCTCACGCTCATCGAAGGATCCGACGCCACCTGCACCATCGCCGTCACCGCCATCGCCCCGCAACTGACCCTCGTCAAGGAGGTGCGCGGCGGCCCGGGAGCACCGACCGCCTGGACGCTGCGCGCCGCCGGACCGACGATCATCACCGGCGCCACCGGCTCCGCCACGGTCACCGCCGTGTCGGTCCGAGTCGGCAACTACGTGCTCACCGAGTCCGGCGGACCCAGCGGGTACACGGCCGCCGCTTGGGTCTGCATCGGAGCCACGATCTCCGGCGACACGGTCACGGTGGTGCTCGGCGCCCGGATCGTCTGCACCATCGTGAGCACCCATCGGACCCCGCCGCCGGCACCACCGCCGCCCAACACGCTGCCCAAGACGGGTGGCGGGGACCGCGCCGGCACGCTGGTCGGCTCCGGCCTGGCCTTGTTCGTCATCGGCCTCATCGCGGTGCTCGTCGCCCGTCGCCGTCGGCGCACCGCCTGACCGTTTAGAGTCCGCGAACAGACCAATTGAGCGTGACGACCGGGGGCGACGAATGGTGGGAGGCGGCTGGCCAGACGGCCGATTGAGTGGCCGGGTCGCGCTGATCACCGGCGCATCGGCGGGGCTCGGGCGCGTCGCCGCCGAGCTGTTCGCCGCCGAGGGCGCCCGGGTCGTGATCGCCGACGTCCTGGACGGCGACGCCGTCGTCGATGCCATCGGGGCCGCCGGCGGCGAGTCGTCGTACGTTTCGACCGATGTGCGTGACGACGACAGCGTGGCGGCCGCCGTCGAGCACGCGATGGCCACGTTCGGCAGCGTGCACGTGCTGTACAACAACGCCGGCATCTCCCCCGCCGACGACGACGGGCCGGAGACGACGACGGACGAGACGTGGGCAACCGTGTTCGACGTCAACGTCAGCGGCGTCGCCCGGTGCTGCCGCCACGGCATCCCGGCGCTGCTGGCGTCGGGCGGGGGCAGCATCGTCAACGTCGCCTCCTTCGTCGCTCACATGGGGGCGGCCACACCGCAGATCGCCTACACGGCGTCGAAGGGCGCGGTCGTGGCGATGACGCGTGAGATCGCCACGATCTACGCCAGGCGGGGCATCCGGGCCAACGCGCTCTGTCCGGGGCCGGTGCTGACGCCGCTGCTGTCCAAGTTCCTGTCCGACGAGTCCCGGCGGCAGCGTCGCCTCGTACACATCCCGATGGGCCGTTTCGGCGAGCCGATCGAGATCGCCCGGGGCGCGCTGTTCCTGGCGTCTGACGAGTCGTCGTTCATGACCGGTCAGTCGTTGATCATCGACGGCGGCATCACCGCCGCCTACACCACCCCGGAGTGACGAGATGTCGCGCAACGTCCACATCCATCCCGAGCAGCTGGAGACCGACATCCACAACGGGTCGATCGACACGGTGGTCGTCGCCTTCAGCGATCACCAGGGTCGCCTCGGCCTCGCCTGCCCGGTCGATGCCCAACAGCTCGGTCCGTTCACCTGGGATCCTGACCACGTAGCTGCGGCCGTCGAGGTCGACCCGGAAGTTGCGGTTGGTGATCCCAGTCTCGATCGGAGTGACGGTCGGCTCGGCGCGTTCCCAGCCCGGGATGCGGCGCACCAACGCGACGATCGACGCGGCGTCCATCAATGGCTGGCGACGGCGTCGGCGACGAGATCCTCGACGACCGCCAGGTCGTTGGCGACGACCTCGGTCCGCTCGGGACGATCGAACAGGTCGGCGAGGTGCTCGGGCAACGCGGGACGTCGGCCGGTGGCCAGCTCCACGGCATCGGGGAACTTCGCCGGATGGGCGGTGGCCATCGTGACGACGGGACGTTGGCGTGCGTCGTTGGCGGTCAGCCGCCTGGCCGCCAACGTGCCAGTCGCCGTGTGCGGGTCGATGAGCAGCCCGGTGTCGGTGTAGACGCGACGCATCTCGTCGAGCGTGTCGGCGTCGCTGGCCTCGGCAGCCCGGAACGCGCCCGTGATCCAGCGCTGCCGAGTGTCGTCGTCGACGGCCAGCACACCCGTCTCGCGGAAGCGTTGCAGCTGCTCCCCCGTGCGCGGCCCGTTGCCGTCGTTCATGACCCACAGCATGCGCTCGAAGTTGGAGGCCACCTGGATGTCCATGCTCGGGCTGAGCGTCGGCACCACCCCGGTGATCGACATGTCGCCGTCGTTGACGAACCGCGTGAGGATGTCGTTGGCGTTCGTGGCGATCAGGAAGTCCTCGATCGGCGTGCCCATCCGCCGCGCCACCCATCCGGCGAACACGTTGCCGAAGTTGCCGGTCGGGACACAGGCCGTGATCGGCCCAGCCAGCGATCGGGCGGTCGTGACGTAGTAGACGACCTGGGCCATCACCCGCGCCCAGTTGATCGAGTTGACCGCGGACAGCCGCATCCGGTTGCGGAACGGGGCGTCGTTGAACATCGCCTTGATGAGGTCCTGGCAGTCGTCGAACGTGCCCTCAACGGCGACGGCGCGGATGTTCGCAGCATCGACCGTCGTCATCTGCCGACGCTGCACCTCGCTCGTCGCGCCGTACGGGTAGAGGATCACGGCATCGATGTGACCGCAGCCGCGCACGGCCTCGATGGCCGCCGAGCCGGTGTCACCGCTGGTCGCCCCGACGATCGTGATGCGCTCGTCGCGGATGCGCAAAACGTGCTCGAACATGCGACCGACGAGTTGCAGGGCGACATCCTTGAACGCCAGCGTCGGGCCGTGGAACAGCTCGGCCAGCCACTGCCGCTCGTCGATCTGCACCAGGGGGACGACGGCCGGATGGCGGAACGTGGCGTAGGCGCCGTGGCACATGCGCCGCAGGTCATCGGCGGCGATCTCGTCGCCGACGAAGGGAGTGATGACGCGGTGGGCGACGTCGGCGTACGTGGCCGCCGAGTCGAGCTCGGTCGGTGATGGGAGCAGCGGCCAGCTGGCCGGTACGTAGAGGCCCCCATCGCTGGCCAGCCCAGCCAGCAGCGAATCGGCGAAACCGAGCTCGGGCGCTCGGCCTCTCGTCGAGACGTACTGCACGTCGTCAGGACCCGATGACCCGCAGCAGGCCGCCGACACGGCGCACGACGTCGAGCTCCCGAAGGCCGTGCACCGTCGCCTGGACCGCCGACTCCTTGGCCTCGTGCGTGATGAACACGAGGCGGGCTTCGGCACCGATGCCCTCTTGCTCGGCGGCGCGGATGCTGACGCCGTGGTCGGCGAACACCCCGGCGACGGCGTGCAGCACGCCCGGCTGGTCGGCGACCTCCAGTCCGAGGAGGTACTCCGCCGACGTCTCGTCGATCGGGCGGATGCGGGCCTTGGCGAACGTGCCGAGCGTCCCGTGCGTGCCCTTCGTCAGGTTGACGGCGGCATCGATGACGTCGCCGAGCACGGCGCTGGCGGTCGGTCGCCCGCCGGCGCCGCGCCCGTAGAACATCAACTGGCCGACGGCGGCACCCTCGACGACCACGGCGTTGAAGCTCTCCCGCACACTGGCCAGCGGGTGGTGCAGCGGGACCATCGCCGGGTGCACGCGTACGGCGATCTCGCCGCTCGTCGAGGTGGGATCGGGATCGAGCTCGGCGATCGCCAGCAGCTTGACGATGTAGCCCAGCCGGCGGGCCACCTCGATGTCGGCCGACGTGATGTGGCTGATGCCCTCGTGGTACACGTCGCCGGCGACGACCTTGGCGCCGAAGGCGATCGACGCCATGATCGCCGCCTTGGCCGCGGCGTCGAAACCCTCGACGTCGGCCGTCGGGTCGCGCTCGGCGAAGCCGAGGCGCTGAGCCTCGGCCAGCGCCTCGCTGTACGACGCGCCGTGCTCCGTCATGCGCGTCAGCACGAAGTTGGTGGTGCCGTTGACGATCCCCATCACGCGCCGGATCGGCTCGCCACGCAGGCTCTCGCGCAGGCTGCGCACGACCGGGATGCCGCCGGCCACGGCGGCCTCGAAGAGGAGGTCGACACCGTGGTGGTCGGCGGCCTCGAACAGCTCGACGCCGACGTTGGCCAGCAGCTCCTTGTTGGCCGTCACGACGGGTTTACGAGCGGCCAGCGCGGAAGCGATCAGCTCCCGGGCCGGCTCGATGCCACCGATGACCTCGACGACCATGTCGACGTCGGGGTCGGCGACAACGTCCGCGGGCGTCCCTCGTCAGGACCCCGGGTCCGAGCTCGACGTCCCGATCGCGGGACAGGTTGCGGACGGCGACGCGGGTGACCTCGAGGCGCACCCCGGTCCGCGCCTCGATCTCCTTGCCCTGCTCGCCGATCAGGCCGACGAACGCCCCGCCGACGTTGCCGCAGCCGAGGACGCCGATGCGGACGTGCGGGGCGATCATGGGCGAGAGGCTAGGGGCCCGGCGCGCGGGTGGCCCAAGGCGTTCAGTCGGGGCGGCGCTCGGCCACCAGATGGCCACTGGCCACCGGCATGGCGTCGCCGAAGTTGATGCCCATGTCGCGCGCCGTCAGGATCGTGTCGCAGTCGAGGGGCACCGTCTTCAGCCGGCTGGTGGCCTCCGACAAGGGCACGTAATCGACGTCCGGAGGGTTGAGCGCCACCATCACACCGTTGTGGCCCTCCTCCAGGCCCCGCACGGCGGCGGCCCCGAAGCGCAGCCCGAGGAGGCGGTCGAACGACGTCGGCGTGCCGCCGCGCAGGAGGTGACCGAGCACCACGACGCGGGCCTCCTTGCCCGTCATCCGCTCCAAGCCTTCGGCAACGATGGCGCCCATCCCGCCGAGCTTCTCGGCCTGGCCGACCGCCTTGCCGAGCACCGCCGTGGTGCCGCCGGCGGGTGCCGCGCCCTCGGCCACGACGACGATCGAGAACTTCGCCCCCCGCTCCTCGCGCTGGGCGATCGTCGCCGCCACGGGCTCCAGCGTGAACGGGATCTCCGGGATCAGGATGGCGTGGGCTCCGGAGGCCACGCCGGCGCAGGCGGCGATCCAACCGGCGTAGCGCCCCATCACCTCGACGACGAGGATCCGGCCGTGCGACGTGGCCGTCGAGAAGAGGCGGTCGATGCAGTCAGAGGCGAAGGACACGGCCGTGTCGAAACCGAACGTCGAGGTCGTCTTGTCGAGGTCGTTGTCGATGGTCTTCGGCACGCCGATGACGCGGAGGCCGGCCTCGTGCAAGCGGCCGCCGATGGTCAGCGAGCCGTCGCCACCGACGGTGATCAGGGCGTCGATGTCGTGGGCGCCGAACAGGGCGACCAGCTCCTCGGTGCGGTCGATCTCGACCCACGAGCCGTCCGGCTGCTGGACGGGGAAGGCCGTCGGGTTGCCGCGGTTGGTCGTGCCGAGGATCGTGCCGCCCTGGTGGACGATGCCGCGCACGGTGTCCCGAGTCAGCTGCACGATGCCGCCGTGCGGGTAGTTCTCCGGGTGCATCAGGCCGTTGAACCCGTCCCGGATGCCGACCACGTCCCAGCCCCGGTTGCGGGCGGCCAGCGTGGCGGCGCGGATGACGGCGTTGAGCCCCGGCGCGTCCCCGCCCCCGGTGCTGATGGCGATCCGCTTGAGCTCAGGCCCCACGGCCGGAGAGTATCCCGCCCACTGACGGTCTGTGTGAGGACAAACGTCAGACGGCCGATGTCTTCGCTCACACAGACCCGGGCGACCTGCGATCACCCGGCACACCCGGGCGTCAGCGGGTCACGTCGTGGAGGCGGTCGACGGCCTGGATGACGACGTCGAAGCGTCGGCGGCTGAGCACGGCGCCTTCCCGGCGGACCTCGGCCGGGTCGATGTCGAGCAGGCGATCGACGTTGGCATAACTCGGCCGGCCCTGCGGATCCCACGTGCCGGATCCGACCTCGACCTGGTCCCCCCGGCCGGTGCGCCTCGTCGTCAGGGCGACGCCCGACAGGTCGTCGCCGTGGCGGCCGATGATCACGACCGGGCGATCCTTGCCCAGTGTCGGGTCCTCCTCGAACGGCACCCAGGCCCAGACCACTTCGCCGGGATCGGGGTCGCCGTCTCGGTGGGGTGCGTACTCGACGCGCACCCCGCTGTCGACCGCCCGCACGGGCGGCGCGGTGCGACGGCTGGTGCGGCTGGTGTGCCGTTCGGCATGGCGAACCGTCGTCGTCGCCCGCCGAACGGCGTCGCGGAGCACGTCGAAGATGCGGCGCATCGGATCAGGGTAGGCACGACTGGACGGTCGGTCACCCGACGTCGGTGGCCAACATGTCCTGATCGGTCTCGCGGCGCACGACCAGCCGGGCGCGCCCGTCCTGGACGAAGACGACCGGCGGCCGTGGCACCTTGTTGTAGTTCGACCCCATCGAATGGCCGTAGGCGCCGGTGACGGGTACGGCCAAGAGGTCTCCGACGGCGATGGCGGCCGGCAGGCGGGCGTTGAAGAGCAGCACGTCACCGGACTCGCAGTGCTTGCCGACGACACGGGCGCGGCGGCGGCGATCGGCGTCGACCTGGCGCGGCAGGAAGGCCTCGTACCCGCTGCCGTAGAGCACCGGACGAGGGTTGTCGCTCATGCCCCCGTCGACGGCGACGTAGGTGCGCACACCCGGGATGTGCTTGATGGTGCCGATCGTGTACACCGTCACCGCGGCGGCGGCGACGATGGCCCGCCCCGGCTCGACGCTGATGGACGACTGGCACCCCTGCGGCGCGGCACGCGTCGAGCACCGTGGCGCCCACTCCGTGAGGCTCGGCGCGGACTCACCTTCGACGTAGGCGACGCCGAGGCCACCGCCGAGCACCAGCTCCGGGAGTCCCAGCGGTGCGGCGAAGCTGGCCATCACCTCGGCGGCGCGGCGGAAGCTGTCGACGACGAAGACGTTCGAGCCGATGTGGCAGTGGAGCCCGACGAGGCGCACGGACGGCGATCGGCGCGCTCGCTCGAGCGCCACGGCGGCGTCGCCGTTGGCGAGGTTGAAGCCGAACTTCGAGTCGTCCTGACCCGTGGCGATGTACTCGTGGGTGTGGGCGTGGACGCCCGGCGTGATGCGCAGCAGCACGTCGGGGACCGGCAGCCGCTCGGCCTCGTGCAACGCGTCGAGCCGGTCGAGCTCGTCGAAGCTGTCGACGACGATGTGCCGCACGCCAACCTGCAGCGCGGTGCGCAGCTCGTCGAGGCTCTTGTTGTTGCCGTGGAAGGTGCAGACGTCGGCGGTCACCCCCGCAGCCAGCGCGACGTGCAGCTCGCCACCTGAGGCGACATCGAGCAACAGGCCCTCGTCGACGGCGAGGCGCGCCATTGCCCGGCACAGGAACGCCTTCGCCGCGTACAGGACCCGCCGGGGACCGAACGCGGCCACCGCCTCGCGGCAGCGGGCGCGGAGGTGGGCCTCGTCGTAGACGAACAGCGGGGTGCCGAACTCGGCGGCCAGGTCGGCGACGCCGCAGCCGCCGATCACCAGGCCGCCGCCGGCATCAACCGTGGCCGTGTCCGGCAAGAGGGTGCGGGGCACGGCGGGTCACGCGACCCGACGATACGTCGCAGACGCGCGAAACCTCGTTGTATCACGACGCCCCGTTGCGCCATCATCATCACGCAAGACCGACGAGCCGCGAAGGAGGTGCCGCGATGACGATCACGTACGACATGACCACCATCGGCGGCGCGCTCGCTGACGCCGCCGTCCGTCCCTGTTGGACCGCCTGAGCCCACCGGGCTCGGCGACCAGCACGTTCTGCATCACCCACGACCGCGACCCGCGGTCGAATCCCCGTCCCGGAAGGACACGTCCATGTTCCAGCAACACCCACAGCTGCTGCGCGTGCTGGTCGACGACCGCCACGCGTCGCTGCGGCGAGATGCCCGCGACGCTCGCCTGCGTCGACAGGTCCGCCACGCCCGGCGCCACCAGCGCCACCACGACTGACACGACTGACACGAGAAGGAGCCTCACCATGTATGCCATCGACCCCACCCTGGCGTCCGCCATCGTCGAAGATCGCCAGCGGGAGCTGCGCCGACGTCAGTCGCGCGCGGTGTGCGTCGCAAGCCGATCACCGCACGTCAGCGAGGACGCAAGCGGCGCTGACACGCCGCTGACCACTTCAGCCGCGCTACCTACATCTGCTCGGGGGCTTCGATCCCGAGCAGGTGCAACCCACGGGCCAGCACCCGGGCCGTCACGTCGCACAACGCCAGGCGACTGGCCCGGGTGCCGGCCTCCGGGGCCCGCAGCACCGGGCAGTGCTCGTAGAAGGCGGTGAAATCCGATGCCAGCTCGTACAGATACGTGCTCAGTCGATGCGGGCTGGCGCGCTCGACCGCCTCGGCGACCGCCGTCCCGAAGCCGAGCACGCGCATCGCGAGCGTCCCGTTCCTGGGGCTCGGCCAACGTCGGCACCACGCCGCGCACCGTCGCTCGATCGGTGCCGGCCCTCCGGAAGATCGAGCAGATCCTGGCGTGCGCGTACTGCAGATACGGCGCCGTGTTGCCGTCGAACGAGAGCATCCGCTCCCAGTCGAAGACGTAGTCCCTGACTCGATCGGTCGACAGGTCGGCGTACTTGAGGGCGCCGATGCCGATCGCCGCGACCGACCGCCTCTCGGGTGGCGTCGGGCAGATCGGGGTTCTTGTCGGCGACGGCGGCGATCCCCCGCTCGATCGCCTCGTCGATCACGTCGATGAACCTGACCGGTTCACCGCTCCGGCTGCGCAGCCGCTTGCGGTCCGGTCCCAGCACCAGCCCGAACGCCACGTGCTCGGCGCGGGCCGGTGGGACCAGCCACCCGGCCATCCGGCTGACGGCGAAGATCATCTGCAAGTGCTGGCCCTGCTCGGCACCGACGACGTAGAGCAGGCGTGTCGCTCCGCCTCGCTCGACGCGGTCGACGACGCAGGCCAGGTCGCTCGTGCCGTAGGTGAACGCCCCGGCCGTGCTGCGCACGATCAGCGGCAGCGGCTCGCCCTCCCGGTTCGTGAAGCCGGGTGGGAACACGACCAGCGCGCCGTCGGACTCCTGCAGCAAGCCGGCCGCATCGAGCCGGTCGATCACCTCCGGCATCAGCGACTCGTAGCGGCTCTCGCCGGCGAGGTCGTCGTCGGTCAGCAGCACGCCGAGCTTGGCGTAGACCTCGTTCCAGTGCTCTGCGCTCTTGGCTACCAAGTCCCGCCACAGCCGCATCGTCTCCTCGTCGCCCTGCTGCAGCAGCACGACCCGGGCCCGGGCCCGCTCGCTGGAACGCCTCGTCAGTCTCGAGCTTCGTCGTCGCCTCCTTGTAGAAGGCGTCCAGGTCACCGAGGCCGAGCGTCTCCTCGGCCCCGATGTCGACGAGGTGCTCGATCAGCATGCCGAACGGCCGGCCCCAATCGCCGATGTGGTTCTCGCGCACGACGTCGTGGCCGACGGCCTCGAGCAGCCGCACGAGCGCGTCGCCGATGACGGTCGTGCGGAGGTGCCCGATGTGCATCTCCTTCGCCACGTTCGGTGCGGAGTAGTCGACGACCACCCGCTCCGGCAGCTCCGCCGCGATGCCCAACCGTTCGTCGGCGGCGACATCGGCGACGCAGCCGGCCCAGGAAATCGGCGTCGAGGGTGAGGTTGATGAAGCCCGGCCCGGCGAACTCGGCGCTGGCCACTCCCTCGAGATCGGCGGCGGCGAGGACCTCAGCGGCGACGTCCCTCGGGTTCCGACCGAGCTCCTTGGCCAGCGCCAGTGCGCCGTTGGCCTGGGCGTCGGCGTGGTCGGAGGGTCGCACGACCGGGTCGACACCTGGGCGGCCGGCCACGGCGTCGAACGGCGGCTGCAGGCGGGCGGCGAGCACGACCAGCGGATCACTCATGGGAGTTCACATGATGGCGCGGCCCGCCGTCCTGCCCACCGCTCGTTGCGCGATGCCTCAGACGGTGGCCAGCCCGGTGGGCTGCTCCGACGGCGTGACCGGCGCAGCTCGCCAGTTCGAGGTCCAACGTGCGGTGCAGCTCCTGCCGGCCCTCGACGACATGGGCGTGATCGATGCTCACGCGGGCCGAGCGGCCGGCGAACTCGATCGTCATCACGCCGTTGTCGAACCAGGGCCCGTGATCGACCTGCCACTCGAGGTCGACATCCGTCGACGCCGGCCCAGCGGGCCAGCCGGCGGATGGCGCCGGGCCGGACGCCGCGTGTCGAAGATCCGATTGCCGAGCTTGGCGACGCGCTGGATGTCGTTGCGGAACGGCGACATCGTGAGCTGGTGGATCGCCGTGTCGAGGCGTGATCGACGGCGCGCAGCCGGGCAGCCGCGGTGTAGCTGCAGTGGACGTCTCCGGACAACATCGACACGGTGGCCGGCGGTGCGGCATCCGACGACGACTCGCTCCAGCAGGTTGGTGAAGTCCTGGAAGGAGGCGCGGAACGACGGCCAGTGCTCGAGGTCGAGGAACTGGCGGAGCCGTTCACCGAACCACTTCCCGGGTCGGCCCCATGCGCCCTCGGCGATCGCCTCGTCCCATCCCTCGAGGTGGTGGACACCGGGGATCATGAGGAACGGCAGCGTGGAGGCCAGCACGAGGTGGCTCGTACGGTTGATCGGGAGCGAGCACCTCCCGGCACACCCAGGCCCACTCGTCGGCATCGACCATGCGCCGGTCGTCCGGGTCGAGGTGGCGGGAGCAGCGCGAGTCGATGGCGACGAGCCGCACGCCGTGCCGGACGCTGCCGAGGTCGCGGTAGAAGCTCCACCGGATCGTCGACGCGTCGAGGTCGGCGTTCCATGCCACGTCGTCGAGGTAGCGGGTCCGCTCGGCGTCGTCGTCGATGCCCAACATGCGGGCGTAGACCTCGTCGTTGTCGAGCTGCTCCGGACTGAGGTTGCCGAGGTGCTGGTACACCCAGTAGGACGCGTAGGCGCCGACGACCCGGTCCGGCCACCACGCCTGCTCGCGTGACCCACCGCCGCCACGAGCAGCGACGTGTTCCAGTCGTCGCGCAGGTCGTGGTCGTCGAGGATCATCCCCGTGGGGACCGTCGACAGGAGCCAGCGGATCGGCGGTCGGCGTCCACGTCTCGTGGTACAGCCAGGTGTACTCCTCGAAGTTCTGGATCTCGTCGGCGATCTCGGGATCGTCGATCGGAGGCTGTCCCAGCACCATGTGCGTCGCCGCAGCCGAGCCACGATCTCGTCCGACGGGCTCGTCGGCGTAGACCTGGTCACCGAGGAACAGCAGCAGCGTCTGGCCACTCGGATCCCGGCATCGTCGACATGCGTGCCGCCAGCGCAACGAGCGCGTCGGCGCCGAGCTCGTCGAGGTGCTGCTGGTCGAAGGGCGCGGCGCGGCGGCAGCTGCCGAACGCCAAGCCGGAACGGACCGTTCGGGTCGGGTGTGCGGATCACGCTGGGCGGGAACGGCGAGTCGGCGAGCGGCCAGACGTCATCGCCGTCGAGCGTGCACGCGGTACTCGTAGCGTCGTGTCCGGCGTGAGGTCTTCGATCCGGACGAGGGCGTAGTGGTGGCCGTGGACGCTCCACGTGTCGGCGCCGTGCCGGGCGCCGTCACCGCCAGGCGGTTCGACGGTGACCTCGACCCGGCAGCGCCGGTCGGTCTCGAACCACATCGTGGCCCGCCGCTCGTCCACGTAGCGGCAGCAGCGGCCCGAGGAGGAGCCGCGGTCGGGTGCCCGTCCCGTCGTCCGCTGGCGATGACATGAGAGGTCTACCTAGCCGTTTCGCCGCCCGTCGAAACGTACCCCGGGATGGATCGGCCGTACCGTGCGTGGCTATGGACATCCTGTACACCACGGTCGCCCACGCCACGGGCGACGGACGCAATGGCCACGTGCGGTCCGACGACGGCGTCCTCGACATGGACCTGCGGATCCCCAAGGAGATGGGCGGCCCAGGGGGCGAGTACTCCAACCCCGAGGAGCTGTTCGCCGCCGGCTACTCCGCGTGCTTCCACTCGGCGCTGAAGTTCGTGGCGGGCGCCGACAAGCTCGACGTCACGCGACTCCGAGGTGTCGGCCACCGTCGGCATCGGCACCCGTCCCGACGGGGGGGGTTCGGGCTGGCCGTCGAGCTCGACGTGCACATCCCGAACCTCGACGAGGAGACGGCGAGGAAGGTCGTGGAGAAGGCGCACCAGGTGTGCCCGTACTCGAACGCCACCCGCGGCAACATCGACGTGCAGCTGACGATCGTCTGAGCGCCACTGCCCACGTGGGGATTCGACGGCCAGCGCCAGAAACCCACCGCTAGCCTGCAGCCCGGCGTTCCCGCCCTCGTAGCTCAGGGGATAGAGCATCGGCCTCCGGAGCCGTGTGCGCAGGTTCGAATCCTGCCGAGGGCGCTTCCTGATCAGGTGGCCTGAGCAGGGCTTTTGCCCTGGTCAGCGGCCTCGCCGGGAACCTCCCATGATCGGCCCTGTTGGGCTCTGTTGTGCCCTGTTCGGTCCTCCCAGTGGGCCAGTAGTGGGCCAGATCGGCGGCGCGGTGACCGACAGACTCGCTGCGGCACGTCGGACGGCACCGTCGGTCTCCTGGAGGACGGCGTCACCGCAAGAACTCCTCTACATCGCCTCATATATTCGCGGCTCCAGGCCGGGCCGCCCAGCCGTCGTCTCCAGACCCCTCGCGAGCGACGTGACCGTGTTCGGCTCGAGCGTCACGCCATCTCTACAGATCACTACGGCTACCTAATTTAAGCTAAGAGTGACGTTAATGCTCACTAGTAGTGGCTGGCTTCGTGCCGTGGATCCTCGCCACAACCCGTACAACCCGGGTGCCGGTCTACGTCCCGCGGCGCTGGCCGGACGCAACGGAGACATCGAGAGCTTCGAGATCCTCGCCGATCGAGCAGCCCGCTCACTGCCGCGACGATGCGACTACTGGGCGCTGACCGCGCCCGCCGCCGATCGCGACGTCGCATGGGACCCCGACGCGGTCGAGTTCGCCCTCGACAAGTCACGTGGTTACCCGTACTTCCTCCAGCAGTTCGAAAAGGCGGTACGAGATGCCGCCGCCATTCGCCTACTCGGTCCCCGGCATGGCTGACTTCGTTCGCCACGACGACGACACTCTGACCGAGCCACGCCCATGCCGGCGTGCCGGCGGAACCAGGAACGGCCACCGCAGTTCCCGGGCGACAGCGTCGGACTGTGGGCGACCTGTGGACCGCCGCGAGTTCGGCCCGCGGCGTGTGGTTCGGCGAGACGGCGTCGGCATCGGCTCCGCGCATCGAGTTGCGACAGTCCCGCAAGCCGGTGTCCCCGCGCCGGATCCCGTTCGGCGCTGCGGTGTACCGCGCCGCGCCCGCCTCCGCGCCTGCTTCTGCGAGCCGACACACCAGCGGGACGCCCATGACACCCCCTGAGTACGGTTGCATCGTCATGCCTGATGCCCACATCAACCCGACGATGCTGCGTTGGGCGCTGGCGCGCTCGCTCGTCAACAAGGCAGCGGTGGCCTCGTCACTCAGGAAGGACGAGGCCACCATCGATCAGTGGCTGGCTGGCGAGGCTACGCCAACCTTCAGGCAGGCACAGAGACTCGCCAAGCAGCTGCGGGTCCCGTTCGGCTACCTCTTCCTCCAGGAGCCTCCCGGCGAGGACGTGCCCCTCCCCGACTTCAGACGGCATCCGAAGTCGACCGACCTCTCGCTAGACCTTCGCGACGTCATCTCAGACGTCCTTCGTAAACAGGACTGGTACCGGGAACACCGGGCCGACCGCGACGAGGAGCCGGTCGCTTTCGTCGGGCGCTTCACGACTCACACCAACGTCAGCGTCGTGGCGGACGACATCCGGGTCTACGCTCAACTTCGAGACCGCGGTTCGGCCTGAGCACCAAGCCGACGCCTTCCTTCGCGCCTTCGTTGTACAGGTCGAGGCTGCAGGCGTGCTGGTCATGCGAAACGGCGTCGTCCGACAGGCCACGAACCGGGCACTCCAAGTCGAAGAATTTAGAGGCTTCTCCATCGCCGATCCGATGGCACCCGTCATCTTCGTCAACAATGCAGACAGCAACGCCGCCCAAAACTTCACCCTCGCTCACGAGCTTGCTCATGTCTGGATCGGCCAGGGCGGGATCTCCGACGCCGACCTCACCATCGGCGGGCAGGGACCAGACGACATCGAGGAGTTCTGCAACAAGGTCGCTGGCGAGCTGCTTCTCCCTTGGGCGGCGCTGAACGAGCGCTGGAGACAGCGAACCAATGGTTTCGAGGAATGGACCAACCAGGTCGCTGGTGAGTTCCACGTCTCGACTGTCATGGTCGTCGCGCCAGCTCTGGCAGCACCAGGCGATCAACCGCCAGCAGTTCTTCGACTTCTACGAGGGCGAGAAACAAAAGTGGACCTCGAAGCGCTCAACGTCGACAGGAGGCAATTACTACCTGTCGGCGCCGATCCGAAATAGTCGGCGCCTCACGCAGTCCGTGCTCGAGAGTGTCGCGGCGACCGAAACTTCGATTCGAGAGGCGTCTCGACTGCTGGGCGTCAAGCCAGCCAACTTGCCGAAGCTCGAGGAATCCATCGGCGTCGGCTGATCGTGCGCCTGCTCGACGCCAACGTCTTTATCGAGGCAAAGAACCGCTACTACCCCTTTGACCTCGTACCTTCCGGCCGGAGCGAGCCGCAAGCGAGTCAAGATCCCCGATGCCTGCCGCTACCTCGGCGTTCCATGCGAGAACACCTTTGGGATGATGCGCGCCCTCGGAGCTCGATTCGGCTGATCGGCAGATCGACGACTTGCGAGGCAATTGTCGTTGCGAACGCTCAGACTCGGCAGAGTTCTGTATTGGGTTCGGCGAGGGCAGAGCTTGCGGACACTGTGACGCTCCACCGTGCGCCCGCTCCTCCCGGTGCCTTCAGTTGATCTCGGCCGTTTCCGCCGCCGCGTAACGCCGAGCGGCGGCCACGACGGCCGTGACGGTCTCACGCTCCGTTCCGTTGCGCGGGGCCGGGACCAGGACCAGGCCCGCACTCAGCCGGACGCCGGCCAGCGGGTGGGCGAGCGCCCAGCCCTTGACCAGAGCGTCGTAGGCCAGATCCGGGGGCAGGCAGAGGTGCAGGCTGCCGTCGGAGTGCAGGTGGGCGAACTCGCTCCCATGCAGGAACGCTCCCGGCGGACCCGCGGCGCCGGGGAGCAGCAGGGAACGGGTGCCGGGCGGGCCGATGATCGCGTCCGCTGGGGTACCGAGGCCGACGATCCGGTCCCAGAGGCCCGGGTCCGGGCTGGACGAGAGCGGCAGCTGAGGGAGCCCAACGGTGGTGTCGGGCGGCTCGCCGGCCCGTTTCGGAAGCCGGCCGAGGCCCGGCCAGTCCGGCTCTGGACCGTCGGGTAGCGGGCTCTCGCCGTGCTGGTGCAGGTGGTCCAGCCGCGTCAGCGAGCCAGCTCCCGGCCGCGTCGACCACCGATCCGGCGAGCCGCCCGCCCGGCGCCTGCTCGAGCCGAATCGGTGCGCCCGACCAGCGGCGCAGCCAGTCTCGGGTGGCGGCCAGCAACGGTTGCGGGGTACGGGGGTCGTCTTCGGCGTAGGCGAGCAACACGGGCATCCCGCGCAGTGCCCCGCGCGGCGGCAGCGGATCGAGGGGCAGCGCCCCGTGCAGCAGCACGGCGCCGGAGAACCTTTCCGGCGCGGCCAGCAGCAGCGACCCGGCCAGGGTGACGCCACCGCGGAAGGCGAGCAGCAGTACTGGCCGGTCGCCCTCGCCGTCCAGCCAGCGAAGCACGAACCGGGTGGCCCCCGCGAGCTCGTTCGGGTCCGGCCGGCCGTCGATCTCGGCGAACCAGCGGAACCCCCGCTCGGCGGGCAGCGGCGCCCGGACGGCCACGTACGCGACCGGGCCGTGCGGCAGCCACGGCGCGATCTCGATCATCGAGTGCTCGCTCGTCCCATTCCCGTGCAGCAGCACGACCAGCGGCACCGCGGGATGGGCGGAGCCCCAGCGGGCGACCATCGGCTCGTCACTCCGGCCGGTCGAGCGCGCGGGGAACACCTCGCGAGGGTAGAGAACGCCGGGCGGATCTCGGCCAGCAATCGGCGCCGCCCCGCAGTGACCGCCGACAGGTCAAGGCGGTCGGCGCCGTGCAGAGGCAGGAACGCCAGCTTGACCAGCTCAGCCTTCAACGCCTCCGCCGTGGCCGTGGTGCCGCGACGCAGACATGCCAACCGGGTCATCCCGAGCTCCGGATCGACATCGAGCAGCCCCTCCAGCGCCGCCGGGGCGGCGCGGCTCGAGCAGTCCGGTCAGCCGGTGGTAGGTCTCCGTTCTGGCGGCGTCCCGTGCCGTGGCGACACGCCGCGAGAGTGCGTCGACCGGCGGACGCACGATCCGTTCGGCGTGGGTGATCGGGCTGAACGACCTCGTGCTCGGGACCCTGCTCGTGAGCTCGATCTGCCACCGATGCATCCGACCACCCGTGTCGGCATGGTCGGGTGTCCGGCGTGCTCGTCGGGACAGAAGTACCTCCAGATCCGCCAGGCCGACGGAGTTCGATTCTCGATGCAGGACGCTCAACGACCCCGACGCCCGCCACGTCGACCTCGGCTCCGACTACTACACCAGCCGCCTCGATCCCGACCGCGAGACCCGGGACCTCATCCGCCAACTCCAAGCCCTCGGCCACACCGTCACCCTCGCGCCCCGCACCCCCGACCTCACGCGGAACGACGTCACCCATCCACAGGAGATTGTTCCGGTCCGGCCCTTCGCTCGCGGGACGTGGACGCCGTACTGGGCGACCCTGCGGTAGAGGGTGGCCCGGCTCATGCCGAGCCGGTCGGCGGCGTCCCTCATCGTGATCTCCGGCCGGGCCAGGGTGCGCACGATCTCGTCGCGCTCCAGCGTCTGCAGCCGTGTCAATCGATGTGACAAGTCGACGAGTACCTCGGGTGGCAGGTCATGGACGTCGACGAAGTCGGTTCGCCGCGCCGCGTCCTTGACCACGCGCGCCAGCTGTTCGACGTTGCCGGGCCAGCCGAAGTCGCGCAGCGCGTGCTCGGCGGCCCTGCTGAGCTCGACGTTGCGGCCACGGCCGCAGTTCGCCGCGTGCCTGGCGATCGACAGCACGTCCTCGGGGCGGTCGCGCAGCGGCGGCACGCCGACGATGGCGTCGATGAGTGGCGCCAGCGGTGCAGGGATGTCCTCGAACCGTTCGGCGGTCACCGCGACCCGGGTCTCGATGGTGGGGTCGGCGCGAGCTCGGACGATGAGGTCGCGCACCTGCTCGGCGACCCATGCCGGGAGGGCGTCGACGTCGCCCACGACGAACGTCGTGCACGGCCTCTGCAACTCGGAGTCGCACAACGACAGCCACGCCTCGACATCCCGCGCCGCGGGGGGCCGGGCGGCCACGATGCGCGTCAGTGCCGAGGTGCGGCGGGCAGCCTGCGCCACCAACGTCGATCGTCCCGAGCCCGGCTCGCCGACCGCCGCGACGACGTGTCCGGCGGCCAGCTCCTCCGCGGCGCGCGACAGCGGGCCCGTCCACGCCGCCGACAACGACTCGACCGTGCCGCAGCCGGGCTCGAGCCGGGGATTCTCGACGCGGAAGACGGCGCCGTGCCCGGTCGGGCGGGGCTGGCGCCCGAGCGACCGGGCCAGCATCAGAGCGGCGGTGTTGCCGGCGGCCGATTGGGCGAGGGCGACCAGGAGGTCGCTGGACGCCCGTGACCATGTGGTCAGGTTGATGCTCCCTTCGAGGCGTCCGGTGAATGGGTCGAGTACAGGTGCGGCGGCGCAGGTGTAGACACAGAGGCTGAGCACGTAGTGCTCCTCGGCTCGTACCAGCGTGGGGGCCCGGTCGGCCAGCGCCAGCCCCAGGCCATTCGTGCCCGCCTGGCGCTCGGAGTACGAGAAGCCTGGGGCAAGGTGCACGTCATCGAGCTGGCGCAGCAAGGTCCGCTCGTCGCACATCCGGCTGAGGACGACGCCGTCGGCGTCGGTGAGCATCAAGCTGATCGGCTCGGCGGCCAGTGTCCGGTGGAGTCCCGTCAGCACCTCCTGGCCGCATTCGAAGAACAGGGAGTCCTGATCGAACGTGCCGGAGAAGACCGGTTCGATCTCCTCCAGCGAGACGCCGTACTGCTCGCTCCGCTGCCACGACGACAGCAGGCGTTCGGGGAGCCGTTCGATGGGCGCGACCTCGCTGCCGAACGGGCGGTGCGCTCGCAACGCAGTGTGCAGCTGCGTGCGTGCAGACAGCTCTCGCTCGGCCACGGCCCGAACCCCCTTCGTTCGCGCCGACCGCTTCGGAGCGTAATGGTATCGCCGGCGCGCCCCGGGGTCCGTGGTCTGACATGTGAGACGTCCTCCGTCTCACATTGAGACACCGACCCTCTATCTGCGGTCGGCAGGACGTGTCATCGTTCTGGCTGAGGAGTCCGTGACAAGCCGTCACGGTGGACATCGGGGGGTCACACGTATGTACACCAAGGACGGCGAGAGCTACTTCGTCGTCGACTCGCACATCCACTACTGGGACGCCAGTCCGGCCAACTGGGTGCAGGGTCAGGAGCAGTACGCCAAGGGCTGGATCGAGTGCTTCCACGCCTACATGGGCCTGGGACCCGCCGAGACGCATTGGCCGCTCGAGAAGTTCCAGAAGTACTCCGAGGACGACCTGATGATGGACCTGTTCGAGAACGGCTACGTCGACGTCGGCATCTTCCAACCCACCAGCCTGCGGCAGTGGTACTCCGACGGCTTCAACACGACCGAGCGCAACGGCGCGCTGGCCGAGAAGCACCCGGGCAAGTTGGTCATCAACTCGAACTGGGACCCGCGCGAGGGGGATGCCGGCATCGAAGCTCTGGAGGAGCGCGTCGAGCGCTGGCACCCAAAGGGCGTCAAGCTCTACACCGCCGAGTGGAAGGGCGACTCGCGCGGGTGGAAGCTCACCGATCCGGAGGCCTACCGGTACCTCGCCAAGTCCGAGGAGCTCGGGATCACGAACATCCACGTGCACAAGGGACCGACCATCTGGCCGCTCGACAAGGACGCCTTCGACGTGTCCGACGTCGACCACGCGGCGACGGACTTCCCGAACCTCAACTTCATCGTCGAGCATGTCGGTCTGCCGCGCATCGAGGACTTCTGCTTCATGGCCACGCAGGAGCCCAACGTGTACGCCGGTCTCGCCGTCGTCATCGGTGGGTTGATGCACGCTCGGCCGCGGTTCTTCGCCAAGGTGATGGGTGAGCTGCTGTTCTGGGTCGGCGAGGACAAGATGACCTTCGGCAGCGACTATGCGATCTGGGAACCGAAGTGGCAGGTCGAGGGCTTCGTCGACTGGGACTATCCGGATGGCGACGAGTACGGCGACTACCCCCGCCTCGGCGTCGACGGGAAGAAGAAGATCCTCGGGCTCAACGCGGCGGCGCTGTACGGCATCGAGGTCCCGTCCGAGCTGCGCATCGGCTCCGACGAGCCGGCGGAGCGCGACGACGCAGTGCTGGTCCCGGAGTCCAAGGGCGAGGTTCACGCCTAACCGGTCGACGCAAGGCAGATGACTCGCCATGCTGTACGACGACGTGCTCGCTGCGCTGGCGACCGTGCGCGACCCCGAGCTCGACGAACCGCTCACCGAGCTGGGCTTCGTGTCGGCGTGCGAGGTCGATGCTGCGGGGGGCGTGACGGTCAGGCTCCGGCTCCCGACGTACTTCTGTGCGGCCAACTTCGCCTTCCTGATGGTCGCCGACGCCTACGACGCGGTGAGTGCCGTGCCCGGCGTCCGCCGCACTGAGGTACTGCTCGACGACCACTTCGCGGCCGATCAGATCAACGCCGGCGTGGCTGCGCGCGCAGGTTTCCGTGACACGTTCGGGGCGTTGGCGGCCGGCGAGCTCGACGATCTGCGCCAGGAGTTCCTGCGCAAGGCGGTGCTCGCCGGCACCGACCGGGTGTGCCGGCCGCTGGCGCGCGGTCGCACGCCGGAGCAGGTCGTCGCCCTCCGCCTCGGCGACGCACCGGACACGTCCGACCGCGAGCGGCTGCGGGCGCGCCGCGCCGAGCTCGGCCTGCCGGCCGGCGACGACGACCCGCTGCTCGTGGATCCGGTCACCGGTGACCGGGTCGATGCCGATGCGCTGTCGCCGCACCTCGGTCGAGCCAGGCTGACCCGGCTCAGCCTGGAGGTCAACGGCGGAATCTGTCGAGGGATGCTGCGCGAGCGCTACGTGACCGCCGGCGTCGGCGAGAAGGAGGATCAGCAATGACCCCGCGACTCTTCGAGCGAGCGAATCGGCGTAACGGTGCCGAAGGCTCGCTGGTGCACCAGGCACAGACTTCGGACGACGTTCTCCATCTCGGGACGGTGCCGCAGTGAGCGAGCGAGTCTTCGAGCGAGCGAATCATCAGCACGGTCTTTCGCTCATGGCCGAGTTCCTGATGCGCTCCTGCTCGGCGTCACCGGCAACGGTGAGGTACTGACATGAGCACGATGCGCGCCGTCCAGGTGGTCGCCTACCACCAGCACCTGGAGATGGCGGAGGTTCCCGTTCCCGAACCCACCCACCCTTTCGATGTCGTCGTCCGCATCGGTGGCGCCGGCGTGTGCCGCACCGACCTGCACATTCTCGAGGGCCAGTGGGAGGAGAAGAGCGGCGTCGACCTGCCGTACACCATCGGCCACGAGAACGCCGGGTGGGTTGACGGCGTCGGATCGGCTGTCACCAACGTCGCCGAGGGCGACAAGGTGATCGTCCACCCGCTGGTCACCTGCGGCCTGTGCCGCGCCTGTCGCTCCGGTGACGACGTCCACTGTGCGGCCAGCACGTTCCCCGGGATCAACACCAACGGCGGCTACGCCGAGTACCTGAAGACGTCGGCGCGCAGCGTCGTGCGCCTCGACGACACGCTCGAACCGGCCGACGTCGCCGCCCTCGCCGACGCCGGCCTCACCGCCTACCACGTCGCCGCCAAGGCGGCTCGCCGGCTCACCCTCGCGATCGCTGCGTCGTCTTCGGCGCTGGCGGGCTCGGGCACATCGGCATCCAGGTGCTCAAGGCGCTCACTCCCGCCGAGCTGATCGTCGTTGATCGCAACGCCGACGCCACCAAGCTGGCGGTGTCGATCGGCGCCGACCACGGCGTCGTCGCCGATGGTGGGCACGTCGACGAGGTGCTCGACCTGACCGACGGTGAGGGTGCCGCAGTGGTCGTCGACTTCGTCGGCGAGGGCGGGGCGACGAGCGAGGGCCTGCGCATGTTGCGCCGCGCCGGCGACTACCACGTCGTCGGCTACGGCGAGAACATCGACGTGGCGACCATCGACATCGTCTCGACCGAGATCAACATCGTCGGCAACCTGGTCGGCTCATACAGCGATCTGAGCGATCTGATGGCACTCGCCGCCCGCGGCGCAGTGTCGCTGCACACCGCCAAGTACCCCCTCGACGACTTCCAGTCGGCGCTCGACGACCTCGACGCCGGCCGCGTCCGCGGCCGGGCGATCCTCGTGCCATGAACCATCCATCGACCTGGAGACATCAAGAGGGGTACCTGACATGACCGAACGGATCAAGGCGACACGTGCCGCTGGCCATCGCGATCGGCGTCCTCGCCTTCGCGTGGACGGAGTTCTCGCTCAACTTCACGTTCCACTGGTTCACCGCAGGCGACCTCGGAACGGTCTCGCGCTGCCGAGCAACTTCCATCTGGTCCTGCCGGCCGCGTTCGTGTCGTGGGGGTTCTTCTTCGCCGCCGGCGCCGACAACGCGGCGCTGGGCAAGGTGGTCGCCGCGTCGATCACCGGTGGGCTCGCCGCGCTCGCAACGATGGCGCTGTCGTCGGTGACGGCAGGCGTCCCGGACTTCTGGGGGATCGCTCTCTGGGTCGGTGTCTTCGCCCTCGTGCTCGTCGTGCTCAGCGCGGCGGGAGACTGGCACTACGTGCCAGCGACCTTCGGGGCGTTCGCGGCGGTGTTCTTCTGGTGGATCGCCACAGGTCTCGACTACTGGCTCGAGAACGGAGGGGGCGTCGGCAACAGCGTGGAGGCTCTCGCCGATCCGGCCACCGCCGGTGCCGGAGCCTTCGGTGGTGTCCTGTCGACGCCGTACGCATGGGTGTGGATCAACATCACCGCCAGCTTGCTCTGCGGCTGCCTCCTCGGGATCGCGTCCGTCAAATTGGCCGCCCTCATCGGACGGCTGTTCACGTCCGATCGCAGGGTCGCCGAGCCGGACGTCGAGGTCGCGCACGGCAGCGTCGAGCCGGGCGTCACCAGTTGATCTTCATCGCCGCCAAGTTCCGCGTCCGGCCAGCAGACGCCGACGCCTGGCCGGAGATCGTGCGTCCGTTCACCGAGGCGACGCGAGCCGAACCGGGATGCCTCTGGTTCGAGTGGTCGCGCAGCGTCGAGGACCCCGACGAGTACGTCCTCGTCGAAGCGTTCGCCAACGAGGATGCCGGCGCCGCGCACGTAACGTCCGCACACTTCCGCGACGCGCAACAGGACCTCCCGCCGCACCTCGCCGAGACCCCGCGAATCGTCAACGCGGTCGTGCCCGGGACGGAGTGGTCGTTGCTCGGCGAACTGGCAGTCGACGCGAGCTGACCGCCCGGCTCCCGCTCACGTCGCGTCGGTCGGCCGCGCACTCGCCAAACCCACGGCTCTGGCGAGGATGTGGGCCGCGTCTACCGCGGGGCCATGTTAGACACGGCTAATGCCAGGTGCCAGAGTCGTCTTGTACCTAGACTGAGCCTGCTCTAACCTAGGGCCCGTGCGGGCGACCACCGCCGTCGAGGACTACCTGAAGGGAGTGTTCGCTCTTGCCGTCGCGGGAGGCGTGAGCACCTCGGCGATCGCCAAAGCTCTCGAAGTCTCGCCGGCGTCGGCGTCAAGCATGATCCGTCGCCTCCGCGACGCTGGACTGGTCGACTGGGAGCCCGGCGGTCACATCGAGCTCACCGACGACGGGTGGCGCACGGCCCTCGACATCGTGCGCCGGCACCGGCTCGTGGAGACTTTTCTCCACCAAGTGGTCGGCCTCGAGCTGTGGGAGATCCACGACGAGGCAGAGCGGATGGAACACGCGGTCAGCGAGCGCCTTGTCGACCGCATCGACGAGATGCTCGGGCATCCGGAGGTTGACCCACACGGTCATCCGATCCCCGCCCCCGGCGCAGCGCGCTACGTCGAGCCCGACCTGCTCGACTTGAGCGCTGTCGACGTGGGTGTGCGCGCCAGCGTGGAGTGGGTTTCTGATCATGACACGCCGGCGCTCGCCCATCTGGTGCAGCTCGGCCTGCGCCCCGGTGCGGAGGTGGAGGTCGTCGAGAGGGCGGCCTTCGGCGGCCCGACGTGGGTCGAGGTCGATGGCGCCCGCCACGCCCTCGGCGACCAGCTGCTGCAGTCGGTCCGCTGCCGCGTCTCCTCTGGGTCTCGATGATCGACGGAACGTGTAGTCGCCGCGCGCTGATCGGCGGAGCCGGCCTGCTCGGCGGCGCGTCCGGGTTCGGGGCGCTTGCGGCCCGGGCCGGGTCCGACGGGTCCGACGGGTCTGACGAGCACAACGGACACAATGGTCCCGCGCACGCCCACGGCAGCCTGGGCACAGTCGGCACCGTCGACTCTGCCCGCAACGGCTTCCACCCGCACCAGATCCTCACCGACTTCGACGGTGGTGGGGTGTCCAGCGACGTGACCGGCCGGACGGTCCGCGAATACCGGTTCGTCGCAGCGGTCCAGGAGATCGAGGTCGCCCCCGGGGTCTTTTTCGAAGCGTGGAGCTACAACGGGCGGGTTCCCGGGCCGACGATCCGGGCAACCCAAGGCGACCGCATCCGGGTCGAGCTCGTCAACGCCTCCCCGCACCCGCATACGATCCACTTCCACGGATTCCATCCGGCCGCAATGGACGGCGTGCCCGGCGCGGGCGAGGCGGCGCCGGGAGAAACCTTCACCTACGACTTCGTTGCCGGTCCATTCGGGACCCACCTGTACCACTGCCACTCGCTCCCGCTGGCTACCCACATCCAACGCGGGCTCTACGGCGCATTCATCGTCGACCCGCCAGGTGGCCGACCACCGGCGCGCGAGATGGTGTTCGTCCTGAACGCGTTCGACACCGACTTCGACGGCGAGAACGAGGTGTACGCAGCCAACACCATCGCCTTCGCTTACTTCGACGAGCCGATCCCGATCGCCGCCGGGGAGCTGCAGCGGGCCCACGTCGTCAACATCACCGAGTTCGACCCGGTCAACTCGTTCCACCTCCACGCCAACTTCTTTCAGCTCTACCGCACGGGCACCGGGCTCGAGCCAGACGAGCTGACCGACACCGTCACGATGGGCCAGGCCGAGCGGCACATGATCGAGTTCACGTACGACGAGCGCGGCCGGTTCATGTTCCACGCCCATCAGAGCGAGTTTGTCGAGCTCGGCTGGATGTCGATGTTCGAGGTGAGCTGAGGAGAGATGAGGCGGACCGCCGAAGTCGTGGCGGTGACCTCCCGCGACGTCGAGCCGGTTCCAGGTGCGCCGAGCCTGGGCCGGCGGTTGGCACTCGCCGTGCTCCCGCTCGCTGCGCTGATCGTCATGTTCGCTGTCTTCCTGGCCAGCGACCCGCTCGACGGTTTTCGATCGGCGCCACCGCGTGCGGCGGCGACGGCGGAACGGGTCGTCTTCGACGCGGTACCTCCGGCGATACGGCTGAACGTGCGCAATGCCGGCACCCAGCCGCTCACGGTGAGCCAGATCATCGTCAACGACGGTTACTGGCAGCATTCGATCGGCGATCGCCGGCTCGGCCGGTTCGAGTCGACGGACCTGGAGATCCTGTATCCGTGGGACGAGGGAGTGCCGGTCGAGGTCGGACTGGCGACGTCCAACGGAGACGTCGTGCGCCTCGACCTCGGCCCGGCGTCGCTCACCCCCACCCCGGACGGCGACACGTGGGCGACCTATACGTGGGTCGGGCTGTTCGTCGGGCTCGTCCCCGTGGCGGCGGGGCTCTGCGCGTTCCCGCTCCTCACCAGCGCCCGCAGGCGCGTGCTCGATTTCGCTCTGGCCCTCACGCTTGGACTGCTCGCGTTCCTGCTCGTCGACACCGTGCTCGAGGGATGGGACCTGGCGACCGCGGCCCGCGAGCCGTTCCAGGGACAGGAGGTGTTCGTCCTCGCTGCCGTCGTCACGGCGATCGTGCTGACGATGGTGTCGGCGAGTGGAACGTCGGCCAGGACGCGCCATGCCGCGTTGCCCGTCGCCGTAGCAATCGGGATCCACAACTTTGGCGAGGGGATCGCCGTCGGCGCGGCCCTGGCGACGGGGCGGACCGATCTCGGGCTGGCCCTGATCGTTGGCTTCGCCGTCCACAACGTGACCGAGGGGATCGCCATCGCCGCGCTGCTCGCCCAGGACGGACCGCCGCGGCTCCCGATCCTTCGCCTGGTGGTCCTGGCCGCGGTCGCGGGTGGGCCTGCCATCCCCGGCGTTTGGCTAGGGGGATTCGCCTTCGACCCGACCATCGCCGCGATCGCCTTCGGCATCGCGACCGGAGCGATCCTCCAGGTGCTGTGGATGATCGGCCGCCCGATGGTGCGTGGCACCGGTGACCGCGTCGTCGCGGCCGGCGTCGGCGCGGGATTCCTGGCGATGTACCTCACCGGACTACTCCTCACGGTGTGACACGATGGCGCCGCCATTGATCGTCGTCAGCGCCCGTGCCGGGCCGATCAACCGAAGGCTCGGTCGCGTCGTGGTGGAGGTCGATCACCGACCGCGGTCGATCCCGTGGGGGATGGCCGTTGAGCTCACGGTCGATTCCGGCACCCATGAGGTGATCGCCTACCTCGTGCT
>CAVRCY010000020.1:0-100350 GCA_963719775.1 uncultured Acidimicrobiia bacterium
GGATCGTGGCCCGGTGGCTCGGGCCCTCGGGCGGCGTCCTGCCACTGGTACAGACCCTCGACGATGGCCGCCGAGATCGTCTCGACGTCGCCCTCCGGCATCGGCGGCATGACGTAGTTCTCGTTGTACAGCGTGAGGTAGTAGAAGACGTCCCGCTCGTCGGGCGGCGAGTCGGGCCGAACATGCGATACAGCCCGGCTTGCACGATGTCGCCACTCGTACGCGAACGCGGTCGTACGACACCGGCGGCACGGTGCTGCCAGCACGAGGCTGTGGCCGTCCTGGTGCTGCAGGCCCTCGCCGAGCAGCGTCGTGCGCCCGGCCGTGGCGCCGAGCAGGAAGCCCGGCGGTGGCGTCGGCGGCCTGCCAGATGAGGTCGCCCACGCGCTGGAACCCGAACATCGAGTAGAAGGTGTAGAAGGGCACCATCGGCACGCCGCGGTGGGCGTAGCTCGTGCCGGCGGCGATGAAGCTGGCCATCGAGCCGGCTTCGCTGATGCCCTCTTCGAGGATCTGACCCTTTTCGACTCGATGTAGCTGAGCAGCAGGTCGTGGTCGACCGGCTCGTACTTCTGGCCGAGGGCGGCGTAGATCTTGAGCTCCCGGAACAGCGCATCCATGCCGAACGTGCGGGCTTCGTCGGGATGATCGGGACGATCCGCGGCCCGATGTGCTCGCGCGGGCGAGGTTGCGAGGACCTCGTGAAGCCCATCGTCGTCGACACCTCCTGGTTGCCGGAGCCGCCGCGGAGCTCGGCGAATGGCTTGTCGCCGGGCAGCTCGAGCGGCTTCTGGCACCGCGTCGTGCGCGGGGCAGCGAGCCGCCGAGCGCCTTGCGCTGCTCCATCATGTACTGGTACTCGATCGAGTCCCTCCGGCGGGATGTAGTACGGCGGGTCGTCGGCGTGGATCGAGTCCTCGGGGATCTCATCGTGGAGGTACAGCCGGTCGCGCAGGGCGACGAGCTGGTCCTTCGTCATCTTCTTGATCTGGTGCGTCGTGTTGCGGCCCTCGAAGCCCTCGCCGAGGGTCCAGCCCTTGACGGTCTTGGCCAGGATGACCGTCGGCGCCCCTGAGCCGAGGTTCTCCGTGGCCGCCTTGTACGCGGCGTAGAGCTTGCGGTAGTCGTGACCCCGCGGGGCAGGTTGCGCAGCTCGTCGTCGGTGAGGCCGGCGACCATCGCCGCAGCCGGGGGTCGGGGCCGAAGAAGTGGTCGCGGATGTACTCGCCGCTCTCCACCGAGTAGCGCTGGAACTCGCCGTCCACGGTGGTGTTCATCTGGTTGAGCAGCACGCCGTCCTTGTCCTGGGCCAGCAGACTCGTCCCACTCGAACCCCAGATGACCTTGATGACGTTCCAGCCTGCGCCGCGGAACAGCGCCTCCAGCTCCTGGATGACCTTGCCGTTGCCGCGCACGGGGCCGTCGAGGCGCTGCAGGTTGCAGTTGATGACGAAGATCAGGTTGTCGAGCTGCTCCGGGCGCCGAGGGAGATGGCGCCGAGCGTCTCCGGCTCGTCGATCTCGCCGTCGCCGATGTAGCACCAGATGCGGGTCTGGCTGGTGTCGTCGAGCTCGCGGTTCATCAGGTACCGGTTGAAGCGAGCGTGGTAGAGCGCGCGAGCGGGCCGAGGCCCATGCTGACGGTCGGGACTTCCAGAAGTCCGGCATGAGCCGCGGGTGCGGGTAGCTCGACAGGCCGCGGCCGCCGCGGCCGATCTCCTGGCGGAAGTGGTCGAGGTCGTCGCCGTCGAGGCGGCCCTCCATGAACGCCCGGGCGTAGATGCCGGGAGCGGCGTGGCCCTGGAAGTAGACGGCGTCGCCGGCGTTGCCGTCGTCCTTGCCGCGGAAGAAGTGGTTGAACCCGATCTCGTAGAGGCTGGCCGAGCTGGCGAAGGTGGACAGGTGGCCGCCGATGCCGTCGGCGTGCTTGTTGGCCTTGACGACCATCATCGCCGCGTTCCAGCGGACGAAGGCCCGGATGCGCCGCTCGATGTGCTCGTCGCCGGGGAACCACGGCTCGTGCTCGCGGGGGATCGTGTTGACGTACGGCGTCGACACCGTGGCCGGGAAGCTGACCTGGGTCTGTTGGGCCCGTTCGAGAGCTTCGTCAGCAGGAACCGGGCGCGGGTCTTGCCCTGGATGTCGACGATGGCGTCGAGCGAATCGAGCCACTCCTGCGTGTGCTCGGGGTCGGTGTCCGGGATCTGGTGGACGTACCCGTCGAAGATCATGGGGCCAGTCTCGCACCGTGACCGGGGAGATCCGCACCGTCCTCCGCTACCGTGCCGGGCCGTGTCCGCAATCGCCCCGATCGTCGTCTACACCGACGGCGCCTGCTCCGGGAACCCTGGTCCCGGCGGGTGGGCGTGGGCGACGGCGCCCGATGGCGCCCGGTCCGGGTTCGGCGGCGAGCCGCAGACGACGAACCAGCGGATGGAGATCAGGGCCGTCCTCGAGGCGCTGCGGGCGCTCGCCGATCGGTCACCGATCGGACGTGATGTCGGACTCGACCTACGTCGTCAACTGCTTCCGCGACAAGTGGTACGTCAGCTGGGAGGCGCAACGGCTGGCGCAACGCGCCAGCGCAAGCCGGTCGCCAACGCCGACCTGTGGCGGCCCTTGATCGAGCTGGTCACGGCACGACGTCACGTTCGGCTGGGTCAAGGGCCACGGCGGCGACCCGATGAACGAGCTCGTCGACCAGCTGGCGGTGGCGGCGATCGTCCGCTGACCGGTTGTCAAGGCGTCGAACCGTGCGAAGAGCAGGCCGGGGGTCTCCTGCAGCCACTTGACGGTCTGGATGAACTCGGCGGCGTCGGCACCGTCGACGACCCGGTGGTCGAACGACGACGAGAGGTTCATCAGCTGGCGGGGGACGAACTGGCCGTCCACGTAGACCGGGCGTTGGACGACCTTGTTGACGCCGACGATGGCGACCTCCGGGGCGTTGATCACCGGCGTCGACACGATCCCGCCGAGCGCGCCGAGGCTGGTGATCGTGATGGTCGACCCGGTCAGGCTCCTCGAGCTGATCTTGGCCGCTCTGGCAGCCTCGGCCAGGCGGGCGACCTCGGCCGCTGACGCCCAGAGATCCGGCTGCCGGCGTCCTTGACCACCGGCACCATCAGCCCTCTCGGCGTCTGCACGGCGATGCCGAGGTGCACAGCACGATGACGGTGGACGACACCGCCTCGTCGTCGTAGCGGCATTCATCTCGGGGTGTGTCTCGACGGCGCAGCACGACGGCGCGCATCAGGAACGGGAGCAGCGACAGCTTCGGTTGCCCTTCGTCGGGCGAGGTTCAGCTCGGCCCGCAGCCGTTCGAGCTCGGTGACGTCGACCTCCTCGACGTAGGTGAAGTGCGGGATCTTGCGCTTCGACGCCGCCATCCGCTCGGCGATGTTGCGGCGCAGGCCGAGGACTTTGACCGGCTCGATCGCGTCGTCCGTCGGGCTGGGCACTGCCGCCGGAGCGGTGTCGGCCGTCTGGCGATGATCACGGTGTCGAGGTCGCCGTGGGTCATACGCCCGTTGGGACCGGTGCCGGTCATGCCATCGAGCTCGACGCCGAGCGCCCGGGCACGGGCTCGCACGGCAGGTGCGGCCGTCGGCCGACTGCCGGGCGGCGACGCCGGTGCCGGTCGCTTCGGCTCGGCGACCGTTCGGCGCCGGTGGGGGCTCGGCTCGGACGTCGGCTCGGTGGCGCCTCGGTCTCGACGCGCTCGACCGTCTCCGGCGCCGTGGGTGCCCGTCGGTGTCGATCGTGACCAGGGCGGCGCCGACCGCGACGATGTCGCCGACCTCGGCACCTAATCCGCGGACGATCCCATCGACCGGTGACGGGAGCTCGACCGTCGCCTTGTCGGTCATCACGTCGGCGAGCACGTCGTCCTCGCTGATCGTGTCGCCGACGCTGACGTGCCACTCGACGATCTCCGCGCTCGGCGACACCCTCGCCGATGTCGGGCAGCTTGACGACGTACGTGCCCACGTCAGATCTCCATCACCCGTCGGAAGGCGGCGCCGACACGTGCCGGCCCGGGGAAGTACTCCCATTCCTGGGCGTGCGGATACGGCGTGTCCCAGCCGGTGACTCGCTCGATCGGGGCCTCGAGGTCGAAGAAGCACTGCTCCTGCACGATCGCCGACAACTCCGCGCCGAAGCCGCTCGTGCGGGTCGCTTCGTGGACGATCACGCAGCGTCCGGTCTTGCGCACCGATCGTTCGATGGCGTCCGTGTCCAGCGGCAGCAAGGAGCGCAGATCGATGATCTCGGCGTCGATGCCGGTCTCCTCCGCCGCCGCCTCGGCGACGTACACCATCGTTCCGTAGGCGAGGACCGTGAGATCCCCTCCGTCTCGACGGACGGCCGCCGTGCCGAGGGGGACGCGGTAGTACTCGTCGGGCACCTCCCCGAGCGGATGCTCTGACCACGGCACGATCGGACGGTCGGGATAGCCGTCGAACGGGCCGTTGTACAGCCGCTTGGGCTCGAGGAAGATGACGGGATCGTCGTCCTCGACGGCGGCGATCAACAGGCCCTTGGCGTCGTATGGCGTCGACGGCACGACGGTCTTCAGCCCGCAGACGTGGGTGAACAGGGCCTCCGGACTCTGACTGTGGGTCTGGCCGCCGTGGATCCCGCCCCCGACCGGCATCCGGACGGTGATCGGCGCCGTGAAGTCGCCCGCCGAGCGGTACCGCAGCCGGGCGGCCTCGGAGATCAGCTGGTCCATGCCGGGATACACGTAGTCGCCGAACTGGATCTCGGCGACCGGGCGCAGGCCGTAGGCGCCCATGCCGACGGCGACGCCGATGATGCCGCCTTCGGCGATCGGCGTGTCGAACACACGGTGGGCGCCGTACTTGGCCTGCAACCCGTCGGTGCATCGGAACACCCCGCCGAAGTAGCCGACGTCCTCGCCGAAGACGACCACGTCCTCGTCGCGACTGAGCATCGTGTCGAGCGCCGAGCGCAGGGCGAGGTTCATGGTCATGGCCGGCACGTCAGCCCTCCAGCTCCTCACGCTGGCGTCGGAGGTGGGCCGGCATCTCCTTGAACACGTCCTCGAAGATGCTCGTGGCGCTCGCCAAGCGCCCGTCGAGCAAGGTGCCGTAGCCCTCGGCCTCCTTGGCCGCGACCCGAACCTCGCCGTCGATCTCGTCCCGCAGCGCGGCGTGCTGCTCGTCGGACCACTCGCCGACGGTCGTGAGGTGGGACCGCAACCGCTCGATCGGATCCCCCAGCGGCCATGCCGCCCACTCGTCTGTTGGTCGGTAGCGCGATGGGTCGTCCGATGAAGAGTGGGCCGCCGCCCGATACGTGACCCACTCGATCAACGTCGGGCCGAGGTTGCCGCGGGCCCGCTCGCTGGCCCACCGCGTCGCCGCCAGCACCGCCAGGTAGTCGTTGCCGTCGACGCGCAGCGCCGGGATGCCGTAGCCGATGGCCCGTGACGCGAACGTGACGCCCGCTCCGCCGCCGGCGATGGCCTGGAACGAGGAGATCGCCCACTGGTTGTTGACGACGTTCAGGATCACCGGTGCGCGGAACGTGTGGGCGAACGTGAGGGCGTAGTGGAAGTCCGCCTCGGCCGTCGTCCCTTCGCCGACGACGCCCGACGCGATGCAGGTATCTCCCTTGATGGCGGCGGCCATCGCCCAGCCCACCGCTTGGATGAACTGCGTCCCGAGGTTCCCCGAGATGGAGAAGAACCCGGCGTCGCGGGCCGAGTACATCACGGGCAGCTGCCGTCCGTGCAGCCGGTCCTTCTCGTTGGAGAAGATCTGACACATCAGGTCGACCAGTGGCCATTCCCGGGCGATCAACCAGCCCTGCTGGCGGTACGTCGGGAAGTACATGTCGCGGGGCCCGAGCTCGAGCGCTTGCCCGACGGCGATGGCCTCCTCGCCCGTGCAGCGCATGTAGAAGGACGTCTTTCCCTGGCGCTGGGCGCGCTCCATGCGGGTGTCGAAGGTCCGGGTCCTCATCATCGACCGCAAGCCCCGGCGGAGGTCTTCAGCCCTGACGTCTGGCGCCCACGGACCCACGGCCTGACCCGTGTCGTCGAGCACACGGATCAGCGAATAGGCCAGGTCGCGCATGGCTGCCGGTTGGGTGTCCACCTCCGGGCGACGGACGGCGCCCGCCTCGGCGACATCGACGTAGGAGAAGTCCGGCTGGTCACCAGGACGAGCCGGCGGCTCGGGCACGTGGAATCGGAGCGGATTCGTGGCAGTCCTCGATTCGTCCTCGACCTCTACGTTCGCACCACTGCCGGCAACGACACAACCCGCGTCGATCAGGGGTTGACGAACCCGTGCGCCTCGGCCACGAGGTCGGCCATCTTGTCGGTGCGCCCGGTGAGCCCGGCCGCCTGCAGCATCTTCTTCGTGCCGATGCCCGGGCGGGCCAGCCACTCTGCTTCGATGGCGGCCCAGTCGCCAGCGGCGGTCACGTCGGGATGGCCCGCTCGAGGTCGCCCAGGATGTCGTCGGCGTCTTCGAGGCCCACCGAGATGCGGATCAGCCCAGGGGTGATGCCGATCGCCGCCTGCTCCTCGGGCGAGAGGGCGACGTGGGTGCTCGTGGCCGGGTGGCAGACGAGCGTCTCGGGCCCGCCGAGCGACGTCGCCGGGCGGGCGATGCGCAGGGCATCGAGCATCGTGCGGGCGGCGTCGATGCCCCCGTCGAGGTCGATGGCCAGCACCGTCGGCAGGCACGACAGCTGGCGGGCGGCCAGCTCGTGCTGCGGGTGGTCGGGGAGCCCGGGGTGGTGCACGGCGGCCACGCCGGGGTGGGTGGCCAGCCGCTGGGCCAGCCGCAGGGCGACGTCGGCCTGGTGGCGTTGGCGGACGGCCAGGGTGCGGAGCCCGCGCAGCCCGTTCAGCGCGTCGTACGGAGAAGCGCTGGCGCCATGGAGGACGGCGTAGGCCCAGATCGCGTCGAGCAGGTCCCGCTCGCCGGCGATCACGCCGAGCGTGGCGTCGTTGTGGCCGGAGATCCCCTTCGTCGCCGAGTGCACGACGAGGTCGATGCCGTGGTCGACCGGCCGCTGGCCGATCGGCGTGGCGAACGTCGAGTCGAGCATGGTGAACGGGCCGCTGACGGCGCCGAGATCGTCGAGGTCGACGAGGTCGAGGCGCGGGTTCGACGGACTCTCGGCGATGACGAGCATCGTCCGACCGGGCCGGACGGCTGAGGCGAACGCCCCGGGCGCCGTACCGTCGACGACGGTGTGCTCGATGCCGAGGCGGGCGCACGGGCCCTGCACGAAGGCGATCGTGCCGGCGTAGATCTGGCGTTGGATGACGATGTGGTCGCCGGCCGAGCAGAGCGCCAGGACGGTCGACGCGATGGCGCCCATGCCGGATCCGAAGGCCAGCGCGTCCTCGGTGCCCTCGAGCTCGGCGACGGCGTCCTCGAAGGCCCGCACGGTCGGGTTGGCGTAGCGGCTGTAGAAGTCGCCGGGGCGCATCCCGGTGGCCCGCTTGCGGGTGTCGTCGAGGCCCTCGGTCTGCCACGTGCTCGTCCCCCACAGCGGCGCGTTCAAGCTGGTGCCCTGGTAGCGGCGGCCGGCCATCACCGCCCGCGTGGCGGCCGCCGGTGGGTCAGGGGCGGGGGGCTCGTCGTTCACGAGGACCACATCGTAGTTGCTGGCAGGTTCCCCGCGATGGGTGGTGGACGGTCGGTCGCGTCGTTGCGGGGCGAACACCCGGTTCGGCACGGCGGCGCCGGCAGGCGCATCGCCGGCCGCATCCGTGGACGGTGAGTCGCGTCGTTGGGAGGCGGGCACCCGGTTCGGCACGGCGGCGCCGGCAGGCGCATCGCCGGCCGCATTCATGGACGGTCGGTCGCGTCGTTGGGAGGCGGGCACCCGGTTCGGCACGGCGGCGCCGGCAGGCGCATCGCCGGCCGCATCCGTGGACGGTCGGTCGCGTCGTTGGGAGGCGGGCACCCGGTTCGGCACGGCGGCGCCGGCAGGCGCATCGCCGGCCGCATCCGTGGACGGTGGGTCGCGTCGTTGGGAGGCGGGCACCCGGTTCGGCACGGCGGCGCCGGCAGGCGCATCGCCGGCCGCATCGTCAATGGGTGGGTTGGTCGGTCGGAGCGGGATTGCCTAACGTCCGCGGCCATGGACATCACCGGCGCCAGCGCGATCGTCACCGGCGGAGCGTCGGGCATCGGGGCGGCGACCGCCCGGCTCCTGGTGCAGCGCGGGGCGACGGTCGTCATCGCCGACCTGCAGGAGGACAAGGGCGGCCAGCTCGCCGACGAGCTCGGCGGGGCGTTCGCCAAGGTCGACGTCACGAAGACCGACGACATCGTCAATGCTGTGGAGATGGCCAAGTCGATCGGCCCGGTGCGCGTGCTCGTCAACTCGGCCGGCATCGGGTGGGCGCAGCGGACGGTCGGCAAGGACGGCGCGTACGACTCTGCGCACAACCTGGATGCCTTCAAGCGGCTCATCGCCATCAATCTCGTGGGGACCTTCGACTGCATCCGGATCGCCGCGACGGCGATGAGCACCACCGAACCGCTGGAGTCGGGCGAGCGGGGGGCCATCGTCAACATCGCGTCGGTGGCCGCCTTCGACGGCCAGATCGGCCAAGCCAGCTACTCGGCGTCGAAGGGCGGAATCGTCGGCATGACGCTGCCGGTCGCCCGCGACCTGGCGGCGATCGGTGTACGGGTCAACACGGTGGCCCCTGGCCTGATCGACACTCCGATCTACGGCGAGGGTGACAACAGCGAGGCGTTCAAGGCCAACCTGCAGAAGGGCGTGCTGTTCCCGCCGCGACTCGGGTACCCCGAGGAGCTGGCCTCCGTCGTCGTCGAGTGCATCACCAACAGCTACCTCAACGCCGAGACGATCCGCGTCGACGGCGGCATCCGCATGCCCCCGAAGTAGACCCGTCGCGCCCGTGACATCTGGGCGCGGAGCGGCTCAGATCACCTTCTGGGCTCGGAGCGTCCCATTTTCGAGATCCTCCGCGCCCAGATCGAGGCTTGGGGCCCAACGCCGGAGGATGCCCCGGATCCGTTGCGCCTGCTCGGCAGGTCGCCGGACGATCTGGTGGTAGGTGAAGCGGATCGTGATGTAGCCCTGCGCCGCCAGGTGGGCGTCGCGTGCGGCGTCGTGCGCTTGTTGGGCCCGCGTCCGGGCATGGAACTCCCACCCGTCGCACTCGAGGACGATGGGCGTTTCGACGATCCAGAAGTCGACCTCGAACCCGGCAATGCAGGCGTGGAACTGGTAGGGCGGGAGTCCGTACGTCGCGAACAGTCGACGCATCGCCGGCTCCAGCACGCTGTCGACCGGCTTGCCATCGATGACCCACTCCTCCAGCGCGTCCCGGAAGGCCGGTGTGCCGTGCCGACCTCGCCGGGAGTGGCGGTCGATCGCCCTGCGCAGCGCAACGGGCGACGCCAGCCGCGCCGTCACCACATGCCCGACCGCCGCCGGCACGCTGAGCGGGTCGACGGCACCCAGGTCGCAGAGGAGCCGCAGCACGTTCGTCGTGCGGATGTTGGCCTTCAGCACGGGCTGCAGGTCCTTCAGGTCGCGCGGCCGGTGCACGATCACGCCCGTGAGCTCGGGGCTGCGGGTGCGTGTCGGCACGATCAGGTCGACCGGGTCGTCGCTCGGTCGCGGGATCCCCCAGAGGTGGGCCGCGGAACGATGCGACGCCAGCGAGCCCGCCACGCAGAGCACGGCGGCCGCGATGGCCTGCTCCTTCGTCCTCGGGGATCCCGGCATCCGGGCGACGCCGGGACCGATCAGCTCCAGGCGGCCGTCGGACACCGCCCGGTACCAAGCGGCGCGGCTGATCCCGTGGTTGGTCGCCACCGCGCGCGTGATCAGGCCGTGGTGGTCGTCGGCGTACGTCTCCAGTGTCAGCATCTCCATGCCCCTGATGGGCGCGTCGAGGTCAGGGAAACGGAAATGCCGCCGGCATCTGGGCGCGCCGTGTCTCGAAAATGGGACGCACCGCGCCCAGAGAGGTGTTTGACACGCTCCGCGCCCAGATGTCAGCGGCGCGACGGGTCAGGTCGTGTAGTCGGCGTTGATGCGGACGTAGCCAGCGGTCAGGTCGCAGCCCCACACGGTGCAGGCGGCGTCGCCGGTGCGCAGCGAGACGTGGATGCGCACCTCGTCCTGCTCGAGGTACTGCGACAACCGGGCCAGCTCGGCCTCGTCGACCGGGGTCGGGTACACCTCCCGGTCCCCGAACCGGATGACCACGCGCTCGCTGATCGATGTCGACGTCGCCGTGGCACTTGCCGATGGCCATCGCCACCCGTCCCCAGTTGGGGTCGGCGCCGTGCACCGCCGTCTTGACGAGCGGCGAGTTGACGATCGACTTGGCGACCCGCTTGGCCTGGGCGACATCGCGGGCCTCGTCGACGACGACCTCGATCAACGTCTCGGCGCCCTCACCATCCCGGGCGATCTGCCGGGTCAACGACTCCGCCACGGCACCGAGCCCTGCCTCCAGCTCGTCCCCGTCCACGGTGCCCGCCGCACCGCTGGCCAGCACGACGGCGGTGTCGCTCGTCGACGTGTCGGTGTCGACGCTGACGCAGTTGAACGTCCGATCGACGACCCGCCGGAACCGCTCGTCGAGCTCGGACTGGTCGATGGCGGCATCCGTCAGCAGCACGGCGATCATCGTCGCCATGTCGGGCTCGATCATCCCGACGCCCTTGGCGATGCCGACCACCCGGGCCGGCCCCGCGCCGACGGTCGCCTCGGCCACCTTCGGCACCGTGTCGGTCGTCATCATCCCGCGTGCCGCCGCCTCGGCATCGGTGCCGAGCGGGCGGTCCGGCACGGCGGCCACCCCGGTCAGGATCCGCAACAGCGGGAAGCGCCGGCCGATCACGCCGGTCGAGGCGATCAGCACGTCCTCCGCTGGGCAGCCGAGCTGCTTGGCCACCGCAGCGACGACGGCCTCGGTGTCGGCCCGACCCTCTTCACCGGTCGCCACGTTGGCGTTCTTCGACACGACCACGACGGCCCTCGCTCGGCCGTCGACGCAGGTGCTCGCGGCTGACGGTGACGCTCGGTCCGACGAACCGGCTGCGCGTGAACACCCCGGCGGCCGGCACGGTCGTGTCGGCGGCGATGACAACGAGATCGTCGGTGCCGTCCTTGACCCCGACGTTGGCGACGTGACAGCCGAAGCCTGAAGGCAACGACGTCATGGGGCGGCCGCGTGGCGGGCGGCGGAGCACTCCGGGTCGGCCTCGAGGCCCTCGCGGATGACCGTGAAGATGCGCGCCAGCGCGTCGACGTCGCGGCGGTCGAGGCGATCGATGATCCGGCGCCGAACGCTGCGCACGTGGGTCGGCGCCGCCTCCTCGAGCGCGTCGATGCCGGCCTCCGTGAGCACGGCGAGCATCGCCCGGCGGTCGGACAGCGACGGTCGGCGCTCGACCAAGCCGCCCCGCACGAGCCCATCGAGCCGGCGGGTCACCCCGCTCGGTGACAGTTGCAGGCGGGCAGCCAGATCGCACATGCGCATCGAATGGTCCTCCGCCTCCGACAGGTACACGAGGACCTGGTAGTCGCCCATCGTCAGGGCGTGCCCGGCGAGGTCGGCCTCCAGCGCGGCGTTGAGGTCGACGACCGTCTCCACGTACGACCGCCACGCCGCCATCTCCCGGTCGTCCAGCCAGGGCACGGGGGTGGGGACGGTCGCGACGCTCATGGCTCCATGGTAACCGTGTCGGCGCGCAATAGTTGCGATGGTCAGCATTTGGGGGTATGTTTGTGCGGTCAAGCAATCGGAAAGGACTCCCTCCATGGCTCAGATCGACATCCCCGTCGGCACCTGGCAGATCGACCCCGCGCACACCGGCATCAACTTCGCGGTTCGCCACATGATGGTCGCCAAGGTCCGGGGACGGTTCGCGACGTTCTCCGGCACCATCACGACCACGGAGGATGTCCAGGGCTCCTCCGTCGAGGCGGTCATCGACGTGCAGTCCATCGACACCAACGATGCGACGCGGGACGAGCACTTGCGCAGCGCCGATTTCTTCGACGCCGCCAACCATCCGAACATGACCTTCCGCTCGACGGGTGTCGGTCGCAAGGGCGATGACTACACCCTGACCGGCGACCTGACCATCAGGGACGTCACCAAGGCGGTGACCCTCGACCTCGAGTTCGGCGGTTTCGGCAAGGACCCGTGGGGCAACACGAAGCTCGGTGTCACGGCCACCGGCAGCATCAGCCGCAAGGACTTCGGACTGGAGTGGAACGCGGCACTCGAGGGCGGCGGCGTGCTCGTCGGTGACAAGATCAACCTCGAGCTCGATGTCGAGGCACTCCTGCAGACCGAAGCGGCAACCACGTAAGGACCATCCCCATGAACGTGCAACGTCTCAACCACGCCGTGCTCTGGGTGCGCGACGCGCAGGCCAGCGCGGCGTTCTATGGCGGTGCACTCGGGTTCGCCGAGGTCGAGACCGACCCGTCCGGACGCGCCGTGTTCATGCGCGCCGGCGGGTCGAGCAACCACCACGACCTCGGGCTGTTCACGGTCGGCCCGCGGCCGTCGCCGCCGCCGCAGTCGCCGGGCCTGTACCACCTGGCGTGGCAGGTCGCCACGATCGACGACCTCGCCTCCGCAGCCCACGAGCTCAGCCAGCGTGGCGCCCTCGTCGGCGCCAGTGACCACGGCGTGTCCAAGAGCCTCTACGCCAGGGATCCAGACGGCATCGAGTTCGAGGTCATGTGGCAGGTGCCGGAGGATCGCTGGGCCGACTTCGCCGACGGGACGCCGACCGGCCCGCTCGACCTCGACGCCGAACTGGCCCGCTGGACCGGCGTCACCACCGGCTGACCAGGACCCGAGGCTGTCGGGTATCCGAGGCGTTGCGGCGCCCCTTCCGGGACGCTGAACCTCGGGTGCGCTGAAAGCCTCGGGTGGTCAGCGGCCGAGCTGGGCTCGCAGGGCGGTGTCGAGGTCGGGGTGGGCGAAGGTGTAGCCGTCGGCCTCGAGCACCTTCGGGCGAACCCGCTGGCTGCCGAACAGCATCGCATCTGCCCGCTCGCCACCGAGCAGCAGCTGCGGCCCGAACGCCGGCACCGGCAGGAACGTGGGGCGGTGCAAGACGTCGCCCAGCGTGTCGACGAACTGGGAGTTGGTCACCGGCGCCGGGGCGGTCAGGTTGACCGGACCGGACACCTCGCTCGCCAGCAGGTGGACGATGGCGCCCACCTCGTCGTGCACGGAGATCCAGCTGAACCACTGACGGCCGGAGCCGAAGCGGCCACCCAGCCCGAGCTTGAACAGCGGCAGCATCTTGCCCAGCGCACCGCCCTCCTTCGACAGCACGATGCCGGTCCGCAGGTGGACCACACGCGCGCCAGCCGTCTCGGCGACCGCCGTGCTCGCCTCCCAGTCGACGGCGACCTCGGGCAGGAAACCGACTCCCGGCGCCGACGCCTCGTCGAGCTCCTCGTCGCCACGATCACCGTAGAACCCGATCGCCGAGCCGGACAGCAGGACTCTCGGTCCACCCTCGATCGCGGCGATCGACTCCGGCGACCAGGTTCGTCGCACGCGTGCGGCTCTCCCGGATCTTCCGCTTGTAGTCGTCGGTCCAGCGCTTGTCGCCGATCCCCGCCCCGGCGAGGTTGACGACGGCGTCGACGCCGATCAGGTCGGACGCTTCGAGGCGACCGTCGGCGGGGTCCCAGGTGATGTCGTCCGGTCCGGCCGACGCCGCGGACCATCCGCACGACATCGTGGCCGAGCCCGGCCAGCCGGGCGACGAGCGCCGTGCCGATGAGGCCGTGGGAACCGGTGACTGGCGACGCGCACGCCGCAGAGGGTAGGGCGCGGGGCGGCACGACTGGGTCATCACTAGGCTGCGGCCCCTCGGTCGCGGAATTCGCGGAGTGAGGAGTGGATCGTGAGCGACGGCGGAACCTGGGAACCACCACCGACCGGCGCGACGCCGCCGCCGCCACCACCACCGCCGAACGGCACACCGACGGTGCCGCTCGAGCCGACGCGTCCCCGCCGCTCCAGGGGCCCGGTCATCGCCGCCATCGTCGGCGCCATCGCCCTCGTCGGTGCCGGTGTCTTCGCCGTCAGCCGGCTCGCCGGCGATAGTTCGTCGGGCGGTGCGGACACCCCGGAGGACGCCGGGTTGGCCCTCTTGGCGGCCGATGGAGAACGAGGACATGCTCGGCGTCATCGACGTCCTGTTGCCCGGTGAGCGCGACACGCTGCGCGGTCCGGTCGAGGAGCTCGTCGCCGAGCTGCGCCGGATGGAGGTCCTCAGCGACGCCGCCGACCCGGAGGCCGTCAGCGGCATCGCGATCGAGCTCGACGACGAGTCGGTGGAGGTCACGGACACGAACGTCGAGGACATCGTCAACCTGACGATCAGCGCGACGGGCTCGGCGTCGGTCGACGGCGAGGCGCTGCCGATCGGCGACCTGCTGCTGGAGGAGGCCGACGTCGAGCCGGCCGAGCTCAGCGAGGAGGCCGGCGAGCCGGAGAGCTGACGATCCCGATCACGGCCGTCCGCGAGGACGGCCGCTGGTACCTCAGCGCGTTCTACACGATCGCCGAGGAGATCAGGCGTGAGATGGCCGACCCGCCCGGCATCCCGGCCGAGGGGGTCGCGCCAGTCGGTGGCGAGACGCCCGAGGACGCGATGGACAACCTGCTCGAGGGCATCGAGGCGCTCGACCTGACGCGCATCATCGGGTCGCTCAACCCCGAGGAGTTCCAGGCCCTCCAGCGATACGCGCCGCTGTTCCTCGAGGACGCCCAGACCGCACTGGACGACGCCGAGGTCGACCCTGACGGTCGACGCCCCCGAGTACACGGTGTCGGGCAACGGCGAGACCCGCTCGGTGACGATCGACTACCTGCGAGTCACGCTCGACGTCGAGGCCAACCCGGCACGGTCACGCTCGACGGACGGCTGCTGGACGGTCGAGGCCGAGGACGAGTCGGTCAACCTGTGCGAGCTGGGCGACGAGCTGCCCGGCCTCGACGAGATGTTCGAAGATCCGCAGCCGGTGGAGGACCTGATCGCCGCCTTCCAGACGGCCTTCGCCGACTACGAGAACCCCGGCTTCATCGTCGAGGAGGTCGACGGCAGGTGGTACTTCAGCCCGCTGGCCACCGGCATGGATCAGCTGCTGGCCGTGATGAACGCGGTCACCAGAGAGGAGATCGAGGAGCTCCAGACGACGATCACCGACGCCATGGAGCAACTCGAGAACGTCCAGGTGTTCGAGTCGGGCGAGGTCGTGCCGGCCGAGGACGACGTCGTGGCGGACGAGGAGGTCAGCGTGGCGACGACCGTCGACGAGTTCTCGACGATCGAGGCTGATCCGACGGATGACTGCTACGGCGAGGACGACGCGCGGCCGCCGCGGCGTGCTTCCAGGTCCTGATCGACGACGGGACGATCGAACCGGCCGCGATGCCCATCTTCCTGCGGTTCCCCGATTGCGGGCTGGCCGAGGTCAGCTGGAGCGGCGACCTCTACTCGGTTCCCGATGCCGAGTTCATGGCCCTCGTCATTGAAGCTGCGCCGTGCTTCCAGACCAAGGTGGCGTCCGGCGAGATCGACGAGCTCGACCTCCCGGTGGAGGTGGCCCAGCCCGAGTGCCTGCAGGGCCGCAACTGGTACGTCGCGTCCGCAGACGAGGAGTACTTCGATGCCGTCAACGAGTGTGCCTACGGCTGACTCCCGCCCGACGGCCTCCTGTCATCCCCCGGCGACACCTCCGAAGACCATGTCGAGCAGCTCCTCGTCGACGGAGCCGAAGAGGGTCTGCACCTCACCGACCGCATCGATCACCACCAGGGCCGGCTGCACCGGGATCTCGAAGCGCTCGTAGACGCCGCCTGGTCATCGCTGATCTGCGGGAACGTCAACCCGTGCTCGTCGATGAAGCCCTGGAACTCGTCGTCGGTGCCCTGCCATGCCACGCCGACCACGTCGACCTTCCCGGCCCACCGCTGTGCGGCCGCCTCGACCGAGGTGGCTTCCCGGTTGCAGATGCTTCAATACGGCGCCCAGAACCACAGCGCCAGGTTCCGGCCGGCGTAGTCCCGGCCGTCGAACCGGCCGCCGCCCACCGTGGCGGCGGTGAACTGCAACGCCTCGGCGACGGCCTCGGCGCGATCCGGTCGTGCCGGGGGCGACGGTGACCGACGTGGTCGACGCGCCTCGGTCGCCGCCCTGCGCGCAGGCCGCCACGACCGCGACCAGCGCCATCGCCAGCATGCGCCACCTCACAACTCCGAGCGTACGGCGCGTCGGCGCCTGCTTGTCGGCGGCCACTCGTATCCTGCGCCGCGTGCGCACCCGCACCCTCCTGCTGCTGGCCGTCGGATGCGGGCTGCTGATCCTCGTCGCCGGCGTGGTGCAGCTGCTGCGCATCGTGGGGCAGGACGATCCGCCGGCGCCGGCGCTCGTCGGCGCCCCGGTGCAGATCGGCGACCTCGTGGTGACCGTGGAGGACGTCGCCGAGGCCGACGACGAGGCGGTCGTGGTGCTCGAGCTGGGCGGCGTCGACGACCCGGACGGGACGGCCGAGTTCCGCCTCGTCGTCCCCGGCGCGGCCCTCCGGCCGAGCGACGCCGACGGGGCCGGCCAGGTCCCGTCGTGCGCCGGCACGACGGTGGCGACGCAGCGTTGCACCCTGACGTTCGACGTTTCCGACGTCGACGGCAGCAGCCGCGTGCTGCTGTACCGGCGCGGAGACGAGCAGGTTCGGTGGGACGCTCGACGCCGCCGCTGGCACCGGAACGGACGACCGGCGCACGGCGCTACCGTGGCATCGCAGACCAGGCAGCGGCGTTGCGACGCCCGACCGGAAGAGGTGATCCCGACGTCCGAGCAGTTCGATCTCGTGGTGATCGGCGGAGGTCCCGGTGGGTACGCCGCCGCGCTCTACGCAGCGTCGGCAGGCGTCAAGGTGGCGATCGTCGAGATGGATGCCCTCGGCGGGACGTGCCTCAACCGTGGCTGCATCCCGGCCAAGGCGTTCCTCGAGACGGCCGCGGTCCACCGCCACGTCCAGCACGCCGCCGACTTCGGCATCGAGGCCAGCGCGCCGACCGTCAACTTCGCCGTCACCCAGGCCCGCAAGAACAAGATCGTCGCCGGCCTCGTCGGCGGCATCGCCGCGATGTGCAAGGGGCGCAAGGTCGAGGTGTTCAACGGCGTCGGCAGCCTCGGTCCCGACCACACCGTCACCGTCACGGCCGGCGACGGCACGACGACCCAGATCACGGGCCGCAGCGTGATCCTTGCCGCCGGCTCGGTGCCACGGCTGATCCCCAACTTCGAGCGGGGCGGCCCGATCATGACGAGCGACGAGGTGCTCGACCTCGACCACGTCCCGGCCCCGCATGGTGGTCATCGGCGGCGGCGCCATCGGCTGCGAGTTCGCCTCGACGTTCGCCGACCTCGGCTCCGAAGGTCACGATCCTGGAGGCGCTGCCCAAGATCCTGCCGGGGCTCGACAACGACCTGGCCAACGTCGTGGTGCGCAGCTTCAAGAAGAAGAAGATCGACATCAAGACGGGCGTCAAGGTCACCGGCCACACGCCGAACGACGCGGGCGGCACGACCGTCCACTTCGGCGACGACGAGCACCTCGAGGTCGACGCCGTCGTCGTGTCGGTCGGCCGTCGGCCGTTCGCCGACCGGCTCGGCCTCGACGGCACCGGCGTCAAGGTCGACGAGCGCGGCTTCGTCGTCGTCGACGAGTTCTGCCGCACCGGCGAGGACGGCGTGTACGCCGTCGGCGACCTGATCGACACGCCGCAGCTGGCCCACGTCGGCTACGCCGAGGCGATCCTCGTCGTCAAGCAGACGCTCGGAGAGGACGTCGTGCCGGTGCTGTACGACCGGGTGCCGTGGGCCATCTACTGCCACCCCGAGGTGGCCTGGGCCGGACCGGACGAGGAGCAGGCCAAGGCAGCCGGCTACGACGTCGTCGTGGCCAAGCACCCGTTCAAGTTCAACTCGCGGGCGCAGATCGTCGGCGAGACCGAAGGGCTGGCCAAGATCATCGCCGAGAAGGGTCCCGACGGCCGGCCGGCCGTGTCCTCGGCGTGCACATGGTCGGGCCGTGGGTCACCGAGCAGCTGAGCGGCGGCTACCTGGCCGTCAACTGGGAGGCCACCGTCGACGAGGTGGCCGAGTTCATCCAGCCCCACCCGAGCCTGACCGAGCTGTTCGGCGAGACGGTGATGAGCCTGACCGGCCGCAACTTCAACGGCTGACGAGAGAGAGGACCGTCATGGCCGATGTGACCCTGCCCCAGCTCGGTGAGACCGTCACCGAGGGCACCATCACCCAGTGGTTCAAGCAGGTCGGTGACGCCGTCGCCGCCGACGAGGCGCTGTTCGAGGTGTCGACGGACAAGGTCGACACGGAGGTCCCGTCGCCGGTGGCTGGGACGCTGACCGAGATCCGCGTGCAGGAGGGCGAGACCGTGGACGTCGGCACCGTGATCGCCGTCGTCGGCGACGGCGACGGCGCGGCGCCGGCCGCGGCGGCGGCGGCACCGGCCGCCGAAGCACCGGCGGCGCGAGGCACCGGCGGCCGAAGCGCCGGCCGCCGAGCACCGGCCGCCGAGGCACCGCCGGCCGACGAAGCCGAGGGCGAGCGCCGCCGCCGAACGCCGGCGCACCGAGACCATCGAGCCGACGCCGGACGGCGAGGAGCGCCGCCCGCACCGCCGGACGGCGACGGCCTGCGACCGGCGGCCGCCGTCTAGCCGCCCTCGACGACGGCGCCGGCACGGCCAAGCTGCTGTCGCCGGTCGTCCGCCGGCTGGTCAACGAGCACGGCCTCGACCCGCGCCCGATCAACGGGACCGGCCCGGGCGGGCGGATCACCCGCGACGACGTGCTCGACCACATCGACGCCACGGGCTCCAAGCCGGCGCCGGCCGCCGCCCGACGGCGCGCCACCGGCCGCCCCGGACGGCACGCCGCCCGGCGGCGCAGGAGGCCCGGCCGACGCCCGCACCGGCGCCGAGCCGCGCGCGCCGGCGGCCGCGCCGACGGTGCAGTCGGGCGAACGGGACCACACGGTGCGGCTGTCGAAGATCCGCAAGCTGACCGGCGCGCACATGATCATGAGCAAGTCGGTCAGCCCCCACGCCTTCAGCGTGGTGGAGGTCGACTACGCCAACGTCGACCGCACACGCGGCGCCGTCAAGCGCGAGTGGAAGTCCGCCGAGGGCTTCAGCCTGACGTACCTGCCGTTCATCAGCCGGGCCACGATCGACGCCCTGGCCGAGTTCCCGCACCTCAACGCCAGCGTCGGCGAGAACGAGCTCGTCGTGCACAACTTCGTCGACCTCGGCATCGCCGTGGACCTCGACTACAAGGGCCTCATCGTGCCCGGTCATCCGCGACGCCGACAGCAAGCGGCTGCGGGCGATCGCCCGCGAGATCCACGACCTGGCCGACCGGGCGCGGAGCAAGAAGCTCGGGCCGGACGAGATCAGCGGCGGCACGTTCACGATCTCCAACAACGGGTCGGCCGGATCGGTGCTGACGATGGCCGTGATCAACCAGCCGCAGGTGGGGATCCTGTCGACGGACGCCATCACCCGCAAGCCGGTCGCGGTCGCCACCGACGACGGCGGCGAGGGCATCGCCATCCATCCGGTCGGCAACCTGGCGATGGCCTGGGATCACCGCGCCTTCGACGGCGCCTACGCCGCCGGGTTCCTGAAGCGGATCAAGGAGATCCTGGAGACGAAGGACTGGTCGGCGGAGGTCTGATGCTGCGCATCCGCTGGCTCGGCACGGTCCCGTACCGGGAGGCGCTGGCCGTCCAGCAGGCGCTGTTCGACCACGGGCGGGAGCAGCACCTGCTGCTGCTCGAGCACCCGCACGTCTTCACGTACGGGCCACGGTCCGACCTGGCCCACAACCTGCGCTGCGAGCCGGCCGCCGTCGGGGCCGAGCTCGTCGGCATCCGCCGCGGCGGCGACATCACCTACCACGGACCGGGCCAGCTCGTCGGGTATCCGATCGTCACCACGGCGCACCGGCTCGGCGCCGCCGAGCACGTGCGCAACGTCGAGCAGCTGGTGATCGACGCACTGGCCACGTTCGGGGTGTAGGCGGGGCGGATGACGGAGTACCCGGGCGTGTGGGTCGACGCCGATGGCCCGTACCCGCGCAAGATCTGCGCCATCGGCGTGCGGCTCAAGGGCGGGCGCACGATGCACGGCTTCGCCCTCAACGTCACCACCGACATGACGTACCTGCGCCGGCACATCGTGGCCTGCGGGATCCCGGATCGACCCGTCACGTCGCTGGCCGAGGAGGGTGTCGATGTGACGATGCGTGACGTCGTCGACGTCGATCGCCCGGCTGGCCGGCGAGCGGTGGGGCAACGGCATCGCCGATCGACAGGACGTGGCATGGCGGCATCGCCCGGACGACCTGTCGTTGTTCTCGCGCGGCGCCGGGCCAGGCGACCCGGTGCGCGCGGAGTCCCGGCTGAACGCCGCCTCGCCGGTGCCGGCGTCACGACGGGGCTGGCGATCGAGACGCGCAAGCCGGAGTGGCTGCGGCCGAAGGTCCACCACGGTCCCGAGGTGCTGGAGCTGAAGCGCACGATCCGCGACCTCGGGCTCGTCACGGTGTGCGAGGACGCCGGCTGTCCGAACCTGTCGGAGTGTTGGAGCGACGGCACGGCGACGTTCATGGTGCTCGGGGAGCGGTGCACCCGCGCCTGCGGGTTCTGCCTCGTCGACACCAGGCATCCGGAGGCGCCGGCGGCCGACGAGCCGGAGCGGGTGGCCGAGGCCATCGACCGCATGGGCCTCGACCACGCCGTGCTGACGATGGTCGCCCGAGACGACCTGGCCGATGGAGGGATGGCCCACGTCGCAGCGTGCGTCTCGGCGATCCGCCGGCGCCGTCCTGGGACGCGCGTCGAGACGCTGGTGTCGGACGTGCGGGGCTCCGAGGCGTCGCTCGACGCGCTGTTCGCCGTGCGCCCCGACGTGTTCAACCACAACATCGAGACGGTGGCCCGCCTGCAGCGGGCGGTGCGGCCGTCGGCCGGCTACGCCCGCAGCCTGTCGGTGCTGGCCGAGGGCGAAGGCAGCCGGACTGACCATCAAGTCGGGGCTGATCGTCGGGATGGGGGAGACCGACGACGAGGTCGTCGGGTGCCTCGCCGACCTGGCCGGGATCGGCGTCGACATCGTCACGATCGGCCAGTACCTGCGACCGACGTCGCACCACCTGCCGGTCGAGCGCTGGGTCGAGCCGGCCCAGTTCGGGGAGTGGGCGCGGGCCGGGGAAGCGCTCGGGATCGGACACGTCGAGGCCAGCCCGTTGACCCGCTCGAGCTACCACGCCCGGTCCGCCGCCGAGCCGCGATCGGCACCCCCGTCGCCATCCGGTCCTGAGGATTCTGACGACAGTTGATCGCGCTGAGCGCGGACTTGAACGTTACAGAATGGTCCGGGTGGGGTGGGTGGCAGACTGGCGGGATGGCCAGCTCGATCTACCTCGACCGGTTGGACCGGGTGCGCAAGGCGATGGCCGACCAGGGCGTCGACGTGCTGCTGCTGTCGGTCGGCCATGACCTCCCCTACCTGACCGGCTATGAGGCGATGCCGCTGGAGCGGCTGACGATGCTCGTCGTGCCGCGCGACGCCGACGCCACGCTGGTCATCCCCCGCCTCGAGGCGCCGCGGGTGGTCGAGCAGCCGGGCGTGTTCGGGCTGCGGCCGTGGGAGGAGACCGAGGACCCGACGGCGCTCGTCGCCGAGCTCAGTCGCCGGCGCGACGACCGCCGCCGTCGGAGACCAGATGTGGGCCCGTTTCCTCGTCGAGCTGCTCCCGCGCTTGCCTGGCACGCAGTTCCGGCGGGCCGTCGACATCGTCGGGCCGCTGCGGATGGTCAAGGACGCCGCCGAGATCGAGGCGTTGCGCGCCGCCGGCGCGGCCGCCGATCGGGTCGCCCGCCAGCTGCAGGGTGCGGAGATCCCGTTGGTCGGGCGCACGGAGGCGCAGGTGTCGGCCGACATCTCGGCTCGCCTGCTGGCCGAGGGCCACGACAAGGTCAACTTCGCCATCGTCGCCGCCGGCGAGAACGCCGCCAGCCCCCACCACGAGGCGGCCGACCGCATCATCGCCGAGGGCGAGATCGTGCTGTGCGACTTCGGCGGCACGAAGGCCGGCTACTGCAGCGACACCACCCGTTGCGTGTTCACGGGCACGACCGTCGACCGAGATCGCCGAGGCCTACGAGGTGTTGCTCGCCGCCCAGCAGGCCGCCGTGGCAGCCGCGACGGTGGGCACGCCGTGCGAGGACGTCGACCGGACAGCCCGGCGGATCATCGCCGACGCCGGCTACGGCGACCGCTTCATGCATCGCACCGGGCACGGCATCGGCATGGAGGCGCACGAGGACCCGTACATCGTCGAGGGCAACCAGCGACCGCCTCGAAGCCGGCCACGCCTTCTCGATCGAGCCGGGGATCTACGTGCCCGGCGCCTGGGGGATGCGGCTGGAGGACATCGTCGTCGCCACGCCCGAGGCCCGGACTCGCTGAACACCTCCGACCACCGCCTCGTCGAGCGTCTGGGAACCCGAGCCGAGCGCAGCATCTGGGTGCGATCGTTCGCGACAGTCGAGAGGAACTGCACCCAGTCAGTGCCGCTGGATCGCATCGCACCCCCGGATGGCTCAGTCGGGGCGGGTGAACGCGGTCTCGTCGGGCCCGGGGGCGTCAGGCGGTCATGTCGATCGACGACGTCGGCGGCGTCGAGGCGGGCCAGCGGCCCGCTGTCGAGGGCGCAGTAGGTCGACGCGCCATTCGCCACCGGCACCGCGACGCACGTCGCCGGCTGGCCGGCGATCGTCTCGACCGATGCGGTCGTCGCCCCGGCGCGCAAGCCGGCGTCGCGGCGCAGCCGGGCCGCCGCGCTGCTCGAGTAGAAGTCCGGGGTCAGCTGCGTGTCGCTGACCAGCGCCGCGTCGATCGTGTCGGAGCACCCGCCGGTGTCGAGGTCGCACGTCGCCGCCGTCGCCCCGTCCGTGATGAAGCGGATCGTGCCGATCGTCACCGACCGCCGCGCCGGGCCGTCCTGGACGACGATGGCCGGCGTGCTGCAGGTCGCCGAACCGGGTCAGGAGGGCGTAGTCGGCGGTGAACGTGGCGCGCGCCGCGGCGTCCAGCCGGGCGAGCACGTCGTCGACGGCGGGGTCGCCGGTGGTCACCGGCTCCTCGGCCAGCGTCGGGCGCTCACCCGTGAGGCAGCCGGTCGACCCGACCGCCGCCACGATGACCGCTGCGGCGATCGAGCGACGGCTGGTCGTGCGCATGCGGCGCCGGTCAGGCCATCGGTGCGGCACCTGCCGTGGCGGATCTGGTCCCGGGCGGTGGCGAAGTGCGTCGCCTCGTAGGCGATCAGCGCGGCGTAGAGCGCGGTGACGATGCCGACGGTGACCAGCGCCGCGACGTTCATGGCGATCGGGATGCACCCGAGCATGACGACGGCGACCACGAGTCGCTGCACGGTTGAGCGAGCCGATGTTGCGCAGGCGGAAGGCGACGTGGGCGAGCAGGTAGAGCGAGGCGACCCGCCCACCAGCGCCGTCGCCGGGACGGACGTCGAGGGGATCGGTGACGTGGGCCAGCGTCTTCTTCAGGCCGAGCGCGACGAGGACGATCCCGGCGACCATCAACAAGTGCATGTACGAGTACGAGTCACGGGCCATCGCGTTCTGGTCGCGGCCGACCGGCCGCCGGGCCAGCACGTCGGGCGGCGACGATGGCAACCACGTCGAAGTAGGCCCACCACTGGGCGGCGGCCAGCGCGACGCCGAGCACGGCGGCGACGATGACTCCGGCGTCGACGCCGGCCTCGGCCCCGACCCCGATCGCCACGATCGACTCCCCGAGGGCGATGATGATGATCAGCCCGTGGCGCTCGGCGAAGTGCTCGGGGTGCAGCGTCCACCCTTCGGTCCCGATCAGGAACGGCCCGCCCATGTCGAGCAGCAGCGCCAACGCCCACACCGCGCCCTGGGCCCAGCCGTCGAGGAACGAGGCGATCGACGAGCAGGCCGACACCGATGGCGGTGCCGACTGCCGAGCCCGAGCACCGAGCGCCGCTCGGCGGGATGTTCGCGGCTGGCGATCAGGTACAGCCCGATCTGCGCCGCCGCGCACGATGCCGTAGGCGATGGCGAAGGTGAGACCGAGGTCGCCGAAGGCGTCCGGTACGCACAGCGCGGCGACGAGCAGTGCGGCCATGGCGGCGAAGATGACGAGGCGGACCGCACCCCTCCTCGGGGTCGACGACGCTCGTCAGCCAGGCGTAGCCGACCCACGACCACCACAGCACGGCGAGCACGGCCAGCCCTTCGAGCATGCCGGTCCACGTCGGGTTGTCCGCCATCAGCGCCGTGCACTGCGTGATGGCGAGCACGAAGACGAGGTCGAAGAACAGCTCGAGCGGCGGTGACGCTGCTCCTCCTCCCGCCGGACGGCGGTCAGCCTCGGCATCCGACGATTCGACGCCACGGCCCGATCATCGCACGCCGACCTCGCGCATCCCCTCGCCGGTGCCAGCGGCAGGCCACCGGTACCCTCCCGGCAGTGATCCGGTTGGACGCCGCCACGGTGCTGTTGCAGTGGGCCGTCGGCGGGATGGCCTTCTGCTGGTTCACGACCAGGCGTCGGCAGGCCGGCTTGGGCTACGGCTGGCTGCTGCGCGAGCATCTACCTCGTGATGGCGCTCGGCGCGTTCGTGGCCGGCCGTGCCTTCGGTGTCGTGCCGGTGCGCGAGGCGCGCGTCGTTGGGGGTCGCGGCGGGCTGCGTGGTCGGCCTCGCCGTGTCGATCGCCCGGCGACGGGCCGGCGTCGCGCGGCCAGCGGCTCGAGCACGACCGACGCACCGCCCGTGTGGCGGCGATGACCGGCATCGACCGTGCCGGGTCGCGACCAGCGCCGGGGTCGGTCGTTGCCGCCCGCGAGTTCCCGCCGGCCCTCGACCTGGTGCCGGTCGCCGTCGGGGACGATCGGGCTCGTCGCCGCCGCCATCGACGCCGGCGGCAACGCCTGGCGTGGCTGTCCTGCGCACGCTGGCCGGCGCCGCCTTCCTGGGGGCGGTCACCGACGCCATGCTGCTCGGGCACTGGTACCTCGTGCAGCCGGGGCTGCCGCGTGGGCTGCTGCACGAGTTGGTCGATGCGCTCGGCTGGGTGTGGCCATCGAGGTCGTCGCCCTGCTGCTGCCCACCGGCATGGTCAGCGTGTGGACCGGCGCCGTCGACGACGGCTGGGGCGGCACGCTCGGGTGGTTCTGGGCGGCCTGCGCGATCGACCACCCTGGTCCTCGTCATGGTGACGAGGGCGGCCCTTCGCGAGCGCCAGTACTCGGCGGTCATGGCCGCCACCGGCCTGCTGTACCTGGCCATCCTCACGGCGTTCGGCACCGACCTGGTCGCCAGAGCCGTGCTGAGCGGGTAAAGATGGTCCAATGCCCCGGCCAGTGTGGAGCGGAACGATCAGCTTCGGGCTGGTCGCCATCCCGGTGAAGCTGTTCAACGCGGTCAAGCGGAAGAGCGTGTCGTTCAACCAGCTGGACGATCGCACGATGAGTCGCATCCGCTACCGCAAGGTGTCCGACGAGACGGGCGAGGAGGTCCCGGACGAGCACATCGTCAAGGGCTACGAGGTCTCCAAGGGCCGGTACGTCGATGGTCGATCCGGACGATCTGGAGCCGTTCATCCCGGCGGCCACCCGGACGGTCGACCTCGAGGAGTTCGTCGACCTGGCGGAGATCGACCCGCTGTACTTCGACAGCTCGTACTTCGTGGCGCCGGACGCCAACCCGAAGCCCTACGCCCTGCTGGCCCGGGCGATGGAGGAGGCCGGCAAGGTCGCCATCGGTCGCATGGTGATGCGCAACAAGCAGTACACGGCGGCGATCCGGGCGACCGACGGTCAGCTCGTCATGTCGACGTTGGCCTACGCCGACGAGGTCGTCGCCGATCGAGTCGATCGACGAGCTGGCCGGGATCGACGACGTCGACGTGTCGCAAGCGCGAGGTGCAGATGGCCGAGGCGCTCGTGGAGTCCCTGGCCGGCGCCTTCGAGCCGGAGAAGTACCGCGACGACTACCGCGAACAGGTCCTCGAGCTGATCGCCAAGAAGGCCGCCGGCGAGGAGTTCGAGGTGCCGGAGGTGACGACCGAGAAGCCGAAGATCGTCGACCTGATGGCGGCGCTGGAAGCCAGCGTCGAGGCGGCCAAGTCGTCGCGCACACCGCCACCCGACGGCGAAGAAGAGCACGGCGAGGGCCAAGAAGACGGCGTAGCCGACCGCGATCCGATGGCCAAACGCTGCGAGGTCGTCGCCGAGGTCGACGGGCGCCAGCTGAAGCTGTCCAACCTCGACAAGGTCCTGTACCCGTCCGGGTTCACCAAGGGCCAGGTCATCGACTACATGGCCCGTGTCGCACCGACTGCCGTTCCCCATCTGCGGGGGCGGGCGCTGACGTTCAAGCGATATCCCGGACGGCACCGACAAGCAGGGCTTCTTCGAGAAGCGGTGCCCGAACCACCGCCCGGGGTGGGTGGCGGTCGCCCTCGGCCCTGGCGATCGCAAGGGCGGCATCGAGTACTGCTGCATCGAGGAGCCGGCGGCGATGGTGTGGGCCGGCAACATGGCGGCGATCGAGCTGCACGCGCCGATGGCGCTGGCCGCCGACCTCGACACCCCGCGGGCGGTCGTCTTCGACTTCGATCCGGGGCCACGCACGGACATCTCGGACTGCTGCGCGATCGCCCTGCGGATCCAGGACATCCTCGCCGCCGTCGACCTCGAGGGTTGCTGCAAGACATCGGGCTCGAAGGGCTTGCAGCTCTACGTGCCCCTGAACACCGACGAGCGCGACCCACGAGCAGGCGGCCGAGTTCGCGTTGGCCGCCGGTCAGGTGCTCGAGAAGCAGATGCCCAAGCAGGTGACGACCGTGATGGCCAAGGCGGCGCGGCCCGGGAAGATCTTCGTCGACTGGAGCCAGAACGCCCACCACAAGACGACGATTGCCCCGTACTCGCTGCGGGCGCGTCCCGAGCCGACGGTGTCGACGCCGGTGTCCTGGGACGAGGTCGAGCGATGCGCGGCCGGTGAGGTCGAGCTGCGCTTCGAGGCCGCCGACGTCCTGGCCCGCATCGCCGAGCACGGCGACCTGTTCGCCCCCGTCCTGACGGTCGAACAGCACCTCCCGGCCTGAACCGGGGCGATTGACCGATCAAGCGGGGGTCGAGCCGCCATCATGGTGGGGTGCTCGGGAAGGGTCGGCGGATGGTTGGTGGTCGCGCTCGCGCTGGCCGCCGTGTCCGCCTGCGGCGCGGAGCGGTCGGCATCCGGCCCACCCGGCCGACCCCTCCGCCGACCCGTCCGTCGACCTCGCACCCGACTGACCGCACGACCGACGAGCCGTCGACGACGACCGACGACACGACGGAGGACGCCTCGGACGGCGCCATCTCCGCCGAGGCCACGACCGACGAGACGACGTCCACCTCGTCGACCTCGACGACCACCACGACGACGACCGCGACGACGACCACGTGGTGCCGCCTCGCGGCGGGGTGGACGGCGTTCGACGACGCGTTGTCGTCACGGTTGCTCGGCGCCGGCGACTACGCCGCATCGGTCGCCGTCGCCGTCGACGGCGAGATCGTGCACGAGGGGGCGTTCGGCTACCGCGTGCCGCCCCCGCCGCCACCCGCACCGCCGCCGTCGGTGCCCATCACGGGCGAGACGGCACCGCCAATCACCACGACCACTGCGCTCGTGCCCGCCGAGCCGCCGGAGGCGGTCGAGCTCGGTGACCGCTTCCGCATCGCCAGCATCTCCAAGGTGATCACGGCGACGGTCGTGCTGCAGCTCGTGGAGGCGGGCCAGCTCCGACTCGACGAGCCCGTCGGCGCAGCGGCTGGCGGCCGCCATCGGTGCCGACCTCGGCGACCCGGCGGCCGCTTCGATGACGGTCCGTCAGCTGCTCTCGCACACCGCCGGCTTCCCGTCCTACCAACGGATGTTCTTCGGAGGCTCGGTCGACTCGTGCCCGTCGATGGCCCGTGTCGGGCTGTCGAGCGCCCTCGCCAGCCCGCCCGGCACGACGTACACGTACTCCAACCTCAACTACTGCCTGCTCGGCCTGCTCGTCGAGGAGGTCGCCGGCCGGCCCTACGAGGACGGTCGTACAGGACCGCCTGCTCGAGCCGCTCGGGATCACCGGGATGCGCCTCGCCGGTACGTTCGACCCCGACCCGCTGGAGGTCATCCACCCGTCGGTGCCGGGGCGCAACTACATGGAGGTCCTCGGGGCGGCCGGCTCATGGGTGGCCACGCCGGCCGACATCGTCACGATCCTCGACGCCCTCGACACGACGAAACCCGGGCTGGCACCCGCTGTCGAGGGCGATGGTCGAGCTGATGCGGCAGCCCGCCCCACCGCCGGTCGTCTATCCGAGCCGGGTCAGTGGTACGGCCTCGGGTTGATCGTGTACCCGGACGGCGCCTGGGGCCACACCGGCACGATCGAGAACGCGCACGCCATGGCGCTGCGCCGGCCCGACGGCGTGACGTGGTCCGTGCTCGTCAGCGGCGAGGCTCCGTGGGAGACCGAGGACCTCCGCCGGATCTTCGACGAGGCCGTCGCCGCCTCCGGCGTCGCCTTCCGCTAGCCCGCCCGTTCAGTTGACCTGGCGCTCGTGGCCCTCCCAGAAGGGGGCCCGCAGCTTGAACTTCTGCAGCTTCCCGGTGGCCGTGCGGTGCAGCGAGTCGCGGAACTCGACCCGCTTCGGGCACTTGTAGCCGGCCAGCTTCTGGCGGGTCCAGGCGATGACGTCCTCCGCCGACAGCTCGCTGCCGGGCGCCTTGACGACGAGCGCCGTGACCAGCTCGCCCCACTTCTCGTCCGGGATGCCGATCACCGCCACCTCCTCGACGTCGGGGTGCTGGAAGATGGCGTCCTCGACCTCGATCGACGAGACGTTCTCGCCGCCCGAGATGATGACGTCCTTCTTGCGGTCCGTGATCGTGACGTAGCCGAACTCGTCGATCGACCCGCCGTCGCCGGTGTGGAACCACCCGTCGACGATCGCCGCCTCGGTGGCGTCCGGCTGATGCCAGTAGCCGTCCATCACGACGTTGCTGCGGGCCAGCAGCTCGCCCTGGTCGTCGACCCGCATCTGGCACCCGAGCGCCGGCGCGCCGGCGCGGTTCAGCTTGACGGCGCGTTCGGCGGGCGAGAGCTTGTCGAACTCCTCCCGCGTCCGGTTCACGGTCAGCAGCGGGGACGTCTCGGTGAGGCCGTAGATCTGCACGAACTCCCAACCGAGCTCGGTCTCCATGCGCTCGATCGTGCGGGTCGGCGGCGGGGCGCCGGCGACGACCATGCGCGTCCGATCTCTCCCCGGGATCGGGCCGTCCCAGTCGGCGGCGGCGTCGAGGATCATGTTGACCACCGCCGGCGCGCCGCACATGAGCGTCACCCCATGCCGCTCGACGCGGCGCAGGATCTCGGCCCCGTCCACCTTGCGCAGGATGATGTGCCGGCCGCCCATGCCGGTGACGGCGTAGTGCATCCCCCAGCCGTTGCAGTGGAACTGCGGCAACGTGTGGAGGTACACGTCTCGGTCACTGACGCCGAGGTGCCATCCGAACGTCGTGGCGTTGAGCCAGATGTTGCGGTGGGTCACCTGCACGCCTTTCGGGCGGGCGGTCGTGCCGGAGGTGTAGTTGATCGTCGCCGTGGCGTCCTCGTCGGGCGACCACGGCTGTGGCTCGACACCGAAGCGCATCATCTCCTCGTCGGCGTCGCCGCCGAGCACCAGGCGGCGCTCGCAGGTCACGGCGGACAGCGCGGCATCCAGCTCGGGGTCGACGAGCAGCAGCCGGGCACCCGAGTGCTCGACGATGTAGCGCACCTCCTCGGCAGCGAGGCGGAAGTTGATCGGCACGAGGATGCGTCCCGACCCCGACACGCCGTACATCGCCGTCATCAGCCGGGCCGAGTTGTGGCTGACGATGGCCACCCGCTCGCCGACCCCGACGTCCGAGCTCGTCCAGCCCGGCGGCCATCGCCCGCGCCCGCTCGGCCACCTGGCGGTACGTGAGCGAGTCCCAGGACTTGGCGGGCTGGTCCGGCTCGTCGACGATCCCGACGCGATCTGGGTACAGCAGCTCGGCGCGGTCAACGAAGTCGTTGACGGCGAGGGGCACCTTCATGGGCAGCTCCTTGTCACGGTTGCCTGGTCACACGGTGGATGTGCCGAACTCCGTCGCCGAGACGGGATCGAGCACGGGCTCGACGACGATGCTCGGCGGCGGTCTGGGTGGTCAGCGGCCAGGGCCGGTGACGCTCGACGAGGTGGGCCAGCTCCAGCAGGAGGGGCTCGGTGAAGTGACGGCCGACGACCTGCAGCCCGATCGGCAACCCGTCGAGCTGGCCGGCGGGGATGGAGATGGCCGGGTTGCCGTGGAGGTTGGCCGGGAACGTCAGCCGGCCGTTGTTGCGTGTGCCGGCCTCGACGCCGCCGAACTCCGCCGGCAGCGGCCCGTCGGCGGCGAACGCCACGTCCGGGTTGCTGGCCGTGACGACCAGGTCGACGCCGTCGACGGGATCGAAGATCCGCGCCATCGCCTCGTTGACCTCCATCCGCCGTTGCTCGATGCGCGCTCTTGACTCGGCGGAGTACTTGCCCTCGGTCGCCGCCAGGCCGTCTCGGATCTCCGGGGTCAGGTCGCCGGCGCACGCCGGCCATGCGTCGCCCAGCTCGGCGGCGATGGCGATCATCCCGGTGATCGACCAGGCCATGCCCATCCGGGGCAGTCCCGCGTCGAGTCCGTCGACACGCTCGAGCCGGGCATCGTGGATCAGGTCCTCGGCCGCCGCTTCGAGGAGTGTCCACATCGCCGGTGACACCGTGGCGCCTCCCCAGTCGGGGACGACGCCGACGCGCAGGCCGTGAAGGCGGTCGGCGAGCGTCCCGAGCGCCTCCTCCCAGCCCCCGACGCGCGGCAGGCTCAGCGGGTCGCGGGCGTCGTGGCCGTTGCAGACGTCGAACCAGCGGGCCGTGTCCCGCACCGAGCGCGAGAGGCAGCCTCTCGTCACGGTGAGGCTGCCATAGGTCGCCTCCGGCGAGCGGGGGATGCGTCCGAACGTGCCTTTCAGCCCCACGAGCCCGCAGAACCCCGCGGGGATGCGGATCGACCCGCCGCCGTCGCTGGCCGTGGCCAGCGTCAGCAGCCCGCCGGCGACGGCGGCCGCCGAGCCCCCCGACGATCCACCGGGCGTGCGATCGAGCTGCCACGGGTTGCGTGTGATGCCGTGGAGGATCGTCCGGGTGAGGTTGACGCCGCCGAACTCCGACGCCGTGGTCTGACCGGCAAGGACGGCGCCGCCGAGGTCACGGATGCGATGGACCATCGTCGAGGTGCTCGTGGCGATGCGATCGGCCAGCGGGACCGAGGCCTCGGTGGCCGGCCACCCGGCGACGGCCTCCAGCTCCTTCACCCCGATCGGCACCCCACCGAACGGAAGTCCCACGTCGGCCACTCCGGCGGCGATCGTCGCCCGCTCGCGATCGACGTGGCAGATCGCGTTCAGCGGGCTGGCATCGATGGCGGCGAGCACGGCCTCCAGTTCCTCTGCCGGCGAGCGCTCACCGCGGCGAAAGGCGTCGACCAACGAGCAGCCGTCCCCGTCCCACGGTGCGTCCACCACGGTGTCGAACCTAGTCGCCGGTGCCCGCCAGGCCGGTCGGCGCCCGTACGATCCGGGGCTCGAATGGACACCAGGACCTTTCTCGGGCTCGAACCGACCCACAACCGGTTCCGCTGGAAGCTGCCAGTGACCCCGGGCATCTGCACGGGTGGTGGCTTCATGTTCGGCGGCGCGGGGCTCGGCGCGGCCATCGAAGCGCTCGAGGGCACGTCCGGTCGGGCGACGATCTGGTCCACCGCCCAGTACCTCTCGTACGCCCGCCCCGGCGAGGTCGTCGACATCGACGTCACGCTCGCCGTCGAGGGTCACCAGATGACCCAGGCCCGGGCCGTGTGCCACGTCGCCGACCGGGAGATCCTCACCGTCAACGCGGCCCTCGGCGACCGAGCGTTCGACCGAGAGGCGCAGTTCGAGGCCGTGCCGCTCGACGTCCCGCCTCCGGAGGACTGCCCACCGCGCCAGTTCCGACTCGAGGTCGGCGACACGATCAACAGTCGGCTCGACCAGCGTCTGGCGCGGGGGCGCCCATTCGAGGAGCTCGACGGGACGCTCGGCGGCGGGCAGACACTGCTGTGGGCTCGCATTCCCGAGGTGCTGGACGGGGTCGACGGTGCGGCCCTCGCCGTGCTCGGCGACTTCGTGCCGACGGGGATCGGGCAGGCGCTCGGGATCCGTGGCGGCGGCAACAGCCTCGACAACACCCTGCGCATCGTGCGCCTCGTGCCGACCGACTGGGTGCTCCTCGACATCCACATCCATGCCGTCGAGCGCGGCTTCGGCCACGGCCTCGTCCACATGTTCGCCGAGGACGGCACGCTGCTGGCGACGGCCAGCCAGAGCTGCATCGTGCGGTACTGGGCGGTCGAGACCGATCGGCTAGACACCCCGAAATGACGTTGCCTGTTCGCCCCGGGATGACGGTCCCCCTGCCGGGTCCGCTGCACACGCACCGCGAGCAGCTGGCCGAGCTGGCCGACCTCGGCTACACCGACATCTGGTCGGCCGAGTCCGATGGCGCCGACGGCTTCACGCCGTTGGCGCTGGCCGCCGCCTGGGAACCCCGGCTGCGCCTCGGGACGGCCATCGTGCCGGCCTACACGCGGTCCCCGGCCTGCTTCGCGCAGTGCGTCGCCACGCTCGCCGACGCCGCGCCCGGTCGGTTCGCCATCGGCATCGGGTCGTCGAGCAACGTGATCGTCGAACGATGGAACGGCGTCCCGTTCGTCGAGCCCTACAAGAAGGTGCGTGACGTCGTGCGCTTCCTGCGCGACGCGCTGAGCGGCGAGAAGGTGACCAAGCGCTACGACACGTTCGAGGTGCAGGGCTTCCGGCTCGGCATCCGACCCGGCCGAGCCGCCGCCGATCCTCGTGGCCGCGCTGCGGGAGGGCATGTTGCGCCTCGCCGGGCGGGAGGCCGACGGGGCGATCATCAACTGGCTCTCAGCCGACGACGTGACCACGGGTGGCCGCCGTCGTCGGCGACGCGGCCGGCGGCGAGGAGCGCGAGCTCGTGGCCCGGATCTTCGTGTGTCCGAGCGAGAACACCGAACTGGTGCGACCGGCGGCCAAGTTCGCCGTGGCGGCGTACCTCAACGTGCCGGTGTACGCCGAGTTCCACCGCTGGCTCGGGCGCACCGAGGCGTTGCAGGGCATGTGGGATGCGTGGGCGGCCGGTGACCGCAAGGGGGCGGTGGCGGCGATCCCGGACGAGGTCGTCGACCAGTTGGTCGTGCACGGGTCGCCGGAGTCCTGTCGGCGGCGGATCCAGCAGTACTTCGACAACGGGGTGACGACGAGCAGCCTGGCCATCCTGCCGCTGGACGCCGATCTGTCGTTCTGGGACGCGGCGCGGTCGTTGGCCCCCACGGCGGCGTAGCGCAGCGGGTGCCGGCTCGACGGCCGGCGACCGGTCAGGCTGCCGGGCGACCGCGTTGTGGGCTCTCGCGGCTCCGCCCGAAGCGGCGAGTCTCGACGGACCGCGCTTGGCGGTCGAGCTGGGCGCGGATCTCGGCGACGTGGCGGAGACCACGGCGGCGAGTCGCCTCATCCAGGCGGAACTGCACCGGCACGGCGGCGTCGGGCAGCAACGTCAGCTGCTCTGGAGGGGTGGTCGTCGATGTCATACCCCGATCATGACGAGGGGGTGTCACACCGCTTCCGTGGCGCTCTCAGCTGGGGTGACGCTCGGGACGTAGGGCGGCAGGCCGAGACGCTGGCGCAGATCGACCTGGATCTCGTCGACGGATCGCGTGGCATCGACGTCGACGACGAACTCCTTGCGCCGGAACAGGGCGATGACCGGCTCCGTCTTCTCGTGGTAGTCGCGCAGCCGGGCGGCGAGGGCCTCGGGGTGGTCGTCCTCCCGGGCGATCAGCGGCGCCCCGCACACGTCGCAGCGGTCGGCGACCTCGGGACGATGGGCCATCAGGTTGTAGTCCAGCCCGCAGCCCGAGCACAGCCGGCGGGCCAGCACGCGGCGTGACACCTCGGCGTCCGGCATCATCAGGTAGATCACGCTGTCGATGTCGTAGCTCTCGAGGAAGAACTCCGCTTGGCGCAGGTTGCGCGGGAAGCCGTCGACGATGAAGCCGTAGTTCCAGTCGTGCATGGCCAGCCGCTCCCGGATCACGGACTCGACGAGCTCGTCGTCGACGAGCTGACCGGCGGCGATGGTCCGCCGCACCTGCGCGGCGATCTTCGTGTGCTGCTGCACGTGCCAGCGGAAGATCTCCCCGACGCTCATGTGGACGAGGTCGAGGTCCTGCGCCAGCAGCTTGGCCTGCGTGCCCTTGCCGCTGCCCTGGACACCGATGATGACGTACTTGCGCACGACGCCATCCTCCCAGATGGCTCAGTCCATGCCCTTGCGCTGGCGACCGAGGGCCCGCTCGATCTCCCGCTGGGAATCCCGCTCGGCGATGGCCTGGCGCTTGTCGCCCTTCTGCCGGCCCCTGGCCAGGCCGAGCTCGACCTTGGCTCGGCCATCCCGGAAGTACAGGCGCAGCGGCACGAGCGCCAGCCGCTCTTGGGCGATGCGGGCCTGGAGGCGATCGATCTCCTCGCGGTGGAGCAGGAGCTTGCGGCGGCGGTCGGGATCGTGGGCGCCGACACCGTTGGCGAACTGGTAGGGAGCGATGTGTACGCCCTCCAGCCACAGCTCGTGCCCCGACACCCGGGCGAAGGCGTCGGCGAGTTGGACCTGGCCGAGGCGCAGGCTCTTGACCTCGCTGCCCTGCAGCACGAGGCCGGCCTCGAACGTGTCCAGGACCGAGTAGTCGTGACGCGCCCGGCGGTTGCTGGCGATCGGCGTCGTGCCGTCGTTCGTGGACCGCCTCTTCATGGGAGTCACCGAGGTTACCGGCGACGAGGCCGCCGATACCGTGGCGCCCCGTGCTGGAGCTGCCCCGCGCCGCCGTCGACGCCGTCGTGGAGCTGGCCACCCGGGAGTACCCGTACGAGGCGTGCGGTCTGCTCGCCGGCCCCGGTAGCGGAGACCTCGTGACGACGTTCTACCCGTGCCGCAACGCCGCCGAGTCGGCTCGCGTGTACACGGTCGACCCCCACGACCACCTCCGTGCCGAGCGTGACGCCGAGGCGCGAGGTTGGGAGATCATCGGCGTCGTCCACAGCCACACCCACACGCCGGCCTACCCGAGCCCGACCGACGTGGCCCAGGCGCCCGACCCGGCGTGGCACTACGCAATCGTCAGCCTGCAGCACGACGAACCGTCGCTGCGCAGCTACCGCATCGTCGACGGCGAGGTCACTGAGGAGCAGGTCGTCACCGTCGAGCCCGGTTGATCATCGGGCGGCGCCGGTCACGTATCTGGGTGCAGTTTGTTGCGGAATCCGCAACGAACTGCACCCAGATCGTCGTTTGGGAAGGAGCGCGCCCAGATGTAACCCGTGGGGTGCCGGGGCCGGTGGGGCGGGGTGCCGGGGCCGGTGGGTGGGGTGCCGGGGCCGGTGGGTGGGGTGCCGAGGGTCACGGGGGATCGAAAACGGGGCCCGGCAGGAGTAGAATGTTGACCTAGGACATCGACGTTGTCGGGATTTCGACGAAGGGTGACGCTTGGTGCTGACGATCGCCGCGGTCAATGACAGCGTGCTCGAGCTGATCGGGCACACGCCGATGGTCGACGTGTCGGCGCTCTCGCCGAACCCCGAGGTCCGCATCCTGGCCAAGCTCGAGAGCCAGAACCCGTTCGGCTCGGTCAAGGATCGCATCGCCAAGGCGATGATCGAGGACGCCGAGAAGGCCGGCCACCTGCTGCCCGGGCAGACGATCGTCGAGCCGTCATCGGGCAACACCGGCATCGCCCTGGCCGCCATCGCCAGGATCAAGGGCTACCCGATCAAGATCCTGCTGCCGGAGAACGTCTCCATCGAGCGCCGCCAGATGTTGGAGGTGTTCGGCGCCGAGATCATCCTCACGCCGGGGGCCGAGGGCTCCAACGGTGCGGTGCGCCGGGCGGAGGCACTCGCCGCCGAGCACCCCGAGTGGTGCTTCCTCTACCAGTACGGCAACGACGCCAATCCGCGAGCCCACTACGAGGGCACGGGTCCGGAGATCTGGCAGGACTGCCCCGAGATCACCCACTTCGTCGCCGGTCTCGGCACGAGCGGGACGCTGATGGGCACCGGGCGGTTCCTCAAGGAGCGCAACCCGGACATCAAGGTCATCGCCATCGAGCCTCCGCTCGGCGAGCGGGTGGAGGGGCTGCGCAACCTCGACGAGGGCTACATCCCGCCCGTCTTCGACCACTGGCACGGCTCCGAGATCCTCGACCGCAAGCGGGTCGTGCGACCCCGTGAGTCCCTCGAGTGGACACGCCGCCTGCTCGAGGTCGGGGTCTTCGCCGGCATCTCGGCCGGCGCGGCGCTGGCCGGGGCGGCCAAGGTGGCCACCGACATCGAGCACGGCACGATCGTGTTCATCGTCTGCGACGGCGGCTGGAAGTACCTGTCGACGGGCGCCTACACCGACGACCTCGACGTGGCCGAGGCGACCGCCGAGAAGGTCATCTACTTCTGACCTGCGCCGTTGCGCGATCGAGCGGCGCGGGACTCGAGGTAGCGCTGCTCAGGGATGCTCAGCGTGCGGCGGGCGGCCAGTCGATACGACGCCGCTGCCGCTTCGTGCTCCCCGGCGAGGTCGAGAAGGTGGGCACGGACGGAGTCGACTCGGTGGTGCCCGGCGAGCGCAGGGTCGGCGGCGGCCACGGTGAGCTCCTGGAGTCCCGCCTGCGGACCCTGGACCATGGCGACGGCGACGATGCGGTTGAGCGTGACCATCGGGCCGGGAGCGACGCGTTCCAGCAGCTCGTACAGGCCGAGGATCTGCAGCCAATCGGTGTCCTCGTAGCAGGCCGCCTCGTCGTGCACGGCCGCGATCGCCGCTTGCAGCTGGTACGGGCCGATCGGCGCGTTGGCCAGTGAGTCGTTGATCAGCCCGACCCCCTCGGCGATCGCCTCGGCGTCCCACCGCCCACGGTCCTGCTCGGCGAGCGGGATCAGCGCACCGTCGGGGCCGCTGCGCGCCGGCCGCCGGGCGTCGGTCAGCAGCATGAGGGCGAGGAGGCCGGTGACCTCGCCGAGCGCCTCCGCGCCGGGAGCGAGGCGCTGGCGGAGCTGGCGGGTCAGGCGGATCGCCTCGGCGGTGAGGTCGACGCGCTGCAGCGTCGCTCCGGAGCTGGCCGTGTACCCCTCGTTGAAGATCAGGTACAGCACGTGCAGGGCGGCGACGATGCGCTCGGAGCGTTCGGTCAGCGGGGGCATCCGGAACTCGGCGCCGCTGGCCTTGATCTGCTGCTTCGCCCGGCTGATCCGCTGCGCGATGGTCGCCTCCGGGACGAGGAACGCGCGGGCGATCTCCACCGTGCTCAGCCCGCCGACGGCACGCAGTGTCAGGGCGACCTGCGATGCCGGGGTGAGCGACGGGTGACAGCACATCAGCAGGAGGGTCAAGGTGTCGTCGACATCCGACGCGGGGACCGCCGGCGCCAGCGACGAGACCCGGTCCTCGCGGCGGCGGCGGGCCGTCTCGCGGCGCCACAGCTCGATCCGTCGTCGAGACGCCACCCTGATCAGCCACCCCTTGGGGTTGGCCGGCACACCGTCGGCCGGCCATTGGAGGGTTGCCGCCAGCAGCGCCTCCTGCACGGCGTCCTCGCAGGTGTCGAAGTCGCCGTAGCGGCGGACGAGGGCCCCCAGGACCTGGGGTGCCAGCTCCCGCAGCAGCACCTCGCCGTGCATCGCCTCAGACGTCCCAGTCGCCGAGGTCCATCACGGGTCGCACCTCGAGGATGAGGGACTCCGCCCCCGGAATCATCGCGGCGATCTCGACGGCCCGCTCCATGCCGTCGCAGTCGACCAGGTAGAACCCCGCCAGATGCTCCTTCACCTCGGCGAACGGACCATCCGTCGTGATCGTCCGGCCGCCGTCGACCGCGACGCGCTTGGCCAGCGACATGTCGGCCAGCGCTTCCGATGACGATCAGCTCACCAGACGTCATCAGCGCCTCGTCGAGCGCGGCGTAGGCGGCGAACCCCTCGCCGCGCTGCTCGTCGGTGAACCCCTCCCAGATCTCGCGGCTGGCCGGATTGTTGTAGATCAGGATCAAGTACTTCATCGCTTCCTCCACTCTCTCAGCTCCCGTCGCAGGAAACGTCGAAGCCGACCCGCTGGTCTCGACACATCGCACGAGACGCCGAGGTGTCCGGCCGCCGCCCGCTGCCGCGTGCGACGATGGTCAGCATGAGCGACCGTGGTTCGTCGGACGGGGGCTGGGAAGAGCAGCCCACGGAGTTCGGTCCCGCCCCCGCGCCGCGACGAGCCGACAGAAGGTTCGGATCTGCCGCCGATCGGCGCCGATCGCGATCCTGAGCCGACGCGTGTCGTGCCGACCCCACCGCCGGCCGAGCCGACCGTGGCGATGCCTGCGACCGGTGGACCGTACGGTCCGGGAGGCCCGTACGTACCGCCAGGCGGCGGCGGGCCGGGCGGACCGGGTGGGCCGGGCGACGAGCCGCCGTACGGCGAGGAGCCGGAGCAGCCGTGGTACCGCCAACCCGGCCCCGTCGCCGCGCTGATCGCCGGCGCCGCCGCCCTCGTGCTGGGGCTGATCGCGCTGCTGGTCATCCGATCGGACGACGACAACGACGGCGACAACACGCTGCCGACGGTGTCGTCGTCGTCGACGACCACGACGTATGCTGCCGCCGGTGACGACGTCGACATCGACAACGGTGCCGGCCACGACGACAACCCCACCGACCACGACCACGACGACCACCACCACGCTGCCGCCGACGACGACCACGACCACGACGCTGCCGCCGACGACCACCACGCTCCCGCCGACCACGACCACTGCTCCGGCCACCACGACGACTGCCCCACCCGGCCCGTCGGCGTGGGATGTGCTGCAGGAGACCGACGGCGTCAACGAGTTCGTCGCCGCCATCCAATCCAACAACCTCGTCGACCTTGTCGATGGCCCGCAGCCGGTGACGATCCTGGCGCCGGAGAACGGCTTCCCCGGGCCGCTCAACGGGGAGGGCGTCCGGCGGCAGATCATCGGGGAGGCCTTCACCGAGGGCCAGCTGTTCAACGAGACGTCGGTGCAGACGTTGAGCGGCGCCAGCCTCGACGTCGATGGGCCCGCGCGGACCGTTGGCGAGGTCACGATCGAGACGCCCGACATCGAGGCCAGCAACGGCTTCATCCAAGTCGTCAGCGGGCTGGTGACGCCGAGCTGAGACGTCGGAGGGTTTCGTGCGCCCCGTCCGGGAAAGGCCTCGGGTGCCGTGAAAGCCTCGGGTGAGGGAGTCAGTCTGTCGCTGGGGTCGGGCGGCGGACCCATGTGCCGGCCGAAGATCCAGATCACCGGCAGGGTGAACACCAGCGGGCCGATGAACGCCAGTGGCCGGTAGAGCCACCAACCGATCGTCGGTGACGTGGCCTCGTTCGTCTCCCCGGCGAGCGCGTAGTTGACAGCCCGGCTGAGGGCCATCCCCGTGGTGTGGAACAGGAACAGCGGCAGGGCGAACCGGTTGATGACGTCGTTGACCGCGCTCCACCGGGGGCGGGCCAACCGGACCTCGATGCTCGGGCGGAGGATCTCGGCGGCGCCGGCCTGGAACAGCACCAGGGCCACGATGCACAGCGTCGGTGGCGCCATGTTCGACAGCTCACCTGGCACGCCGACCATCGACCCCGGGTACAGGCCGCTGCCGACGAGGCCACCGAGGGCGAACAGCCCGCCGAGCAACAGCGTCCAGTCGACCGTCCGCCGGGCCGCGACGATGCGCTCGTAGAAGAACCCGAGCTGGTGGCACAGCCCCCAGACGATGACCATGTTCAGCGCGCCGAGCCAGCCGTACCCTTGCCGGAAGCGGAGGATGTCGACCGCCCCGGCGGCGCCGGCCAGCACCACGAGCACGATCGTGTCGAAGCGGCGGTGCAGCCAGAGCGCCACCGGGAGCAGCAGCACGAGCATCAGATAGACGGCGATGAACCACAGCGGGCTGATCACGAGCAGGACGGTGTTGCGGATCCAGCCACCGCGGAACAGCACGGTGAGCACGGCGCCGGCGATGACCCACAGCGCTACGAGCGCCAGCGCCGGCACGGCCAAGCGGCGGACGCGCCCGGCGACGAGATGCCAGATCGACTCGCCCCGCGCGTGCGCCCGCTGCCACGACCGCAGGTGGCCGTAGCCGCCGACGTAGAAGAACAGCGGCAACACCTGGAACAGCCAGGTGGCCAACCACAGACCGTCCGTGAAGCCGATGGGGTTCGTCGCGTGGGGTCCGTCGTCCTCCCAGACGATGATGGTGAAGCTCCAGTGCCATGCCACCACGACGAGCAAGCTGAAGGCCCGGATGAAATCGACGTACCGATCCCGCCCGTCGCCCCTCGCCGTGGCGGGCGGACTCGTCGCCGCGTTCGCCATTGCCAACATTCTGACCAATCGGGTGCTGCCGGCGTGGACGTACGTCCCGTTCAACCTGCTCGTCGCCGTCGCCGTGGTGCGCATCGCCAGCACGGTCGTGACCCCTGCGGAGATGGGGTTCACGGCGTGGCGGCGAGGTGCCCGATGGGGTCTGGCGCTGGCGGCGGCGACGCTGGCTGTCTACGTGGTCGCGCTGGTGGTGCCGGCAACGGCCGACCTGTTCGACGATCGGCGCCTCGACGAGGGGGTCCCGGCGCTGCTCTACAACACGTTGATCGCCATCCCGCTGGGCACCGTCGTGCTGGAGGAGATCGCCTTCCGCGGGGCACTCCCGGCCGTGCTGTCCAAGCGCTGGACCAGGGTGCGGGCCGTCGTGGTGTCGTCGCTGCTGTTCGGGCTGTGGCACGTGCTGCCGTCGTGGGGGATCGGCGACGTCAACCCTGTGGTCGACGATCTGATCGGCGAAGGGTGGGTCGGCCGAACGATCACGGTCGCGCTTGCCGTGGCTGGCACGTTCCTCGTCGGGCTGTGGTGGTGCTTCGTGCGGTATCGGTCCGGCAGTCTCCTGGCGCCGGTGCTGGCCCACGTCGCCACGAACTCCCTCGCCTACGCCATCGGGTGGACTGTCAGCTGAGCTCGGTGGCCGTAGCCTCGCGGTCCGTGGAGCGGCCGATCGGGATGTTCGACTCCGGGTTCGGCGGCCTGACGGTCGCCCGGGCGCTGATCGACCTGCTGCCGGCCGAGGACCTCGTCTACATCGGTGACACCGGCCGGTACCCGTACGGTCCGAAGCCCCGTCGCGATGTACGTCACTATGCCGCGGCAGCTGGCGTGGAGCCTGGTCAAGGACCACGACGTCAAGGCCGTCGTCGTGGCCTGCAACACGGCGGCCGCGGCTGGGCTCGAACTGTTGCGGGCGGAGCTGCCCGTCCCGGTCCTCGACGTCATCGGCCCGGGCGCCGCCGCCCTCGTGGAGGCCAGCGACAGTGGCCGCGTCGGCGTGATCGGCACCGTCGGCACGGTGGCGTCTGGCGCCTACCTCCACGCCGTCGAGGGGCGGCAGCCGGGGCCGGCGTCGACGTCGTGCTCGAGTCGGCGGCCTGCCCAGGCTTCGTCGAGTTCGTCGAGCGCGGGCAGACGACCGGCGACGAGGTGACGGTGCTGGCCGAGCGTCTGCTGGCGCCGATCCTCGCCGCCGACGTGGACGCGCTGCTGCTCGGCTGCACCCACTACCCGTTCCTCGCCGGCGTGATCGGCTCGGTGATGGGCCGCGGTGTGACGCTCGTCAGCTCGGCCGACGAGACCGCCTTCGCCGCCCGGCGCATGCTCGCCCAGCTCGGGTTGCTGCGCACGGACGTCGGCCACGTCGGCGTCCACCGCTTCCTGTCGAGCGGCGACGTGCGGGCCTTCCGCCACCTCGGCGCCCAGCTGCTCGGGTCCCGAGCTCAACCACACCGAACCGTGGCTCCCGCCCACGGACTGACGAGGCAACGCCGATGACCCGCCCGGACGGCCGTGCTCCCGACGAGATGCGCCCGATCACGTTCGAACGCGACTTCACCGAGATGGCCGGCGGTTCGTGCCTCGTGTCGTTCGGCAGGACCCGGGTCCTGTGCACGGCCAGCATCGACGACGACGTCCCGCGCTGGATGCGGGGCAAGGGCAAGGGTTGGGTGACGGCGGAGTACTCGATGCTGCCCGGGTCGTCGCCGGAACGGGTCGATCGCGAGGCGGCCAAGGGCAAGCAGAGCGGGCGGACGGTCGAGATCCAGCGATTGATCGGGCGCAGCCTGCGGGCGGCCTGCGACATGACGGCGCTCGGCGAGCGCCAGGTCGTCGTCGACTGCGACGTCCTGCAGGCCGACGGCGGGACGCGGACGGCGAGCGTCTGCGGCGGGTTCATCGCCCTGCACGACGCGCTCGCAGCGCCTCGTCGCCGCACGGCAGATCGCCACCCACCCGCTGCACTCGTACTGCGCGGCGATCAGCGTCGGCATCGTCGGCGGCGCGCCGGTCCTCGACCTCCCCTACGTCGAGGACAGCCGGGCCGAGGTCGACATGAACGTGGTCATGCTGCGACCGATCGCCGGCGGCGAGCCGCGCTTCGTGGAGGTCCAGGGCACCGCCGAGGGCATGGCCTTCACGCGTGGCGAGCTGGACGAGCTGCTCCTCTTGGCGGAGGTCGGGCTGGTCGAGATCACCGACCTGCAGGCGGAGATGGTCTCCGTGCCGCCGCCACCTCGGCGCTAGGACGCGGCGTGTGCTGACCCTCGTCTGCGCGTCGGCCAACCCGGACAAGGTGGCCGAGATCGCCGCCATGCTGGCCGGCGCGGTGACCCTGTTGCCGCGGCCGGCGGGCATCCCCGACGTCGTCGAGGACGCCGACACGCTGGCCGGCAACGCGCGGCTCAAGGCGGCGGCCGTCGCCGCGGCCACCGGTGTGCCGGCCGTCGCCGACGACACCGGCTTGGAGGTCGTCGCCCTCGACGGGCGGCCGGGCGTCCATACGGCGCGCTACGCCGGCGAGCACGCCACGTACGCCGACAACCGGGCCAAGCTGCTCGCCGAGCTGGACGGCGTCGACGAGCGTCGGGCGGTGTTCCGCACGGTGGCCATGGTGGTGTGGCCGGACGGGCGGGAGGTGCAGGCCGACGGCGTGTGCGACGGGTCGATCGCGCCGGCCGAGCGCGGCGAGCGAGGGTTCGGGTACGACGCGGTGTTCATCCCCGATGATGGCGATGGCCGCTCGTTCGCCGAGATGGACGAGGCCGAGAAGCACGCCCTGTCCCCATCGCGGGCGGGCGTTCAGGGCCCTGCTCGGCGCGATTGTCACCATGATCCCGCGGTGGTCGCTGCCCGGGACGTCGAAGTCGTTGACGTCGAGCACGACGAGGCCGTCGTTGACCAGCGCGTGATCGAGCCGGACGAACGGCGGGTGCCACGTGAACACCTTGTGCCAGATGTCGGTCGGCCAGGAGCACGAGAGACCGTGACCGAGCGTCACGTGGGCATCGCGCCACCTCGACCCGAGCACGTCTCGGAACTCGGGGTGCCACCAGCCGGCGTTGAAGTCGCCCGTCATGACAGTTGGCCCGTCGATCGACAAAGCGGCGAGTTGCTCCAGGTCGTGCAGCCACTCTCCGTGGTGGACGAGCGGGCTCTGGGTGTGGATGACGATGACGCGCACGGTGCCACCCGGCGCCTCGACGTCGGCGACGACGGTGTGGTGCTTCGTCCGGGTCGTCGGTCGCGACGTCACCGGGTAGCGACTCCAGAGCCCCGTGCCGCTGCCGGCGCGGGCCGGCATCTCGATGCGGTACGGGTAGTCCTGGGCCAGCTCGGAGGCCTGCAGCTTGCTGGCGTGCACCGGAGTGAACTCGCAGAACGTCACGACGTCGGCAGCCAGCGGGCGCAGCACGGCGCTGACCTCGGCGACGCGGCGGTTGAGGTGCAGCAGGTTGGTGTGGACGACCGTCAGCGGCGGGGTGCCGCGGGCGATCGGGGGCTGGGCTCGTCGGCGCACGAGGGGCAGGCTCACCGCGACGCCGGCGGCGGCGACGACGGTGGCCGCCGCGGCGAGGCGCCGGCGGCGCGTCACGAGGGCGGCCACAGCGAGGGGCGCCGCCGACAACGGGGGCCACGGCATCAGCGATTGCAGCACGGTGATGATCCGCCCGTTGGCCCGCCGGATCCATGGCGTCGGGGTGATCGCCGCGAACACGGCCACCGCCAGCCAAGGCAGGCGCTCGATCCGCCGCCACATCAGCCCCACCCCCGCAGGTCGATGGCCCAGCGGTCGAGCACCTCGTCGCCGCGCACGAGCCAGGCCGCCTCGTGCATCGCGAGCGGTCGGGTCGACGTGGGCCGGCACGACGCGCACGCGATCGCCGACCACGTGGCGCGTGCCGGACGCGTCGGCGAACGTCACGTGCTCGTCGCTGCAGAACCACACCGTGGCGCCTTCGACCGCCGGGTTGCCATGGTCCATGCCGAGCGCCTTGAGGCCGACGTCGGCCACGGCGTGCCTCGGCCGGACCGAGATCACGGTGCCGACGATGTACACAGCTTGCTCGAACGGCAGGCCGAGCGTCGCGTAGTACGTGTCCATCAAGGCGTAGCTGCCGGCCTGGATCTCGGTGACACCGGTCGCGCCGTGCAGGTCGTACGTGCCGGTGCCGCCGGCCGAGACGATCGTCGCCGCCGACGTCGTCGTGCGCGGCGCGCAGCTGGGCCATCGCCGCCTCGACCTCTGCCCGCTGCTTCATCCGATCGTCCATCACCATCAGGTGGCCCTCGTAGCCCATGACGCCACGCACGTCGAGGCCCCTGGCGCGGGCCAACTCCGCCAGCCGCCCGGCATCGGCCGGGTCGCAGCCGCAGCGCGGGCAGCCCGACGTCGACGTCGATGACGCAACGGCGGATGCCGGCGAGGGCGGCGACGTCGACGTCGCCTCGCTGTCGACGGCGACGGTCACCGACACGTGGTCGCCGAGGGCCGACAACGCCTCGAGCCGGCGGGGATCGAGCACCTCGTTGGCGACCAGCAGGTCGGCGCCGAGCCCGGCGGCGGCCATGCCGACGGCCTCCCGCGGCGTGGCGCACGTGAACGCCTCGTGACCGGCGGCGCGCTGGCGGGCGGCGAGCGCCGTGCACTTGTGCGCCTTGACGTGCGGCCGCAGCGCGGGCCCGGGATGCGCAGCGGCCATCGTCGCCAAGTTGGCCTCCAATGCGTCGACCTCGATCAGCAGCGCCGGCGTCGGCAGATCATGGACCTCCATCGGGCGCCGAGTGTGTCATGTGGGCGCTACCCCGGCGCGGTGGCGACGTCGCGGTCGACGATGTCGCGCAGATCGCGCCGCCGTGCCGACGAGGAGGACGGCGGTGACGGCGACCAGCAGCAGGCGGCCGGCGAGCAGCCCCTCCCGGCTGCGGACGAACCGCACGACGGGTCGGATCTGGGCGACGAGCACGGTCACGATCGAGACCGGCGAGCAACGGCACGAACACGACGAAGCCGATCGTCATCACGATGCCCGGCGGGACGGCCGGGACGATGGTCTTGAGGCGCGCCTCCCTCGTGGCCGCCCGCGGCGGGAACTCCTGGCTGTAGCGGTTGACCAACGCCGCGACGGCCATGCCGTGCAGGAGGCAGGCCGCGCCGAACGTCAGCACGGACAACCAGCCCGGCCCGACGATGTTGAAGTCCGGGTTGTCCGGGCGCAGCGGGTCGAGCCGCGTCGCGGCGAGGACGAGGTGCAGCGCGCCGAACGCCAGCCCGCCGAGCCGGCCACGCGGCAGCCAGGGCCGGATGGCCACGTAGATCACACCGCTCAGCAGGCCGGGGAGGATGCCACCGAAGACCACGAGGCCGATGGTGCCGTCGAGGTTGATCTCGCCGATCACGGCGTCCATCTCCGTGATCCGCCCCTGGACGTCGTCTCTCGCGTTGGCGGCCAGCAGCCGCATGATCAGCCGCATCGCGGGACCCGTCACCAGCGCGCCGGCCCAGAACCCCCCGACGACGCCGACGACCACGCCACGCCCGTAGCGCCGGGCGACGTTCTCCACGGTCGGGTGCAGCGGATCCGGCTCGATGCGGTCACGCTCGGGCACGTCGGGCGGCGGCGGCTCCCACGGCCGGTAGCGGGCACCGCCCCACCACAGCGTGAGCACGATCCCCACGACCAGCGCGATGCCCAGCAGGATCATCAAGATCACGGTGCCGGCGGAGGGATTCGAACCCTCACTGTAGGCGGCCTAAAGGCCTCGCCTCTGCCGTTGGGCTACGCCGGCGCCGTCCCAGCATGGCATTGGCCCTCCCCGGCTCTGTGTGAGGGAAGAGAACGGGCGGCCGACGTGTTCGCTCACCCAGAGCGTCGGAGGCGGAATCAGGTGCTCGATGCGGCGAAGATGCCGGCGATCGCCGTGTCCAGCGCGGCGTCGAACTCCTCGTCCGTCTGCTGGGCGGTCAGGCCCTCGGTCAGCGCCCGCGAGAAGCTGGCGATGACGCCGTGGTTGCGGGCCAGCCGGGCGTCGGCCTCCTCCCGGCTGTAGCCGCCGGACAGCGCCACGACCCGCAGAACCCGCGGGTGCTCCACGAAGTCGGCGTAGAAGTCGTCGATGTCGGGCAGCGTCAGCTTGAGCATGACGTGCTGGGTGTCGTCGAGCTCGTCGAGCTGCTTGGCGATGCCCGACTTCAACAGCTCCTCGGCGTCCGCCTTCTCCGGGCTGTGGATGTCGACTTCCGGCTCGATGATCGGCACCAGACCGGCGCCGATGATCTGGCGACCGAGCTCGAACTGCTGCTCGACGACGGCCTCGATCCCCGTCGAGTTGGCCAGCTCGATCACCGAGCGCATCTTCGTGCCGAAGACGCCCTTGCCGACGGCCCGGGCCAGCAGGTCGTCGAGACCGGGGATCGGCTTCATCACCTGCGTCCCGTCGGCCGAGTCGGCGAGGCCCTTGTCGACCTTGAGGAACGGCACGACGTGCTTCACGGACCACAGGTAGTCGACCGACCCGCGACCCTCGATGTCCCGATCCATCGTGTCCTCGAACAGGATGGCGCCGAGGATGCGGTCGCCGTTGAAGCTCGGGCTGGTGATGATCCGCGTGCGCATGGCGTGCACGAGGTCGAACATCTCGGCGTCGCTCGAGTAGGCGTCTTCGGGGATGCCGTAGTGGGCCAGCGCCTTGGGCGTGCTGCCACCGCTCTGGTCCAGCGCGGCGATGAAGCCGGCGCCCGACCGAACCTTGTCGAACTGCTCGTCGTTCATGGCCCGGACGCTACGTCAGGCCACGGGCATCCACGCCAGCGCGAGGTGGGTGATCTTGACGTCGGTGCGTTCCAGCGCCACGGTCATCGACTCGACGAGCTTGCCCTTCTCCAGCCAGCGCTGGTCGATGTCGGTCAGCTCGGCGACCAGCTGGGCTTCGAGATCCTCGAGGTCGTCCTGCAGGCGGGCCGCCTTGTTCTCGGCGGCCTCGACGCGGGACCCGGCGGCGGACGTCCTGCTGGCCCGTCCGGCGGCGCGGCCGATCTGGCCGACGAGGCCGCCACGGGACCGGCGGCCGCCGAGCAGCCCGCCGAGGATCGAGCCGGCCGAGGACAGCATGTCGTCGCGTGAACGGGCGTCCTGCTGGTCACGGGCCACCTGGACGGCATCACTGGCGGCCTCCAGCCGGTTGCGCAGCGTGGTGACCTTGGACTCGTACTTGCTGCGCAGCTTGGCCAGCTCGGCGTCGGCCCGCTCGCCGGCGACCTGCACGCAGCGGAGGGCGAAGTCCTCGGCCGACTCGCCGGCCCGCCCGTAGAGCTTCAGCTCCCGGTTGACGGGGAGCTCCATCGAGAGGCTCCGGCTGAGGTGATCGGTGAGATCGCGCTGGACCCCCTTCCAGAACGTCGAGGAGTCGAGCGGCGCGCCGCTCAGCCGGTAGGCGATCGTCGGCGGCGCTGTCCTCGCGCAGGTCGCGGTCGTCGTAGTCGACAGCTCTGGCGAGGCTGACGTCGGCCTGCTTCGAGAGCGGGAACAGCACGGCCTCGTACTCCTGGTCGTGCACGAGCTCGGCCTTCGCCTCGTCGTAGCGCAACGCCACCCTGGCGACGATCGCTGCGGCGAACCGCCCGCTGGTCGGCTCCCCGCCGACGTCGGGCAGCCAGGGCGCGGCTGGGTCGACCCAGCGGATCGCCACGCCCGCCGGCCACCTCGGGCATCACGGGCGTGGTGTCGTCGTCGAGCGTGGTCTCGCGGAGTAGACGGCGCCATCGTTGCCGCCGCCTGGTGTGTCGCTGCGCCCATCACCTGCTTGATCTGATCCCGTGTCATCGGACCGCGGAGGTAGCTCATCGCCCAACGCGTCGTGAACACCTCGGGCTGGTCCTTGCCGGCGCGGCGGAGCACGAACTCGCGCTTGGCCAACCCGCTGATCGTGGCGCCGACGGCGTCCACGTCGACGCCGCCCGCGGCGGCGCGGCATGCCGTCGAGCAGGCGCTGCTTGTCGCGCTCCGTCTGCAGTCGGCCGACCATCCACGTGCCGGCGTTGGACATCGCCTTGTAGTCGATGTCGACAGGGTTCTGCGTCGAGAGCACGACGCCGACGCCGAACGCCCGGGCCTGCTTCATCAGCGTCATGATCGGCCTCTTGGTCGGCGGGTTGGCGGTCGGTGGGAGGTAGCCGGCGACCTCGTCCATGTACAGCAGCGTCCGCAGGTCGGTCGTGCCGCTCTGGCGTCGCATCCACGTGACGAGCTTGGACAACACGAGCGACGTGACGAACTGCCGCTCCTCGTCCGACAGGTGGGCGGTGGTGATGATCGCACAGCGGCCGCGACCCTCCGCCGTGAACAGCAGCGACTGGAGGTCGAGCGGTTCGCCGGCGCCCCACGCGGCGAACGCCGGCGACGCCAGGAGGCCGTTCAACTTCATGGCCAGCGCGGTGCGATCGGCAGGCGGGAAGAACTGGTCGAGCTCGAACACGCCGAGCTTGCGGATCGGCGGCTGCTGGACCATGCCGACGAGCGTCGGGAGGTCGAGGGCGGTGGCCGACGACCAGGCGTGCTGGACGAGGTTGGCCAGCAGGATGTGCTCGCGGCTCGAGAGCGGATCGGCGTCGACGCCGACGAGGCCGAGGAGGCCGGTGACGTAGCCGTCGATCTCGTCGCCGATGACCTCGAGGTCGTCGGTGTCGGGGGCCTGCAGGGAGCCGACGATGTTGATCGGCACGCCCGGACTGCGACCCGGGCGTGTAGATCGTGATGTCGGTCGCCGCACGGAGGGCGGCGATCTGCGACGGCCCGTAGCCCCAGCCGGCCAGGCCGTCCCGCCACGCCGTTGCCTGCTGGGCGGCGAACTCGTCGGCGGAGGCGCCGGCCGCCCTGGCCTGGGCCTCGTCGATCCACGGGCGGAAGTCGGCGGGCGCCAGCTCGGGGAACGTCAGGCAGAGGTTCGTCAGATCGCCCTTGGGATCGATCAGCAGCGCGGGCAGGCCGGCCGAGAGCACCTCCTCGATGAGCACCAGGCCGAGACCCGTCTTGCCCGAACCGGTCATGCCGACGATGACGCCGTGGGTCGTGAAGTCCTCGGTCTCGAGGCGCACGTCCGAGCCGGTGCGCTCGTGCGTGGCGGCGTCGACGAGCCCGCCGAGGAACAGCTCTGCCATGGGCAGGAAATGTAAGCGCAGCGTGGAAGTACCGTGACGGTCATGACCTTTCGCGGGTTTCCAGCCCAGGCGATCGACTTCTACGAGCAGCTGGAGGCCGACAACACGAAGGCGTTCTGGCAGGCCAACAAGGGCACGTTCGAGTCGGCCGTGAGGGCACCGATGGTCGAGTTGTGCGAGGAGCTCGACGACTACGGCTCGTTCCACCTCTTCCGCCCGTACAACGACGTGCGCTTCGTGAAGGGGCGACCGCCGTACAAGACGGCGCAGGGCGCCTACTCGGAGGCCGAGGGCGGGAGCGGGTACTACGTGCACTTCGCCGCCGACGGGTTGATGGCCGCGGCGGGCTATTACAACATGGCCAAGGACCAGCTGGAGCGGTTCCGGGCCGCCGTCGACGACGACCGCACCGGACCCGAGATCGAGGCGCTCGCCGACCGGCTGGCCGCCAAGGGCTACTCCATCGGCGCGATGGAGGAGCTCAAGTCGGCGCCGCGCGGCTACCCCAAGGACCATCCGCGGATCGCCGTGCTGCGGCGCAAGGGGCTGATGGCGTCGCGCTCGTGGCCGCCGGCGGCGTGGCTGCACACGAAGCAGGCGGCGACGAAGGTGCGCAAGGCGTGGGAGGACGCCCGCCCGATGTGCGACTGGCTCGATCGGCACGTCGGTCCGAGCACGCTGCCACCCGAGAACCCGTGGGATCGGTGAGGAGGGCGTGACCGTCACCGACCGCCCCGAGCACGCTCTCGAGACGCAGTTCGGGCTGGCCGACCGCCTCGTCGACGACACGGCGTTGGCCAACAGCGTCGAGCGCTTCCGGGAGCGGGGGATCACGCTCCCGACGTTCGCCGAGCTGGCCGACCCGACGACCATCGAGCCGTCGAAGGTCGGCGAGGCCGATCCGCAGGGACCCGACGCCCGCAACCTGTGGCGGGTCCACTGGTACAACGACCTCGCCGGCCGGCGCGTCGACGTGCCGGAGCACGTCGTGCTGCCATCGTCGCTGACCGGCGTCGAGAGCCCGATCATCGTCCTCTTCGGCGATCGCTTCCCGATGATCACTGCGCACAAGGTGCTGGCCGCCTACGCCTGCTTGGCGCCGCGCATCGTCACCGGCCAGTTCGACCCGACCAGTCACCGTGCGATCTGGCCGTCGACCGGCAACTACGCGCGGGGAGGCATCGCCATCAGCCGGATCATGGCCAGCCGCGGCGTCGCCATCCTCCCGGAGGGCATGAGCCAGGAGCGCTTCGATTGGCTCGACCGGTGGTGCGAGAACCCGGCCGAGGACGTCATCCGCACGCCCGGCACGGAGTCCAACGTCAAGGAGATCTACGACGCCTGCAACGCGCTGGCGCTCGATCCGGCCAACTTCGTGCTCAACCAGTTCTGCGAGTTCGGCAACCACCTCGGCCACTACGAGGTCACCGGCCGGGCACTGGAGCACGTCTTCGACGTCCGTGCGGCGGGGTCGACGATGCGGCTGGCCGCCTACGTGTCGGCCACCGGCTCGGCCGGCACGATCGGCGCCGGCGACCGGCTGAAGGACACGTTCGGCACCCGCATCGTCGCCGTCGAGGCGCTGGAGTGCCCGACGATGCTGGAGAACGGGTTCGGGGAGCACAACATCCAGGGCATCGGCGACAAGCACATCCCGCTGATCCACAACGTGATGAACACCGACCTGGTGGTCGGCGTCTCGGACCAGGCGACGGACGAGCTCGACCTGCTGTTCAACTCCGACGCCGGACGGGCCTTCCTCGCCGACCGCAAGGGCGTGCCGGCCGACGTCATCGACGCGCTCGCCCACTTCGGGCTCTCCTCGACGTGCAACGTGCTGGCGGCGATCAAGACGGCCCGCCTGCTCGGCTACGGCCCCGACGATGCCATCGTCACTGTGGCCACGGACGGCGGTGCGATGTACCCGAGCGAACGGGCCACGCTGCTGGTCGAGCGGTTCGGCGGCGAGTTCACCAACGTCGACGCGGCGGAGGTCTTCGGGCGGCACCTCGGCAGCGTCGACACCGACCACATGATCGACTGCACCGAACGTGACCGCACGCGGATCTTCAACCTCGGTTACTACACGTGGGTCGAGCAGCAGGGGACGCCGTTCGACTTGTTCGAGCAGCGCCGCGGCCAGGCGTTCTGGCGGGGGCTGCGGCGGTACCTCGGCGTGTGGGACGAGATGATCACGGAGTTCAACGCCCGGATCATGACGTGAGTGGCGAGCGTTCGTGTCGGGTGATTACGTGATGCTCGGCATGACGTGATCCTCGCCTGGCGATGTCGAGTGTGCGGGACGACCGTCGACATCGCCACGCCGTACGCGTTCACGTGCCCGAAGGCGACGGCCACCGATCGCCATCACGTGCTGCACCCGCTGGTGGCGGGGGAGGAACCGGGGCCACTCGACGACCCCAACCCGTTCGTCGCCTACGGGCCGCGCTCGGCGTGGTGGGCGTTCGCCCGGGCCAACGGGATGACGGAGCAGGCCTGCATCGCATTGAGCCACGACGTCGCCGAGGGGTTCGCCGTCACGCCGTTCACCCGGTCGGACTTGTTGTCGGAGGAAGTCGGCGGCGACGTCTGGGTCAAGGACGAGACCGCCAACGTCGGCGGGAGCCACAAGGGCCGCCACCTCGTGACGATCCTGCTCCACCTGCGGGCGGCCGAGGCGCTCCGGCTGGCCGAGCACTCGCGGCGTCCGCTGGCGATCGCGTCGTGCGGCAACGCGGCGATCGCCGCCGCCGAGCTGGCGCAGCGGGCGGAGTGGCCGATCGACGTGTACGTACCGGACTGGGCCGGCGAGGCCGTGCTCGAACACCTCGACCGGTTGGGTGCGAGCATCACGAAGTGCGGGCGACGCTCGACCGACCCGCCCGGTGACCCAGCGGTGCTGCGGTTCCGCGAGGCCGTCGAGGCCGGCGCCGTCCCGTTCAGCGTGCAGGGTCCGGAGAACGCGCTGTGCCTGGACGGCGGTCGCACCATCGGCTGGGAGCTGGCCGATGCCGGGGTCAGCCTCGACAGGGTCGTCGTGCAGGTCGGCGGCGGTGCCCTCGCCACGTGCGTGGGGTGGGGGCTGGGCGCGGGTGTTCGACTCGACGCCGTCCAGGCCGCCGGGTGCGCGCCGCTGGCCAGGGCATGGGAGCGGGCCGGCGGCGCCCCGGCGGAGGAGGTCGCCCGCCGCTGGGGCGAGCTGATGACGACATGGGAGTCACCAACCTCGGCGGCCGAGGGCATCCTCGACGACGAGACCTACGACTGGCTCGGCGTGTTCGACGTCATGCGCCGGTCGGGCGGCCGACCGGTGGTGGTGCCTGAGGACGCCATCGTCACGGCCCACGAGCTCGGCCGGCAGACCGCCATCGACGTCAGCGCCACCGGAACCGCCGGCCTCGCCGCCCTCCTCCCCCCACCCCCCAACCCCGAGCGCGTCGCCGTCATCTTCTCCGGCGCGGACCGGATTTTGAACCCAGGTCAAGGTCACGGATGACATCGAATCCGCCGGAGAATCCTGACTCGCCCGGGTGCCAGCGGGGTGGCCGGTAGCCTGGTCGGTATGAGTGAGCGACGCCCGGACGTGTCCCCCTACCTGCTCGAGGCCGGGCTGGACCCGCGGGCCGACGTGTTCAACCGGTTGCTGCGCAACCGGGTGATCATGCTCGGCGCGCCCGTCGACGACGACATCGCCAACCAGGTCTGCGCCCAGCTCCTGTACCTCGAGGGCGAGGACCCGAACACCGACATCTGGCTGTACATCAACAGCCCGGGCGGGTCGGTGACCGCCGGCATGGCGATCTACGACACCATGCAGTTCGTCGGCTGCGACGTCGCCACGGTGTGCCTCGGGCTGGCCGCGTCGATGGGCCAGTTCCTGCTCACCGCTGGCGCCCCCGGCAAGCGCTACACGCTGCCGAACGCCCGGATCATGATGCACCAGCCGCTGGCCGGGCTGCGGGGCCAGGCTGCGGACATCGCCATCCAGGCCGAGCAGCACGCCTACACGAAGCGCCGCATGGCCGAGCTGATCGCCCAGCACTCGGGCAAGTCGCTCGAGCAGATCCAGGCCGACTCCGAGCGCGACCGCTGGTTCACGGCCGAAGCCGCCGTCGAGTACGGCCTGTGCGACGACGTCAAGCGCAGCCGCAACGAGATCCGCGTCTGACTCCCCGACGCCGGGTCGTCAATCTCCCGGAACCGAAGTCGGCGGCGGCGGCGTCTGGCTGCCGGCCATCGTCGCCACCTCCCCGATGTCGACCTCGCAGTTCGCCAGCAGCCAGTCGCGCACGGCGAGGGCCGACCGTTCCGTGCGCAGCGCCAGTGCCACCACTCGCTGCACCGATTCCGGATCGCCCGGCTCCACCGTGCTCGCCGTCTCGTAGTTGTGGATCAATGCATCCCACTGGTCGTCGATCGCCAGCGGGGCCGATTCGCCGATCCGCTTGTACAGCCCGATGAAGTCGTCGATCTCATTCGCCGTGGCCGGCGCCGTGACGATGGCCTCCCGGTTCGACTCGACGTCGGCGCAGAACCGTGCCTGGTCGCCCGCCGCGCGGTTGCACCCGGCGAGCGCGGCGACGAGCGCCATGCCGGCCAGGAGCCTCCGAAGCTGCACCGTGTCATCCTTCCACGAGGACCCCACGTGCCCCCGGGCAGCCTGAGACATCGAGCACATCCGCTCGACGCAACGGCCGGGCGGAGGCTACGGTTCCCGGACGACCTTCACCCCCGAAGGCCGCCGAGTTGACAGTGGGGTCCTCGTGGATGCGTTGTGGTCACCGGCGTTGCCTCTGCAATGGCACACAGAACTGGACGACGACGAGGCGGGCGCGGCGGCGGTCGATGTCCAAGGTGAGCTCGATGCGCAGACTGCGCCGCTGCTGCGCGACCACCTGGACTGGCTGATCTCCCTCCGGCGCAGCCCGATCGTGCTCGATGTGGGTGCGGTCTCGTTCGTCGACCTCGAGGGCTACCGCGTGCTGGCCGAGATCGGGCACCGCTGCCGCGCGGTGCGCCGCGGCCTCGTCCTGCGGCGACCGAGCGTCGCGTTCCGCCGCCTGCTCGACATCGTCGGGCTGCCGGAAGGCGTGACGCGACAGGGCGGGTGACCGCCGTTCACCACAGCGGCGGGCCAGGCAGCGCGAGATCGGCGACCTCGTGGTCGGCCCGCCATCGTGTCGCCTCCACCAACTCGGCGTTGGGACCGTCCACGGTGTCGATCCACCGCTCCGCCGCCGCCGTCGACCCGTAGGTCCGTGCGTGGCGGAGCAGCAGGCGGCGCCGCCGTTCGTCCGCCGGCGTGTCCACGTAGACCGCCACGTCCAGACGCTCGCCGACGGCGCCCCACGGCTCCTGCTCGACGAGCAGGTAGTTGCCCTCGACCAGCACGACGGCGACATCCGGTTCGACGTCGATGGCGTTGCTGATCGGCTCGTCGAGGGCACGCGAGAAGGCCGGCGCACGGACCAGCGAAGCGGTGGCTCGGAGCGCGTCGAGCATGGTGACGAACCCGGCGACGTCGAACGTGTCCGGGCCACCCTTGCGGTCCCGCCGCCCGAGGCGCCGGAGGACCTCATTGCGCAGGTGGAACCCGTCCATCGGGACGACCCGTGCCGCATCGGGTCCACCCGCTGCCGTCAGGTGATCGCCGAGGAAGCGGGCCAGGTGCGTCTTACCGGAACCCGGAGGTCCGACGATCCCGACGATCGAGCGACGGCCGCCGTGGCGCGCGTCGTCGATGGCCGCCGTCAGCTCGGCGACGGATGTGATGCGGGCCACGGCGGACCAGCATGACCCGCCACGTCGCCGACGAGCAGGGCGGAGCGCGACGCCGTCAACCGGCCAGGAAGTCGATGACCGGCCAGGTCGACGGTCCGACCTCGCCGTCGTCGAGCAGGCCGAAGAACCGCTGCACGTCACGGACACGCCGTTGCGTCTGCGCGCCGAAGTCCGCGTCGCGGGCGATGCCCCCGCCCGCCTTGTGGAAGATCACCGACTGCAGGTACAGGACTGCGTCGCCGAGCGAGCCCAGCAGCAGCTGCGGCTTGTCCGGGTTGAGGGGCCACAGCCCCCACGCCCCGTTGAACAGATCGGTGACGATGCTGCCCTGACCAGCGGGAGTGCCCTCCTCGGGGACGAGTCCGAGGCGCACGATCACCGGGCGTCCATCGTCCCAGCCCCACTCACCGGCCTCGATGTGGATCCAACCGGCCCACGACTGGCCCATCTGCGACCCCCGTGGCTGCGTCTTCCAGCCACCGTCCTGGTCCGTAGCTCGGGAGGCCTTCCAGATGGCGCAGCCGACGTAATCGTGGACCTGCTGCACGTTCAGCTCGAAGCTGTGCTCGAGCAGGAACGGGAGCACCTCGCGCAGCAGCCCTTCGCGGCCGGGCCCCGGGCCGAGCGACTGATCGGCGGCCATGTACCGCCAGTCGAACGCCGCTCCGCGGTGCGACGACGGCGCGGTGCCGCCGACGATCGGCCGGTCGTGCCACATGTCGGCGACGGAGAGGTACTGCCCGCCCCAACGCTCCATCAGGTAGTCCCGAAGGGGGAAGAGCGAGGGTGCCGACGGCGGACCATGGGGCGGGACGGGATCGCCGACCGGTCGCCGCTGCCAATTGCGGGTCTGGGATGCAACGGTCATGGTGCCTCCTCGTTCGAGCTGCGGACCTACTCCTTGATACGCCTGGACCAGCGCTGATACCAGCCGTTGCCCGTCCCGACCCCGGTGCCGTCGCGCGACCCCGCGCCGGTCCGAGTGCTGAAGGTGCGGATCTTCGACGTCCGGCACTCGGATGGCGTCGAACACTCGAACCCTCCGAGGCGAATTCCTACGCTGACGTCATGACCCCGAAGCATCGCCCGTACGTCAACCTCTACGCGGCCTTCCCAGCTGGCTACCAGGCGATTCGGGCGCTCGACGCGGCCGTCGCCGCCGGTCCGATCGATCCGTCACCTGTACGAACTGGTCAAGCTGCGGGCGTCGCAGATCAACGGCTGCGCCTACTGCATCGACATGCACTACAAGGACGCTCGCGTCGGCGGGGAGACCGAGGAGCGGTTGTACATGCTGCCGGCCTGGCGCGAAGCGACGGTGTACAGCGACGCAGAACGAGCGGCGTTGGCGCTGACCGAAGCCGTCACGCTGATCGCCGATGGCCATGTCCCAGCTGACGTCGAGGACGAGGCCAGGACCCGGTTCGACGCCGAGTCGTACAGTGCACTCGTCTTCACGATCGTGACGATCAACGCGTGGAACCGCCTGGCCATCACCAGTCACGCGCAGGCCGGCACGTATCGCCCGCGGCAGGTGACGGCGAGCTGACCGTCAGGCGCCCGAGCCGCCGGCGGCGCGTGGTCGAACCGACTCCCGTGACCGTTCAGCCCGGGGTACGACCTCGAACACGGCCAGTCATGCCGAGGTCCTCGTGGTTGAGGATGTGCAGTGGTACAAGGCGTTGCCCGGGAACTCACTGCGCGGATGCGGAACGTCACGGAGCTGTTCGGGGGAGCGGCACGGTATCCAGCCAGCTGTGGGCCTCGTAGGGCTCTCCGCCGATCGCCACGACCTGGAAGTCGTTGATGTGGATGTGGAAGGGGTGCCGACGTCGGACGGTCCACTCCTCGAGCGCCCCGAGCTCAACCATCTGGTCGACCCGGACTGGGGTCGAACGCCTTGCCATCGATGACCGCCCAGCCGGATGCTTTGGTTGGAGAACGCGATCGTGCGGGTGTTGTCGACGGTCGCCTGGCTGAGGTCCTCGAACGGCAGCAGGCTCGTGGGGAGCGGCGCGGCCTGGACGGCGTCACCTTCCGCGGCCAGCGTCGCCAGCACGGCCGAGGCGCTACCGGCGAACGAGCCGGCATGCAAGGTGTAGGTACCGGGCTCGCCGCCCTCGACGAGGACCTCGACGAGGTTCGCCGGCGCCATCACGATGGAGTCCTGAGCGACGACCTCCTCGAACGTGTTGGCGTCGGCGGCGATGCTGGCACATTGTCCCGGGGACCCCGGCGATCCCGGGCACCACGTCCAGCGGAGCCGTGGGCGTAGAGGTATTGAAGAGATGGCGCGGTCGGCGTTCGTCGACGCGCTTGACCGTGTAAGTCCGCGAACCGGGCCGCATCGAGCCAATGGCTGTCTGGACCGGGAAGTGCTCGAATCTGGGCCTCTCCGCGCTCACGGACCGGTCAGCGCTCCCATCGTGGATCGTCGAACGTGGCGGCGCGGCTAAGCGATCCCACTCACCGCCAGGATCGAAACCTCGGTCTGTCCGGGGCACCGAGCCACGCTAGGCGGCGAGCCGTCGGGCCCGCTTGCGCGCCGCCCGCATGGACGCCGCCAGCGCCGCCGGTTCGTCGCCGAGCCCGACGCCGAGGCAGCGCAGGATCTCGGCGTAGCCGACCTCCGGATCACGGCCCATCGCCGCGAAGTAACCGGTGAGCTCGATCGTCATGTGCCCGTGCACGCACGCCCACACCGTCTCGCCGGCGAGGCGCACGTCGTCGATCGCCAGCCGGCCGGCATCGACGCAACGCTCGATGCGGACGAGCAGGGCGAGGAACGTGGCCACCGCCGCCTCGTCGTCGGCAGGGCTTCCCGCACGGAACGACCGCAGGCCATCGCTGAACATCACGCGGTAGAGGTGGCGGTTGTCCAGCGCGAAGCGCCGGTAGGCCCAGCCCTGCACGAGCCAGTCGGCCACAGGGTCGCCGGTCACCGCCGGCTCGTCGAGGGCGCTGCCGAAGCGGGCGAACCCCTCCCGCCACACGTGGACGAGGAGGTCGTCCATGCTGCCGAAGTGGGTGTACACCGCCATCGTCGACGTGCCGACCTCCGTGGCCATGCGGCGGGCGGTGACGGCTTGCGGGCCTTCCTCCGCCAGCACCTGGGCGGCAGACTCGATGAGCGACATGGCGACGTCGGTGTTGCGTGGCCGTGGCACTTGACAACCATACATCACATCGTTATAGATAACGACGTGATGTGAACGGCACATCACCTGACTCCAGCACTTGCAGCAGGGAGATCTCGATGACCGCCGACGCGACCACGGATGCCACAACCGCCACGACGAGCAAGTGGCTCTCCGGACTGAACGCCCCGATCACGGCCGAGGTCACCGCCACCGACCTGCCCATCGACGGGCAGCTGCCGGTCGAGTTGAACGGTCGGTACCTGCGCAACGGCCCGAATCCGGTGGGCCCCGTCGACCCTGCCAGCCACCACTGGTTCACGGGCGACGGCATGGTCCATGGCGTCCGGCTGCGGGACGGCGGCGCCGAGTGGTACCGGGCGCGATGGGTGCGATCGACGAGCGTCAGCCAAGCCCTCGGTGAGGAGCCGGCTCCCGGCGGTCGCCATGGCGACTTCGACGGGGCCAACACCAACGTGATCGGCGTCGACGGGCGAACGTTCGCCATCGTCGAAGCCGGGTCGCGCCCGGTCGAGCTGTCCTACGACCTCGACACCGTGCAGCACTGTGACTTCGGTGGGACGTTGCCGAACGGCTACACGGCGCACCCCAAGGTCGATCCGGCGACGGGCGATCTACACGCCATCGCCTACCACTGGGCCCTGCCCCACCTGCAGTACATCGTCGTCGGCCCCGACGCCCGTGTGCGCCAAGTCGAACCCATCGAGATCACCGACGGTCCGATGGTCCATGACTGCTCGATCACCGAGCGGTGGATGGTGGTCTACGACTTCCCGGTCACCTTCGACCTGGAGGCGGCGATGGCCGGGACGTCGTTCCCGTACGCCTGGAACGAGGCCCACGGCGCCCGCATCGGCGTCCTGCCGCTCGGTGGCCGGGGCAGCGACGTGCGCTGGTTCGGCGTCGAACCGTGCTACTCGTTCCACCCGCTCAACGCGCACGACGATGGCGATCGGATCGTCATCGATGCCGTCCGCTATCCGAAGATGTTCGACACGAACCGGCTCGGGCCTGACGACGGGCCGCCCCTGCTGTGGCGCTGGACGTTGGACACGGCGACCGGCGCGGTCACCGAGGAGCAGCTGTCGGATGTCTCCTTCGAGTTCCCCGCGTCGACGAGCGCCTCGTCGGCCGACGGCATCGGTTCGGCTACGGCGCGGAGGTCACGCGGGCCGACGGGGGCAACGGGTTCGGTGGTCGGTTCGTGCACATCGACTCCACCACCAACGACGTGCGGCCGATCGACCTCGGTCCCGGTCGGCAGTCGGGTGAGTGGGTGATGGTGCCTCGCGACGCCGCCGCTGCTGAGGACGACGGTTGGCTGATGAGCTACGTCTACGACAACGCCACCGACCGCAGCGATCTCGTCATCCTCGCCGCCGCCGACCCCGCCGCCGGACCGGTGGCCACCGTGCACCTGCCCGGCCGCGTGCCGATGGGCTTCCACGGGAACTGGGTGGCCGACTGACGGATCCGATTCTGACGACAGTTGACCGCGCTCAGCGCGGCTCAGCTCTCCTGAGAATTCACGGGAGGCGTCCGAGCGTCGTGCCGAGCTCCCGCTCGGCCGTTTCCAGCAGCCGCAGCCACACCTCGCTGACGGTCGGGAACGAGGGGACGGCGTGCCACAGTCGGTCGAGCGTCACCGCCCCGGCGATGGCGATCGTGGCCGAGTGCAGGAGCTCCTGGACGCCTGGGCCGACGAACGTCGCGCCGACGACGATTCGCCGCGCCGGGTCGATGACGAGCTGGCTCGTGCCGCGGAAGTGGTCCGCCGCCACGGCGGCTCCGGAGACCCCTCCGGTTGGGTAGCGCACCGTGCGCACCTCCAGGCCGTCGTCCCGCGCCTGCTCCTCGGTCAGGCCGACGGCGCAGACCTGCGGATCGGTGAACGTCACCCGCGGCACGATGCCGTGATCGGCGATCGCCGACACGTCCCGGCCGAGGATCACGTCGGCGGCGATGCGCGCCTGGTACTTGCCCATGTGCGTGAGCAGGGCCCGCCCGTTGCAGTCGCCGACGGCGTACAGCCACCCACCCCCCACCCCCGTCGCCCGCAGCTGGTCGTCGACCTCGATGTACCGCCCCGGCTCGAGGCCCACGCGCTCCAGCCCGAGGTCGTCGGTCGAGGGTCGCCGGCCGGTGGCGACGAGCAGCTCATCGCCGACCACCTCGGTCCCGTCGGTCAGCACGGCCGTCACCGGTCCGTCGCCGTCTCGCTCGACACGGGTCAGCCCGACGCCGACTCGAATCGTGATGCCCTCGGCCTCGAGCGCCTCGGCCACCTCGGTGCCGGCGAACGGCTCTTCTCGGATCAGCAGCCGCGGCGTGGCCTCGATCACCGTCACCTCCGACGAGCCGAGACGTCGCATCGCCTGGGCCATCTCCAGGCCGATCGCCCCACCGCCGAGCACGAGCAGGCGCCGGGGGGGCTCCTTGGTCGTTGTGACGGTGCGGTTGTCCCATGGCCGGGCGTCGGCCAGCCCGGGGATCGGGGGCATGGCCGCTCCGGTCCCGGTGGCCACTGCGACCGCCCGGCGAGCACGCATCTGTCGCACGGTGCCGTCGCCGTCCTCGACGTCGACCGCCCGCTCACCCGTCAGCCGGCCGGTGCCGCGGATCAGCACGACCGCGCGCTCCTCCAACCACGGCAGCGCCGCGGCGTCGTCCCAGTGGTTCGTCATCTCGTCCCGGTGACCGAACGTCGCCTCGGCATCGACCCCGCCAGTGACCGCCGGCGCGGCTCCGGGCACGCGCCTGGCCGCGGCCAGCACGTCGCCGGGGCGGAGCAGCACCTTGGACGGGATGCAGCCCCAATAGGAGCACTCCCCGCCAACCAGCTCACGCTCGACGACGGCGACCGACAGCCCGCCCTCGGCACAGCGCCCGGCGACGTTCTCGCCGGCCGGCCCGGCTCCGATCACGATCACGTCGAACTCCTCGGTTGCCATGTCGATCACTCCGTTCGCGCCGTCCTCCACCCGAGGCTTGCACGGCACCGGAGGGCCTGCGTCACGGGTGGGGCGCACCAATGCCTCCGATGCACCACCACCGCATGTCGGATCGGACGATGAGTTCCGATCCGGACGGTCGTCATACCGGGCATGAGCAACCGGTTGGTCGATGCCTGACGAGCCGCTCACGTTCCTCGGTCGAGCCGTGCCGCCGGAGTTCGTACGACGGATCGTGGTCATCGAGCCCGGGCGAGCCAGGCCCTACGACGAGCACGAGTGGCGTGACGCCATCGTGGTGCTGGAGCACGGCGAGCTGACGCTCGAGGGCTGTCACGGCGGCGCCCACCGGATCATCCGTGGTGACGTCCTGTGGCTGAGCGGGATGGCGCTGGTGGCGCTGCACAACACGGGACCGGACCGCGCCGTCCTCGTCGCCGTCGCCCGCCGGGATCAGTACAGGAACATCGGCTTGCCGGCGACGTGACGAACCTTCGGGCGGTACGACTGCACGTCGTACAGCTCGTCCACATCGACCCGCTTGACGCCCTCGCGCGTCACGCTGATCGGCACGTTGGTGTACGTACCGCCGCGCAGCGCGACCATCCGTCCGGATGCCCCCTCCAGCACGAGGTCAGCCGCCATCACCGCGTAGTTCGTCGCCACCATCAGGTCGAGCGAGTCGGGGCTGCCTGATCGCATCAGGTAGGCGACCTGCTGCAGGACGATGCCCTCGCCGGTGATCCGGCTGATCAGGTCGCCCGTCGTGGCCCCGATGCCCCCGAGCTTGCGGTGGCCATAGGCGTCGGCCTCGCCCGACACCACCATCTTGCCGCCCGCCAGCGTGGCGCCCTCGGAGATCGTCATCATGGCGTAGTGCGACGGATTGCGACGCTGGTCTTCGACGAGCAACCCAGCGAGCCGTTCGACGTCGAAGGGCACCTCGGAGATGACGGCCCGGTCGACGCCGGCAAGGTAGGCGGTGATCAGTGACGTCTCGCCGCTGTAGCGGCCGAACAGCTCGACGACGGCGATCCGCTCGTGCGAGCCGGTCGACGTGCGCAGAGCGTGGATGAACTCGACGCCGCGCGTCACGGCGGTGGAGAACCCGATGCAGTAGTCGGTGCCGTGGACGTCGTTGTCCATCGTCTTCGGGATGGCGATCACCGGCACGCCCTCCTCGTGCAGCCGCAGGCCGTACGACAGCGTGTCGTCGCCGCCGATCGGGATCAGCGCCTCGATGCCAAGGTGGTCGAGCACGCGGATGGCGTGCGCCGTGAAGTCGTGCGGTCCGTTGCCGACCGCCTGGTCGGCGAGGAACGCCGGGACGTTGGCCGACTTGACCCGACCCGGGTTGGTCCGCGACGTGTGCAGGACCGTGCCGCCGGTGCGATCGATGGTGCGGACCGCCTGCGGATCGAGCGGCGTCGTGTTGGCGGCCACGGAAGCCGGGTCACCCGGATCGGTCTCGAGCAGCCCGGCCCAGCCGCGCCGGATGCCGATCACCTCGTGACCACGCTCGGCCACCCGGTTGACGACGGCCTTGATGCACGGGTTGAGTCCCGGCACGTCGCCCCCGCCAGTGCAGATTCCGATGCGCATCGTCCCCTCCGCGTCCTATCCGTTCGCCCGGTGGCGTCGGAACATCTCCAGCAGCGCTGTACGCGCCGCCTCGGGTGGCGCTTCGCTGGGTTGCTCGTGGAGGACATCGGCGGCGAGTCGCAGATGGGCCGCGTACTCCGTGCACCGCGGGCAGCCCGAGAGGTGCTCCTCGATGGTCACCCGGTCCGCATCGGCCAGGGCGCCCTCCATCCAGTCCGTCACCGACTCGACGAAGTCGACGCAGCGAACGGTGGGCTGGCGCATCACGGCACCGCCGTCGCGAGGTAGCGCTCGAGCGCGGTGCGTGCCTTGCTGCGGGCGCGGTGCAGCAGCACGCGTTGGTTGGCTTCGCTGATGTCGAGCAGCTCGCACACCTCGGTCGAACTGAACCCACGGACGTCGCGCAGCTCGAGCACCGTCCGTTGCGCCGGTGGTAGTCCGTCGATCGCCCGCGAGAGGTGATCCCCGATCTCGACGGCGAGCACCTTGGCCTCTGGCAGGTGCTCGACCGACGGCGAGGCGCTCCAGAACCCGACCCACCGACCGTCGGCGGCGAAGCGGTCAGGATCGACCGCCGGCTCGTCGTCCTCGGCGGCGGCAGCGATCGACGAGAAAGGCCGCGTGCGCCCCTCCCGCTCGCCCCTCGTCCTGGCCCGGTTGACGAGGATGCGGAACATCCACGTGCGCAGCGACGAGCGGCCCTCGAACCGGTCGATCCCCTGGATGACGCCGAGGAACGTCTCCTGGACGACATCCTCAGCCGCTTCCTTCGTGGCGACGAAGCTGCGGGCGACCCTCAGCATCGCCGAGTAGTGACGATCGACCAGCTCGCCAAAGGCCTGCTCATCGCCGGCGCGCAGCGCGGCGGCGAGCTCTCCGTCATCCGTGTCGACCTGGGCCGGGCCGGCATGCACCCGGACGAGGGTACTCGCCGACCTCTCGGCCGGTTCGTGTCACCGCCAGCGTGCCGAGAGTGGAAGCGGTGACCCAGATTGGTTGAACTTCCGCGAACCGAACGGGCCGGCCGTGCCGTAGTGCGCGGCGACGTCGCCGTTCCGCGCCGTCGGTCCCCACCGGAAGGAACCAATGACATGAACCTCGAGCATCGTGCTGCCGCCCGGCGCCTCGGCCTGGCAGGCGGGATCGCCGCCGGCATCGCCGCCAGCCTGATCATCGCCAGCCCCGCCGCCGCCGACCCGTTGTCCGCCGTCGTCGCCAACGACGTTCTGACCGTCAAGGGCAGCAGCGCCGATGACCGGATCGCACTGCGCCTGGCGGCCGGCGCGCCTGGCACGCTGGAGGTCGACTTCGGCGACGACGCCTCGGCCGAGTTCTCCCTGGATCGCAGCACGTTCAGCCGCATCAACGTGCAGACCCGCAGCGGCAACGACCAGTTCCGTGTCGATCAGACCAATGGCGCGTTCGCCGACGAGGCGCTCACGGTCGAGGGCGGCAGCGGCAACGACAACCTCAACGGCGGCGACCAGGTCGAGCTGTTCATCGCCGGTTCCGGTGATGACAATGTCGACGGCAACCGCGGCAACGACACCGCCCAGCTCGGTTCCGGGCAGGACAGCTTCCGCTGGGACCCGGGCGACGGCAGCGACGTCGTCGAGGGCCAGTCCGGCTTCGACACGCTCGACTTCAACGGTGCCGCCGGGCCCGAGAACATGAGCCTGTCGGCCAACGGCCGGCGTTCGGTGTTCCTCCGTGACGCCGCCAACATCCGCATGGACATGGACGACGTCGAGGGTCTGGACCTGACCACGCTCGGCAGCGTCGACACCTTCGTCCTCAACGACATGTCCGGCACCGACTTCCGCCGGGCCATCGTCGACCTCTCCGGCCCGGCCGGTGGCGGGGACGCGGCGGTCGATGTCGTGACCGTGAACGCGACGGAAGAGGACGACGAGATCGACGTCACGGCCGATGGCGCGGCGATCGAGGTCGCCGGGTTGAAGACCACGCTGAGCCTGACCGGCAGCGAGACCACCGACCAGCTCAAGATCGATGCGCTGGACGGTGACGACGAGGTCGATGTCGACGCCGCCGTCCCGACCCTGATCAACGTGCTGGTCGACCTGGGCGCCGGCGAGAGCTGACCACAGACGTCGCATGGTGCGGGCCTCCGATGGGAGGCCCGCACCGGCGCGCTCGGGCGCACGCCGGCGCCTCCGGCGCGTCGGCGGCCGGATCGCGTCGTTGTGAGGTGGAGACCCGGTTCGGCACGCCGGCGCCTCCGGCGCTTCGGCGGCCGCATCAGGCCTCGCTAGGTTCGACGGTGTGACAGAGCAGACGCTGCCTCGGTGGCTCGTGCGGGAGCCCTCCGTCGAGCGCGTCGATCTCGACGGCACGTCGTGGGTCGACGTCGTACGCGGCCTGGTTCCGGAGGCCGACGTGGTGCACGACGAGCTGGTGGCGAACGTGCCGTGGGAACAGGGCCGGGTCTTCCGCTACGAGCGATGGATCGACGAGCCGCGCCTCAGCTCGTACCAGTCGGGGGACGGCCGCCACCCTGCTCTCGCCGAGGTCCAGGCCTGGATCAGTCGCCGCTATCGCGTCCCCTTCGACGGCGTTGCCCTGGCGTGGTACCGCGGCGAGCGAGACAGCGTGGCGTTCCACCGCGACCGTGAGCTGCGGTGGCTCGACGACACCGTGATCGGCGCCCTGACGCTCGGCGCCCGCCGCCCGTGGCTGTTGAAGCCGCTGGGTCGGCGGGGCTACGACCGGGAGGAGGACGAGGCCGGCGCCATCGACCTCGCGCCGGGAAGCGGCGACCTGCTCGTGATGGGCGGGCGCTGCCAGGCCGATTGGCTGCACTGCGTCCCCAAGCCTCGAGGGCGCGTGCGGAGCCGCGTGTCGGCGCAATGGCGCTGGACGTCCCGGCGTGGCCAACGGGACCGCAACCCGTCGTACTTCGCGCCCCGCCACTTCACGGCGTAGCGCTCCGGCTCCTCACCGGACATGATGACGGCATGACCGAACAGTTGGGACGGGTGCGTACCGCACCGAGCGGCAAGCGGGTCCGCATCGTCCTCGGCGGCGAGGTGATCGTCGACACCATCGACGCGCTGTACGTGTGGGAGGGCCCGCACTACCCGCAGTACTACGTGCCGCTCGCCGACGTGGTCGCCGGCGCACTCGTCCCAACGGCCACGACGAAGCGATCGCCGAGTCGCGGGACGGCGTCGTACTTCACCGTCCGCGGAGATGGAACCGAGCGCGTCGATGCGGCCTGGACGTACCCGGAGAGCCCAATCGACGGCTTGCGCGATCGGGTGCGGTTCGAGTTCGACGCCATGGACGCGTGGTTCGAGGAGGACGAGGAGATCTTCGTGCACCCGCGCAGCCCATCCACGCGGATCCAGATCTTGCCCAGCTCGCGCCGCGTCGTCGTCACGGTCGACGGCATCGTCGTCGCCGAATCGGATCGCCCGACGTTCCTCCACGAGACGGGCTTGCGGCGCCGGACGTACCTTCCGAAGCTCGACGTGCGCATGGACCTGCTCGTGCCGACCAGCACGACGTCGAGGTGTCCGTACAAGGGGACGGCCGTGTGGTGGTCGCTCGTGACGCCGAGCGCCGAGCACACCGACCTCGTGTGGAGCTACCCGTCGCCGCTGCGGGAGTCGGCGCCGATCGCCGGGTTGCTGGCGTTCTACGACGAGCGGGTCGCGCTGGAAGTCGACGGGGTCGGACCACCGGCCAGGTGACATCTGCGACTATCCGAGTGCTGGAGCGCGTCCGAGTGCTGGACGTCGAAATTGCGTTGCACCGGTCGTCCGGCGGCCCGCCGCTCGGCCGTCTCGGCGATCGCCTGGCAGAGCGATAGCTCGTGCACGGATCACCGCGTCCCGTCGTCGCCGATGGCGGCGATGACGTCACTCATCGCGGCGAGGCTGTGGCCGCTGACGAACGTATCGATGTGGGGCAGCGCCGCCGCCATCCCCCCGGCCAGCGGCTGGTACAGCGGCGCTCTGCTTGCGCGGGTTGACCCACACGATGCGGTGGGCCAGGCGGCCGAGCCGTTCCATCTCCTGCCCGAGCAGCGCCGGGTCACCGCTGTCCCAGCCGTCGGAGACGATCACCACGACGGCGCCTCGCGCCAATCCGCGTCGCCCGTAGAGGTCGTTGAAGGACTTCATCGCCTCGCCGAGACGGGTGCCGCCGGACCAGTCGGGCGCCGTCGCCATCGCCGCGCGGAGGGCGACGGACGGTTGGCTCACGCCGAGCGGGCGGGTGAGGCGGTGCAGTGACGTGGCGAACACGAACGCCTCGGCACGCAACGCCCGGACCGCTCCGTGCAAGAGGTACAGGTAGGCACGGCCATAGGGCTCCATCGAGCCCGAGACGTCAGCGATCAGGACGACCCGCCGCGCCCGGCGTCGACGCCGCCGGCGCGTGGTCCGGACGGGGTCGCCGCCGGTCCGGCGGGCCGCCCGCAGGGTGTCGCGCAGATCGATCGAGGGGCCGCTGGCCGATCGACGGACGCGGCGGCTGCGACGGCGGGGCGGATCGACGGTCAGGTCGGTCATCAGCAGGCGGAGCTGTTCGAGCTCCTCCGCGGTGCACGTGTCGAAGCTCCGCGCTCGTAGCCGCTCCTCGCGCGCTGGCGGCGGCAACGGCGCTCGGCCGGTCCACGTCGCGCCCGCCATCGGGCGCGGCCTGCTCGGACGACGGGCCTCCGGGCGTCGGGGTCCGGCTCGGCCGCCGGTCGCCGGGCGCGCCTGGCCGGAGTGACGTCCGCGGCAGCGTCCGGATTGCGGTCGACGTCGGCGACATCGCTGAGGCCGCCGAAGACATGGTCGAACACGCGCTGGAACGTCGCCAAGTGGTCTCGGTCGATGACCAACGTGACGCGGGCCAGCCAGTACAGCTCGTCGACGCGGGCCGGCCGGGCGGCGGCGAGGGCGGCAGCGAAGCGGCCACTCGTGGCCGGCGCCACGGGGACCCCAGCGGCGTGCAGGCGGTCGCCGAACCGGGCCGCCAGCTCGGCCAGGTCGATCGACGGCGAGATCGTCAAATCGAACCCACCCACCACCGTCATTGCACCCCACCCACCACCGCATTGCACCCCACCCACCACCCAGGCGAGTCCCCGGGCGACGGCCACCTCGACGTCCTCGCGGTACTTCAGCACCGACCCGGCCGTGAGGGCGGCGACATCGGGCGTCAACTCCTCGATGCCCAGCGCCGTCGAGCGCCGCCATCCAGGCGATCGCCTCGGCGATGCCGGGCGGCTTCTGCACGTCGAGCGAGCGCAGCCGACCGATCGCGCTGCCGACCTGTTCGACGAGCGGGGCGCGGGCGGATGGGACGCGGCGGCGGACGATCTCGACGGCGGTGCGCAGCGGCGGATAGTCGATCCAGTGGTAGAGACAGCGGCGCTTCAACGCGTCGTGCAGGTCGCGCGTCCGGTTGGACGTGAGGACGACCACCGGCGGATGGGTCGCCCGGATCGTTCCGAGCTCGGGGATCGTCACCGCCGACTCGGCCAGCAGCTCGAAGAGGAACGCCTCGAACTCGTCGTCGGCGCGGTCGATCTCGTCGATCAGCAGGACCGTCGGCCGAGGTCCGGGATGTTGGATCGCCCGCAGCAGCGGTCGGCCGACGAGGAAGTCGACCGTGAACAGGTCCTGCTCCTGCACCGCCCTGCGGCCGGCTTCGGCCGTCCGGATGGCCAGCAGCTGGCGGGGGTAGTTCCACTCGTACAGGGCTTCCGCCGCGGTGATGCCCTCGTAGCACTGCAGCCGCACGAGTGGGGTGTCGAGGACCTCGGCGATCGCCTTGCCGGCCTCCGTCTTTCCGACGCCCGCCTCGCCCTCCAGGAGCAGTGGCTGGTGCAGCCGGACGGCGCAGAACACCGCCGTCGCCAGCCCGAGGTCGGCGATGTAGTCGACGTCGTCGAGCGCCTGCCGCACGGCGCCGACGGTCTCGACGCGGGCGTCCGGGTCCTCCATCACGCGCCGGTGTAGCGCATCGGGTCGGCGGCGAAGGCGCGCAGGCACCCCGTCCCACAGAACCAGTGCCGCCGTCCTCCGTGATCGAGGTGCAGCGCGCCGTCGACGGCCGTCACGGCCATCCCGCACACCGGGTCGCCAACGGTGGCCGCCGGCGGCGACCCATCGCCGACCGGCCGGGCGGACGGTCGGGGCCGGCGGGCGATGATGTCGGCGAAGATCGACAGGGCGACCTCCTCTGGCGTGCGGGCGCCGATGTCGAGCCCAGCGGGCGTGACGACCCGCGCCTTCATCGAGTCGTCGACGCCCAAACCGTCGAGCACGGCGGCGCCGCGCTTGGGGCTGGCGACCAACCCGACGTACCCGACGCCGAGCTGCAGGGCAGCCGTCAGGGGCGTCGCTTCGTCGCGACCGTGCGAGGCGACGACGACGGCGGTGGCGCCGTCCGGGATGTCGTCGGCGTGGACCATGTCGTAGCCGAGCGCCGACCCGACCCCGATCAGCGCGTGGGCGATCGGGCTGTCGCCGATGACGGCTACCTGCTGGGCCGGCCGATGCGGCTGCAGGAAGATCTCCAGGCTCCCGCCGCTGAGGCACGGGTTGTGGGCCATCACCTTGCCCTGCATGGGAGCCTCCGGCGTCGGGCTGATGCGCAGCACCACCGGTTCTCCGGAGTCCAGGACGGCGAGCGCCTGGGCCCGCACGGTGGCCTCTGCGCACTCCCCGCCGACGAAACCCTCGATCGTGCCGTCGGCCAGGACGAGCGCCTCGTCACCGGGCCGCGCGCTCGCCGGCTTGGCGGCGAGGACCACCCGGGCGTGCACGAACGGAACCCGCTGCGCCAGCAACTCGTCGGCCCGGGCGGCGATCGAGCTAGCCATCCGACCTCACGTGAACGCGAGGTCCGTTCTCGCCGGGCGGCCCTGGATCGCCAGCCAGACCTGGGCCGGCGTCAGGGGCATGTCGGCGTGCTTCACGCCGAACGGCTTGAGGGCGTCGATCACGGCGTTGACCACGGCGGGCGGCGAGCCGACGGTCGCCGACTCGCCGACGCCCTTGACGCCGAGCGGGTGGTCCGGCGACGGCGTGACCGTCTCCCCGAGCTCGAAGTTCGGCACCTCCATCAAGGTCGGCAGGAGGTAGTCCATGAACGACCCGCCAAGGCAGTTGCCATCGTCGTCGAAGGCGATGGACTGCATCAGCGCCATCCCGATGCCGTCGGCCAGGCCGCCGTGGACCTGGCCCTCGACGATCATCGGGTTGATGCGCGGCCCGCAGTCGTCGACGGCGATGAACCGCCGGACCTTGACCTCGCCCGTCCCCGCATCGACGTCGACGACGCAGATGTAGGCGCCGAACGGGTACGTCAGGTTCGGTGGGTTGTAGACGGCCGACGCGTCGAGGTGGCCCTCGACCCCGTCGGGCAGCTCGAGCGACGAGTGGGCCAGCAGGGCGATCTCGACGATCGTCTTGCCCTTCTCGGGATCGCCCTTGACCTGCCAGCGCCCGAGCTCCCACTCGAGGTCGTCGGGCGAGCACTCCAACGCCGACGCGGCGATGATGCGGGCTTTGTCGCGGACTCGCTGCGACACGACGGCGGCCGCCGCACCCGACACGGGTGTCGACCGCGAGGCGTACGTGCCGAGGCCGAACGGGGTGTTGTCGGTGTCGCCGTGGATGACCTCGACGTCCTCTGGTGGGAGACCGAGCTCGTGGGCGACGATCTGGGCGAACGTCGTCTCATGGCCCTGACCCTGGGTCTGCACCGACAGCCGGATCTGGGCCTTGCCTGTCGGATGGAGGCGCAGCTCGCAGCCGTCGGCCATGCCGAGGCCGAGGATGTCCATGTGCTTGCGCGGCCCGGCGCCGACGCCCTCCGTGAAGAACGACACGCCGATGCCCATGTACTCGCCGCGGGTCCGCTTCTCCGCCTGCTCGCGTGCGCAGGTCCTCGTAGCCGGCGATGCGCATCGCCTCGCGCAACGCCCGCGGGTAGTCGCCGGAGTCGTACTCCCAACCTGTCGGCGTCGTGTACGGGAACTGCTCCGGCCGCAGGAGGTTCTTGAGGCGCAGCTCGGCCGGGTCCATGCCCAGCTCGTCGGCCAGCCGGTCGACGATGCGCTCGATCAGGTACACGGCCTCGGTGATGCGGAACGAGCAGGCGTAGGCCACACCACCCGGCGCCTTGTTCGTGTAGACGCCGGTGACCTTGCAGTGGGCCGCGCCGTAGTCATAGGAGCCGGTGAAGATGTGGAAGAAGCCGGCCGGGAACTTCGTCGGCTGGGCCGTGGCATTGAAGGCACCATGGTCGGCCAGCACATCGACCTTGACACCGAGGATCCTGCCGTCGCTCGTGGCGGCGATCTCGCCGTGCATGTGGTAGTCCCGGGCGAAGCCGGTGGTCATCAGGTTGGAGCTGCGGTCCTCGACCCACTTCACCGGCCGCTTGGTCACGATGGAGCCGACGACGGCGCACACGTACCCGGGGTAGATCGGCACCTTGTTGCCGAAGCCGCCCCCGATGTCCGGCGAGATGACCTGGATCTTGTGCTCGGGGATGCCGGCGACGAGGGCGTACACGGTGCGGTGGGCGTGCGGCGCCTGGCTCGTGATGTAGGCGGTCAGCTTGCCCGTCACCGGGTCCATGTAGGCCACCGAACCGCACGTCTCCATCGGCGCCGGGTGCGAGCGCGGGTAGATCATGTCGAGGGCGACCTTCACGTCCGCCGCCTCGAACGCCGCCGCCGTGGCGGCTGCGTCGCCGGCCTCCCAGTCGAAGATGTGGTTGTCGGCCTTGCCCTCGAGGTCGTCTCGGATCACAGGGGCGTCGGTGTCGAGCGCCTTACGGGCGTCGATCACGGGCGGCAACGGCTCGTACTCGACGTCGATCAGCTCCAGCGCGTCGCGTGCCGAGTAGCGGTCCTCGGCGATGACGAACGCCACCTCCTGCCCCTGGTAGCGCACCTTGTCGGTGGCCAGCACCGCCTGGACGTCGGCCGACAGCGTCGGCATCCAGGCCAGCTTGAGCCCGTCAAGCATGGACCCCGTGATGACGGCCTTGACCTTCGGGTGGGCCTCGGCGGCGGACGTGTCGATGGACACGATCCTGGCGTGGGCGTAAGGGCTGGCGAGGACAGCGCCGTGGAGCATGCCGGGCATCGTCACGTCGTCGAGGAAGTTGCCCCGTCCGCGGAGGAAGCGGGCGTCCTCCTTGCGCAGCATCCGGCCGAACCCGATCGGGTTGCCGCCCGCCGAAATGGGTACGTCCACGCTCATGACTCGACTCCTGCCGGTGTGTGCTCGGCGGCCCAGCGGACAGCCTTGACGATGTTGTGGTAGCCGGTGCAGCGGCAGAACTGGCCGCTCAGCGCTTCGCGGATCTCACCCTCGTTGGGATCCGGGTTGGCGTCGAGCAGGGCTCGGGCGGTCATCATCATCCCCGGCGTGCAGAACCCGCACTGCAGCCCGTGGCACTCCATGAAGCCCTGCTGGACGGGGTCGAGCCCGTCTGGCCCTTCGAGCCCCTCGACGGTGTCGACCGCCCGACCGTCGGCCATCACGCCGAGCACGGTGCAGCTCTTCACCGGCGTGCCGTCGAGGAGCACGACGCAGGCCCCGCAGTTCGAGGTGTCGCACCCCCAGTGCGTCCCCGTCAGGCCGAAGTGGTCGCGCAACAGGTGGACGAGGAGCACGCGCGGCTCGACGTCGGCGGTGTGCGTCTCGCCGTTGACGTTGACCGTCACGTTCATGCCGCTCCTCCTCGGGCTCGCTCGATGGCGGTTCGTAGTGCGCGCTTCGTCAGCTCGCCGGCGAGGTGACGCTTGTAGTCGGCCGGGCCGCGCTGATCGGTCGCCGGATTGGTGTGCTCGGCGGCCAGCGCGCCGGCAGCCTCGATGGCTTCCTCCGTGACGGCGTTGCCGCGCAGCGAGTCCTCGGCCGCCGGTGCGCAGAAGTGCTCGGCGCCGACCGCCGTCAGCCCGATGCCGACCTCGCTGACGGTGTCGCCGTCGAGCCAGACGGCGACCCCGGCGGCGGCGACCGCCCAGTCCCCGGCCCGACGCTCGACCTTGCGGTAGGCGCTCGCGCCTCCTGGCCGGATCGGCACCCGCACCTCCGTGATCATCTCGGCATCGCCGACCGCCGTCTCGTACGGGCCGACGTGGAAGTCGCGTGCGGACACCGTGCGCGTTCCGGCGCGCCCCTGGATCACGACGGACGCTCGGAGGGCGGCGAACACGGCCGACAGGTCCTCGCTCGGGTCGGCCTGGCCGAGCGAGCCGCCGATGGTGCCCCGGTTGCGCACGACCGGATCGGCGATCACCCGCTCGGCGTCGTGGAGGATGCGGAAGTGCTCACCGGCGACGGCGGAGGCGAGCAGGTCGGCGTGGCGGGTCATCGCCCCGATGCGCAGCTCGTCCCCCTCCACTCGGAGGTAGGAGAGGTCGCCGACGAGGTCGTTGATGTCGATCAGGTGCTCCGGGCGGGCCAGGCGCAGCTTCATCATCGGGAGCAAGGAGTGCCCTCCGGCGACGAGCCGGGCATCGGGCCCGAGCTGTTCGAGGAGCGTGACGGCGTGGTCGACGCTGGTCGCCCGCTCGTAGCCGAACGGTGCAGGTGTCTGCATGGTGCCCCCTTGATTGGCCGGTCCGCGGCGGCCCGCCCCCGCAGGCATCATCGCCACCGCCGGTCGCGCGGTCAACACCGCGATAAGGGTTCGCTTAAGTCGGCCGGGTGGTGGGCGGTACGGTCGGTCACATGACCCTCAACCAGTTGAAGGTCTTCGTGCTCGTCGTGCGTCTCGGTTCGTTCCGGGCGGCCGCCAATGCGCTCGGCGTGAGCGAGCCGGCCGTGTCGCAGGCGCTGTCGGCGCTCCGTCAGAGCCTCGGCGACCCGTTGATCGAGCGCAACGGGTCGTCGCTCACGCTGACCGCCGCTGGCCTGCGAGTCGTCGGCCTGGCGTCCCAGATGGTCAACCTGGCGATCGCCACTGAGGAGGCCGTGCGCGTGGCCAACGGCGCGCCCCATCTGCTGCGCGTCGTCGCCTCCGCCAACGTCGGCGACCTCGTCGCGCCGGCGCTGCTGCAGGCGTTCACCCGCCGGGCGTCGGGGGTCGAAGTAACGCTGGGCATCGCGACCACCGAGGAGATGCGGGCGTTGCTCTCGGAGCGACTGGCCGATGTGGCGTTGGGACCGGCGCTGGCCGGGCCGGGTGCGCCCGGGGTCGTCAGCGAGCCGCTGCTGCGCTATCGGCTGCTGTTCGTGGCCCGCGGGCGCGACGGTGTCGTGCGGTCGCTGCGGGATCTGCGGGACGAGGAGTGGCTCGTCGATCCGACGGCCACCGACCGGCACTCCGAGCTCGGGCAGTTGCTGGCCCGCCTGCGTGTTCCCGAGGAGCACGTCAGGGTCTTCCCGACGCAGGCGGCGGCGTGGGCCGCGGCGGCTGCGGGAGTGGGTGTGGCACCGGCCATCGAGCAGCTCTGGCACCGCGATCCGCACCCGGACGTCGTGCCGCTGCAGGTGTCCGGCACGCCGATCGAGATGTTGTGGTACGTCAGCATGTTGCAGGGTGACCGCCGGCCACCGGTCGCCGGCCGCCTCCACCGCTTCCTCGCCACCCCCGACGCCACGCAGGCGATGCACCGCGCCGACGGCGGCGTCCCGGCCTCCCAGTTCCGCCCACCCGTCTACGTCACGATCTGGAGCTGAACCGGGCGACCCGGCCGTCGCGCCGCCGAACATCTGGGCGCGATCCTTCCCAGCGGCCAATCTGGGTGCGGAAATTTCCGACAGTCGCGAAGGATCGCGCCCAGATCGTCGGGCGGCGGCGACGTCGGGCCGGCCGAGGTGGCGTTCTGACACCCCCTTGGTACCGTCCCCCCGCAGCCGTCGTGGAGCCGGGCGCTCCTCCCCGAACCCGTTCACTTCGTGGGAGGCACGCGTGCTCGCATCCATCCCGTCGGCCACCTTGCTCGGCGCCAGCGGCTACCCCGTGACCGTCGAGGTGCACGTCGGCCACGGTCTGCCCGGCTACCACATCGTCGGGATGCCCGACACGGCGTGTCGTGAGTCGCGTGATCGGGTGCGGGCCGCCGTCCTGAGCACCGAGCTGACCTGGCCGTCGCACAGCATCACGGTCAACCTCGCCCCATCCAGCCGCCGCAAGACGGGCACCGGGCTGGACCTCGCCATCGCCCTCGGCGTGCTCGTCGCTTCCGACCAGATGCCCGCCGAGGCGGTGGCTGGGTACGGGTTCATCGGTGAGCTCGGTCTCGACGGCACGCTGCGCCGTGTCGCCGGCGTCGCCCCGATGGTCGCCGTCCTCGACGACGTCGTTGCCGTTGTCCCCAACGGCTCCAGCGCCGAAGCGCACGTCGCCGCGTCGGGCGGCGTACGGGTCGCCGCCACGCTGGGCGAAGTCGTTGCCGCCCTCACCACGCACACGCCGTGGCCCGACGACCCCGGCCCGGCGGAGGTGATCGAGCCGCCCGCTGTACCCGACCTCGCTGACGTCCGCGGCCAGCCGGTGGCCCGCACGGCGCTCGAGATCGCCGCCGCCGGCGGCCACCACTTGTTGATGGTCGGGTGCCCCGGCTCGGGCAAGACGATGCTGGCCCAACGTCTGACGGGGATCCTGCCGGCCCTCGATCGCGCCGACGCGCTCGCCGCCACGATGGTCCACTCGGCGGCCGGTGTGGCGATGCCGCCCGGCGGTCTGGTCACGGTGCCGCCGTTCCGCGCCCCGCACCACACCAGCTCGGTCGTCGCCCTCGTCGGTGGGGGCTCGGCAACGCTGCGGCCGGGCGAGATCAGCTTGGCCCATGGCGGCGTCCTGTTCTTGGACGAGCTCGGCGAGTTCGCGCCGTCGGTGCTCGACGGACTCCGCGAGCCACTCGAGGAAGGTGTGATCCGAGTCGCCAGGGCGCATAGCCACGCCGTGCTGCCGGCCCGGTTCCTCCTGGTCGCGGCGACCAACCCCTGCCCCTGTGGCGGTGGTGCGCCCGGGGCCTGTGAGTGCGACGAGGTGGCGCGGCTGCGCTACGTCCGCCGGCTGTCCGGTCCGCTGCTCGATCGGTTCGACCTGCGCGTGGCGGTCCAACGGCCGGCTGTCGACGAGCTACTCGATCCTGGTGGCGGAGAGCCCAGCGTGCTCGTGGCGGCGCGGGTGGCGGCGGCGCGCTCGATCGCCGTCGAGCGATCCGGCCGGCTCAACGCCGAGCTGCACGGCGAGCTCCTGGACCGCATCGCACCGGTGACGCCGGAAGCGCGGGCCCTGCTGCGCTCGGAGATCGAACGAGAGCGCCTCACCGGCCGCGGCTACCACCGCATCCGCCGGGTCGCTCGCACGATCGCCGATCTCCGCGCCGGCTCGCGTCGGGCGCCGCCCGACGCCCTCGACCTCGAGCACGTGTCGATGGCGCTGTCGCTGCGCACCCGCCTGCGGGCCGCGGCCGCCGGGCTGGTGGCGTGATGCAGGCCGCCGCCGCGCCGCTCGGTGCGACCGATCCGGTCGACGGCTGCCTCGCCGCGCTCGCCGGCTTCGACCTCATGACCATCCCGCGACTGCGCCTCCTCCTCGCCCACCACGACCCCGTCGAGGCCTACGCAGTGGCTGCGGGCCGGTCTACGCCGCATCCGATGGTGGCCCGCGTGCTGACCTCGACGGTGCGGGCGGCGTGGCGGTCCTCCGCGTCAAGCCGATCGCCGATCGAGTGGGCACAGCGGTGCCGCCACCACGGGATCCGCGTCGTCACCGCCCGTGATGCGGACTTCCCGGCCGTCCTCCGCCACGATCCGGAGCCGCCGGCCGTCCTGTTCGCCCGCGGCGACCTCGCCGCGCTGGACCACCGCCGTGTCGGGGTCGTTGGCACCCGCAACGCCACCCGAGCCGGACGGGAGACCGCCGGCGAGCTCGGTCACGGTCTCGCCGCGGCCGGCGTGGTCGTCGTCTCCGGTCTCGCCAAGGGCATCGACGGAGCGGCTCACGCCGGCGCGCTGCGGAGTGGCGGTGGGCCGCCCGTGGCGGTGGTCGGCAACGGTCCGGACAACCCGTATCCACGCGCCCACGCCCGGTTGTGGGAGGACGTCTGCCGCCGCGGTCTCCTCCTGTCCGAGTGGCCGCCCGGCACGGCGCCCGAGCCCTTCCGCTTCCCGTTGCGCAACCGCATCCTGGCCGCGCTCAGCGAAGTGCTCGTCGTGGTCGAGAGCCGGGAGCGCGGTGGCTCCCTGATCACCGCGCAAGCGGCCATCGATCGCGCCGTTGACGTGATGGCGGTGCCCGGCTCCGTCCGCAACCGTGCCGCCCTGGGCGTCAACCAGCTGCTGCGCGACGGCGCCGCGCCCGTCACGTCCGTCGAGGACGTGCTCATGGCGCTCGGCCTCGACTCACGACGGGCCGGCCAAGCTGCCTACGACCCTCGGCCACTGCCGCGCGGCCTCGCCGCCGAGGTGCTGGCGGTGTGCCGGCGGGACCCGTGCACACTCGACGAGGTCGTCGTCCAGCTCGGTCTGTCGGTCGCAGACGCAGCGATGGCGCTGGCCCGCCTCGAGCGGACCGGGTGGGTCCACGAGGCCGGCGGCTGGTTCGAGCCGGTGATGTCCTGGCCGGGGTCACCGTGAGTGCCTCCGGCAACCTCCCCCGGCAGCCCGAGTGCCGCTCCGCTCTGGCTCCGAGCGAATACCCTCGCCCAGGTGGCCTCCTCGCCCGACGATCCGGGCGTTCCCCCCGATGTGGCCGTCGATCGATCGGCGGCGTGGCTCGTCGAGCCCTTCGCTCGCTCGCTCTCCTCCTTGTCCGCGCACACGGTCGCGGCCTACGCCTCGGACGTTCGTGGCTTCGCCGACTGGGCGGCCCGGTTGGGCGCCGACGAGCCGGCGGCGGTGACCCGCACGACGCTTCGCCGCTACCTCGCCTACCTCACGACGCGGCAGTACGCCCGGAGGAGCATCGCCAGGAAGACGGCCGCCCTGCGGCGGTACTTCCGCTGGATGGTGCGGGCCGGCCATCTCACGCTCGACCCGACGGCCGGCCTGCAGGCCAAGGGAGGCGACGGCCGGCTGCCACGCTGTCCTCGACCGGCGGGATCTCGACGAGTTGCTCGGTGGCCGGACGCCCGACGACGAGCCGGTCTGGCGTCGCCGTCGCGACGACGCCGTGCTGGAGATCCTGTACGGCTCCGGCCTGCGGGTCGGCGAGCTGTGCGGGCTGGACACCTCGGCGATCGACCTGGAGCAGGGCGCCGTGGTCGTGTGGGGCAAGGGCTCCAAGCAACGCCGCGTACCACTGTCGCAGCCGGCGGTCGGCGCGCTGCGGTCGTGGGCCAAGGTGCGCCCCGAGGTCGTTGGCCCCGACGAGTCGGCGCTGTTCGGCAACGAGCGGGGCCGCCGCCTGACGCCCCGCGACGTCCGTCGCATCATCGATCGCCGCTCGCCATCACCCACCCACCCGCACGCCTTGCGCCACAGCTTCGCCACCCACCTGCTCGACGGAGGGGCGGACCTGCGGGCGGTCCAGGAGCTGTTGGGCCACGCCGACGTGGCGACGACGCAGCGCTACACCCACGTCAGTCGCGAGCGCCTCCGGGCGGCCTACGGGGCCGCTCACCCCCGCGGATGAGCGAGCGAGAGTTCGAGCGAGCGAATCGGCGTGACGGTCTTTTGCTCATGGGCCGAGTAGCTCTGCGCTCACGTCGGCGTCCATCATCTGCGCGGATCGTTGATGGTGCTCACATGAGCGAGCGAGTCTTCGAGCGAGCGAATCGGCGTCACGGTTTTTGCTCATGGGCCGAGGTCGAGCTGCATGCGCTCCTGCATCTGCGTCACCATCCACGGTGAGGTGCACCACATGAGCGAGCGAGTCTTCGAGCGAGCGAATCGGCGGCACGGTCTTTTGGCTCATGGCCGAGTAGCTGCTGCGCTCCTGCTCTGCGTCACCATCCACGGTGAGGTGCTCACATGAGCATCGTCGATGTCGATCCGTACCTGGCGATGCAGTGGGAGCGGTGGCTCAAGCGTCGCAGCTCGTCTGCCCGCGACCATCTCATCGTCTCGTACGCGCCGCTCGTCAAGTTCGTCGCCGGACGGGTCGGCACCGGTTTGCCGGCGAACGTCGACGCCGGCGACCTCGTCAGCTCGGGGGTCCTCGGGCTGATCGACGCCATCGAGCGCTTCGATCCCCAGCGCGGGGTCAAGTTCGAGACGTTCGCCACGCCACGCATTCGCGGTGCGATCTACGACGGGTTGCGCGAGCTCGACTGGGTCCCGCGGTCCGTGCGCTCACGGGCACGCGAGGTCGAGCGGGCGATCGCCGACCTGGAGACGATGCACGGGCGTGCGCCAACCGACGGCGAGCTGGCCGACCACCTGCAGATCGACCGTGGGCGCCTCGACCAGTGGTTGTCGTCGATCGCCTCGACGACCATCGGCCCGCTGGAACGGGCCCTCGACACCGGTGCCGAGCCGCGCCCGCTGAGCGGCGAGGTGCCCATCGTGCCGTCCGCCGTGGTCGAGGAGCGCGAGGTGCGGGCCCTGATGCGGGCCGAGATCGACAAGCTCCCGGAACGCGAGAAGCTCGTGCTCTCGCTCTACTACGACGAGGGCCTGACGTTGGCCGAGATCAGCCGGGTGCTCGGTGTGAGTGAGAGCCGGGTGCCCCAGTTGCACTCGAAATCGGTGCTCCACCTGCGGGCTCGGCTGGCCGCCGCCGGCGTGGCCTGATTCGTTTGCGGGCGAGGAGCCCGCCGCATCCGCCGTTCCCCGCCGCCACCAGGAGGCGCCATGCCCGTCCTCGCCGTCGCCCTCGTCCCGCTGCTCCTCGCCGCCAGCACCACCGCCGCGGCGACGGTGGCACCCAACTGCCTGCGCCCGCCGGTGAGTGCACAGGTGATCGACAGTTTCCGCGCCCCGGCCTGCCCGTGGTGCCCCGGCAACCGGGGAATCGAGTACGCCGCCGATCCCGGGACAGTCGTGCGTGCCGCGGCCGCCGGAACGGTGAGCTTCAGTGGGGCCGTCGCCGGCCAGTTCTTCGTGGTCGTCGAGCACGCCGACGGCCTCCGGGCAACGTACGGCCGGCTGGCCGGCAGCGGCCTGAGCGCCGGCGAGCGGCGTCGCAGCCGGCGTGGTCGTCGGGCGATCGTCCGGCGGCCTCTACTTCGGTCTGCGGCGCGGGGAGCTGTACATCGACCCGGCGCCGCTGATCGGGCGGTTGGTCGAGCGGCCCCGGTTGATCCCGACCGATGGGACGCCCGCCCGTCCCCCGCCGCCACCGCGTCTGCGCTGCCCGGGGGCGACCTCACCGCGAGCGTTCTGAGCTGCACCGGGCTGCCCGGTCGCCTCGTGATCGTGGCCCGGTACACTCCTGCGTCGGCCGACCGCCCGGTGGGCCGTCCACATCATCGCCCGTCACCACCTTGCGGTCGCTCCGGCGCCGGTGCACGGGTCCGTCGAACCGCGAAGGAGAACTCCATGGCCGTCATCACGATGCGGCAGATGCTCGAGGCGGGTGTCCACTTCGGTCACCAGACCCGGCGTTGGAACCCGAAGATGAAGCGCTTCATCTTCGGCGAGCGCAACGGCATCTACATCATCGATCTGCAGCAGACGCTCGGTCGGGTCGAGAAGGCGTACGCCTACGTCCGCGACCTCGTGGCCGGGGACGGGATCATCCTGTTCGTCGGCACGAAGAAGCAGGCCCAGGACCCGGTCCGCAGCTACGCCGAGAAGTGCGGCATGCCCTACGTCAACGAGCGCTGGCTCGGTGGCATGCTGACCAACTTCGACACGATCTCCAAGCGCGTCGCCAAGATGCTCGAGTACGAGCGGATGCGCGACTCGGGTGAGTTCGAGATCATGCCGAAGAAGGAGGCGCTCCTGCTGACCCGTGAGATGGAGAAGCTGCAGCGCAACCTCGGCGGCCTGCGCGGTCTCCACCGCAAGCCCGATGCCATCTTCGTCCTCGACACGAAGAAGGAGCACATCGCCGTCACGGAGGCCAACAAGCTGGGCATCCCGGTGGTCGCCGTGGTCGACACCAACGTCGACCCGGAGCTGGTGCAGTACCCCATCCCTGGCAACGACGACGCCATCCGTGCCAACTCCCTGCTCGCCCGCGTCATCGCCGACGCAGTGGAAGAAGGTCGGTTCATCGCTGCCAAGCGTGACCCCTCGCTGGCAACGACGGCGCGCACCGCCGAGCAGGAGGCGGCCTTCGCCACCGAACAGGCCGAGGCGCGCAACGCCGCCGCCCGCGCCCAGGCCGAGCGCGACGCCCGGCTCGCCGCGGCGCGTCAGATCCCACCGCCGCCGACCGCCGAGGCGACCGTCGAGCCGGCCCCCGAGGCGACCGTCGAGCCGGCCCCCGAGGCGACCGTCGAGCCGGCCCCCGAGGCGACCGTCGAGCCGGCCCCCGAGGCGACCGTCGAGCCCGCCGCCGAGCGCGCAGTCGAGCCGGCCGCCGAGCCCGTGTCGTCGGACGAGGTGTCGGCGCCGGCCGAGGCGCTCCCGGATGCAGCCGAGGTCGGGGCGAGCCGAACGCACCGACCGCCGACGTCACGCCCGCCGTCGTGACGCCAACCCTCCACGACGCGGCCAGCGAGCCGGACGACGCATCCTCCGACGCGGCGCCCGCCGAGTGACCGTCGACCATCCCACTTCGAGAAAAGATCGGAAGAGCAATGGCGTTCACCGCCAAGGACGTACAAGGGCTGCGCCAGGCCACGGGCGCGGGGATGATGGACGCCAAGCGGGCCCTCGAGGCCAACGACGGCGACATCGAGGCGGCCAGGCAGTGGCTTCGTGAGCAGGGGTTGGCGGCCAGCGCCAAGCGCGAGGACCGAGCCAACACGCAAGGCGTCGTCTCCATCGCCGTCGACGACCGCGTCGGTGCCATGGTCGAGCTGAAGTGCGAAACCGACTTCGTGGCGGCCAGCGAGCACTTCAAGCTGGAGGCGCAGGCCCTGGCCCACCTCGTGGCCGTCAAGGGTGGCGAGGCGGTCGCCGAGCGCCATGACCGACTGGAGGACCTCAAGCTGACGCTCAAGGAGAACATCGAGGTCGGCCGCATCGTCCGCCTCGAGGCCGGCGACGACGCGGTGATCGACAGCTACTTGCACATCCAGGGGGGACGCGGCGTCAACGGCGTGCTCGTGGTGCTCGCCGGCGGCACCAAACAGCTGGCCCATGACGTCGCCGTGCACATTGCCTTCGCCCGGCCCCGCTACCTCTCGCGGGCCGACGTGCCGCCAGACGTCGTCGAGGCCGAGCGCCAGACGCTGGAGGCCATCACCCGCAACGAAGGCAAGCCCGAGCAGGCCATCCCGAAGATCGTCGAGGGGCGACTCGGCGGGTTCTTCAAGACGGTCGCCCTGCTCGACCAGCCCTATGCCAAGGACGACAAGCAGACCATCGAGCAGCTCGTCGGTCCCGCCCGCGTCGTCGACTTCGCCCAGGTCGAGATCGGCTGAGTCGTGGGGGAGCCCCGTTGGCGACGGATCGTCTTCAAGCCATCGGGTGAGGCAATGGCCGGGCCGACCGGCAACGGGATCGACGGCCATACCCTCGACAACACCGCCCGCGACATCATCGAGCTGCGCCAGGGGCTCGACGTGGACGTTGCGGTCGTCGTCGGCGGCGGGAACTTCTGGCGTGGTCGCACCGGCCAGATGTCCGGCATGGACCCCACCCAGTCCGACCACATCGGCATGCTCGGCACCGTCATGAACGCGCTGGCGCTGCAGGACGCGCTGGAGCGCCTCGGCCAGCCGACACGCGTGCAGTCGGCCATCGAGATGCCCCGCATCGCCGAGCCATACATCCGGCGGCGCGCCATGCGCCACCTCGAGAAGGGCCGCGTCGTCATCTTCGCCGCCGGCACCGGCAACCCGTTCTTCACCACCGACACGGCGGCCGCGCTGCGCGCCGCCGAGCTCGATGCCGAGGCATTGCTCAAAGGGACCCACTCGGGGGTCGACGGCGTCTACGACGCCGATCCCCGTGTCACGGCGGCCGCCACGAAGTACGACGAGATCGGCTATCTCGAGGTGATGACCAAGGACCTCAAGGTCATGGATGCCACGGCGATCGCGTTCTGCCGCGACCACAAGATCCCCATCGTCGTGTTCGACATGTCTCACCCCGGCTCGCTGCGGGCCATCTTGGAAGGCCACAAGGTCGGCACGATCATCCGCTGAGCCGGGGAGCGTGGCGGACCCATTCTCGCCGTGGTGTGAACCCCGGGTTACGCTGCTGGGGTGATCGAAGAGACCCTGCTGGAGGCCATCGACAAGATGGACAAGGCGGTCGAGCACGTTCAGACGCAGTTCCAAACCGTCCGTACGGGTCGCGCCGCCCCAGCGCTCATCGAGAAGTTGCACATCGAGTACTACGGGTCGCCGGTCCCGTTGCAGCAGCTGGCCGGGATCCAGGTCCCCGAAGCCCGCCAGCTGATCGTCAAGCCGCACGACCGCGGCACGCTGGGGGCGATCGAGCGCTCGATCCGCGAGGCCGATCTGGGGGTCAACCCCAGCAACGACGGCACCGTGATCCGTCTATCGTTCCCACCCCTCACCGAGGAACGCCGCAAGGAGTTCGTCAAGGTCGTCCGGCACATGGCCGAGGATGGCCGTGTCGCGGTGCGCAACCTGCGCCGTGAGGCTCGCAAGACCCTCGAGGGCTCCGAACGGCTGGGCGCCATCTCCGCTGACGAGCTGGAACGGGCTGAGAAGGAGCTGGAGAAGATCACCCACGAGCACGTCGAGAAGATCGACGGCGCGCTCGGGCGCAAGGAGACCGAGCTGCTCGAGGTCTGAGCGTCCCGGAGTTGGGGTGCGGAGCCGTTGCGGACAGTGACAAGGGAGAGCGGATGAGCGACGACATGTGGCGGCGACGACGACGGGACCGCCCGCGCGACGACACGGGCGAGTTCGGGGGCCCGCTGTTCCCGGACGACGACGCGTCGAACGGCACCGACCGGCCGGACGACACCGGCGAGCGCCGCCTCAGCTTCGGGCCCAACGACACCGGCCCGCTGCCTCACTGGACCGATCCGCCGACGGGTGAGATCCCACGCCTGGCCCCCGCTGCGTCGGCCGGCGGCGGTGGCGACGACGAGGACGACGTCGACGTCTGGTCGTCGTTCACGACCGAGTCGCCGGTCTGGCGCGACGACGAGCCGGCGGCGAGCCGCGATCCGAGCGGCGGCGTCGACGTCGATCCGACCGGGCAGGTGCTCTCCGACGACATCTCCGCGCCGACCAGCCGCCCCGCCTCGGGCGAGCTCCCGCTGGCGCCGCCCCCGCGCCGGGAGCCCGGCAGGATCACGATCGGCACCGATCCGTCCGGCGTGCCCAGGCGTCCGCCAGTCGGAACGCAGTCGCGCCGCCGAGCCGCGGAGCAGCGCTCCGGCCGCCCCGCCGGGCCGGCCAGGACGTCGGGGTCCTCACCCTCGGCGACGCGCAACATGCCGGCCGCCGTCGTCGCCGGCGTCGTGTTGGCTGCGCTGTTCATCGGCGCCACGCTCTGGCGACCCGCTGCCGTGATGGTGCTCATCGTCGCCATCCTGGCCATCGCTGCGTTCGAGTACTTCGGCAAGGTCACCGAGAAGGGCTATCGCCCAGCCGTGGCGCCGGGGTTGGCGGCCTGTGTCGCCGCGCCACTGGCCGCCTACTGGGTCGGTGACACGGCGCTCCCGCTCGTCGTGGCGTTCGCCTTCATCGCCGCCTCCGTGGGGTTCGTCGGCGCCGCTGGCGTCGAGTCCGGCCCGCTGCCGAACATGGCGGTGACCACGATGGGGATCGTGTGGATCGGCCTGCTCGGGTCGTACGCCGCGCTGATCGTCGGGCTGTCGAACGACGGCGGCGGGAACAACGTCGGCACGGACACGCTGTTCCTGGTCGTGTTCGGCGTCGTCGCCAACGACATCGGCGCGCTCCTCGTGGGCTCGGCGATCGGCAAGACACCGCTGCGCGACTGGATCAGCCCCGCCAAGACCGTCGAGGGCTTGATCGGCGGCACGTTCATGACGTTCCTCGTGTTGTTCGTCGTCGGCCTCACCGATCGCAGCGACACGTGGACGACCCGGGACCTGCTGATCCTGGCCGCCATCATCGCCGTGTTCGCGCCGCTCGGCGACCTCGTCGAGAGCATGTTCAAACGCAACCTGGACGTCAAGGACTTCGGCACGGTGCTGTCCGGCCACGGTGGTGTCCTGGATCGCTTCGACTCGTTCCTGTTCGTCCTGCCGGTCGCCTACTACATGACCTGGGTGCTCGAACCCTGGACCCGGTAGGGCCGACGCGTGTCGCGCTCGCCGGTTCCTCCGGCTCGATCGGGACGCAGACGCTCGACGTCATCCGTGCCGAAGGCGATCGCTTCGAGGTCGTCGCCCTCGGCGTCGGTGCGTCGATCGACGTCCTGGTCCGCCAGGCCGAGGAGTTCCGCCCGCGCTTCGTGGCCGTCGGAGATCCGAGCCGCCGAGCCGAGCTGGCCGCCGCCGTGCCGTTCGCCACGGTCGTCGACGAGCTGGCCGACCTCGTCGAGGCGGCCGACGTCGTCGTCAACGGCGTCGTCGGCTTCGCCGGCTTGCCGATCACCGTGGCCACGTTGCGCCGCGGCAAGCGTCTGGCGCTGGCCAACAAGGAGAGCCTGATCGCCGCCGGGCCGGTCGTCCAACCGCTACGGGCCACGCCGGGCGCCGAGCTGATCCCCGTCGACAGCGAGCACGGTGCCATCCACCAGTGCCTCCGCTCCTCCCGCGCCGATGGGCAAGAGGTGGCCCGCATCCTGCTCACTGCCAGCGGCGGACCGTTCCGCGGGCGCACGGCCGCCGAGCTGGCCGATGTCGGCGTGGAAGCGGCGCTGGCCCATCCGACCTGGCAGATGGGTCCGAAGATCACCATCGACTCCAGCACGCTGATGAACAAGGGCCTCGAGGTGATCGAAGCGCACGAGCTGTTCGGCATCTCGTACGACCAGATCGAGGTCGTCGTGCACCCGCAGTCGATCGTCCACTCGATGGTCGAGTTCACCGACGGTTCGACGATCGCCCAGCTCAGCAACCCCGACATGCGGCTGCCGATCGGCTACGCCCTGGCCTATCCGCACCGCATCGGCACGCCGTTCGGGCGCATCGATTGGGCCCAGCTCGGGCGGCTCGACTTCGAGCCTCCCGATCTCGCCACGTTCCGCTGCCTCGGGCTGGCCTACCAGGCCGGACGGGCCGGCGGCAGCGCCCCGGCCACGCTCAGCGCGGCCAACGAGATCGCCGTCGAGGCCTTCCTCGCCGGGGCCATCCGCTGGGATCAGATCGCTGACGTGTGCAACGCCGCTCTCGAACGGCATGATCTAGGGGTGCCGACGACGATCGACGACGTCGTCGCGGCCGATCGGGCGGCGAGAGCCGTCGCCCGCCAGCAGGTACAGGACGTGACCCAGCGGTGAGGACGACGAACGAGGACGATGGCCGGTACGGCCGCTTCCGCAACGAGGTGATGGCCGGCGGCTCGGTCACCGAGCAGCCGGATCAAGAACAGGTCGGCGGCGGCTGGCAAGGCGCCGTCGCCGGGATCGTGATCCTTGGGCTGCTGGCCTGGTTGGCCGTCACCAATGTCTGGATGTTCGTGTTCGCCATCGGCATCCTGATCTCGGTCTTCCTGCACGAGACCGGCCACTTCGTCACCGCCCGCATGACGGGCATGAAGGCGACCCAGTTCTTCCTCGGCTTCGGCCCGCGCCTGTGGAGCTTCCAGCGGGGCGAGACGGAGTACGGCGTGCGGGCGCTGCCGCTCGGTGCCTTCGTCCGGATCATCGGCATGAACAACCTGGACGACGTGCCACCGGCCGACGAAGCTCGCACGTACCGCCAGAAGAGCTACCCGCGCCGTCTGCTCGTCATCAGCGCCGGCTCGCTGATGCACCTGCTGATCGCCATCGTCCTGCTCTTCACGGTGTTCGCGGTGAAGGGCGAGGTGGTGCAGGGGTCGGGAGCGAGGGTCAGCAGCGTCACGGACAACGGGCCGGCGGCAGACGCGGGCATCGCGAGCGGCGACGTGATCCTGGCCATCGATGGCCGCGCGGTCGACGAGCCCGACGAGCTCGGAACCGTCGTGCGATCGTTCGCCCCGGGCGACGTCGTCGACGTCCGCGTCGAGCGCGACGACTCCACAATGACGATCCCGGCCACGCTCGGCGCCAACACCGACGAGGCCAGCCCGTCCTTTGGCGCCGCCATGCTCGGCGTCAGCAGCGGATCGGTGGTCGAATGGCAGGAGATGGCGATCGGCTCTGCCGCCGTCTCGAGCATCACCGAGCTCTTCCCGACGGCGTGGGAGTCGACGAAAGGCATCGTGCAGGTCCTCAACCCCGTCAACATCATCGAGCACCTCAGCGGGGAGAGTGAGGATCTGGCGACGCGGCCGACGACCGTCGTCGGGGTCACCCAGTTCAGCGGTCGGTTCGGCGAGGAGCTCGGGTTCTTCGGGATCCTGCTCTTGCTGGCCAGTCTCAACGTGTTCATTGGCGTGTTCAACATGTTCCCGCTGCTCCCGCTCGATGGTGGCCACGCCGCCATCGCCACGTACGAGCGGGCGCGGGAGCGCGACGGGCGGCGGTACTTCGCCGACGTGTCCAAGCTGATGCCGTTCGCCATGGGCGTCATCGTGGTACTGCTGTTCCTGTTCATGTCCGGGCTGTACCTCGACATCACCAAACCCTTGCGATGAAGGTCGGCTCCGTCACCGAGCGCCGCCCGACGCGCCAGATCCACGTCGGATCGGTGCCCGTCGGCGGGGGCGCGCCGGTGACGGTGCAGTCGATGACGATCACCAAGACGGCCGACGTCGAGGGCACGCTGCAACAGATCTATGGGCTCGCCGCCGCAGGGTGCGACATCGTCCGTTGCACGTGCAACGAGGCGGAGGCGGCCGAGGGGCTGGCCCAGATCGTGCCCCGTTCGCCCGTGCCGATCATCGCCGACATCCACCACCAGTACCGCATGGCGCTGGCGGCGATGGAGGCCGGGGTCCATGGCCTGCGCCTCAACCCGGGCAACATCCGCAAGCCCGAGCACATCAAGGCCGTCGCCAGTGAAGCGCGCGATCGCCAGGTGCCGGTCCGCATCGGTGTCAACGCCGGCTCGCTCGACCCGGCGCTGTACGACAAGCACGGTGGCGTCACGCCGGAGGCGATGGTCGAGTCGGCCCAGCAGGAGATGGCCTACTTCGAGGAGGTCGACTTCGACCTCATCAAGATCTCGGTGAAGGCATCCAGCGTGCCACTGATGGTCGAGGCCTACCGGCAGCTGTCCGACGTCACCGACCACCCCCTGCACCTCGGCGTGACCGAGGCCGGTCCGCCGCCGGCCGGCCTGCTCAAGGCCACGGCCGGGATGGCCACGCTGCTGCTCGAGGGGATCGGCGACACGATCCGCTACTCGCTGACCGCCGATCCGGTCGAGGAGGCGCGGGCCGGGCGCCAGCTGCTCGAGGCGCTCGGCCTGCGGGAGCGCAAGAACGTCGACCTGATCGCCTGCCCGTCGTGCGGGCGCGCCGAGATCGACGTCATCGACGTCGCCCAGCGGGCGATGGGGGCCTTCGGCGAGCGCCAGCTGCCGCTGCAGGTCGCCGTGATGGGGTGTGTGGTCAACGGACCGGGCGAGGCCCGCGAGGCCGATCTCGGCATCGCCGCCGGCAACAAGCGCGGCCACCTGTTCGTCAAGGGCCGCAACGTCGCCGTGGTGCCCGAGGACGAGATGGTCTCCTCGCTCGTCGAGTGGGCCGAGTTCATCAACGAGCACGGCGTCGACGCAGCGATCGCCAGGGCCGACACGGTCAAGGCCGAGCGGGAGGCGGCCCGCGACCGTAACGCCCTCTTGCAGTCCCAGGGCGACGACGCCAACCAGGCCGCCGAGAAGATCGTCGAGATCCGCAAGACCGTCAACCGCTGACCACCCGAGGCTTTGCCGGATCCGAGGCTTTGCGTGCGAGCTTTCCGGCGCCGCAACGCCTCGGGCGCACGAAAGCCTCGGATGGATCAGGCGGTGGCGATGTAGGCGGTGGTGCCGGCACCGACCGTGAGGGGGGAGCCGGGAGGGAGGTAGCCGGTCTCGGCCGTCGCTGGTGACGATCAGCTCGTGGGTCGTCGCCACTCGCTGGGCCGGGCCCTCGAGGCGCACGAGGCAGATCGAGGTGCCGACGAGCGGGTACTCCGTGCGCGGCGACACCACCGGCTCGCCCATCGGGTGCGGATCGATGATGTGCAGGAGCTCGTCGACGTCGACCTGCTTCGTCGTCAGCCCGCCGCGCACGACGTTGTCGCTGGCCCCCATCAGCTCGATGCCGGCGCCGCCGAGGTAGGCGTGGAGGTTGCCGGGACCGAGCCGCAGCGCTTCACCCGGCTGCAGCTGGACGAGGTTGAGGAGCAGCGTCGCCGCCACGCTGGGGTCGTCGGGGTAGCGCTCGGCGAGTCGGCGCACCCAGACGGCCTCCGGCCGGTCGCTGCCGGCGGCCGCCTCGACGACCGGCCCGACCGGGACTCGACGGCGGTACAGCGCGGCCAACGCGGCCCCGGGACCGTCGTCGTCCAGCAGCCCGGCCAGGTCGTCCAGGCCGAGCTCGGACAGCAGGTCGAGCGTGGCAGCGACGGGGCGGATCCCGCAGAACGCCTCGAACGGGGTCAGCGCGCAGAGCAGCTCCGGCTTCGGGAACGGGTCCGGGTAGCGCCCGGCGGCGAAGCCGGCGCTCGCCTGCTGAGCGTCGGGATGGGCCTGCAGCGAGAGCGGCCGGGCGGCGGCGAGGACCTTCAGCAGGTAGGGAAGCGGTCCGGTGAGCTCCGCCAGCGGCCGCCCGTCGGCCAGCGTGGCCGGCCCGTTGGGGTGCGTGCCGAGCCACAACTCGGCCCACGGACGCCCGTCCTCCGGCACGCCGAGCAGGTGCGGGATGAACTGCAGATCGCCCCAGTCGTAGTGCTGGACCACGCCGCGGACTGGGAGCACCCGCCCAGGCTACGGGCGGGAACCGGCACGGCCCGGGTACCGTCCAACGACCGTGAACCCCCGCACGCTCTTGCTCGCCTCTCGCCGCCCCTCCTGCTCGTCGCCGCCTGCGGTGACGACGACGACGCCGCCCCCGCCGCCACCTCGGTGCCCGGCGATGTCACGGCGACGTTGCCGACCGTGCCGGAGGGCTCGGCGGTGACCTACGAGTACGCCACCGGGCCCGACGACGTCGTGATCGACGTGTCGTACGAGGGCGGCTTCGCGCCACCGGAGCTCATCTTCGCCCGCACGCCGGCGGCCATGGTCACCGGCGACGGTCGGGCGCTGTCGACCGGTCCCGTGATCGCCATCTTCCCCGGTCCGCTGCTGCCGAACGTGCTCGCAGCAGTCGATCACGCCGGAAGGCAACGCAGATGTTGCTGGCGCTGGCCGACGAGCTCGGCCTGCTGGCCGACGTCGAGTACGCCCGCAACGACCAGATCGCCGACGCCACCGACACCGTCGTGACGATCACGGTCGACGGCACGACCTACCGCCACCAGGCCTACGCCCTCGACATCGAACCCGAGTCCGACCCGGCCAGGGCCAACCTGTCGACCTTCGTCGCGGCGATGACCGACCTGCAGTCGACGGTCGGCGACGAGCTGGGCACCGACGAGCCGTTCGTGCCGCCGGCCTACCTGATCCGGGCCACCCCGATCGACCTGGCGACGACGACGTTCGACGTCGAGCCGACGATCGAGGAGTGGCCGGCCGACGCGCCGGTCCGCTTGGCCGACGCGGCCGAGTGCGCCGAACTGCCCGTCGCCGACGGCGAGGCGCTCTTCGCCGACGCGACGCAGCTGACGTTCTTCACCGACGCCGACGTCACGTACCAGGTCGCCGCCGTCCAGCAGGTCCCCGGCCGCACCTGCTGAGCCGACTCAGCCGCCGGGCGGCAGATCGGGCAGCAGGGCCGCCTCCAGGAGCGGCCGGAACCACGCGGCGGCGACCGTCGTGATGTGGGTGCTGTCACGGAACAGCAGGATGTCGCCGATGATGACGGGGCAGCCGGTCGGTGTGCAGAGCCACTCCGTCGTGTCGACGAACGCCGCGCCATGGGCGCCGGCGACCGATCGCTCGACGGCGATGCGACCGCCGGCGACGACCTCGTGCGGCGTGGCGGTGCACGACGTCGACGCTGCGCAGGTGACCGGAGAGGCAGGCCGCCGGCTCGGTCGCGCGCCGGCGGGTTGTCGCCGAGCACGACCAGCCGGTCGGTCAGCGGAGCGAGCCGCCCGGCTGTCTCCTCGAAGCCGGCCGCCCACTCCTCGTCGCTGTTGGGGTAGCCCGACCACGCGCTGACCACGAGCAGGTCGGGGTGCTCGGCGCCGATCAGCTCGAGGGCGCGATCCCGCCAGATCGGGCACGTCCGCCGGAGGGTGGCCGTGGGGATGCCGACGTTCGCCGTCGGGCAGCCACCCTTGACGAGCACCACCAGTTGGAACCCGTGCTGGCCGGCCAGCTCGATGAGCGGAGGCGACCACTGGGCGGCGTGGGAATCGCCGAACAGGACGACGTTGGTCGGCGCCGCCGGGTCCCCGTAGCGACACGGCGTCGGCTCGTCCTCGACGCCGATCGCCACGCAGCCGTCGGCGTAGACCGGGGCGCGGTCACCGTTAGCGGTGACCAACGACGGCCGCAGGTTGGCCGGGACCTCCCGCGTGGCCAGGCCCTCGGCGAGGGCGGCCTGGTTGGCGGCGAGCAGGCCGGTGAGGTCGCCGGGAGCGGGCGCCGGCGTCGGCGGGGGAGCGGGCACGACGGTCGTCGTGACCTGGGCGATGGCCGCCGGGGTCACCGCCGGTGTGATCGCCGGTGTGACGGCTGGGGCGGTAGCCAGCACCGGAGCGGCGGCGACCCGCTCGGTGCCGAGCGCGGGCGCCGTCGCCACCGAGGCCCACCCGACGGCGATCGCCACCGAGCACAGGGCGGCGCCGAGCGTCAGCCCGCGTGTCGGCCGGCGGGCCAGCCATCGCGAGTACCGGGTCGGGTCTTCGACGAACCGCACGGACAGGGCGGCGAGGCCGACCGAGGCGAGGACCAGCGCGACGCGGGTGGTCATCGGGAGGGGACCGAACCTGGCCTCGGCCAACACGAGGACCGGCCAGTGCCAGAGGTAGATGGCGTAGGAGTGGCGGCCGATCCACTGCAACGGCCGGGCCCGCAGCACGACGACCGGCCCGAACCGGTGGGCGCCCACGCCGCCGGCGACGAGGACGAGCACGGTGCACAGCACCGGCAGGATCGTGGCCGTGCCCGGGAACGGCGTGGCGCTGTCGTAGGTCGTGACGGCGACGACGATGCCGACGCACGCCGAGCCATGCGGCCGCCGCCCGGCCGCGTGCCGACACCAAGCCGAACGCAGGGCCGGCGGCAGCCAACGCGGCGCCGGCGAGCAGCTCGCCCATGCGTGCCGGGAGGAGGTAGAACGCCCACGTCGGCCGGACGTCGGTGAGCCACGCCGACAGCACGAACGAGGCGGCGCCGATCGTGACGATGGACGTCACCACGACCCGCCGGTACTGACGTGGGCGGCGGGTGACGGCGACGAGGAACGCCGGCCAGAGGAGGTAGAACTGCTCCTCCAGGGCGAGCGACCAGAAGTGCAGCAACGGCGACGGTGCGACGTCGCCGAGCTGGGCGCCGAAGTAGTCGCCGAGGCGGTGGGCGAACACGAAGTTGACCACGAACGCGCCCGATGCCGCGGCGTCGACGGCGAGCGAGCGCTGGGCGAGCGGTGGCAGCAGCCAATGGGCGGCGACGACGGTCGCCACGATGACCAGGCACGACGATGGCAGCAGCCGGCGGGCTCGGCGGGCCCAGAACGCCGGCAGCGAGATCGTGCCGGTGGTGGACAGCTCGCGCAGCAGCAGGCGGGTGATCAGGAAGCCGGACAGCACGAAGAAGACGTCGACGCCGACGAACCCGCCGCCGAACGCAGGCGACGCCGGCGTGGAACAGCAGCACGGCCAGCACGGCGATGGCCCGCAGGCCTTCGACGTCGGGGCGGAACTCGTCCTCGGCGACGGCGAACAGCGACGGCGAACCGCGTGGCGGCGGTGCCGCCACGTCGCCCGGCCGGCCCGCCGTGTGCGTGGCCTGCGCGGGCGGCCGACCGGTGACCACGGCGGTCATGCGGCGGGGACAGTACCCGAGCGGCCGTCCGGCCGATCGTGGATGGTGAGGCCCGGCGTGCCCGCCTGCGCGCCGGCTCGTGGGCAACCCCGTTCTGTCGGGCTCGACGCCCAGGTCGGTCGCCTTGGCCTCGATGCCGGGGCGCTCGGCGCCGATCGTCGTCGACTCGCCGTGGCCGGTGTGCACGACCGTGTCGTCCGGGAGCGCGAGCAGCGTGTCGCGGATCGAGCGCAGGATCGTCGGTTCGTCGCTGTAGCTGCGCCCGGTCGCCCCCGGCCCGCCGCAGAACAGCGTGTCGCCGGAGAACACGGTGCCGTCGCGCGGCGTCGTGGAAGCAGCAGCAGCCTGGGGAGTGACCCGGCGTGTGCAGCACGCCCAGCCCGTGGCCGCCGACGTCGATCAGCTCACCGGCCGAGGTCGTGTGGTCGGGCGTCTCGCCCGGCCACACGACGTCCCACAGCATGCGGTCGGCGTCGTGCAGCCAGATCGGCGCATCGACGGCGTCGCGCAGCGGCACGGCGGCGTTGATGTGGTCGTTGTGGCCGTGGGTCAGCACGATCGCCCGCACCCGGCGGCCGCCGACGGCGTCGACGATCGGCTGGTGGTCGTGGGCGGCGTCGAACACGACGACCTCGCGGTCGTCGCCGACGAGCCAGATGTTGTTGGTGACCTCCCACTCGCCGCCGTCGAGGGCGAAGATGCCGTCGCGTGGTGACGAGCTCGACGGTCACGGACTGAAGCACGACGACGGAGCGCAGCACCTCGCCGCGCTCCATCTTGTGGAAGGCCTCCTCGACGTCGTCGAGGCCGATCTCCTCGCTGACGAACCGGTCGAGGTCGAGCCGACCCTGGAGGTAGAGGTCGATGAGCATCGGGAAGTCGCGCGACGGCAGGCAGTCGCCGTACCAGCTCGACTTCAGCGCCCCGCCCCGGCCGAACACCTCGATGAACGGCAGCTCGATGCACGTCGGTCGGTCGGGGGACGCCGACGAGCACGACGATGCCGGCGAGGTCCCGGGCCTCGAAGGCCTGGCGGTAGACCGTCAGGTTGCCGATCGCCTCGATGCACACGTCGGCGCCGAACCCGCCGGTGACCGAGCGGATGAACTCGACGGGGTCGGTGGTCGACGAGTTGCACGTGTGGGTGGCGCCGAAGTCCTTGGCCCATTCGAGCTTGCGGTCGTCGATGTCGATGGCGACGATCGTCGTGGCGCCGGCGAGGTACGACCCGGCGATCGCCGCGTCGCCGACGCCGCCGCAGCCGAACACGGCGACCGTCTTGCCTCGCGTCACGCCGCCGGTGTTGATCGCCGCGCCGAGCCCGGCCATCACGCCGCAGCCGAGCAGGCCCGGCCGCAGTTGGCGGGGCCGCCGGGTCGACCTTCGTGCACTGCCCGGCGGCGACCAGCGTCTTGTCGGCGAAGGCGCCGATGCCGAGCGCCGGTGACAGCGCCGTGCCGTCCTCGAGCGTCATCTTCTGCCTGGCGTTGTGGGTGTTGAAGCAGTACCACGGCTCGCCCGCGGGTGCATGCCCGGCAGTCGCCGCAGACCGCCCGCCAGTTGAGGATCACGTAGTCGCCGGGCGCGAGGTCGGTGACGCCCTCACCGACCGACTCGACGACGCCGGCCGCCTCGTGCCCGAGCAGGAACGGGAAGTCGTCGTTGATGCCGCCCTCGCGATAGTGCAGGTCGGTGTGGCAGACCCCGCAGGCCTGGATCTGCACCACGGCCTCGCCGGGACCCGGATCGGGGATGACGATGGTCTCGATGGACACCGGCTCGCCCTTGGCCCGAGCGATCACTCCGCGTACGTGTTGGGGCATCGCCATGGCCGAGGAACGTAGCGCACGGGCCTCGAGACCCGTCAGTGCCGCGGTGAGCGGTGAGCGCGGTGGGCGCGCTCACCGCTCACCGCGCCGCGGGCCGCCCAGCACCGCGCCGTCAAGACGAACGGCGCGTCCGGCAGCTGCGCGCGGCACAGCTCGCGGAGCTCCGCCTGGCGCGCCGGGTCGAGGCTGGCCAGGAAGGCGCCGGCGGGGCCGACGCCGAGCGTGTACGGCTCCCACCAGTCGTCGAAGCTGGGATGCTCGATGCTGACCGACAGCGTCGCCTCCTCGATCTGGCCCAGTCCCGCCTCGCCGAGCAAGCTGCGCCAGGTGGCCCTCTCGCGTCCCGGCCAGCCCCGATTCGTCTCCGACCCCCGGCTGCAGCTGGCGGGCCGCTGCCCAGAACACCCGCAGCGGCCCGTGGCCGCCGTGATGGTCCCAGACGCACGCCGCGACGACACCGCCGGGACGGGTGACACGGGCCATCTCCCGCAGCCCCGCGACGGGGTCGGCCATGAAGTGGACGACGAGCTGCGCCAGCGCTGCGTCGAAGGTCTGATCGGGGAACGGCAGCTGCTCGGCGGCGGCGCGTCGAACCGTCACTCCGGGGTGGCGCTGCGTGGCCGCGGCGACGAACGGCTCCGAGGGATCGACGGAGGTGACGGCCGACGGCCCCAGCCGCTTGACCAGCTCGGCCGTCAACGCGCCCGGTCCGCAGCCGACGTCGAGGACCCGCTGCCCAGCGGCGACCCCGGCGAGATCGGCCAGCTGCGGAGCAAGCGGCACCGAGTATCGGCCCATGAACCGGTCGTAGGCGGCAGGATCGGCGAAGGTCACGAGCGGAAGCTAGGCGCGAGACGGTCAGAAGATCGGCGGGACGACGGCTTCGATGAGATGTGGGCCGGGCTCGGCGAGCGATCGTGCGAGGTCGTCGGTGAACGCTTCCGCACTCTCGGGACGGGTGGCGGGCACGCCGAAGCCGGCAGCGATGGCGACGAAGTCGAGGTCGGGCCCGCTGAGGTCGAGTTGCGCCTTGGCCCTGGGGCCGGGTGCGCCGGCGCCGACCCGGTCGAGCTCCATGTTGAGGATCGAGTAGGAGCGGTTGTTCAAGAGGACGACGGTCACGTCGCAGCCCTCCCGGGCCATGCTCCACAGCGACTGGATGGTGTAGAGCCCGGATCCGTCGCCCTCCACGGCGAGGACGGGTCGGCCAGGGCTGGCGACCGCCGCGCCGAGGGCGACGGGCAGCCCCTGTCCGATGGCGCCACCCGTGAGGCCGAGCACGTCGTGGTGCGGGGCGCTGGCCGTGTGGTTCGGAAGGAGGAAGCCTGCCGTCCCGGATTCGTCGGAGACGATCGCACCCTCCGGCAGGACCGCGCCGATCGCTTGGCACACCGCCTGGGCGGTCAGCGCGCCGGAGGGGCGGTCCGGTCGGCTGGCTTGCTGCACGGTCGGCTGAAGGGCGGTCGCGCCGACCGCATCCGCAAGTGCGTGCAGGGATCCGGCCGCGTCATCGGCCGGGCCGGCAAGCTCGAGGACACGGCACCCGTCCGGCACGAGGTAGCTCGGCTTGCCGGGATAGGCGAAGAACGACACCGGCGCCTTGGCGTCCACCAACACGAGGTTGGCGAGGCCGTCGAGCTGCGTCGTGGCGTACTCGGCGAGGTAGGCGAGGCGCTCGACTCGAGGCAGGCCGGCGCCGCGTTCGAGCCGCCTGGGGAACGTCTCGGCGAGCAGCGCGGCACCCGTCGCCGCGGCGACCTGGCCGGCGGCGACGAGCGTCGGTCGGCGCAGGGCGGTGCCGCCGAGGAGCAGCGCGCTGCGGCCGTCACCACGAATGGCGGCGGCGACCGCGTCGACCGTCTGCGGGTCCGGCGAGACCGGCGTCGCGGGCGGCCGAGGGTCCAGAGGTTCGGCGCCCTCACCCCACGAGACGTCGGCGGGAAGGATGAGGGTGGCGACCTGGCCAGGCGGCCCGATCGCCGCGGCGATCGGCGTCGGCGGCGTCGGCGGGAAGTGCGGCCGTGCTCGTCGAGGTGCGCACCCAGGTCGAGACGTTGCGGGCCATCGTCTCGATGTCCGACTGCAGCAGCGCGTTGTACTGGGCGTGAGACATGGCGTGATCGCCCACGACGTTGACCACGGGAACCTTGCCCTTGCGGGCGTTGTGCAGGTTGGCGACTCCGTTGCCGAGCCCGGGCCCGAGGTGCAGCAGGGTGACCGCGGGTCGCTCGGCCATGCGGGCGTACCCGTCCGCCGCGCCGGTGGCGACACCCTCGAACAGGCACAGGACGGCGCGCATCTCCGGTACGTCGTCGAGCGCGGCGACGAAGTGCATCTCGGACGTGCCCGGGTTGGCGAAGCAGGTGGTGACCCCGCCATTGACGAGGGTGCGCAGCAGTGCCTGGGCGCCGTTCATGACCATCGTCAGAAGAGCCGCAGCTCGGCCGGAGCCGAGCCGCGCAGCGTGTCGTAGTCGACCTCGATCCAGCGGAAGCCCCGGGCCTCGGCCATCACCCGAGCCTGTGGCTTGACGACCTGGGCCACGAGCACGCCGCGCACCGCGCCGAGGGACGAGTCGAGATGGAGGCGCTCGATGTAGCGGCCGAGCTGCTCGACACCATCGATCTCGCCGCGACGCTTCACCTCCACCGCCACCACGCGACCCTGGGCGTCGCGGCACACGAGGTCGATCGGGCCGATCGCCGTCGGGTACTCGCGGCGCACCAGCGTGAGGCCGTCCTCGATGGCCGCCGGTGTCGCCGCCAGCAGCGCTTGGAGGTGGGCCTCGACGCCGTCCTTGCGCAGCCCGGGATCGACGCCGAGGTCGTGGGACCAGTCCGTCAACACCTCCCCGAACGTGATCGTCAGCCGCTCACCCTTGGGGTTCGTCACGACCCAGCGGTCGACACCGACCTCCAGCGTGTTCGGGGCGTTCATCCAGTTCAGCGGCTTGTAGGCACCCCCGTCGGCATGGATCGCCACGCACCCGTCGGCCTTGACCATGATCACGCGGAGCGCCTCCGGGAGGTGTGCCGAGAGCCGCCCGGCGTAGTCGACGGAGCACCGGGCGACGACGATCCGCACGCCCGCGACCCTACTGGTCCGCCGTGCGGGCGCTCAGGACCGGTTGCGCATGCGCTGCTGGATGAGTGCCCGGCGGGCCTGCAGGTCGCGGTGGGTGAGGCGTTCGACGCTGGGGTCGACCCCGAAGCCGGCCTTGACGCCGGCGAGGTCGACGTCGACGCCGTTGATCCCGAGCTCGCGGCCGAGCTGCGCGCCGTGGCGTTGGGCGAACATCATCGAGATGTTGGCGATCTCCGCCAAGATGTCGAGGTCCGGGGCGAGGCGGGCGATCGCGCCGTCCAGGAACACGAGGTTCTTGACGTACAGCATCAGCTCCTTGGGCATCCGGGCGCCGTAGCCGAGGAGCGCCTTGACCATCCGCTGGACCTCCTTGACGAGCTGATCACCCGTCAGCGTGGTCGGGTCGACCGGGACCTGATCGAGTCCGAGGTCCTTGATCACGGCCCGCAGATCGGTATCGAGCGGCAGCGCCCCGAGGTCACGCAAGGCGGCCATCTGACCCTTCAGGTCGTTCGTCGTCGCCGACAGCATGAGCCGCAGGAAGGCGACCCTGCGCTGGTCGCTGAGGCGTCCGACGATGCCGAAGTCGAGCAGCGCGGTCCGGCCGTCGGGCAGCACGAGCAGGTTGCCACCGTGGAGGTCGCCGTGGAACACGCCGGCGATCATCGCCCCCTCCATCAGCGCGACCATCGCCGTGCGCACGACCCCCTCCGTGTCGACGCCGGCCTGGCGCATACCGGACACGTCGTCGAACTTGAACCCGTCGAGGCGCTGCATCACGAGCACGCGGCGCGTGACGAGCGCGGGATGGGGCCGGGGCACGACGTAGCCCGTCTGGTCGAGGTCGCGCAGCATCGTGGCGACGTCGATCATGTTGGCTGCCTCGATGCGGAAGTCGAGCTCCTCGACGATCGTGTCGGCGAACAGCTCGACGAGCGCCGGCGGGTTGGCCAGCGCGGCGACAGGGATCCGACCGACGAGATGCGGGGCCAGCCACGCCATCGCCTTGACGTCGACGTGCACGAGGCGGGCGACGTCGGGTCGCTGCACCTTGACGACCACCTCCTCGCCACTGCGCAGGCGGGCGGCATGGACCTGGGCGATCGAGGCGGCGGCGATCGGCGTCTCGGCGAACTGGGCGAAGACGTCCTCGAGCCGCTGGCCGAGGTCGTCCTCGACCGTACGACGGACATCCTCGAACGACTCGGCCGGCACCTGGTCGCGGCAGCGCTTGAACTCCTCGACCAGCTCCGGCGGGAACAGGCCCTCGCCGGAGGAGATGATCTGACCCAGCTTGATGAACGTCGGCCCGAGCGACTCGACGGCGAGGCGCAGGCGGCGCGAGAGCTCGGCCACGCCGACCGAGCCCCCGACCCGACCGCGCTTGCGCCGCCAGAGCCATGGGACGACGGCGGTGCCAAGGCGGGCCGTGACGGCGAGTCCCCGGCGCCCCGGCGGGAGGCGTCCGGGCGTGATGAGGGTGGGGACGCTACGCCGGGCGGCGTCCCGGACGCGCCGCCGCATCGGCCCACCATGCGATGGCGCCGTGCTCGAGAACCCATGGAGTCGATTCGGAGAAGGCGCCCCAGGCGAGGTCGGCCGGTTGCGTCATCAGGCTCCATCATGGCGGAGAAGCCGTTGAGTCCCTCCCGGCGACGGCGTGATCAATCCGGCTGGTCGAGGCCGGTGACCAGCATCGACACGTGGCGGCGGCCCCCAGACCAGTCGAACACGAGGTGCGTGCCGGTGGAATCGGTGGAGCACGAGCCCGGCCACACCGACTGCTCGAGGATCAGCGATGCCAGGACACCGGCGTCGCCGGCGGCGTCGCCGCGACCCATCACGGCGGTGCCGTCGGCGAAGCGGATGCGGACGCTGTGCAGGCCGGGCACGGGCTCGACGACGCGCACCGGGACCCG
>CAVRCY010000021.1:0-144069 GCA_963719775.1 uncultured Acidimicrobiia bacterium
TCGAACCCGCGTGTGTACGGCCCAATTGCGTGCCCGACATCCGCGAGTGCTGAGCCCGCGGGCGCCCACGTCCTCGATGGGCCGGCTTCGGGCAGTTCGCCAGGGCCGGCCTGCCGATAGTGCTCACTCCTGCAAGCGCGTGCGATCCTGGCCGACGCCTTCGTCCGGATCCCCCCCATTCCGACCGCAGCGACGATGAACTGACCGCCAGCGCAGCGGCGATCGTTTCATGGCTTCATGGGCGACCAGCCATCACCTGTGGCTAAGGCCCGCCCCGAAGATGACTTGTCGGCGACGGACTCGAACTGCGGCTAGTCGTTGGTAAGGAATGCGACCATGGCTCGGAAGTGCTGGGCGCGCGAACCTTACCGACCACATTCGGGACGAACTCTCTCGCTAGCAGGTGGCTTCTTCGCCCGCCGGCCAGTAGTCGCGGCCGGTGATCTCCGCCCATGCCTGGACGCCGTAACGCTCCCCCACGGCGCTCCACGTCCGCATCGCCACCAGGCCATCGGCCGGGTGGAGCGGCGGTGACGAAGCGCTCGGGTCCAACGTGCGAAGCACTGCTGGTCGTGCTCGGCGCCACCGTGCTGATCGACGCCACGTCGAAGTACCTGGCGTTCCGCTTCGCGCCCGACGACCGCACCCTCATCGCGCCGAGCGTCAACGACGAGCTGATGTTCGGGCTCGTCGATCCCGGCCGCTCGATCGCGCTGACGGTCGTTCTCACCGCCGCCACCATCGCGGTGATCGCCCACGCGCTTGTGCTCTGGCACCGGAAGCTGCTACCGACGGTCATCCTCGGCATCGGCCTCGGTTCGATCACCGCCAACCTCATCGACCGGCTCGCCACCGGCACCGTGCATGACTGGCTCGTCATCGGATCAACCACCTGGAACCTCGCCGATCTCGGCGTGCTCGTGTTCGCCGTCGTGTACGCCGTTCAAGCGTCTCGCACGATCACCTGAGCTGACCGACGTAGATCGACACTCCCCGCCGTATCCGGACACCCGCTCGACTCGTGGTACGCCCCAGTTCGGGTTGTCCGGACACCGACCGTGCGCTGATCGCTCGGAGACGTTCCTGTTGCGGTTACGCCTCCGACTGCCTACCGAGGCGACTGGGCGGCGTTTGACGGCTCGGCGAGCGTCTGGTGGCTCCACACGGCGTCACATCTGGCGCACTTCGCATGCGCAACGACACGCGTCACCGACACCCGCACCCTGAAAGTGGCGAACGTAACTGTTATGATCGCCACTAACTTTCGAAGAGGGAGAACGAGATGCTCACGATCCGGGTCGCCATGACGTCCAAGCCAGGCGCGGCCTACTGTGGTCGACCACCTCAGGGTCGAACAGCGAGAAGTGCCCGAGTGCTTTGACGGCTGCGCCCGCTACGCCGTGTGGATCGATCCCGCCGACGACCGGCGGGCACTGCTGTACGAAGAGTGGGTCGACCACGACGCCTTCGGTACCTACAGATCGTCGGAGCGGTTCGAGCGCAATCGCGCCGCGCTCATCCCGCTGCTCGACGGCGAGCCCGACTCGGCGTACTACGACTCGCAGCTCGTCGGTCCCTGAAGCGGCCGGGACCGACGAGATGCGTCGAGGGAGCCGTCACGACTCGATCGACCTCAACCACGCCCTGGCGTTCCGTATCCATCTCACCAACCGCCTGTTGCGGACCCACCTCGCCCGCTTCCTCGTACACGAGGCGCAGGGTTGACGCCCGAGCAGTGGTTCGTCATCGCCCGGCTCGCGCCGACCGATGGCTTCCGCCAAGTCGATCTCGCCGAGCCGGCACTAGGTGATCCGCCGAACGTCAGCAGGCTCGTCGACGTGCTCGTCGCCCGCGGCATCGTCGAACGTGTCGCCGACCCGATCGACCGGCGTGCCTGGCTGATCCGACTCACCGTTGACGGCAGAACGCTGGCCACGCGACTTCGGCGCGAGTCACCGACGAACGGCGAGCCGTCTTCGCCGGCTTCGACGATGCAGATCTCGACCGGCTCGAGTCCCTCCTCGACCGCGTCGATGACAACCTTCGGCGACTCCTCTCCAACGCCTAGCCCGCACCGAAGGCCCCGTCGATGGTCGCTGAGAGCTGTCCGACAGGCGCGGCCGGACATCGCGGCGACGCGTGCCGTCGATCGCCGGCAGAAACACGCTGTGGCCGTGGCGGCCGACTCAGCAAGATGCACGTGGTGCGGCTGACGGCCGTCCCGTCGAGCTCGGGATGCGCGCCTCGGCCATCAAGTACGACTGGCTCGTGCCGGTGACGCTCGCCGCGGCCGCCGCGTCGCGGCAGGCGCGGTACGCGGGAACCGAGGAGATCGACGCCGACGACCGCTTCCACGAGCGCGGGCTGGCGCTGGCGCAGCATCGAAGGCGCCCCGCGTTCACCGTCGAGCATCCGCCAGCCGACGGTGTCGGGCCAGGGTGATTCACTCGTCACCCGCGTGCGCCCGCTCGAGCGCTGCGATGTAGATCTTGCCCATCTTCAGCATCGCGTTCATCGCCCGCTTGTTGGCGGCGGTCGAGTAGTCGCCGCACAGCTCCTCGAGGCGCTCGGGGATCACCTGCCACGACACGCCGAACTTGTCCTTGCACCAGCCACAGGGGCCTGGCTCGCCACCGTCGGCGGTGAGCAGCTCCCAATAGCGGTCGACCTCGTCTTGAGTCTCCACCAACAGGTAGAACGAGAACGCTTCGTCGAGCTTGAACTCCGGCCCGGCGTTGAGGCCGATCACAGGAAGCCCAGCGACGGTGAACTCGACGATGAACTCCGTACCTTCGGTCACTCCCGGCACGCCCTCGGGCGCGGTGACCACCCTCGAGATCGATGAGCCCGGGAATGTGCTCGGCGTAGAATCTCGCCGCCTCCACCGCCTGGTTGTTGCCGAACCACAGATGCGGTCGAACGCTGGTCATCTCTGTCTCCTTCACGATCGGGGGCGACCCGGGTTGGGCAACCTCTCTGCGAGGTGGCGTCAGCTATGGCAGACGACTCGGCACGGCAGGATTCATCGGCCGCACTGGGTCGTCGTACTTGGACGGCCGACGGTGCGCCGCCGCGCGCTCGTCGAACGCCATCGAGGCTGAACGGGCGTCGGTGGCACACGTCGCTGCGAGGTCAGCAGTGGGCACGGGGGTGCAGCTCACGACGCCCGAGGTGAGATGCTGTCGACGCTGACACGACGAAAGGAGTGAACGTGCGAGTCACTGGCGTCACGGCGAACCTGCCCGTCTCGGACATCGAGGCCGCCCGCACCTTCTATGCCGACTACCTCGGCCTCGGCGTGGAGGAGATGAATCTCGGGTGGGTCGCTCGCTACCGATCGGTGGAGGGGCGGGCCTCGCTCCAGCTCGTCACTCGCGATGCGACGAGTCCTGTGGACTCGGTGCTTTCGGTCCACGTCGGTGACGACGTCGACGAGGCCTACGCGGAAGCCCAGCGTCGCGGATACGAGATCGTGTATCCGTTGACCGAGGAGACATGGGGCGTCCGCCGGTTCTTCGTCCGCGACCCGGACGGCAACGTCATCAACGTCGTCAGTCACCGGGACGAGTAGCGAATCCTGCGCCCGTTCCTCCGCCGCCCGGCCGGCGTTCGACCGACTAGCGCGATTCGGACCAGCACCACGCGGCAATCTGCGGAAGTCGCTCAGCAGCAGTCGTCAGCGTGCTCAGCCGATAACGCCTGGTGCCCCTCCCGAACAAGGAAGATGACGACGCCGAGCGCGGCGAGCGGATCTGCCCACCACCAACCGAGGAAAGCGTTCAGTACGAGGCCGACCAGCACGACGATCAAGAGGTAGACACACGCCGAGGTGTACTTGGATAGCGGGGCTCGACGGATCGGTTTGTGTTGAATGATCGGCGGGATGCTCCCGGTTTCAGGTGAAGAGCGGCACGGTGGCTGGGTTCGGTGCTCGTGCCAGCTGGGTGAGGTAGTCGATGGCGTCGACACCTTGCTGGGCGGCGGTGCGCAGCACGGTGGTGATGCGGCCCTGGGTGGCGGCACCGCGCCAGGTGCGGTTGCCTCCCCACACCTTGCGGTTGACGACGGCAGGGCGGATCGCCTGCTCGGCCCGCCAGTTCGTGGCGTCGACGTCGGGGCGGGCGAGGAACGTGAACAGCGCCGGCGCCTCGGCGACGAGGTGCTTGACGAGGCGGCGGCACTCGTCGTGGGGCTGGGGGTCCTCGCCGAGCAGCTCGACGCGTTCGGCGAGGTCGACGATCGCTGCGGCGCGGGCGGTGTCGTCGAGGTCACGGGCGGCGAGCCCGTCGAGGAGGACGGCGCGGACCTGGCGGGGCGTGCCGCGGGCCCAGGCGGGAAGATCGCCGATCAGTTCGTCACACCGTCGCACCAGGTGCGCTGTGCAACTTTGATGGCTGGCGTGGGTGTAGCGGCGATAGGGCGCCCAGCCGTCGCGCACGATCACCCCGTCGTAGTCCTCGCTCACCAGGTCGCAGGCCTGGTCGAAGCCACGGCCGTCAGCGACGTCGTAGACGGTCGCCTCGGCACAGGTGGCGACCCACAGCCAGGCGCCGTGCCCACCGACGCGCCAGCCGGTCTCGTCCATCACCACCGCCGGGCTGTCGTTGATCCGCCGCACGATCTCGGCGTGCACCGGCACCAGCGCCGTGCCGGTGGTCTGCGCCGCCTGGCACAGGGCGCCGGCGGTGACGTCGATGCCGAGGCGGGCCAACAGCGCCGCGCACTTGGCGAACGACAACCCGAGCCCGTAGTGCAGCCACGCCGCCCACCCCTTGGCGACCGGGCCGACCTGCGAGCCGGCCGCCCCCAACGCCTCCGAGGCCTGCTCCCGGTGGCGGCCCTGCACCCGCCGGCCACAACCGGCGCAGTGCCCGACGGCGACGTCGAAGCGGGTCACCACCACCGCCGGCCGCTCGGGCACATCGATCTGCCACTGCTCGGCGACCCGGTCGAGCACCACCGCCCCGCCACAGTCCGGGCAACACCCCGGCAGCGGCGCCTCGAGGGTGCGGTCCGGGTCGCGCAACGCCCGGCGGTGACCGTGACGGCCATGGCCCTCGCCCCGCTTGCGGCCCGGCCGAGCCGGCAACTCGGCCGGATCTCCCTTGGAGAACGGCGCCGCCTGCCGCTTCCCCGAGCGCCGCGACTCCTCCAGCAACTTCTCCAACTCGGCGATCCGGGCGTCACGTGCCGCCAGTTGCTCTTCCAGCCGGGCAAGCCTGGCTTCCAGCTCGGCGATCCGTGCCTGCTCGCTCACCTCCACCACAGTAGTCGAACACACGCGCGACCTAGTGGACCCCGCTATCTACGTACGCCGAGGTTTGGGCGCTGTCAGCTTCGACGGCCCTGCTTCCCATCGCGACGCCGACTCAACGCTTGGCGCGGGCGAGCCATTGCATCACCATGACCGAGACGGCGGTGAGGGTGATACCCACGACCGATGCGTCCGGTTCCGCCTGGGTGATGAGGGATCGCACCGATTCCAGCGCGATGAAGGCGGCGAGCACGAAGAAGGTCACACCAATGAAGCGCAACGCCCGTTGTTCGACTGCTTCGGCGCGCTCAGCGTCGCGGCGCTCCCGTACAGCCGCCAGAGGACGACCGCCGCCGACAGTGACTCCACGCCACTGTCGAGTCCGAACCCGAGCAGAGCGGGCTCCCAGCAACGAGCGCAGCGACAATCGCGACGACACCTTCGACGACGTTCCAAGCGACTGTGAACCACGCCAGGAGCACGGCACGGCGGAGCAGCGTGCGTCGCTCGGTCAGCACCTGGCCAGGCTACTCAACCGAGAAATCACGCTCCCGGGCAGCTCGCAGTCCGAGTGTCACGTGCGGGGAAGCCCCGGAGGAAACACTCGAACGTGAATGTGGCGCGTCAGGACGGCGTCGACGACACGACGGGGCGAGCTGTTCGCCGCCATGCGGGCCGCGACCCTAGTGCTGGCGGTCCCTGTCGTTGGAACTGCGCGTCCGACTCCGGAGTCCGATATCGGGCGGCGCTCTACAGTTGCGCCGTGGGTGTCATTGGGAGCGCCGTCCGTGGAGCTGTCGCCGGAGCGATCGCCTCGGCGGCGATGGACCTCGTGTGGTACCGGCGGTATCGAGCCGACGGTGGTGACGAAGCGTTCGCCGCCTGGGAGTTCTCGACCTCGGCGAGCGGCTTCGGCGAGGCACCGGCTCCCGCACAGGTCGGCAAGCGCATCGCCGACGCCGTCGGCGTCGCGCTGCCCGGGTCAGCTGTCGCCGCGACCAACAACGTCGTCCACTGGATGACCGGTATCGGGTGGGGCAAGTTGCCGGTCTTGTCGCCGCCGCGGTCCCCATCCCGGGACTCGCTGTTGGCGTCGCCACTGGGATCACGGCTTGGGGCACGTCGTACGCCGTGCTCGGCAAGCTGGGCATCTACCGACCGATCAGTGAGTACGACAAGGCGACGCTCTGGAAGGACCTGAGCGCCCATCTCGTGTTCGGGACCACGCTCGGCGCAGCGCTGACCGTCACCAACGGCACCCGACGCAGCTGACTGGCTCCGGTGCTGCAGCGGTTCTTCAGTGCGTGACCTCGCGCCTCCGACGTCGACTCGTGCCGCGGCCACGGCGGCGGCGGGGTCGGGCCGCCCGATGGCGTCCACGTACCGGCCTAGCAGGACACGCTCGGCGGGGCCCAACTTCGTGTCAACTGGCGCGACCCGACCCGGTCGTCGGCGCCCCGGCGAGGGTGGCCCGCGCCCGCTGCAGCGTGCTGTTGGTCGCAGCGACGCTCGCGTCGAGTAGCTCGGCGGTGTCGCACGCCGACCACCGCAGCACGTCGCGCAGGATCAGCACCGCCCGCTGCTTGGGAGGCAGGAGTGTGAACATGGTCAGGCACGCCTGTGCGAGCGACTCTTTGGCGACGACCTGCCCGTCGGGTTCGCTCCAGGACGGCGCCGCCACGTCCGGCTCGCCGTCCGCGCACCCCTCGACCGGGACGAGGCGCTCCCGGATCCGGTGCGGTCGGGCTCGCCGTTTTCGCCGCTCGAGCTCGTCGAAGCAGACGTTGGTGGCGATCTGGTAAAGCCACGAGCCGAGCTCCACGCGGCCGGCGAAGCTTTCCCGCGCCCGCCACGCATGGAGCAGGGTCTGCTGCACAGCGTCGTCCGCCTGGTCGGGCGACCGGAGGATCCGGTAGCAGTGTCCCCGCAACGACCGCCGGTGGCGCTCCATCATCGCGGAGAAGGCGCCGTCGTCGTACGGCGCCGGGTCGACGCGGCCTCTCGCTCGACTTCGTGAGGCTCGATTGTCGTCATCAGACCCACCTTCCCAGCGCCGGCGGCCGAGGGCGCGTCGAGCACTCGCCGCAGGGAGTCGGCGAGTTCGCAGATCGCGGCGGCCTCATTCCTTGCAAGTTTCGACCGAGGCGCCGCCGTACACCGCGCACACGGGCACGGTGCAGATCGATGCCGTCGACTGCCGTCGTCGGCCCGAACCGCTTGACGAGTCCCTCGGCCTCGATTGCCAAGTGGGGATGATTGGTCATGCCGAACGTGGACGCCGAACCGCGCGTCCGCGTCCGGTTCACGCACCGGTCGGGGTGAGATCCGGCGCACCCGGGCGGACGTACACGAGATGTGTGTCGGGAATCGACGTACGTAGCCGGCGAATGAGCGGCTCCTCGTACGTGGTGACGACGACCTGCCGGAACGACGGATCCGCGGGCGCCTGTGCCAGCAGCACGGCGAGGGCACGGCGGGCGTCGGGATCGAGGTGCTCGAGGGGCTCGTCGACCCAGAAGAACCCGAGCCGGGTGGTTGCCCGCAGCACGAGGACGCGCAGGATCAGCTGGGTGACCATCTTCTCGCCGTCGCTGAAGTGCTCGTAGGCGAGCTCTTCGGCGCCGATGCGGCGGCTGATGGTTCCGTCGCCCTGGAGCCCGACCCCGGGGCGGTCGACGAACAGGTTGCTCCAGTTCTCGGCGAGCAGTTCCTCGAGCGGAGCGACGTTCTCGTCCAGGATCCGTCGGCGGGCAGCTTCCAGCGCCGACGTCGCTGCTTCCAGCGTCGCCGACCGCTCGAAGGCGGTGGTCACCGCCTCGAGCTCGACCCTCGCCGCCTCACCCGCCTCCCGCCGGCGGCGTGCCTCGGCGAGGATGGCGCGCCGTTCGGCCAAGGTTGCGACGGTCGCATCGAAGCGCTCGATCGCCTCGGACTCGGAGAGCTCCGCGAGGTCCGGGTCGGGCTCGGTCGGAGCGTCGCCCGGCACCGGTTCGTTGGCGAGACGGCTCCTGAGCGACCGGATCGCCGCGAGCAGGCGGGCCGGCTCGGCTTCGTCCAGCGAGCTCAACTCGGAGTCGAGCGCGGCGAGCTCGCCTTGGTGACCGGCTCTCGCGACGGCGACGTCGGCCGCCTCCAGCGGCCGCCGGCACACGGGGCACACCCCCTCGGCGTGCTCGAGGTCGTCCAGCCCGACCCGGAGGGCTTGGGCCCGCCCCGCGAGCGCGGCTCGCCGCTGCCGGACGTCGTCCAGCGTTTCGACCGTCGCCGTCTCGGCCGCTTCGAGCTCGGGCCCGATGTTGTCCGGCGAGACGTCGCGGCCGACCAGCGATGCCGCTTCCGCGGCCAGTTCGGTGACCACCGTCGAGTAGTGGTCGGACGCCGCCTTCCATCGGTCGTACCGCTGGCGAGCCTCGGCCGCGGTGCGGGCGATGGCAAGCCCCTGTTCGGCTTCGACCCGTTCGCGCTCGGCGAGCTGGGTCAGCTCAGTGGCCCGCGTCTCGACCTCGGCGAGAGCGGCCAGCTCCTCGTCGGGCACCGTCGGTGAGCTTCCGGGCAGCGTCGGCGGTCTTCCTGGCCGCTTGGGCGAGCACCTTGGTCTGGTCGAGGGCGGCGACCAAGCCGTCGACGCCGAACACGCGGCTCAGGTGCTCCCGCAGGTCGAGGCCTCGGGTCTCGGTGAACACGGTGTTGCTGTGCAGCATCGCCAGGCGAGCCAGGAAGGTGGGCTCGGCGCCGTACTCCTCGACCAGCAGCGCCTCCAGCCCGTCCGGCCGGATGGCCTCGCCATCGACCTCGACGGCGGCCGTCGCGGCGGCGCGTCGCTTCGACCCATACGGGCGCGTGACGTTCAGGACGCGACCGCTCGGCAGCTCGACCTCGACCGACGCCGACGTCTCACCTGCTTGCGTGACCCGGGCCGCGCCGTCCTTGGCGGGCGGGACGGCGCCGAAGAGCGCGAACCGCGCGCCCTCGACGATCGACGACTTCCCGACGCCGTTCGGTGCCACGACGAAGGTCGCTCCCGGTCGGAACTCGAGCTCCAGGTGCTCGTAGGCCCGCCAGTTCACCAACCTCAGTCGCCGGATCACGCGTCGTCCTCCAGCATCGATGCGACGTCGACGTCGCCGCGGTTGAGCGCTTCCTCGACGAGCCGGGTGATCGACGCCTGGTGCCTCGTCACCCGCTCGTAGCCGGGCCGCTTCCCTTCCACCTTGTAGCCGCGTGCGGACGCCGCGACGGCGCGGACCGCCTCGGCCGACACGTCGACCGCCAGCCCGCGGGGATCGATCGCCTCGAGCGTCGACGACCGTGCTGGCCAGGCGCCCGAACGGCGTGATCGCGTTGTCGAGGAACTTGACGAGCGCGTCGCCGATCGGGCTGCGTGCACGGCTCTGGCGGGGCGGTCGGAGCTCGCCCGGAAGGGGTTTCGATCGCCGCGACCACATCCCGTCGGTCGATGACGACCGAGGCGAAGGGGGCAGCGGTATCGACGAGACAGACGGCGTTGAGCAACGGGTCGCCGTCGAGGAGGTGGCGAGCCGCGTCGAGCAACGCCCGTTCCTCCCGAGGGCGGTCGACCAGCGCCACGAGTACGAACGCATCGAGCTCCGAGACGTGAGCGACGGCCCGCACCTGCGAGGGCACGGCGGCGGTCGGCGGTCGGGGCGTGACGCGCGCGCTGGCGTGGGACGCGGCCAGCGCCTGGTGGATCGCGATGAGGAGCTCGGCCTCCTGGGAGCCGGTGTCTGCCGGCCACCACTCCTCGGGCCGAGCGTCAGCCCTCGGACGCGGCGGGCTCGCGGTTGCCCGGGTCGGGCGCCAGCTCGGCCAGGCAGTCAGCGAGGCCCTCGCGGTACTCGATCCGCTCGTCGAGCGGTGACACGATGGCCGGCCCGGACATCACTGCCAGCGTCGAGATGTCGAGAGGGGCCAACCGATCGCGCAGCGTCTCGCGATCGACGGTCGCCTCCAGGCCGGCATGGATCGCCAGCGGCAGGCCAAGGGGTGAGGCTTCGCCGGGGACGATCAGGGTCGCGTCGTCGGCCAGCTCGACATCGAAGGAGACCGGCACGACGACGACCTCGGTCGAGCGCACTGACCGGACCCAGACGACGGTGACCGGACCGCCGCCTGGCGGACTGGCCCGCCAGAGCTCGCCCACCCTGGGCCCCGACTCGGGTCGATCGGCGCCTCGAACCGCGACCAAGGCGGCGTCCGGGACGCGGGCGCCAGCGGCGGCCTCGACGAGACCGGCGACCACCGACTCGGTCGGCTCGTCCAGGTACTCGCGCCCTTCGTTCATGTCGTCCTCATCAGACGGTGCATCGTGTCCGGTCGTCCGACGGGCCGTGCCCCGGCCCACGCCTTGGCTTGGTCGACGAGGTGGAACACCACTGCCTCGTAGCTCTCGTCGTCCCGCAGCTCGAGCGCGAGTACCGCTCTGAGGCGCGCTTGGAGCTCCGCGGCCTGACTCGGGCCGACGCCGATCACCGACCGCAGCTCGCGGACCGGCGTTCCGGCCGCCGCCAGCAGGATGCGCTCCCGCTCGGTCAGCATGGCGAAGATCTCCCCAGCCCGGATGCTGTCGAGGCTGGCATCGGCACGGTGCGGAGCGGCGAGCATCTCCAGCGGGTCGCGATCATCGACGGGTTGGGCCATCGGTGTCGCCGCCAGCCCCAGTCGCGGGGCGATCGACTGGGCCAGCTGATCGAGCGGCACCGACCCCCGGGCTGCCTCGAGGACCCGCTGGCACAGGCGCTCCAAGCTCGGCGCATCGGCGACCGGAGGCCGGCGCCTGGTCTGCGGCGACCATCGAGGGACGTCGACGTTCGCCTCGGCCGACGCCGCCTCGACCAGCTCGCGCGGCGCGACGCTCGACGGTCGCGACGGCTGCGCAGCCAGACGCCAACGATCCCCAGCTTCACCGACGAACTCGTCGCGGCGGCCGAGGACGTCTCTGAGTCGCAGCATGAGCCGCCCGATCTCCGTGCGACGGCCGCCGTCCCTGAAGAAGTTCAGCACCATCCGACGAAGGATCCGCTCGAACGAGTCGTCGTCGACAGCGTGGACGGCGAGGTGGGTCAGGCGTCGCGGCGTGCGCTCGTCGGTGACGAAGTCGTGGGCGACCTCGGCGATCGCCTCGGCGTCCCAGGCCCGACGGTGGTCGGGTGGCGGGTAGCCGTGGGCGAGCGCGACGGTCCGGACCAGCCGATAGAGGAGCTTGCGCACCCTCGGGACCGAGCCGTCCCTCGGTCACGAGCTCATCCAGTGGCGACGGTGGCGAGGCGCGACGGCTCACGAGGCGACCGGGCCGACCGCCTCGACGCTGATGTGTTGGTCATCCTCGGGACTTGTCCATCGGACGCTGCAGGTGTCTCCTCGGACGTGGTAGACGGCGAACCGCGGCAGACCGTCCGGACCGTCATCCCATCCTTCTCCACCGAGAGGACGCTGTGCCACCAGACCTGGTCAGTTCGTGCCGACGATGAACGAGGCCACGGTGGCTCCATCCTTCAGACGAGCCGGCCGAGATGATCGCCGTCGTCATCATCGCCGCGCACCGTCGCTAGCGCCGGCGAGGAGCACGGTGAGGCGTGTCCTCGTCTCACGCCGGATCCTCGCGTGGTGACGCTGCGGAGCTGAGGCGACCATGAGTGCGTTGAGGACGTGTGAGCCACGGGCGCAGCGAGGTTGAGCGTGCGCCAGGATCGGCGCTTCTCGCCGGCCGCGGACGGGATCGGCTGGGTACGTCGGACGCGTGCGACCGGGCACTCTCGCGGGCGGGCCGGCGGGCTCGGCAGCTATGTGCTGGCGCGTTCGACGGCGGGGGCGTTCAGCGAAAGTACACGCCGACGTGTCGGGGCTGTAGAGATGCATGGTGAGGTTGAAGGGTCCGTCGGGGGCGGGCAGCCAGTTGGCTTCGCTCGCGCCGCGCCGCGTACCGCCGGCTTGCCCTGGTGCTACTCGCCGCTGAATTCGTCAAGGACGGCGCTGAGGTCCTGGGCGTCAGCGAGGAGTCTCACGACGTCGAGGTGCTCTGCCCGAACGAAGTAGAACCATCCGCAGGGGAACCCTTCGATCCTGCGGACTCGAAGCCCCGGGATCCCGCACAGTTCACCGACACGTGGCGAGCCGGTGCCCGGCATCCGCTCAATGGCTCGGAGAGCGGAGATCGACGAGTCGAAGAACCGGCCGGCAACATCCTCGCCGGCATGAACTGCGTAGTAGCGGGACCGCTCGACCAAGTCGGCTTCCGCCGACGGACGCAGCCAGGCCGGCGTCACGACTCAGCGTGCAGCGCCTGCTCGCGCAGCTCGGCGATCCTGCGCTTCGTGAGCGGCGCCGCCGGGCCTGACTCGAGCCCTTCGGTGATCAGCTCCCGCAGTCGTCGCGCCGCCTGTTCCTGCTGGTCGCGTCGGATCAGATCGCGCAGGTACTCGCTCGTGTTGCCGTACTCGCCCGAGCGGACACGGGCGTCGATGTAGTCACGCAACGACTCCGGCAGGGCGAAGCTCATCGTGTTCCGGCTCACGACGCCATCCTGCCGACGCTATCAACAGTTGTCAACCCGCGACTCCTCGCCAACGCCATGACTACCTGGGCCAGCGGCGCCGGCATCAACCTCCACCTCGCCGGCCCCGAGCTCGGGCTGCAGAGGGGACACCACGGGTCCTGAAATTTCGTGAAACGGATAGGCAGATGTTTCCCGATCTTTCTGCCGAACCCGGCAACGAGGCCGGCAGAGCAGACCGGGGGTGTGACTTGGTCACACGGGTCGTCCTCATGCTCGGCGTGAGGACGGGTACGTGCCTGCGCGAGGGCGAAGACTTCTACCGAGATTCGCGGAGCCTCTACAGGACGGGGCGTGCGCCGCGGAGTGCCACGCCGGACATCCGTCACCGAATAGCGTGACTCGATGGCCGCGTCGATCGCCGAAGCCGCCACAGTCCCCCTCCGAGTGCTCGTCATCGGCCAGGGCTACGTGGGGCTGCCGCTTGCGTTGCGAGCCGTTGAGGTCGGCGACATCGCCACGGCCTACGACATCGACGCAGGCAAGGTGGAGCAGCTGCGCGGCGGCCGGTCGCACGTGAGCGATGTCGCCGACATCGAGGTCGAACGAGCCGTGGCCTCGGGTCGCTATCACCCGACCGCCGACGCCGTCGACCTCGGCGAGTTCGATGTCGCCGTCATCACGGTCCCGACGCCGCTCGCCGACGGGGTGCCCGATCTGGCGCCGATCAGGAACGCGGCCGAACAGATCGGCCCACGCGTTCGGCCCGGGTGCCTGGTCGTGCTGGAGTCGACCACTTACCCGGGCACGACCGACGAGCTGCTCGCGCCAGCGCTCGAAGCGGCATCCGGCTTGAAGGCCGGCGTCGACTTCCACGTCGGTTACTCGCCAGAGCGCATCGATCCTGGGAACAGCGAGTGGTCGCTGGTTCGCATCCCGAAGGTCGTCGCCGGCCTGACGCCGGCGTGCCTTGCCGCAGTCGAAGCGTTCTACGGGCGGCTCGTCGAGCGGACCGTTCCCGTCAGCTCGACGAGGGTGGCGGAGCTGACCAAGCTGCTCGAGAACACGTTCCGCCACGTGAACATCGCCCTCGTCAACGAGCTGGCCATCCATGCCCACGCGCTTGGCATCAACATCTGGGAGTCGATCGACGCCGCCGCGACGAAGCCGTTCGGCTTCACGCCGTTCCGCCCCGGTCCGGGCGTCGGCGGACATTGCCTCCCGATCGACCCGTCGTACCTGTCGTGGCGCATCGAGCGCCAGCTCGGGGTGACCTCCCGGTTCGTCGTCACCGCCAACGACATCAACCAGAGCATGCCGGCCTACGTCGTGCGGCGCGTCCAGCTCGGGCTGAACGATCGGGGCAAGGCCGTCAAACGCGCTCGCATCCTGGTGCTCGGCATCGCCTACAAGAAGAACACCAACGACGCTCGTGAGACGCCGGCTGCCCCGATCGTGCGTGGACTCGTCGAGCTCGGTGCCGAGGTGGTGGTCCACGACACGCACGTCGGCCCGCACGAGCTCGACGAGATCGCGACTCGGGTGCCATTGACCGCCGAGCTCCTCGGTCGCTGCGACGCCGTCGTGCTGGTGACGGACCACGACGATGTCGACTACGACCTCGTCACCCGGCACGCCGACTACGTCTTCGATGCCCGCAACCGCATGCCGCGGCGAGCAGGTCGAGCTGTTCTGATGCCGCGCATCCATCTGAGCTCTCCGGACGTCGGACCGCTCGAGCGCGAGTACCTCCTCTGCGCGCTCGAGAGCGGTTGGGTGGCTCCCGCCGGACCGGCGCTCGACGGGTTCGAGCGCGACATTGCAGCGCTCACGGGTTGGCCCGGTGCGGTCGCGCTGTCGAGTGGCACCGCCGCACTGCAACTCGCTCTGTTGGTGAGCGGCGTGCAGCCCGGCGACGACGTGCTGGTGTCGAGCCTCACGTTCGCGGCCAGCGCCAACGCCGTCGTTCACTGTGGCGCCAACCCGGTGTTCGTCGACAGCGAGCGGTCGAGCTGGAACATGGACCCTGCGTTGCTGGCCGAGGCGCTGGCCGACTGCCCGCAGGCGCGGTCGTCTGCCGGCGGCCGCCGTCGTCGTCGACCTCTACGGCCAGTGCGCCGACTACGACGCGATCGTCGCGCTGTGTCGCGATCACGGCATCACGCTGGTGGAGGACGCCGCCGAGGCGCTCGGAGCCAGCCACGGGGACCGCGCGGCCGGGACCCTCGGCGACATCGGCGTGTTCTCGTTCAACGGCAACAAGGTCGCCACGACGAGTGGCGGGGGAGTGCTCGTCACCCCCGACGTCGCTGTCGCCGACCGCGTGCGCCACCTGGCGACGCAGGCCAGGGAGCCGGCCGTCCACTTCGAGCACGTCGAGGTGGGGTTCAACTACCGCCTCAGCAACCTGCTCGCGGCCATCGGCCGGGCTCAGCTTGCTCGGCTGCCGGAGATGATCGACCGGCGGCTGGCCATCCACGACCGCTACCGGGAGCAACTCGGAGACGTGCCCGGGGTGGCGCTGATGCCGCTCGCGTCCTGGGGGCGCTGGAACGGATGGCTGACGTGCATCGTGGTCGACGACGAGCACACGCGCGACGAGGTCATCGCCCGGCTGGCGGCATCGGACATCGAGAGCCGGCCGCTGTGGAAGCCGATGCACCTCCAGCCAGTGTTCCGCGACCGAAGGGCGTACACGAACGGCGTGAGCGACGACCTGTTCCGGCACGGTCTGTGCCTGCCGAGCGGCTCCGTGCTGACGGACGATCAGGTCGACGCCATCGCCGCTCTGGTGCGTGCCACGGTCGCGTCGCGCTGAGCGCGGAGCCATCCCTCGAGGCGCATGCCGCCCGCCGCCTTGCGGGTGAACGACGCATCGTCGTCGGCGACGGTGAGGGCGTGGCGCCCGAGGCGATGGAGGTCGGTCGCGCCGGTGACGTTGGGGGTGTTGCCGGCGAGGGCGGCCGTGGCGAAGCGGCGGCGCACGACCACCTCGGCGGCAGGAGACGGCGGAATGGCTTTCGGATAGGCGAAGTGGCGGCAGGCGTGCGCCAGGCGCTGTTCGATCAACTCGACCGAGCGGGTGACCTCCTCATCGGCGTCGGCTGCAGAAGCACGGGCGAGCACCCGATGGGTGTGGGTGTGCGACCCGATCGTGGCGAGCCCGCTCGCCGCCATCTCCGCCAGGCCGGACCAGCTGACCGGCTGGCCGTCGTCGGGGAGCGACGCTCCCCGCTCGACGAAGTCGGTGGACACGTAGAAGGTTGCCGGCAGGTCCCGCTCGACGAGGGCGGGCAGCACCACATCGGGCCAGTCGGCGGTCCCGTCGTCGAACGTGAGCACGACCTTCGGAGGGCCGGCGACTCCGTCGGCGGGTGAGGTCAGCAGCTTCGACGCCGAGTCGAGATCGATCACGCGCCCGGCGAGCTGATCCAGATGGCGCTCGAACGTGGCCACCGGCAGGTCGACCGGCGACGGCGTCCGCCGGCCGACGCGGTGGTAGATCAGCACGACCACCGACGGGGCTCGACGGGAGAGCACGGCGTCACGGTAGCCAGCACGGCAGGGAGTCCTACACTCGCCGCGGATGCACATCGGTGAGATCGTCGGCGGCGTCGCGCTCGTCGGCGTGGCCGTGCTCGTCGGCATCGCCCTCATCGACGACGCCCCGGAGATCATCACGACGGACACCTCCCCGTTCGTGTTCGACACAGCGGCGACCACGAGCACGAGCACCTCGAGCTCCACGGTGCCGCCGGTCGCCTCGACGCCGCGCACGACGGCGCCGGTACGGACAACGGCCTCTTCGCCGGCCGCTACCGCAGCGCCGACGTCCGCCGAGCCCGCGGCCCCGACCACGACGTTGATCCCCTCGGAGCGGCGCAGCGGCATCGCCTTGCGTGTCCTCAACGGCGGCGCCCCGGGCCGCGCCGCCACGAACATGTCGGCAGTGCTGCGCGGTGCTCGGCTTCGCGCCGGCGGGGCCGGCGGACGCCCGCGGCTGCTCGTCGACGCCACCCGCGTGCTCTTCGCCCCCGGCCGTGAGCTCGACGCGGCGACCGTGAACGAGGTCGTCAGGGCCCGTCCCGAGAACGTCGTCCCGGCCAGCGCCGACGACCCGAACTGGGCGGAGTTCGGCGGCGGCCTCGCCGTGCTGGTCGTGCTCGGACCGGCCGGGACGTGACCAGTAACCTGCTCGCTCCGACACACGGAGGCGTGGTGGAGCCAATCGAGTACGTCCGAGCGCTGATCCGCCGGTGGCCGATCATCGCCATCGGCGCGTTCATCGGCGCGGCGTTCGCCTTCATCGGCACCGACCCCGAGCCCGAGCCGGTCGAGAGCACCTACACGGCCACGCACACCCTCCTGGTGACGGAGGGGCAGCTGCAGTTCGGTGCCCAGACGTTGGTCGGCACGGTCACCTTCGCCCAGGTCCCCGTGTTCGCCACGACCGGTGAGGTCCCCCGGCTCGTCGCCGAGGAGCTCGGCTACGACGGCGCGCCGGCGTCGCTGGCCGCCCAGCTCACCGTCGAGGAGGACGCCGAGACCGGCACGCTGCGCTTCACGACCGAGCAGGAGGACGCCGAGGAAGCGGTGCGCATCGCCGACGCCTTCGCCGACGAGACCGTCCGCTACCTCACCGTCAGGCAGGAGGAGCTGCACCAGGCCCGGCAGACCAACGTCCTGGAGGACGTCCAGCAGCTGGAGGCGGAGATCCGCGACCTCGACCAGCAGATCGCCGATCAGCTGGCCGAGCTGAACGCCGACCGCCCGCCCGGCAGTCCGCTCGCCGAGGCCGACTCGATCACCCGGGCCCGTCGCGACGCCGCTGTTCGCGAGTACTCGACGGCCTACGAGTCGTACCGCTCGCTCGTCTCGGAGGGCGCCGGCTGCGCTCAACCTCACGACGCTCGAGCGGGCCCAGCCGGTGCAGGTGCAGTCCGGCGGGTTCACACCGCCGCGCACGCGATCGACCCGCGTCCCGATCGGCGCCGCCATCGGCGCCGCTTCTCGGCGCCGGTGTCGCGCTGCTCGCCGAGCGGCTCGACGCCAAGATCCGCGATCGCCGCAAGGCCGAGGAGGCGTTCGGCGCCTCCGTCGTCGCCGAGCTGCCGACGCTGACCCGCAAGCAGCGGGCGGCCCGCCTGGTCGTCGGACCCGAAGAGCACAACGCCGCGGCGGAGGCGTTCCGCTCGCTGCGGACGTCGATCACGTTCATGGCCGCCGGCGGGCAACCACTGGCCGACGACGATCGTGTCGGCGCGATCCTCGTCACCTCGCCGAGCCCGGCCGAGGGCAAGACGACCATCGCCGTGAACCTGGCGGCCGCCTTCGCCGAGACGGGACGCAGCGTCGTCGTCGTCAACGCCGACTTCCGTCGGCCGCTTGCCGCGAAGATCCTCATCGACGAGCGGCCGCCGTTGCCGGCGGCCCTCGACGGGATCGACCGGCTCGACCCGTCGGAGTTCCTCGTCCCGACGAAGCTGCCGGGTGTCCAGTTGCTCGACCTCTCCCCGCTCGGCGGGACGCCGGGCGATCTCACCCGGGCGACGGTTCGGCTGGTGACCGCGCTCGCCGACCGCGTCGATGTGCTCGTGATCGACACCCCGCCACTCGTCGTCACCACGGAGGCGCTCGAGTTCGTCCCCGCGGCGAAGGTCGTCGTGCTCGTCGGCCGGATCGGCCGCACCGCGACTGCCGCCGCGCAGCGGGCCGGCGAACTGGCTCGCTTCGGCGGCGCCGAGCAAGTCGCCGTGGCGCTCAACGACACGGGGTCGATGCGCCTGCGGCGGACGACGTACTACGACTACTACGGCGGGCGGCGCGGCAAGGGTCGCGAACAGCCGGCGGCGGCGCCACCGGAGCCGTCGACCACGCCCGAGACGAGTGACGGCGAGCGCAGCGACGACGAGTGGCAGGAGATCGACGAGCTCGTCGAGCGTGCCGACGGCGCAGCCACCGCCGCGCGCCGACGACGACCTGTCGACCAGCGAGCGCTCGCGACCGGCGCGATGACGTCGGCGAGCGCCGTCTACCGGCTCAACCGGGCGAACGTCGTCGCCTGGTTGGGCCTGGCGGCGATCGCCGTGTACTTCGCGGTGCTCACACACGCCGTGCGGGCGTGGCCGTACGACGAGTGGATGGTGCTGCTGCTGGCCCCGGCCCTGCTCGCCATCGGTACCGGCATCATCGTCGCCGTCACCCGGCACGACGATCAGCCCCTCACGACGCTGATCGTCGTCGCGTTGGTGGTGAAGCTCGCCGCATCGTTCGCCCGGTACTACGTCGCCTTCTCGCTGTACGGCAGCGGCGACGCCAAGTTGTACGACCAGTCCGGCACGGAGATCGCCGAGTCGTTCCACCGGGGGGAGCTGTCGCTGACCGACCTGCTCGCCCTGCGGCAGGGCACCGGCTTCATCGACGACCTCACCGGGCTGCTCTACGCGCTGACCGGCCCGAGCCGGCTCGGCGGCTTCCTCGTCTACTCGTTCATCGGGTTCTGGGGCCTGTTCCTGTTCCACCGCGCCGCCCGCATCGGCCTGCCGGAGGGCAGCCAGCGCCGCTACGCCCTGCTCGTGTTCTTCCTCCCGTCGCTGGTGTTCTGGCCGTCGAGCATCGGCAAGGAGGCGGTGATGATGCTGTCGCTGGGTCTCTGCGCGTACGGAGCGGCGCGGATCCTCGAGCGGCAGGGCTGGGGGTGGATCTGCCTGGCCGCGCGGCGTCGGGCTCGGCTACATGGTCCGGCCCCACGTGCCCGTCGTCGTGCTCGCCGCGCTCGCCGTCGCCGTGGTGTTCCGCCGGCGTCGCAGCCATCCACCGGTCCTCGGTCCGGTGGGCCGCATCGTGACGATCGTCGTGCTGATGGCGGCGATGGCGTTCGTGCTCGGCCGCGCGATCGACCACTTCCTGCCGAACTCGGAGGCGACGAGTACGACCGAGGCGGTCGGCGAGCTGCTGGATCGTGCGGAATCGGGAACAGACGGCGGTGGCTCGCAGATCGACCGCCCGACGCCCAACACGCCGTTGGAATATCCGGGTGCCGTGATGTCCGTGCTCTTCCGCCCGACGATCCTCGAGGCTGACTCGGCCGGCAACGTCGTCGCCGCGGTCGAGACGACGCTGGTCCTGGCGCTTGTGCATCGTGTCGTGGAAGCGCCTGCGCAACCTGCCGACGATGGCGTTCCGCCGCCCGTACGTCCTGTTCTGCCTCGTCTACACCGGGATCTTCGCCTTCGCCTGGTCGTCGTTCTCGAACCTCGGGGCGCTCGCTCGCCAACGCGTCCAGGTGTGGCCGTTCGTCCTCGTCCTGCTCGCGCTTCCGGTCGTGGTCCCGTCGAGTGAACGTCCTGCGAAGGCGCCGGCGCCCGGTCGCGTCGTCGCACGACGGTGACGATCGCGTCATCGCCCGGCGAACGTGACGGCGTACTCGTGGTGGTCAGTTCGACCGCCCGCCGGGGCGCCGAGGTCGAGGGCATGTCGCTGGCGACCGAGTTGAGCCGCCGGGGGCTCGTCGACGACAGCCGTTGCGCTCTCACCGAGCGACGCATCGTCGCCTCTCGAGCTGGAGGTGCTCGGCTCCGTCGCCGTTCGGTCGCGAGACGTTGCTGGCGCTGCGCCACCGGGCGAAGGCGGTGGGCGCCGTCGTCGCCTACGGCTCGAAGACGCTGCCGGCCTGCGCGCTCGCGCTCGCCGGCTGCAGCACTCCCTTCGTCTATCGGAGCATCGGTGATCCGTCGGCGTGGGCGGGAGGGCGGCTGCGCCGCCTGCGAACGGCAGCCGCGCTCCGCCGCGCCCGCCACGTGGTGGCGCTGTCGACCCGTGCAGCGCACGATGATCCACAGCCTGTACGGGATCGCTCCGACCTCGATCTCGGTCGCGCCCAACGCTCGCGACGACTGCCCAGTACGTCCCTGCGACCGAGGCGCAACGTGAACATGCCCGGGCAACCCTCGGTGTCGAGCCTGACCAGCGGGTCGTGTCGCTCATCGGCGCACTGACCCGCGAGAAGCGGCCCGTCCTCGCCGTCGAGGCAGCCGCCGAGCTCTCCGACGTCGCGCTCCTCGTTGCCGGGGACGGGCCGTGCCGAGCCGATGTCGAGGACGCGGCGCGCCGCTTCAATGGCGTCTGCCACGTTCTCGGCGTCGTGCCCGACGTCCGTCGTGTGCTGCACGCCTCCGACGTCGTCGTCTCGACGAGTTCGACAGAAGGCATGCCCGGATCACTCATCGAGGCTGCGCTCAGCGGCGTGCCGGTCGTCGCAACGGACGTCGGGTTCGTGTCCGACGTCGTCGGGCCGGGCGGTGTGCTCGTCGATCCCGACGCACGCCCTCGCGACGTGGCGACCGCCGTGCGAACGGCGCTCGACGACGCCGCCCATCTGGGACAGCTCGGCCGGCAACACGCCGTGGCACGCCTCTCCTGGAACGCCGTCGTGCCCACCTGGTTGGACGTGCTCGCGGCCGTGTCACGGGGCCACCCTGTGGCTCCTCGTTACCGTTGCCGACCGTGAGCGACGTCCGAGGCAGGCCGCGAGCGCGATCACCGGCAGGACTGGGCGCGCATCCGCCAGCTCGTGCGCCCGCACCGTGGCCGCGTGCTGCTGCTCGCGGCATCGTCGTTCGTCAGCGGCGCCGTCGAGGCGGCGTTCCTGGTCGTCATCACCCGAGCGGCGCTGGCGATCGCCGACGGTGACGACGACTTCGGTGTGCTCGCCGGCCACTCGGCGTCGCTCGCGGCGGCGCTCGGGATCGCTGCGCTGCTCCTGGGCCTGCGGCTCGCGCTCGGGCTGGTCGGGGTGCGGGTGTCGGCGGATCTCGCCGTGGACGTCCTGACCGATGCGCGGCACCGCCTCGCCGACGCCTATCTCCACACGTCGTGGGCGGTGCAGCACCGTGAGCCGAGCGGTCGGCTGCAGGAGCTCCTGGGCGGGTTCGCCGGGTTGGCGAGCGGCGTGGTCGCCGCGTTCGGCGCGCTGATGAGCAGCGCACTCACGCTGCTCGCGCTCATCGTCGTCTCGTTCACGATCAATCCCATCGCCACGCTCGTCGTGGTCGTCGCCCTGGTGGCCCTCGGCGTGGTGATCTCACCACTGCGCCGGCGGATCCGCGCCCGCGCCAGATCGGCGGCCGACGCCCAGCTGTCGTTCGCGACGACGGTCTCGGAACTCGGCGCGCTGGGCATGGAGATGCAGGCCTTCGGCGTCCGCGATCAGTTCGCCGATCGAGTGCACGACGCCGTCGCGGCTGACGCCAGGGCTCGGCGGCGGGCGCTCATCGCCCAGGGAGCGATGAACCCCATCTACACGTTCCTGGCCTACGGAGCACTCCTCGGTGGCCTGGCGTTGGCCACGCTCCTGGGAACGGGTGAGCTGGGTGGAGCCGCGGCGGTGATGTTGGTGATGATGCGATCGCTGAGCTACGGGCAGCAGGTGCAGACCTCGATCGCGGCACTCAGCGGCTCGGTGCCGTACGTCGACATGCTCGACGAGACCATGGAGCAGTACTCCGCCGAGCGAGCACCCGGCGGCGACCGAGTGATCGACAAGATCGGCGTGCATCGAGGTGAGCTCGGTGACGTTCGCCTACCACGAGGGCCACGACGTCCTGCGCGACGTCTCGTTCCGGATCGAACCGGGCGAGGTCGTCGGCATGATCGGTCCATCGGGAAGCGGCAAGTCCACGCTCGTTCAGCTGCTGCTCGGCCTGCGCGAGCCGGCGTCCGGCCGAATCGCCGTCGGAGGCGTCGACCTCCGGGAGATCGAGCGGCGGTCGTGGACCGCCCGCACGGCGTTCGTCGCTCAGGAGGCGATCATGGTGTCCGGCACGGTGGCCGACAACATCGCCTTCTTCCGCGACGGCATCGACGCGCGAGCGCATCGAGCGGGCGGCCCGCCAAGCGCACATCGTCGACGAGGTCGCAGCGATGCCGAACGGATTCGCCACCGAGGTCGGCCCCCGCGGCGGTCAGCTGTCGGGTGGGCAGCGTCAGCGACTCTCCATCGCCAGGGCGCTGGCGGGTGATCCTCAGCTCCTCGTCATGGACGAGCCGACGTCGGCGCTCGACGTCCGCTCGGAGTCGCTCATCCGTCGCACGATCGCCGACTTGAAAGGGCGAGTGACGGTCGATCATCATCGCCCACCGGCTGTCGACGCTCGAGGTGTGCGATCGCATCATGGTGCTGCAGGACGGCGAGATCCGGGCGATGGACACCGTGGCGTCGTTGGCCGCCAACGACCGGTTCTACCGAGAGTCCCTCCAGCTGTCCGGGCTCAGCTCGTGAGCCGGGCACTCGTCACCGGTGTTGCTGGCTTCATCGGCAGCAACCTCGCGGAGCGTCTCGTGGGCGACGGCTGGAGCGTGCGGGGTGTCGATCGGTTCACCGCCTACTACGAGGAGGCGATCAAGCGGTCGAACATCGCTGGCGTGCTCGACGACCCCTCGTTCGAGCTGGTCGAGGCGGACCTGCGGACCGCCGAGCTCGCTCCCATGCTGGACGGCATCGACGTCGTCTTCCACCAGGCCGGACAGCCAGGTATCAGGTTGTCCTGGGCCGACGGCTTCGCCCTGTACAACGAGCTCAACGTCAACGTCACCCAACGACTGCTCGAGGCGGTCCGCCATCATCCGGTGGAGCGGTTCGTGTTCGCCTCCAGCTCGTCGGTGTACGGCAGGGCCGACCGGTACCCGACGAGCGAGCGCGACCCGACGGAGCCGTACAACCCGTACGGCATCACGAAGCTGGCGGCGGAGCTGTTGTGCCGCGCCTACTCGGCGAACTTCGGTGTGCCGGCAGTGGCGCTGCGCTACTTCACGGTGTACGGACCACGGCAGCGACCGGACATGGCCGTTCACCGGCTCGTCGAAGCTGCCAAGACCGGCCGTCCGTTCCCGTTGTTCGGCAGCGGATTGCAGGTGCGTGACTTCACCTTCATCGACGACGTCGTCGAGGCGACGGTGCGCGCGGCGACCGCCGATCTCGAACCGGGTATCGCCATCAACGTCGCTGGGGGCGGGAGCACGAGCGTGCGCGAGCTGATCGAGATCGTCGGAGCCGCCGTCGGCGCCCCTGTGCCCGTGGACGCGACACCAGCTCAAGCCGGCGATGTCGCTCGGACTGGCGGTGATGTGTCGCTCGCCGCGGAGATGCTTGCGTGGAAACCCGACGTGACCCTCGTCGAGGGTGTCGCTCGGCAGGTCGCGTGGCAGCTCGGCGACCGCGATTGAAGCTGCTCTTCGTCATCGACAGCCTTGGCGCGGGCGGAGCCGAGCACTCGACGGCGGCGTTGCTGCCCATCCTGCGTGAGCGGGGCCACGAGGTCGCCGTCGCCACGATGTACGACTCGGGTTTCGGTGACGAGGAGCGGATCAGGTCCGACGGTTTCGACGTCCGACCGTTTCGCAGTCAGCGTTATGTCAGCCGCGTGCGCGAGCTGCGTCGTCGCGTCCGCGCGGCCGCGCCGGATGTCCTGCACTGCGCGCTGTTCTCCTCGGACATGGTGGGCAGGGTGGCTGGATGGCGCACAGGCACGGTCGTCGTGTCGAGCTTCGTCAACACACCGTACGAAGCGGCGCGGGTCCAGCTCGGTGACGTACCCGTGTGGAAGCTGCGTGCGGTGCAGGCAGCCGATGCCGCTACGGCACGCCTCGTCGATCACTTCCACGCCGTCTCGCGCGGGGTCGCCGACGCGAACATCCGGGCATTGCACGTCCCGCGGGAGCGCGTCACGGTGGTCGAACGAGGCCGCTCTCGTCAAGTCCTCGGGACATGGAGCGCCACGCGACGTGAGCGCGTCCGAGAGCGCTTGGGCGTCGCGGAGGCCTCCAGGATCGTGCTCGCCGTCGGCCGCCAGGAGCACCAGAAGCGCCAGGTCGACCTCATCGCCGCCGCCGACGCGATGCTCGATCGAGTTCCCCAGCTGCGCGTGCTCATCGCAGGGAGGCCCGGCAACGCAACTCCGGCGCTGCAGCGGGCGCTCGCCGATCACCCGAGAGCGGCTGCGATCACCACGTTGCTGGGGCACCGAGCATGACGTCCCCGATCTCCTGTGCGCGGCCGATGTCCTCGCCATCCCGTCGCTGTACGAGGGAACCGCGGGCGCGGCGATCGAGGCGATGGCGCTGCGATGCCCCGTCGTCTGCACCGACGTCACGGGTGTCCGCGGCATCCTGCGAGACGGGGACAACGCCCTGTTGGTCCCGGCCGCCGAACCGGCGAGGCTCGCCGACGGGCTGGTCCGTGCATTGTGCGACGATCAACTGGCTGGAGGCGCTGCGCCGCCGTGGCCTCGCCGACTTCGAGGAGCGCTTCACGATCGAAGCGGCGGCGACCAGGATGGAGGAGTTGTACTGCACCCTGGCCCACGCCCGCCACGTCGCGAGCCGGCGATGAAGTCGTCCGATCCGGAATGCGCCCCGGCCGGGCGCGCTTGCCGTTGCTGAGACGAGTGGGAGCCGTTGATGTCTGCGTTCACGGCTTCGCCGGATCAACGGGTCGTCGTGGACTCTCGTAGTGACCTGCTGTACGGCTCCTATTACCTGGAGGGGCTGCGTCGGACGTTCGGGTGGCGCAACATGCGTTTCGGGACCGAGGGATTCCCGCCGAGCTATGAAGACGCACAGCCCTTCGCGTTCCGTGTCGAGCGTGCCGGGACGAAGCACTCGCGGGATGCCTGGAAGGTGTACATCGCGGCCGGCGACCACACGACCATCGACCAAGGTGCGCTCGCCTGGGCCGACGTCTACGGAAAGGTGAACCTGGCGATCGATTGTGATCATCCCAAGGTCCGCGCCCTCGGTCCGTCCTTTCCCGTCCGCGTGCAGTGGCGACGACGGCCCTGGTCGTCAAGGCTCAATGCAGTCGCAGCGAGCACGAAGGCTGGTGCATCGAACCTGCGCAGAGGCCGCCTTTCCCTTCACGGCATCGGACGAGACCGCGTCGACCTCGAGCGATACCGCCCGATTCCCGGTCGCGACGACTACCTGTTCTTCCTCGCTTGGCCATGGCGGAAGCACCAGGAGGTGAACGGCCCGCGAGCACGCTTCATCGAGGCAGCGAAGCAGTTGCCGAACGTACGATTCGAGGGCGGGTTCGCGCCACGTGCGCGCGACGACGTCGCCGGTCTTGAATCGATGACGGCCGCGAGGACGTATCGTCTGCCGGAGTATCTGGACAGGACCGCAGCCTCGCTCGCGTCCTTCCAGTGCCCGGCCGTCCACGGGTGCTTGGGGTGGAAGCTCGGTGAGTTCCTCGCGCTCGGGAAGGCGATCGTGGCGATCGAGATCAACCACCGGTTGCCGGCACCGCTCCGCCACGGCGAAGAGGTGTGGAGCGTTGCGGACGATGTCGACGCGTACCGGGAAGCCCTCGAGCACCTCGCAGGCGATCCCGTGCGCCGGCGCCACCTCGAGCCCGGGGCGAGGGCGTACTTCGAACGGCACCTGACGCCCGAGGCGAGCGTCGCCCGGCTGTGCGCCGACGTCCGGCCAGACTCGCGGCCGACGTCGTGAGCGGCATCCACGGATACCGGGTCCGGCCTCGGACGACATGGGTGACCTTCCGTGCGGTTCCCGTTCACGATGCTGGCGTGCGAATCCACGCTGTTGTCGTCAGCCGGTGGTCCGTGAGGAGTTTGCCTATCGTCGCGCCGACGTGTTGAAGAGGGTCATCCGCAGATCCGCCCGCGCCCTTCGCGTCGGTCGAGTCATGCCGCTGCCTCTCACCATGCGGTTGTACGGCGGCACCGACAAGTTTCAGCACGGATACGCCGACCATTACCAGCGACACCTCAAGAGACGTCGCTGGCAACGGATGGCCGTGATCGAGATCGGGGTTGGCGGCTACTCCAAGGCGGAGCCGAGCGGCAGCTTGACGATCTGGCGGGACTACCTGCCCCGTTCGACCATCCTCGGCGTCGACCTCTATCCGAAGGTCGTCGCGCTGGGACCCCGTGTCCTGTTCGCCCAGGCCGACCAAGCCTCCGAGGACGACTGGGCGAAGGCGCTCGACCTGCTCACCCGTTCTCCCGATCTCGTCATCGACGACGGATCGCACCGCGGACCTGACACGTGGGCTGCGTTCCGCTACCTGTACCCACGCCTTCGTCCCGGCGGGCTCTACGTCATCGAGGATCTTCATACCAGCTACTGGGAGCAGTGCGCCGGGCCGTACCGGCGCCGCACGACAGTGCCGTCGGCCTGACCAAGCAGCTCGTCGACGAGGTGCAGGCGCTCGACGACACCTACATCCGCAAGCCGCACTGGGGCCCGCCGCCAGAGGTCGAAGGACTGCCGACCAATGCCGTCCACGTGTATCCGGGCATCGTGTTCATCGAGAAGGCCCACGATCGTGGCGCCTGAGCGTCCGCTGCCCGTTTCGCCCTCGGCCACGTCCCGCTCCGGCTGCCGGAGAAATGGTCGTGGTTGTGGATGGATTCCGGTCGGTGATCCACGAGGCGACCGGGCGTTCACGGTGGGGCTGTTCCTCGAGAATCACCCTGCATCGGCGCCTCGGCTGGCTCGATCCATCGGGCCCCTCCAGGTTGTCGGAGACCGATCGAGCCGACCTGTCCTCACGGGACGCCATCCGGGAAGTAGCGCGCCATCGCCTCACGCCACACCTCCTCGGGGGCACCTCGGTCGATCCCGTCGATTCGACCACGCGACGTCACGGAGAATCGGGCGGAGTAGAAGTTGTGGTAGACGATGTCGCCGAACACTGTTCCAAGAACTCCTGGCCCACGGATCGACGTCGGCTCGATGAGTTCGACGTGCGGCCACTCCCGCTGCGAGATGCGTTGCGCGACATCCCAGGTCGGTCCGGGCGCAAACGTGTGCCGCTGCTCGACAAACCTGCGGGTCCGCATGGCGAGGCAGCAGGCATGAACGTACGGCGGATCAGCATCATTCGGTGAACGGGCGCCGGCGGCCTGCGCCCCGGCGTCGAGAGCGGACAAGAGACGCGGCAGCCAACGATCATCGATCGGGAACGCATCCACGTCCAACGCCACGAAGTTCTCCGTCCGACACAGCAAGAGGACGCCGACATCGAGCGCAGGGCCGTGCGAGATGTTGATCGGCAGCCGAACGAACCGCACGCCGGGCACGCCGGTGGCCCAGCGGCGGGTGCCGTCTCTCGAGGCGTTGTCGACCACCACGAACTCCACATCGGCAGGCGAGTGGCGCCGCACCGCAGCGACACAGGCCTGCAGATAGGGGAGCGTGTCGTGGGTGGCGGTGATCACCGTCACCCCGGCACGAAGCCGGCGGGCTCCTGCCACCCGCAGGCCGATCGCTCGCGTCGCGGTCGACGGTCGCCCGCCGGGCCAGGTTGACGAGCCGGTCTCGCAGCGCCCTCGGTGTCACGTCGATCCACCGGATGACTCACCCAAGCCGGCCAGGACAGCCTCCAGCCGTCGGCGGCCGTGTCGGCGATCGGGCTCGAGATGGTTGCCTTCCGCCCACTCGTTCCAACTCTTGACGAAGGCGATCCGCTCGTCGGGCGCACGATCGGCAACGAGTCGCACCGCCGTACGTACGTGCTCGGAGAGATCGTCTGCGTCGGGATCGAGGAGCACGTAACCGCGGCGTCCCCAACGGGGTGTGTCGTCCCAGTTGGAGAGCACGCAGGGATAGCTCGTCGGGCACCCGGGCACGAGCTCGGGCTTCGACCGCGGCGTACGCATCGGGCGGCAGCCGAATCGGGCCGTGGCGCAGCCGATCGACGATGCGCAACCGAAGCGGCCGCCGGTACCCGGCGGCGACGATGCGCGGCACCACCAGCGCGTCGAGCGCCGTCCACGGGGTCTCGTCCGCCCTGATCGCCTCGCCGCGCCACTGGCCGACGAAGTGGATCCCCGGCAGCCCTGACTGGTGGGCGAGCGTCGTCCACCGCGCGACGAGGGCAGGGAGGTCGGGAACCTCACGCGGACGGAAGAGGTAGAAGAGCGGCGCGCCGCCGACGCGGACATAGCGGGGATCATGAAAGGCCGGCTCGAGCGCGGCGAAGTGACGGGCGTGATCGTCGTCGCCCCCGTACTCCTGCGCCACGACGATCGACTCGGGGGCACCGGACCGATCCGTCGCCCAACCGTGGTTGGCCCACCCGAGACAGAACGGGAAGTCAGGCTCTCCTGACTCGAGCACTTCACGAAAGGGCCGCTCGAGCAGCCGCCGACCGAGGGACCAGTAGTGCCACCAGCAGAACGCGGAGATCCCGTACTGCCGCGCGAGTGCTGCTTGTGCCTCGCGGACCTCGGGCACTCGGAGGTCGTAGAACCCCAGCTCACCTGGGAGGACCGGTTGCCGGTGGCCTCGGAAGAGCGGCCGGGCGCCCGCGACGTGCACCCACTCGGTGAACCCGGGACCATGGTGCCCGTCGTTGGCCGGTTCCGGATGGAACTGCGGGAGATAGAAGGCGATCAAGCGGACGTCGTGCGCCGCTGGGCTCGCCTGGACTATCGCCCGACAACCGAAGCCAGCCCTTCCGCGAGCACTGCCTCCTCCTCGCCTGGCGCGAACTCCGCGGGCACCCCGTCGGCGAACAGCGCTTCGTACGAGACGGTGCCGTACGGGGAGAGCTGCTCCGCTGTCACCGCGGTGGGCACGACGTCAGGGCGGGCGTTCCAGATGAGGGCTTGCGGGTTGCCGGATCCGACGATCGTCCGGACGCACAGGTCAGGGTGGTGCTCGAGGAGGACACAGACGGTCCGGTAGACGTCTCCGTGCCAGAGCGGACGGTCCACGCCAGCCGCCCGCTGGAGGCGCATGGCCTCGTCCAGATCTCGGAGGGCCGACCAGTTCGTCACTCGGCACCACGTCGTCCAGCAGCAGCAGGCCGCGTGGCGAGAGGTGGCGCACGCGTTGATCGTGTCGCGATACGCCTGCTCGTAGTGATGGAGCCCGTCGACGAAGACGACATCGAACCTCGTTCCCGGGTCCAACGTCGCGAAGAACTCGTCGGAGGTCATGATGAACATCTTCGTCCCGCTGGGCAGGTGCTCCGGGTCGAACACGGGATTGGGCTCGACGCCCGTGCGACTGGCCGCCAGCACGTTCTCGAACGTCCCACCTCGACGGATGCCGATCTCGAGGTAGTTCGACCCCTCACCGAGCGTGTTGACGAGTCGATTGATGCGGCGGGTCGAGGCTTGATCGGGTTGATCGACCGGATGCGTCATCAGGCGACGCGGTCGATCCGGATGGAGGCGATTGCGGACCGCAGTGCGCAAGTTTCCGTGACGGGCGCTCGCGCAGGCAGCCGAGGAGAGCCGACCGGCCTCGCGAAGTGAATGCCCGCATGCGCTGCGCCGCCTGGCCGATCTGCACGTGCCGACCGTATCGTGACGCCCATCGTCCCGCCGATGGCACTTCGACCCGGTCGCAGGGGCTTTGGAGTTCGATTGCGGTTCCGGTGCGTGGGTGCGGGCGGACGCTGATGGAGTCGTGCCGATGCGCCTCGGCCTCGACAACGACGAAGCGCCGGTCGACCGACCTACGATGGGCGGGAGCGCTTCGGCTGCGTCGATCATCCCGACCCGCCCGAACTCGACCGCCGGTGCGGTCAGGCCGGCAGCCTCGAAGCCGCCGAGCACGTGCCGGAAGCTGTCGCCGATCTCCTCGTGGACGTCCCGAGCTCGCTGGCCCGGTGCTGACGATCCTCCGCCGCGATCCTCGCGGAGCGCCGCCGCGGCGAGACGACATGCGCTCCAGGCGAGGCGGAAGGAGTCTGCCGAGCACTCTCCGCGGATCCGCGGAGCAGGGTGATCGGGTGATCGATCGCCTTGGGCCGCTGCGCCACGCCGTGCGCCGACGTTCGCTGGCGTTGAGAACCGTACCGCCGCGGTTCGTGGCGATGAGTCACGTCGCGGATGACGTCCGCCGTGAGCCGGCCGCTCCCATCGATCCGGTGGCGTTGGCACGAACTCGTCCGGATGTCGAGCGCCTGCTCGCGTCTCGCCCGCAGATCCGGTTCGCAACGCTGGATTCCCTCGTTCGGGCTGAGCTGATCACAGGAACGCTGCGCGGAGCCGTGCTCGACTCGTCGACCGGGGCGTTCGAGTTGCGGGCCGGCGTCGTCCGGGAAACGATCGTCGGGCCGATGTCGCCGGCACGCTTCAGGGTGCACCGCGCCCGGCGCTTCCGCCGCGTCCGGTCAGTCGAGCGGCCGGCGATCTCCCTCCTGGGCGATCAGTGGGCCGGGAGGAACTACTACCACTGGCTCGTCGACGTGCTGCCCTGTGCCATGGCGCTCGCCTCGGCACCAGCGCGTCCGCTGCGCGGTCTTGCTGATACCCGATCGCGGTGCGCCCTTCGTGAGCGAGTCTCTCGATCTACTTGGCCTCCTCCGGACATCGGTTCGACGTGGAGCCGATCCCACGGGGACGGCGTCTGCGTTGCTCTACGGCACGGGTGAGCACGTATCAACTCGATGACTTCAGCGCCCTCCTCCCGATGGCCGTCGTGCGATGGCTCAGAGGATTGTGCGGAGCCGCGCCGGGCGCTGCGACGAGGCCGCCGGATCTACGTCAGCCGTGCCGGTGCGGGCACGAGACAGGTCTTCAACGAGCCGGAGGTCGTACAGGTGCTGCAGAGCTTCGAGTTCGAGGTCATCCACGCCGAGTTGATGCCCATGTCAGCGCAAGCGCGGCTCTTCGCCGAGGCGGTCTGCATCGTCGGCGCCCACGGTGCCGGTCTCACCAACACGCTCTTCGCGGAGGATGCGCACGTTCTCGAGTTCCTGACGCCGGGCCTCTGTGCGCCGCACTACATCTACACCTGCCTCGCGTCGGGCAACCACCACCGTGCGCTGTGGTGCGACCGAACCGCCGATGCCCGGATGATCGTCGATCTCGCACGCGATGGAGCACGCCCTGCACGACCTCTTGGCATGAGCGTCGGCGCGATCAACCAATCATCACCCTGACCTGAACGTCGAGTCGTGCCACCGCTCAGGAACGCTCCGACGTCGACATCGGCCATGAACTGGATCGGACGCTGTGGTCCGCGGCACTGTCAATGGCCAGGCGCGCCGAATGCCAGGTAACGGCGGTCAACACAATGCGTCACCTGGTCGTGGCCGCCAACTTCGCGAGGCCCTACGCTGCCTCGGCGTCGCGTTGCCGACATCCGGAGGAGCTCCCGATGAACCGCGCCAAGCTGGCTCCGTCTCACGTGCGCAAGGTGATCCGGGCTCGCAGACGCTGGGCGAGACAGGCGCTCGAGGATCGGTTCGGGCTGTACCTGCGTCGTTGGCCGCTCGATGGTACCGCGCCCGCCGAGCTCGCGCGGCCTGCTCACCACCCGCAACGTCTCGTGCGTTGTCGATGTTGGCGCCCACACGGGCGGCTTCGGACGCACCCTTCGCCGGCTCGGCTACGCGGGCGACATCATTTCGTTCGAGCCGGCGTCGTCGACGTTCGAGAAGCTCGCGCACCGCACCGGCGGTGACCCGCGGTGGACGGTTCACCGGCTGGCGCTAGGCGCCACGAGGTCGCGCATGGAGCTGCGCTTGTATGACCAGACACCAACTCAACTCCTTGCGCGCGCCACTCCCCATCCAGAGCTCTCCGCTCGAAGACCGACCTTGTCGGCAGCGAGTGTGTGGACGTCGTCCGGCTCGACGACGTCTGGGCGGACCTCGTGCCGACTGCGCACCGGGTGCTGCTGAAGGTCGACGCCCAGGGCTTCGATCTCGAGGTCCTCAAGGGCGCGCAGAGTTCCTTGGGCGATGTGCGTCGCCTTGCAGATCGAGGTCTCGGGAGCGGCGCTCTACGACGGCTCACCACCGCTCCACGAGGTGGTGTCGTTCCTGTACGACCGCTCGTTCCGCATCACCGGTCTCTTCCCCGTCGGCCGCCGCCCGAACGACCGGGCGCAGGTGATCGACTTCGACGCCACCTTCGTGCGAGTCCCCGCCCGGTGAGGATCTACTGGTACTGGCCTCACCCGCACCGGGTCGCCAGCCCGTTTGGCGCTCGAGACCATCCGTCCTGACGATCGTCTCACCGTCCAAGCGCTCGGCTCACTGCACGGCGAGCGGTTCGCGCCGGTGCCGGAGTACGAGGTCGTCCGCGACCTCCCCGATCCGACAGTGCTGAGTGCCCGACTGGTTCGTTGCCCGGTGGCGCCGGCCGAGTCGTGACCGTCCGTCGTAGTCTGGGCCCGCCGCCGCCTGATCCGGCGTGGGTTCGACGTCGCGCACCTGCACATGCTCGTCTACCAGACGGACTGGGCGGAGATGCGCTCGCTGCGGCGCGTCAGCCCAATTCTGGCCAGCGTCCATGATGTCCGTCCGCACCAGCGGCAACTTCCACGCGCGGTGGAGACGGCGCTCCTGCGGGCGCTCTACCGGCGCGCCGGCCACCTGCTCGTCCACCATGACGTTCTTGCCGACGAGCTCTGCGTGGACTTTGGTGTGGATCCAGCACTGATCCACGTGCTGCCCGTCCCGATCGACGCGACCGACATGCGCCGACTCGACGAGCTCGAGTGGCCGACCGGTGATCCTCCTGTTCGGCGCGCTGCGCGGCAACAAGGGCGTCGATGTGCTCCTCGATGCTGCAGTGATGCTCGAACGGCGACTCGAGGCCGAAATCGTCATCGCAGGTCACGGCAGCTCGTTGATCGAGGCGTCGACGCTTGGCCGAGCCTCCACGCTCGCCAATGTCCGTGTCGAGCTCGGCTTCGTCTCCCAGCAGCGGAAGCGGGAGCTGTTCTCCGATGCCTCGTGTGTCGTGCTGCCGTATACCGAGTTCCACTCGCAGAGCGGTGTGCTCGCCGACGCGTATTCCTATCGAGTGCCGCTCGTCGTGACCGACGTTGGTGCCATGGGGCCGACCGTACGTGAGGACGGGACGGGTGTCGTCGTGCCGCCCGGTGATCCGGAGGCACTTGGCCGCGGCCCTCACCGACGTTGTCACGCTACCGACCGGCAGTCTTGGTGACCACATCGAGGCGGCGGTGCGCCAACGTGCCTTCGCCGTGGTCGGACCAAAGCTGCGCGCCGTGTACGAAGCGGTCGCTGCGGGAACATGATCGCACCAGACGAGACGTCTATCCGCATGGCGGGGATGCGCTGCCGCTTGAGCTGCCGAACAGTCGGCCAGCGATCCAACGCCCGCACGTCCGCGAGCACAACTACGTGATCGACCGCTTACCCAACAAAGACGCGCGACCCAATTCGATCAGGTCGGTAGACCGGGGCTGAAGCATGCCGACGGCCCGCTCGACTCCTGCAGGAACAGCTCGAGCACGAGCAGGGCCCAGACGAGACGCGGCCGGTGGCCGACGCGACCGTCGGTCTCCCGCCACGAGGTGGCGGATGGCTCCGACCTCCGCGAACTGGGCGATCCGCGCATCCGGTGCAAGCAACAGACCATCGACGAGTGGCCGCAACGGTCCGGCCAGCCAGCGATCGAGCGGCACCTCGAAGCCACGCTTCGGCGCCCTGGCGACGTCGGGGGGAAGGTGCCGGCGGGCCAGCGCACGCAGCAGCGGCTTGGTGGTCCACCGCCCGACGATGCGCGACGCCGGGATCGACGACGCGAACGCCACCAGTTCGGCGTCCAGGAACGGTGAGCGCGCCTCGACGCCATGGGCCATCGTCGCGATGTCCATCTTGGGGAGCAGGTCCCAGGCGAGCAGCAGTTGGCGGTCGGCGCGCATGAGCGCTTCTCCGCGGCCGGCGAACGGATCGGCGGGCAGGAGATCGCGAAGCTCTGACTCGGCCTCACGCGATGCGAGTTGGGGGAACGCACTCAGCATGACTGGAGGGCTGACCAGATCGGTGGTCAGCAGTTGATAGGCCTCCGCACCACGGGTGCCGGCGATGCGAGCTGCCGCGCCGGGCGAGGCCGAGCACGCCCCGCCGGTCGTCGCTGCCCTGGATGAAGCGGCGCATGTCGACCCGTGGCAGACCCGCCGTCCACCTGACGAGTGCGTACCGGCGGTAGCCGGCGAAGATCTCGTCGCCGCCGTCGCCGTTGAGCACGGCCTTGCGATGCGGTGCGATCGCTCGGGCGAGCAGCCAGGATGGAACCGCACTGGAGTCGCCGAACGGCTGACCGTAGGCGCCGACGACCGCGCGGCACCGTCGACTCGTCGACGTCGCCGAGCGCGACCTCGTGGACGCCGATCCCCCACTGCGCCGCGGTCCGCCGGGCCAGTGCCGACTCGTCGTACCGAGGGTCGATCGGTACGTACCACGAATGCCTTCAGCTCGCGGGCTCCGGCGCGGGCGGCGTGCGCAAGGACCAGCCCGGAGTCGATGCCGCCACTCAACATGACGCCGATCGGGACATCACTGCGGAGGCGGAGCCGAACGGCGTCGGCGAGCCTGGCATCGATCTCGTCGAGGAGTGCCTCGCCCGTGGCCGAGACCGGCTCGGACCGTTCGGGAGGGCCAGCCCACGGGCGCACGGTGGGCGAGCCTCGATCGCGATCGAGGTCGAGCCGGGCAGCCACGGGTATCGCCGATACGTTTCGATAGATGGTCCGTGGACCCGGGATCATGCCCAATGCCAGGTAGTGGTGCAGGGCGATCTCGTCGATCGCGTGGTGCCGGCCGACGATCGCGCGCAGCGCCGGGAGCTCCGACGCGAACGCCACGCCACCGCCCGACGTGCGGGTCCAGTAGAGAGGCTTCTTGCCCAGCCGGTCTCGGGCGAGCACGAGCCGTCTCGCTCGACTGTCCCAGAGCGCCAGCGCGAACATGCCGCGCAGACGACGCAGGAACCCGTCGGGGTCGTCTTCGTGGAGGTGTGGGATGACGGCTGCGTCGGACGTGGACGAGATGACGTGCCGGGCCGCGAGCTCGGCGCGCAACTCGATGTGGTTGTAGATCTCGCCGTTGCAGACGACAACTCGAGTACCCGCCTCGTCGAAGACTGGCTGGTCGCCGCCCACCAGCCCGACGACGGCGAGGCGGCACATGCCGAGGACGATCCCGTCCTCCTCGTGCCAGCCCATGCCGTCGGGGCCCCGATGTCGCATCAGGTCGAGCGCCGCGCGGACCTCGTCGACGTACCGTGGCGCGTCCGGTCCGGCAGACCCGGCGATGCCGCACATCAGTCGATCTGCCCTCGAAGCCCCTCGACGTTGTCACGACGCGGCGTCATTCGGCCGAGCCGTTGCTTGAGGGGATACAGGGTCTGTCGCCCACGGAACTCCCAGCGCGCCAGGTGGCGGCATCGGAACCGCCCGAACCTCGACGCCTCGGTCCACGCCAGCCAGTTCGCCGTCTTCTGCGCATGGCTGCGTCCGAACAGGATCTCATCGGCTTCGATCCACTCCACGCCCGAGGCGACCAGCCGCTGCCGGGTGTCTGCGGCGTGCGAGGCGAGCGCCGGGATCTTCTCCACGTCGAAGTGCACGAGCAGGTGAGCAACCCGTGACAGCTCTCCCTCGGCGACGAGGTGGTCGAGCACGACGCACTCGGAACCCTCGCAGTTCAACTTCAACCACACCACATCGTCGGTCTCGACGGTCGAGCGCATCCATGCCGCCGCGTCGATGAAGCGACAGCGCTGCACCGCTTCGGTCCGCGCCTTCTCCTGCACGACACTCGCTCCGATGTGTCCCGGGTCGTGGAGGTCCATCTCCACGTCGGCGTTCCACCAGCCGGCCCCGACGATCTCGACCCGTTCGTCGGCGAGCGCGTGCAGCGCAGCGAGGCACGCCTCGGCCGGCTCGAAGACGTAGATGCGATCGAAGGCCCAGCGCGGTCGCGCACTTCGGCCAGCGTCTCGCCGAGGTGGCCCCCGACATCGACCATGATCCGGCGCGACACGGACCGATGTTGTCAGAGGCCGCAGCGGCGGCCGCGCTGGCGCGCCGTGACTCGCGGTGGAGACGCGTGCACGGACTCTACCCTGGTGCCGATGACGGGGTCAGCTGCCGTGCTCCGCACCACCGCGGAACAGGCATGGTCGGTCACCGTGGTCATCCCCGCCGCCGACGCCGAGTCGAGCCTGGGGGCCACACTGGACGCGCTCGACGACCCTGGACGTACCGCGAGGAGGCTCGTACGAGATCGTCGTGTCCGACGACGGCTCGACGGACGGGACCATCGAGGTCGCGAGCCGGTACCAGCAGACGGTGCGTGTGGTCCGAGGTGCGTGGTGCGGTCCGTCCGGCGCACGCAACCGCGGTGCGGCGACCGCGACGGGCGACGTCCTGGCGTTCGTCGACAGCGGCGACGTGCCCTGCGACGCGGTGGCTCCGCCAGATCGTGGAGACGTTCCGGGACCCGAGCGTCGGGTTGGCGAGCTGGCCGGCCTGGCTCGTCGATGAGGCGCGCGATCGTGAACGGCTCCACCGGCCCGGGCCGGGTGCGACCGGCGTCGCCGCACTCGCGACGTGCTTCGCGATGCGCCGCCAGCGTCTTCGACGCCGTCGGCGGCTACGACCCCGCGCTGCGCTGTGGCGAGAACTCCGATCTGTGCGAACGAGCCGCTGCTCACTGCGTCGACGAAGGGCACCGCATCGTCCAGGCCGAACAGGCCGCCGCGCGCGTCACGCTCGGCCGGGCACCCGCCTACTACGACCGAGCACGACTCGATGCCGCGGAGCACCTCCTGGTGCGCGACGCCGAGCATCTCGCTGCGAATCGGTCCAGAGCGGTGCAGCTCAGCGCGATCGCGGCCGTCAACGCGGCCCGCTGTCGGGAGTGGTCGCGGGCGCGCGGCCACGCGTGGTCGGCGCTGCGGCGTGGCCGGAGTCTGCGCGACCTCGTCAGGCTCATCGTCACGTTGATCCCGCCCCTCGCGCTGAGGTTGTGGGCCGCCGATGGACGTCGCGCCCGCGTCGGACTTCTCTGACCACCGTCTCCCGACGCCGGCGCACGTTAGGGTCGCGGCGGTGGGCAAACGGGAGACGTGACGGTGGAAGCGCTGGGAACGGTCGCCGCCGTCGTGGTCGGCGTCGCCTTCGTCGCCGCCGGCGTGTTCAAGCTGATCGACGGACCCGGCTGGCCGAAGCAGGCCGCCGACATGGGGGTCGGCCGATCCGTCGCGATGGTCGTCCCGTGGGTGGAGATCGTGATCGGGGTGCTGCTCGTGCTCCAGTTGTTCGAGCCGTGGGTGGCGCTCGCCGCCGTCGGCCTGCTCGTGATCTTCACCGTCGTGATCGTCCGGCGCCTCCTCGACGGCAGCCGGCCGCCGTGCGCGTGCTTCGGCTCCCGGTCGACGCGACCGCTCGGGGCCTACCACGTCGTCCGCAACGGTGTGCTCCTGGCGCTGGCCATCGGCGCGGCCGCCTGGGCGTGACGAACGATCGTGTCGCCCGGGACCCGGCGGCCCGCTGGCGCTACTGCGCAGGAGGGGTCGTGGTGATGGCCGCGGCCGCGGCGGAACCGATCTTCCTGGCGGCGCCCGGCGACGTCATCTGGCGGCTGCTCGAGACACCGAGGACCGTGCGCGGAGCTGGCCGATGAGCTGCGACGACAGTTCGCCGGCGACCCCGCCACCATCGACCGCGACGTCGAAGCGTTCGTCGCTGAACTCGCGGTCGGCGGGGCTGGTCGAACGATGACCTGGCCCGTGCTCCCCGCGTCCACCGTGGTCGCCCGACGTGCTCGGCACCACCGTGGTCCTCGACCAGGGCTCTGGGGTGCTGGCTCGCGTCGACGGCATCGGCGCGTTCGTCCTCGACCATCGTGATCACTTCTCCGACCACCGCGACGCCGGCGATCGAGCTGAGCGCGCTGCTCGGTGGCGAGGTCGACGACATCGAGACGCGATCTGCTGGATCTGGAGGAGCTCCTCGACGGGCTCGCGAGCGACGAGCCCGGGTCGATCGCTCCGAACTACGGACCGGTGAGGTTGCCTCCTGCGACGGACGCCGCGGTCGAGCGCTGGTCCGTGGACGCGCTCGGCGTGGCGGTCGAGGTGCGCTGCCACAGCCGCCACCTCGTCGAGGTGATCGCTCCGCTGCTCGCCGCCCATCCTCCGGCGCGGTCGGCGCCGGCCCATCGCTTCGACGTCTGGGAGGACGCCGGGATCACCGTGACCCAGGACGATCGCATCCTGGTCGACCGTGTCCAGTCTCGGACGCCGCGATCAACACGCTGATCGCCGGGATCACGGTGCTGGCGATCGTGGCCGAGCGGCACGCGCTCCTGCTCCACGCGGCGGCCGTGACCGATGACGGCCTCGGCCATCCTCGTCAGCGGCGGCAGCGGCGCCGGCAAGAGCACGACGACCGTCGAGCTGGTGGCGGGCGGGCTGGCGTTCCTCACCGACGAGCTGGTCGAGTTGGATCCCGCGACCGGAACCGTGCGCGGCCTCGCCCGCGCCGATCGGACTCGAGGGGCCGGCGCGGACGTGGCGGCCCGAGCTGCGACCGGCGTGGGCGAGTGCCGACCTGCATCGCTGGCCGGTTCCTCCGCGCGCGATCGGTGCGCTCGCCGAGCACGGGCCGAGCGGCGTTGATCGTCCACCTGGAGTTCGCCGGTCCGATGCGACGACGGTCGAGGTCCTCGAGCCGTTGGCGGCGCTCGGGCGCCTCTGCTCCGTGACGTTCAACCGCCAGCGGTTGACGGCGGCCGTGCTGGTGCAACTCGCCGAGCTGCTCGGCCGGGTGCCTTCGATCCTCGTTCGCCACGATGGGGCACCGCACGCCGCGCGGGCGATCGTCGAGCGATGGGATGGAGCGCGCGGTGTCGGGCGACGTCGAGCGTGACGTCGAGGCCGCAGTACGGCGGATCGCCGCCCACGGGTTCTCGACCGCGAGGCGGCCGCTCGTGACGCATCCCTGACGAGACGTTCACCGAGTTCCGCGGGCGCGTGCGAGGTGAGCGGCTGGAGGGCCTGCTGCTCCAGGCGTGGCGGGACGGCGCCGTCGCGCTGACGGACGTCCAGCTGCGCGGTGCTCGGGCGCACACATCGCCAGGACATGGAGCAGGTCCTGCGACTCGAACGTGCCGCGCTCGACGTGGACCAGCGCCTGGCGGATCACGGCATCCGCGCCGTGGTCCTGAAGGGCGTGGCGCTGGCCAACACGGTCTACCGCGATCCCGGGATCCGTTCGTTCGCCGACGTCGACGTGCTCGTCGAGCCGGGACGGTTCACGGCGGCGATCGATGCGCTGGTCTCGGGCGGGGCTCGTCGGGAGCTGCCAGAGGTCCGTCCGGGCTTCGATGAGCGCTTCGCCAAGGACGTGCCGCTGGACGCCGACGGCATGGCGGTCGACCTCCACCGCACGCTGATCCGGGGCCCGTTCGGCGTGCGGATCCCCGTCGGGGAGCTGATCGCCGCCAGCCGACCACTGGCGCTGGGCGAGCGCACGCTGCGCGTGCTCGCGCCGAGCGACGCCTACGTCTTCGCCGGGCTGACGGCCGGCGCCGCCGACGTCCCGGCGCGACTGCTCACGCTGCGCGACCTGCTCGAGCTGGAACGGGCGCCCGAGCTTCGACGCCGATGCCGTTCGGCGGGCCGCGCGGCGCTGGGGGGTCGAGGCGGCACTCGCTCGGGCGGTCATCGTGCTCGACGACGGTGTTGCGGCCGGTCCGGCCACCGGCACTGCTGCCGTGGGCCCGGTCGTTCAGGCCGACCGCGCTCGACCGGTTGTACATGAGCTGCTACACGAGCTCCGCGCGCAGCTACCGCTCCACGCTGGCCACGCTCGTCGCGCTCGACACGTGGTCGGACCGCGGTCGTCTGGCGTGGGCGATGCTGGTGCCGCAGCGCTCCTATCGAGCAGGCGCGAGGCTGGTCACTCGGCGACCACGTGCGCCGCGGCGATCAGCAAGCTACGACGCTGAGGTGGCGCCGGACTCGCCGCCTACGGCGTCGGCGCGGTGCCGTCGCTGTCGGTCGCCGTCTGGCGGCGGTTCGTCCGCTGGCGGTGGCGTCGGTCGGGTGGCCCGGTCGGCGGTGGCGCGTCGGGTGGGAGCGACGCCTCGGGTGGCGGCGACTCGCCGCCGGGAATCGTCTCCTCGGTCACGTCGAGCGACTCCGGCAGGAAGTCCTCTTCGGCGGCGCCGCGGCCGAGCAGCTCCGGGGCACGCGGATGCAGCCGGGACTGCGAACGTCTGCGAGAAGTTGGTGAAGACTCGTGCCGTCCGGACATGTGACATCTGGCCGTCGATCGTCACCAGGCCCGTCGGTGGGCTGCCAAGGCAGGCCAGTCGCACGGAAGGCTCGGAAGCGGACACCCTGGCTTTGTCCCCGTCGACGGTTGAGAACGCTGACGCCACTGATGGTCAGGCTGCACCGGCATGCACGCTCGGCCCGCAGTCACCGCAATCAGCCCCCCGAGCGATGAAGAACGTGTTGTCGTCGCAGCACTGACAGCGGAGCACTGGCGGTCCGCAGCGGCACTTGATGGCCGTCAGCGTCGCTGTACGCAAGCGTAAGAACCGGGGCGCAGGCCGTGACGGTCGCGGCGTGGACGGGCCGGGCCGTGACCGCCTGGACCACGGGCGTGGTCCAGGCCACGACGCCGGCGGCGATCGCCGCCTTCTTCAGTGCGGATCGACGGTCGACGCCGGATCCAGCGCTCGTCGCTCGACTGGTCATCGATGCGTCATGTCCCGCTACCTCGCTGCGCGACGACGAGACTCGTCGCGTCGATCACTGCTCCGTGCCTCGCACATGTCTCACGCTCCCATTCGGCGCCCACTGGCCAAGTATACGCACAGCTGTCCGAGCGATGTACCAGCCGCGTGCCTGTCGAGGGAGCGACGTGGACACCGCGAGTCGATACCTCGACATCGTCCGCTCGACGATGCCGTCGACGTCACCCGATCTCGTTGCAGCGTCAACGTCATCCGAGGAGCCGGTGGATCGTCGAAGCGGACGTCGGCGGATGCCGCGACACCGATCTGATCGCCGAGCTCGTCGAGCGCCCAGGCCCAGGCGAGCGCGAGCGCCCTCGCCGAGCGCCAGCAGGTGCCGCCGGACGTCATCGAGCGCGGCACCTTCCGGGAGGTAGTCGAGCATCCACGATGGCGCCGGCGAGCTCGTAGTGCCGGCCGTCATGCACCACGGTCCTCGTCGGCCGGCCGGATCGAGACGGACAGGACGGGGAGCTGATCGATCCCGCGCTTGCGCAGCGGCCGTTCGTCGAGGTCGACGTCGTCGGGCACATGGACCAGCACGGCACGGGAGCCGCGGACGTACGCCCGGAGAGGAAGGCTGACCTCGTCGTCGGCGGGCGTGCCACGCGCCACGCTCGCAGCATCCCGTGGACGAAGCCCGCGGCGCCGGCCAAGTCATCGGCGCGATGGCGAACCGGCGTGCCGAAGTGGACGAGCCACATCCGGCGACGCAGCAATCCGACGGCCACGCCCCGGATGCCGAACGTGACCGGCAGGTCGGGCGCTGGCCGCCGTCTCGGGCCACGCCGCGGTCGCCTCGCGGACGGCTGCGGCCGTCGCCTCGCCGTCCCACCCGACACGGACAGCACGGTCGCCCACGAGCACGGTTCGGTGACCCGCCCACACGGGGCGGAACGTGCCGCTTCCTCAAGGGTCGGGCGGCGGCAGGAGCGGCATCGGCGTGCTGCACCACCGGCTCGGCGTCCGCCGATGGGCTCCAGCAGACCCAACCGACGGAAGTCGGCGAGCGCCGCCTCGACGTCGGGCAACAGCACGTCGGCGGCAACCTCCACGATGTCGCTCAACTCCAGGGCGAGGGCCTCAGCGGTCCGCACCCCGTCGACAGCAGCAGCCACACCGCGGAGGCCGACGGGTTGAGCGCGTAGACCTGCCCGTTGGCGACGTTGAGCAACACGGCCTCGCCGCCGACGAAAGCCGTCTCGATGTCCGGCTCGCGGCGGCGAGGCGATCGAGCCGACCTCCGTCACACGCACTCCGCGAGTTGCGTCGCCGCAGCGTCCAGATCGTCGCCCAGCGAGAGCACCCAGCCGGGGACGGTCTCGACCCACTCCGCCATCTCGAGGAACGCCGCCCGATGCAGCGTCGACGGGGCCGCTCAACTGGGCGGCCAGGGCCTTCAGCACGGTCGACGGCGACGCCGGCTCGAGGGTCGCGGCACCGCTCGCCGGCCTCGCCGACGACCACGAAGGCCCGGATCGCGGTCGGCCCGCCGAGCGGCCCGATCGACGACGCCGGGACGAGTCGGTGCAGTCCCGCCGAGCCGATCAGCGTCGCCAGCCGGGTGTCGCGCTCGGGCGGCGAACGGCCGGTGGAAGGGCAGCGCGCGCGGTCCGTCGGCCGACCCGTCGACTGCCACCGCGTCGAGGGCGGTCAGCGCCCAGCCCTGCTGCCGCATGGCCTGCACGGCCAGGGCGTGGAGGTCGAGTTGCTGGTCGTTGGGCGTCATCGACGGGTCGACCGTGTCCGCAACGAGCACCAGCGCACCGTCCGCACCGGCCAACGCCACACCATCGAGGGTGAACGAGCCGGCCGCCGCGGGCGGCACGTGGCGAGCGAAGTGCGACGGGATCAACGTCGGCAGGAGCGTCCCGAGCACCTCATCGGATGACCAGTTCGTCGTCACACCAGAGGCGGAAGCCCGAACTGGTCCCACCGCGGCCCGGTCCGGTCGACGCGGTAGGTGGTGACGTCGTCGGGTTCGCCGTCGGCGCGCAGATCGCCACATCCTGCGATGAAGGCGTCGATCACGCGCGTCGACGCTCGACCGGACGACGAAGTGGCGACCGAACACCGAGTACGGCCCCGCCGTGCGGCATTCAGCGATGGACCGGGTTCCTGTTTCCACCGACGAGGGCACCCGCCGATGATATCGATCGCAGGCACCTGGCCGCCCACGATCGTCGTGACGTCGCCCCACCCGTCCACCACGGGTCACCGACGAGATGGATGCAGCGCAGCATCCCCTGCGCCGGCGACCTGGCCGTGGCCTGCTTTGCCATCAACCACGGCGGGTTCGTCCGCCACCGTGGCCGCAGTGCGGCACCCGGGAAGATGCCGCACTGCATGGGTTTGCCGGACGGGGCGAGCATCTTGACAGCGGTCAGGCGCGCCTGGCACCGTTGCTCGAGACCGACGCCGAGCCCGAGCTGCTCGACCTGCTCGTCGATCGGTTCAAGGCTCTCGGCAACGTGCCCGCTGGAGAGGTGACCGGCGACTCGTCGCGACCGCCGCTGAGCGGGCGGGCCCTCGATATGTACGAGCCCCTGGCGTGGTCGCCGGGGCTGCTGCAGCGCCGCTTGCTCGGCGCCGCCCTCCTGATGCGTCCGCCAGGTGAGCCGCTGCGACTGTCCGGGTTCGCCCCGGTGCTGTGGGGCGATGTTCGGCACGCGACAACGCCGGCCGACGTCGCCACCGCCGTCGTGGACACGTTCGCCGTAGACCTGAGGACCGCCCGTCACGAAGTTGCCGGCTTCGTCCGCCCCCTGGGTTCTCGACGGTTGCTCGTCGAACGTGTCGGCGAGCGCGACGACGGCGTCGTCGAACCTGCCGAACAGGTGCCCATGGCGGGCGACGAACGCACCGACCGCGTCGGCGTCGAGCATCGCTCCCGACCACTGATCGAAGATCACCGTGGCATCGGCGACATCGGCCACCACGCACGGCGGTGGCAGCAGCGGCCAGCTCACCAGCGAAGGGTACGGTCTCGCTGGCGTGTCATACAACGTTCGAAGGTGCGGGTCGAGCACCCGATCGAATCCTGGTGGTGTGAAGGGCAGGTGTTCTGGGCGCGACGGGAGAGTCGTGTTGCGTGGTGGGCGTAGCGTGGTGGTGGGTCCGGGAGTGGCTTGACCGAAGAGCCGGCCGTCAGGGTGTAGAGCCGGTCACGCTGGCCATTGGAGACGTTCCCGTGTGCCCTCCCGGGCCCGCTGGTCAGCGGCGGCTGTCGACGACGAGATGGCGGTAGACGGCGTCGCTGATGCGTCGCTTGAGGACCCGCATTGCTTCTTGGCGGGTGTGGCCCTCGGCCTGCTTGCGCAGGTAGTAGGCGCGTCCGGGTGTGTCGTTGCGGACCTGGGTGACGGCGATCATGTGGATGGCGTGGTTGAGCTGGCGGTTGCCGCGCGGGTTGAGCCGGTGGCGGATCACCGGGCCGCTGGAGGCTTCGATCGGGGCGGTGGCGTTGTAGCGGGCGTAGTGCCCGGCGCTTGGGAACCGGCCGATGTCGCCGCTGTAGCCGAGGAGGTAGGCGGCGACGATCGGGCCGACCCCGTGCAGCTCGGTGAGCGTGGTGCCTGACGCCGCAACGGCTTCTCGGACGCGGACGAGGTGCTCGGCGAGCTCCCGATCGAGGCGGCGGACTTCGGCAAGAAGATCACGGGCCAGCGCCTTGCGTTCGACGTCGATCGCCGTGGTCGGGCGGATGCCAGCCAGGATCCTGGCGGCCCGTTCGGCCCGTAGCCGCCGCGGCAGGTGGCCTTCGATGAGGAAGCACACCGTGGTGTGCAGTCGGCACATCGCCCGCGTCCGCGCCGCGATCAGATCGTGGTGTCGCTTGGCCAGTAGCCGCAGCACCGCGGTGTGGTCCTCGAGGCCGACCTGTCGCAGCCGAGCGTTGCGCAGGGCGACGATGGCGGTCGAGCGGGCGTCGTGGCTGTCGGTCTTGTCGCTGTGGTGTTGTCCAGCAGTCGCACCCGGGCGGCCAGCTTCGGTGGCACGTCGACCACCTGCTCGCCGGCAGCGACGAGCTGCTGGGCGAGCAACGCCCCGGTCCCGGTGGCGCCCTCGACGGCCCACAGCCGCGGCATGAACTCCGTTCGCCCAACTCAACAGTCGCTGTCGCTGCTGGCGGTCGGCAGCCAGGTGCAGCACCGCCCGCACCCGCTCATCGCCATCGAGCACCGCGCGCGTGTGAGCCGCGGTGCGGGTCGATCCCGATCACGAACATGACGTTCCTCCTCATCGTGGTTGGTGTGCCACGGCGGGCAGACCTGATGAGGTGGTGATGCCGATCCTGTTGCGAGCCACGCCGTGACGAGAACCCGGTCGGCGGCCCGTTCGTTCAGAAGCCAGACCTCAAGCCGGCAGGGCATTCGAGAGACCACCGGCCGAGCCCTCCGACGCTACGCGCGCCGTTGCCCCACATCCTCCATCACTGGACAGCGTCGGCCGACGCCGACTCACGACCAAGCGCGTCGGTCGCTGTTGCCGCTCCGCTCCGTTAAAGTTTCCCGGCCGCCGAGCGATCGGATGGAGGACCGAGCAATGTCGGGCGACATGACAGAAGGTGGGGAGGCGGACTCCGCTCGATCTCACGATCAATCGGGCGCAATCGACCGTCGCGCTGCCTTGAAGAAGGCGGCGGTGGCCGCCGGTGTGGCCGCGTGGACGACCCCGGTCGTACAGGTCGTGTCGTCGGGCACCGCCCACGCCCAGACGGTCACCGGGTGCTCGCCGGTCGTCACCATCACGCTGCAAGCGACCGGGCCGACCTGTGCGTGCGCGCCCGGTGTCAGCGTTGCCTGCTGCAGCGACAACACCTACGTGGTCGACAGCCTGAGCTTGGAGTGCGGCCCGACTTGTGCTGGCCCTGCCGAGGTGGCGGGCCTGATCGAGTACCCAGACATCGGCAAGCCCGAGGGCTGCCTGGACGAAGTGTTCTACTTCCCGTGCGTCGACACCAGGGCTACGTTCCGGGCGAGGATTCCGATCAGGTGCCCTGACGGGGAGATCTACCTGTTCGACGCGACGGTCACCGCCGTGTGCCTGGACTGTGACTTGGAGCTGGATGTACCGCCGGCGATCGAGCCCGAGGATCTGGTGTTCAGCGACGAGACCAGACGTCGACGGCCGAAGCGCAGGCTCCGCCCACGAGCGAGGCGCCCACCACCACGAAGACCGAAGCGGAGGCGCCGTCCACGAGTTCGGGGCCGACCACCACGGCGACCGAGCCCGAGGACGGAGGCGCTACCGGCGCCATGACCCCTGCCGCGGATAGTAGGTCGACGCCGTGGGGCTTCGATTGATGACAGTCGGCTGATCGGTGGGAAGCCTGGCGAGGACGCTGTGGCGCTGTTGGTGGTTGTCGTAGCGGAGCCATGGTGCCAAGCGCGGTGCGCGTTCGGCGTTGCTGGTGACATCTGTCGGTACGCCCCACTCGTCTCGCAGGGGCGGCTGAATCGCTCAAATTGCCGTTCTGCGAGGGGGAGGGCGGTCTGACGACTCGTGGCGGGCACCGAGTCGGCGACCACCTCGGCGACCGCTTCGGTGTGTTTGAAGGTCCGGTGGTTGTCGGTCATGATCCGGTCGATGCGGGTGATGCAGTGGCCGGCGAGATAGGTGGCGGCTCGGCTCATGGAGCCCGCGGCGGTGTTCGCGCGTTCGTCGGGATCGCGGGCGGTTGTGGACGTCGACGAGTCGTGGACGTAGTCGAAGCCGCTCCGTGACGCCTTGCGGTGGCGGTCGATCCCATCTGGCGACCGTGGACTCGCCATCCACCACCGTCGAGGATGCGCTCGATCTTCTTGTCATCCATGCGCACCAGCGCGCCGCACTGCGCACGCTCGTAGCGAACAGCCGTCGTGCTGGAGGCTAGCCGGCCCCGCTCACCGCATGCCGACGCCGCCTCATCGCCACGACCACCAGCGCCGCGCCGGCGAGCACCGCGGCGGTGCCGCCACGCAGCCAGTTGCCGATCCCCGAGCTGCCCGTGGCGGGCAGCGCCGCCGGGCAGGTCGACGATGGTGCCGGACGTCTCGATCGCTGAACGGCTGGCCGACCGTGTTGGTGCCGGTCGCCCGGATGACCACGGCGACCGAAGCTGTTCGGTGGGACCGGGATCGAATAGATGGCGTGTCCGTCGGCGCCGGCCGTCGCCGTGACCGTCGTGAGCACCACATCACTGCCCGCCCGGAGCAACTGCAGTGTCACGGTCGACCCGAGCAGGACCGCGCCGATGTTGCCGGAGATGCTCGACGGAGCGCAGCCGAACGGGTCGAGCAGGTTGACGATGGCGGCCGGCGGATAGGCCTCGGCGGGCGGAGGCGGCGTCTGGGCGGTCGGTGACGGCCGCCGGGACGAACGGAACCAGCAGCCCGACCCCGAGGGCGAGCACCCGCGACAGCGATCGCCGGTTCACGAATCGTTGACATTAGCTCATCGACCGGGGCACCACGCTCGTCACTCGCTCGCCTCAGATGGTCCACGCCGTAGCGGATCTCGTGCGACTGCAGCAGCGACCGGCCGTCGGCGGTGCGCACGTCGATGCGGACGACGTCCGGGTAGGTGAGTGGTTGCGAACGCAACGTCAGCGCGTACGGCTCATCGCGGGGCACCTCACCGGCGAACCCCAGGCGCAGCTCGACCTCGCCACCCGGCGGGATGTCGACGTAGCGGGAGAACACGTTCCAGCCGAGCTCGCGCGTCGGGCTCCATCCCGGTCGCCTCGCCGTCGAGCTCGGCGGCGGTGAGCTCCCACGGCGAGTACACCGACACGTACTGGCGGTTGGTGCTCGGCGGCAGCCCGAACGGGTTGCCGCCGGCGTCGGCGGGAAGGTCGGTCGGGGCGTCGTTGGCGAGGCGGATCGTCACGGCGGCCTGGATCTCGCCCGGTGTCCTCGTCGACGATGGCGTCGTAGGTGATGCTGCGGCGGAGGTAGGCATCGAGCTTGTTGGCGCCGGCGTTGGTGCTGACGACGGCGAGGCCGTCGACGTCGGGCGCTGGAAGGTCGCCCGTCGATCTCCAGTCGCTGGAGCAGCGGCTGGTCCGCGGGATGCCGCGACCACACGACGACCCGACCCTGCGCCATCGCCGGGCCGAGGGTGGCGGCGAGCGCCCGGGGTCCCGGCAGGTCGCCGTCGAACACGTCGTTGATCAGCTGCGTCGTGATCGCCTCGAGCACGGCGTCGCGCGTCGCCGTCGTCGGCGATCTCGGTGTACTGGTCGCGCAGCAGGTACTGCACGGCGTCGCTCGACGTCAGCCGAATCGTCCCGTCCGGTCCCTCGACCTGGATCGGACCGGTCAGCTCGAGGAAGCGGGCGATGGACTCGACGTCGACGGCGATGGCGCCGTCGATCTCGCGCCCGCCGGACGCCGGGTAGAGCTGGGCGAACACCTCGGTGACGCTCGGGAAGTCGGGTGACATGGTGACGTTCGACCAGAAGTCGATGGCGACGGGCTCGCCGTCGACGCCGGCGCCGAAGCGCCCGTAGCGGGCGAGGTAGTCGTCCGGGCCGTCGAGCACCGGCGGCGCGGCGCGCATCGCCCCCGTCAGCTCGCCGGTCTGACCGGTTCGAACGACCGTCGAGCCGGCCGTCGTCGGCGCGCAGCTCCGCCCACGTGCCCATGAACCCGCCGAGCCCGCGTGCCTCGGCGGGCGTGGTGAAGGCGACGAAGTAGGTACGCGGCCCGTCGCGGCCGAGCATCGACGGCGCCAGCTGCACGGCGGCGACGGCGCGGTCGGTCTGCTCGACCAGCTCGTCGACGTCGTCGGCGAGCTGGTCGACGCGATCGCCGACCGGCGACGACCAGCCACGGCGAGCGCGCCGATGCGAGCACGTCCGACATCCGCTGCAGCGCGGCGTTGGTGTCGCCGAACGGCCGCTCCAGCAGCTCGATGGCGTCGACGTCGATCACGCCCGTTGACGACGCGCAGCGACTCGACGTTGACCTGCGCCACGGACGTCGTCGCCTGCTCGGCGAGGTCGCCGGCGCCGTGCGCCGACGTCGACCAGCGCGGCGAGGTGCTGGCCGAGCACGGGGACCGCCAGGGCCGGCCGCGCCCACGGTCGGTCGAGATCAGCCGCGGCGCCGTCCGAGCAGCTCGTCGCTGCGCTCGAGCTCCTCGACGGCGACGGGGATGTCACCCTGTTGCAGCGCCGACGGCGGCCCGCCGCAGGGCCCGCTCGCCGTTGCGCAGGTCGCCGTACGCCTGGACGATGGCGACGACCGCGCCGAGGACGGCGACGCCGGCGACGATGCCGAGCGCCGACGGCGATCCGCCGCACGGAGCGACGGGCCAGCCGGCCGCGGCGCGACAGGCCGGTGGCCACGATGACGGCGGCGATCAGCCCCGTCACGAGGGCCGACAGGCCGAACCGCCACGACGGCTCCCAGCGCAACAGGGCGTTGATCGTCAGCCCGGCCGACAGCGCCCGCCCGGCCGGGCAGGCTCAGGCGCCGCCCGCCGATCACCGCGGCGATGACGAACGCGGCGCCGGCGACGATCGCCCACCCGAGCGACGACGCAGCGACCGTGGCGAAGCCGGCGGCGCCGGCGAGCGCCCACCACGGGCTCGACGCCCCGGCCCACGCGACGAAGCCGGCGAAGCAGGCCGTCAGCACGACGTCGGCCGGTCGCCACGCCGTCGGGTGGGCGCCGGCGAACGGCCCCGCCGACGGCCGCGGCGACGGCGATCACGGCGACGACGATCGAGTCGCGCTCGGTGATCCGGTTGCGGCGGACTCGTTGGCGTCGCCCGCGAACGGCTAGCCGTCGTCGCCGTCATCGACCACCATCATGGTGGACGACGACCCTTCGCGCGGCCCCGTCCAGCCCCCACTCGGCGGCGATCTCCAGCGAGGCGACCGAGAGCACCAGCCGGCCGTCGACCGAGCAGGCGGCGCGGGCGTCGTCGAAGCGCAGCGGGGGCACCGGCACCTGGCTGATCAGCGGGTGGGCGGGCCGCACGTCGGCCTCGCCGGCGCCGAGGAGCACCTCGTGCAGCTTCTCGCCCGGCCGCAGCCCGGTGTAGACGATCGGCACCGACGTCGGGGACTGCTCGGCCAGGCGGGTGGCGACCTCGACGATGCGCACCGGCTCGCCCATGTCGAGCACGAGCACCTCGCCGGGGCGGCCGATGGCACCGGCCTGGATCGTCAAGCGCGATGGCCTCCTCGGACGTCATGAAGTAGCGGCTCACGTCGGGATGGGTGACGGTGATCGGCCCGCCGTCGCGGATCTGCCGTTCGAACACGCCGAGCATCGACCCCTTCGAGCCGAGCACGTTGCCGAAGCGGACCGACACGTACGGCAGGCCGGTGCGGTCGGCGACCTCGGCGGTGAGGCGCTCGCAGATGCGCTTGACGTAGCCGAGCACGCTCGCCGGGTCGGCAGCCTTGTCGCTGCTGACGTTGACGAGCCGGCCGACCCCTGACGCCTCGCGCGGCCTCGAGCACGTGATGGGTGCCGACGACGTTGGTCTTCCACGCCTCGGACGGGGTTGAACTCGAGCAGCGGCAGGTGCTTCAGCGCGGCGGCGTGGAACACGACCTCCGGGCGGTGCTGCTGGAAGACCTGGAAGATGCGCTCGCGGTCGCGGATGTCGGCGAGGACGAGCGACGGTGAGTCGAGCAGGGCCCGACCCTCGAGCTCCAGCTGGGTGCCGTGGAGACCGGACTCGTCGCGGTCGAGCATCACGAGTGCGCTCGGGCTGAACGAGTGCAGCTGGCGGCACAGCTCGGCGCCGATCGAGCCGCCCGCCCCGGTGACGAGCACCCGCCGGCCGGTGACGTAGCCGGCGATGGCCGCCGTGTCGACCTCGGCCGGGTGCCGGCCGAGGAGGTCGGCGACCGTGATCGGCCGGATGTCCGACGGGTCGCACGTGCCCGAGCAGCTCGGCGACCGGCGGCAGCACCAGCACCTGCAGGCCGGCCTCGAGCAGCGGCGCCGCGAACACCCGCAGCTGCTCGCCGGTGATCGAGGGGATGGCGACCAGCACCGAGCGCGGCGCCGTAGCGGGTGGCGACGTCGAGGGCGTCGGCGCCGGTGCCGCGGACACGCAGCCCGTTGAGCTGCATGCGGGCCAGACGGGGGTCGTCGTCGACCAGGGCGACCGGCCGGTACGGGCTGTTCGGGCTGCGCAGCAGCGTGCGCGTGATCTGGTTGCCGGCGTCGCCGGCGCCGAAGACGACGATCGGCTCGGACTGGTCGTCGGGCGGCCGAAGGTGGCGATCTTCGACGAGCCGGGCGACGTAGCGGCACACCACGGCCAGCACGAGCATCAGGAACGCCGCCAGCACCGGCACCGACCGGGGGACCAGTGAGCCCCCGAAGAGCTCGGCGAGGACGAACGTGGCGACGGCGACGATGGCGACGCAGAAGCCGAGCACGCGAACCTCGTCGAAGCTGCCGTAGTGGTACCGGCGCCGATAGAGGCCGAGGGCCAGCCCGACGAGCCCTTGCAAGACGATTGCAACGGCAACGGTCGCGACCACGCCCGCCTCGTTCACGGGGCGGATCCTCATGTCGTAGCGCAGGAACGTCGTGAGGGGCACGGCGACGGCCCACGCGGCGGCGTCGACGGCGAACTGGATCAACGGGAAGACGCGCTTCAGGGCGACGCTCAGCGCGGCCCGGCGTCTGCGGCCGCCCAACGCTCGTCGACTCGTCGATGACATACCCCCCAGCCGCGGCACGAGTGTAGGCGACCACTACGGTCAGCCGCCGTGGAGGCTGGGGTGCTCGTCATCGGGGGCGGCGGCCACGCCCTGGTGTCGATCGAGGTCCTGCGCGCGTGCGGTCACGACGTCGCCGGGTGCCTCACACGGGACGGCTCGGCAGCGGCGGACCTCGACCGGGTCGGGGTGGCTGTGCTCGGAACGGACGGCGACCTCGCCAGGCTGGTCGCCGACGGGTACCCGCGTGCGTTCGTCGCCGTCGGCGACAACGCGGACCGGCAGCGGCTGTCCGAGGGTCGTGCGTCGACGGCGGGCGGGTCGTTGGTGCGTGCAGTCAGCCCGGCTGCCGTCGTCTCGGCCACCGCACGACGTCGACGACGGTGTGCTCGTGATGCCCGGTGCGGTCGTCAATGCCGCTGCCGACCTCGAACGCGGGGTCATCGTCAACACGCACGCGTCCGTCGACCACGGCTGCCGGATCGGCGCCGTTCGCCCACGTCGCCCCGGGGGTCGCCATCGCCGGCGACGTCACCGTCGGTGAGGGCGCGCTCGTCGGCAGTCGGCGCCAGCGTCGCGCCCGGTCGGCGCATCGGCGCGTGGGCCATCGTGGGCGCCGGCGCGGCGGTGGTCCGCGACGTCGCTCCCGGCGAGACGGTCGTCGGCGTCCCGGCGCGTCCGCTTCGCCCGGGCCACCGTTGAGCGACGCCCCGCGCGTCCTCGTGGTGTGCACCGGCAACCTCTGCCGCTCGCCGCTGGTCGAGGCCCTTCTCCGTCGCGACCTGGCCGCAGCGGGCATCGATGCCGAGGTCGTCGTCGGCCGGGCTCGCCGCCCCGCCGTCGATGCAACCCGACCGTCGACTGCGACGCGTCGCCGGCGAGCTCGGGGTCGACGTCGACGAGCACCGCAGCAGGTTGGTCTCTCGTCGCAGGACCTCCGAGCGGCCGACCTCATCCTGACGATGACGAGCGAGCAGTCCGCGCAGGTGCGCGCGCTCGACCCGTCAGCCGCCGATCGCGTGGTCGACCCTGCGTGCCGCGGCGTGGAAGGCGCAGGATCGTGGGTGGGCAGCCGGCGCCGTTCGCCGAGTGGGTGGGGCGCCTCGCGAGCGACGAAGTCGTGGTCCGACACCGCGTCCGACATCGCCGACCCGATCGGCGGTCCGATGCGCGACTACCGCGCCATGGGCGACGAGGTGCGCGCGCTGGTGCAGGCGCTTGGTCGACCGCTGGAGCGGGCGGTGAGGGATCGGCCGTGGCCGCCCGTCCTCCGTGCTGCCGCTGGCGGCGCGGCCGGCTGGGCGGCGATCCGCTGGGGCGTCACGGAACCTGAGCCCTCGTGGGCGGCGGGCAGCGCTGCTGCGGTGGCGGCAGCGGGCGGGCTCGCCGCTCCCGCCGTTGCACGCGGCGCCGGGGCGTCCGTCGTCACGGGGTGGGCAGCGGCGTCCGTGCTCGGGCTCTATCTCGGCGTGCCCGAGACCGATCACGTCGTCGGGGTCGCCGCCGTCATCGCCGTGCTCGTGCTGACGTCGCTCGCCGCGCCGCGGCAGGCCAGCTGGCTGCTCGTGGCCGGCCTCGACGTCGTGCTGGTCTGGGCAGCGGTGCGCGGTGCGCCCGGCGGCGGGCCAGCCCTCGCCGCCGCGCTCGCCATGCCGGGACTCCTCGTCGTCGCCCCGTTGACGTCGCACCTGCCTGGTCCGAGACGGGCGCTGGCGCCGGTGTCGGTCCAACCGGCGGTGCTGGTGGCGCTGCAGGCAGGTTTCGCCGTCGTCGTCGCCCGCAACGCTCCGAGCCGTGACACGATCGTCGAGGCGACCACGTTGACCGTCGCCGCGCTCGTCGTGCTCGTTCTGGCGACGCGGCTCGCCGTCGGGGCTCGGTCGTGGTGAAGCGGGCGATCGACCTCGTCGTCGCCGCCACGCTGCTCGTCGTCACGGCCCCCCTGCTGGTGGCGATCGCCGCCGTCGTGCGCATCGTCGACGGCCCGCCGGTGCTGTTCCGTCAGGCGCGGAGCGGTCGCGGCGGCCGGCCGTTCGAGCTCGTCAAGTTCCGCACGATGCGACCGGCGGGCCCCGACGACGCCGGCCCGCAGCACGACGCCGAGCGCCTCACCCGGGTCGGCCGGGTCCTGCGGTCGACGAGCCTCGACGAGCTGCCGACGCTCGTCCATGTCGTGCGCGGCGAGATGGCGCTCGTCGGGCCGCGGCCGCTGCCGGTGAGCTACCTCCACCGCTACGACGACACGCAGGCCCGCCGGCTGGAGGTGCGGCCGGGCATCACCGGCTGGGCCCAGGTGCACGGGCGCAACACGACGGCGATGGGACGAACGGCTGGCCCTCGACGTCTGGTACGTCGACCACGCGCTCGCTCGCCCTCGACGCCCGCATCCTCGCCCGCACCGTCGGAATGGTCCTGCGGCGGCGACGGCATCGACCAGCGCCGGGCGTCACGATGACCGAGTTCCAGGGACCCGGGGCCGAGCCGGCCGCAGCGGCGCCGCTGCGCGTCGCCCACCTGACGACGGTCGACATGAGCCTGGCGCTGCTCCTCGGGGCGCAGCTCGACGCCGTCGTCGACGCCGGCGGTGAGGCCATCGGGATCAGCGCGCCCGGGCCGTTCGTCGACGACGCTCGAGCGGCGCGGCGTGCGGCACGTCGCGCTCGTCGCATCGACCCGCGGCTGGAACCCGTGGTCCGATCTCCGCGCGGCGCGCGAGCTGTGGCGGATCCTGCGCCGCGAGCGACCGACGGTGCTGCACACGCACAACCCGAAGCCCGGGCTGTACGGGCGGGTCGTCGGTCGCCTCGCCGGCGTGCCGATCGTCGTCAACACCGTCCACGGCCTGTACGCGACGCCGGACGATCCACTGGCCCGCCGTGCGGTCGTGTACGCGCTCGAGGCGTTCGCCTCGCGCTGGTCCGACGTCGAGCTGGTCCAGAACGTCGAGGACGTCGAGCTCCTGCGGCGCCGCCACCTCGTCGCCGCGCGCAAGCTGCGCCACCTCGGCAACGGCGTCGACCTCCAACGGTTCCGTCCCGGCATCGCTCAGCGCAGCCGAGCGTGCCGAGCTCCGCGCGTCGTGGGGCATCGACGACGAGACGATCGTCGTCGGGACGGTCGGCCGGCTGGTCGCCGAGAAGGGCTACCACGAGCTGTTCCGAGCGGTCGCCGACCTCGGCCCTGGCATCCGCCTCGTCGTGGTCGGCGGCCCGGATGCCGACCGGCCCGACGCCCTCGACGCGAGCGTGCTCGAGCGGGCCACGGCCGCCGGGGTGGTGCTGCTCGGCCATCGCGACGACGTCGACCGGCTGCTCGGTGGCTTCGACCTGTTCGTGCTCGCCAGCCACCGCGAGGGCCAGCCGCGGGCGGCGATGGAAGCCGCCGCGTCGGGTCTGCCGATCGTGGCCACCGACGTCCGCGGCTGCCGCCAGGTCGTCGAGCGACGGGACGACCGGACTGCTCGTCCCCGTGGCCGACGCCGCTGCGCTGCGCACGGCGATCAGCGCGCTGGCGGCATCGCCGGAGCGGCGAGCAGGCGATGGGCGCGGCCGCACGGGCCAAGGCCGAGCGCGAGTTCGACGAGCGCGACGTCGTGCGCCGGGTGATGGACGCCTACGCCTGGGCGGCGGCGCAGCGGGGCATCACGCTGGCGTGACGTCGCGCATCCACGCGACCGTGGCTGCCAGACCCTCCTCCAGCGGAACCGGCACGACGTCCGGGAACAGCGCGCGCAGGCGGGTGCTGTCGGCTTGCGAGTGCGGCACGTCGCCCGGCCGCGGCGGACGGTGCTGGCGTTCGAGCGGGTGGCCGAGCACCCGCTCGAGGAGCTCGATGAGGGTCAGCAGGTCGGTGCGCGTGCCGAACGCGAGGTTCACCGGCTCGGGGTCGCGTGACGCGCCGGACCACGGCGTCGGCGATCACCGTGGCGACGGTGTCGACGAACGTGAAGTCCCTCGTCTGCGTGCCGTCCCCGTCGACCGTCAACGGCCTGCCGGCGAGGGCGGCATCGACGAAGGTCGGCACGACGGCTGCGTAGGCGTGGCCCGCGGGTTGACGCGGGCCGAAGACGTTGAACAACCGCAACGCCAGCGTCGGCAGACCGAAGCTGTGGGCGTAGGCGTTCGTGTACGCCTCGGCGGCCAGCTTGCTCGCCGCGTACGGGGACATCGGCCGGGTCGGCAGGTCCTCCCGCTTGGGCAGCGTCGGCGTCGCGCCGTAGACGCTGCTCGACGACGCCACCACGACGTGCGCCCCGGTCCGGCGGGCGGCCTCCAGGACCTGGATCGTCCCGGTGGCGTTGGCCAGGTGGCTGGCGACCGGCTCGGCGATGCTGCGCGGCACCGACGGTCGCGCGGCGAGGTGGACGATCGCTGCCGCGCCGTCGGCGGCGCACCGCAACGCCGCCTCGTCGAGGATCGAGCCGACCTGCAACTCGACGCCACCGGCGCCGGCGAGGTTCGTCCTCCAACCCGGTGGACAGGTCGTCGAGGACGACCACACGCTCGATGCCGGCGGTCGACACCAGACGGCGGCACACGCTCGAGCCGATGAACCCGGCCCCGCCGGTCACGAGTACGCGCACGGCCGGCGACGCTACCGTCGCCGCGCATGGCGACGAGGGTGCTGTGGCTCACCAAGGGCCTGGGACCGGGTGGCACCGAGCGTCTCCTCGTCGAGATGGCCCGAGCGCGCGACCGCGATCGCCTCGAACCGACGGTGGCGTACGTCGTGCCCTGGAAGGATCACCTCGCCGGCGAGCTGGAGGCGGCGGGCGTCGCGACGGTGTGCCTGTCGACGCGGCGTCGGGACCTTCGCTGGCCGCTGCGCCTGCGCCGGCTCGTGGCCGACGGGGGGTTCGACGTGGTGCACAGCCACTCGCCGGTGCTCGCCGTCGCGGGCCGGCTGGCGGCCACGACCGTGCCCGGCGACCGCCGTCCCACGCTCGTGACGACCGAGCACAACACGTGGGGATCGCTTCGGTGGGCGACGCGATGGGCGAACCGGCTCACGAGCCGCGCCGACGTGGCGACGTTCGCCGTGACGGAGGAGGTGCGGGCCAGCCTGCGCGGCGCGCCGCCGGGCGCGCCGAGGTGCTCGTGCACGGCGTCGACGTCGAGCGCATCGCCGACGCAGGCGGGTGGCGATCGGGCGACGGTCCGGACCGCGCTCGGACTGCGTACCGACGACGTCGTCGTCGGCACGGTCGCCAACCTGCGCGCCCAGAAGGACTACCCGACGCTGCTCGACGCGGCCCGCCTGCTCGTCGATCGCGGCGTTGCGTTCCGCCTCGTCGCCGTCGGCCAGGGTCCACTCGAACGCGAGATCACGAGCCGCCGAGACGAGCTGGGGCTCGGCGACCACGTCGTGCTCGCCGGGTTCCGGCCGGACGCCGTCGAGGTCATGGCGGCGTGCGACGTCTTCGTGCTCGCATCGGCGTGGGAGGGCCTCCCGGTCGCGGTGATGGAGGCCGCCGCGCTCGGCCTGCCGATCGTGGCGACGAGCGGTCGGCGGGATCGCCGAACAGTTCGGGCCCACCGACGCGCTGCTCGTGCCGCCGCGTGACCCGGTCGCCCTCGCCGGCGCGCTCGAGTCGGTCCTCGCCGATCCCTGCCGGCGTGCGGAGCTGGCGTCGGCGGCGAGGTCGGCTGCGCCGCGCTTCGACATTCGCCGTGCGATCGAGACCATCACCACTCGCTACGAGCAGCTCGTCGGCGTCAGCCCGGCTCGGCCATCGCCGGCGCCGATCCGGCGACACGTCGACGCGATCGACCTGCGTCCGGCGACGCCCGACGACAGAGAACAGATCCTCGCCCTGCTCGGCGTGTCGCTCGGATGGGACGACGACACTCGCTACCGCGAGCTGTTCGCGTGGAAGCACGAGCGCAATCCGTTCGGTCGGTCGCTCGCCTGGGTGGTCGAGCGCGACGGTCGAGTGGTCGCGGTCCGCTTGTTCATGCGCTGGATGTTCCGGCGGGGCGGGTCCACGCTGCACGCGGTGCGGGCCGTGGACACGGCGACGCACCCCGACCACCAGGGACACGGCCTGTTCACGGCGCTGACGACGCACGCCCTCGAAGCGTGCCGAGCCGAGGGTGTGGCGTTCGTGTTCAACACCCCGAACGCCCAGAGCCGGCCGGGCTACCTCAAGATGGGTTGGCGCGAGGTCGGTCGTCCCCCGGTCGCGGCGCGGCCACGCGGTCCGCGCGACGTCGTCACGATCGCCCGGAGCCGTGGCCCGGCCGAGCTCTGGTCAGTGCCACTCGACGTCGGTGCCGACATCGCGTCGTGGCTCGACGCGGGCGGTCGTTGGCCGCCACCGTCGCCGGTGTCGTCGACCGACCGGACGTTGCGGACGGCGTCGGATGACGTCTTCGCCCGCTGGCGGTACGGCCTGGCCGAGCTGCACTACCGCGTCATCGACGATCGAGAGGCGGCGATCGTCGTGCGCCTCCGACGTCGCGGCGCCGGCCTGGAGCTCGTGGTCGCTGACCAGCTCGGCGACCCAGACCGCGCCGACGGGTTGGTGGTCGACACGCTCCGACGAGTTCGGCGCGACCCACGCCTTGCGCCTGGGCAGTCCAAACGTTCGCCGTGGGTTCGTGAACGTGCCGGGGGCCGGCCCGATCCTCACGTGGCGGGCCGTGTGCGACCACGGTCCGCCGCCGCTGCCCAACTGGGACCTGTGCCTCGGCGACCTCGAGCTGTTCTGACCACTCGTGGGAGACGACGGTGTCGGCAGCGCTCTCGAGTGTCCACGGATTGTCCACGAACGGGTTGAAACGGGTCGTTACGACCCGACACGGACGGGACGGCGACTTCGCGAAACCCCAGGTCACGGGCATGATCCGGCACCGATCCGCATCTGCTGAACGCCCTCGGAGCGCCTACGTTTGCTCACGGCGCGGGCTAGCCGCAACCGCCTGCGGGCTCAGCTGGTCGTTGCATTTGAAGGTGTTCCGGGGTCCCGAGCAGCGGGTGGGGGCGGACGGGTCAGCCGGCCGCGCGTTCGATCACCAGCAACGCGGTGTCGGCGACGAGGTCGGGCTGGCGGACCTGGATGTAGTGGTCGCTGCCGGTGGCGAAGATGTGTGGCGTCCCGTCACCGAGGGCGACGAGGTCGGCGCTGGTCTGCGTCCACGCCTGCTCGAGCACCGATCCCAGCGCAGCCTCCGTTGCGGGCAGCGGGAAGGGCTCGGTCTTGGTGATCACGGCCATCGGGACGTTCGGCAGCGCGCCGGCGGCGAGCACCTCGTCGATGCTGGCGTCGACGTCGAAGACCTCGAACGCCGGGTCGTCGTCGAGCGGTGTGCCGGGGTGCGCCAGCACCTCCTCGTAGTGCGGCCACTGGTCGCCCATGGCGTCGCGCATCTCGGCGGGGAAGGCGTCGACGAACACGAGGCCGGCCACGTCGTCGGGGTAGGTCTCGGTGTAGAGCCGGGCGAGCAGCCCGCCCATCGAGTGGGCGACGATCACGACCGGCGTGGGCAGCTCGGCCGCCGTGATGAGGGCGTGGAGGTCCTCGACCGCGGCGCTCGCCGGGCGCGGCATCGACACGCTCGTGCTGCGATCGGTCAGGGAGATCTCGGCGGACGTCCCGGACAGGACGATCGTGCCGGGCCGGTCGTAGCTGCACACCTGCACATGCTCCGAGAGCCGCTCCTGCACCGACGGTCCGACCGCCGGCGGCGTCGGCTCGGACTCCGACCAGAGGGACGCCGAGTCGTGGTAGCCGGACTCCAAGATGACCGTCGGCTCGCCCCGGCCCGTGCAGTGCAGGTACAGCGAACGACCGCCCCCGATGTCGACGGGTCCGTCGATGTCGGGCTGCGCCGCGCCGGTCGACGCCGGGGCGCTCGACGCCGTCCGAGGGGCGCCGCCGTCCGTGACCGGCGTCGGCGGGGACGTCGTCGCCGACGCCGCGTCGTTCGAGTCGTCGGCGCAGGCCGCCGCCGTCACCACGAGGGCCGCCGCTACCGCCGCGCCCACCCGTCTCCTCAGCATCACGTCCCTCGTCAGCCGCCGATCTCCCTCGAGACCGTACCCGCAGCGACGCGAGTCACGCGATCGAACTGCCGAGGCGTCGCATCACCGGCGCGGCGGCTTCGGAGTGCCATCGGGCGAGCAGGTTGGCGACGTCCGGGTGACGGGTCGCGGCGCTGTGCAGCTCGACGACGAGGCGCCACGTGTCGCGCAGCCGGGTTGTCCTTCCCGACGAGGAAGCTGGTTGGAACCATCGTGACACTCATCGTTCGGCGACATCCGCCGGTAGGGTGACCCGGCTTCTTCGTGGAACTCCGACGTGCTGTGGTGATCGAGGGCGCGGCGACACTGCTCGAGCGAGAGCGCGAGCTCGATGCGCTCGCCGGCGCGCTGGCCGAGGCGCAGGAAGCGCGCGGGCGCGTCGTCATCATCGAGGCCTCGGCGGGGATGGGCAAGACGAGCCTGTTGCGAGCGGCGTGCCAATCGGCCAGCGAGATGGGCTTCATCTGCCTCCGCGCCCGCGCCACGGAGCTGGAGCGCGACTTCGCCTACGGGTGTGCGCGGCAGCTGCTCGAGCCCGTGGTCGCCAACGCAACGGTTGCCGAGCGTGACCGCATGTTCGACGGCGCGGCCGCCTTGTCGAAGCCGCTGTTCGCCCCGAGCGGCGTCGAGCTGTCGTCCCAGCTCGGCGGATCGTTCCTTCTCGGTGCTGCACGGCCTCTACTGGCTGCTCAACAACCTCGCCGACGGAGCGCCGATCGTCCTCGCCGTCGACGACCTCCAGTGGTCCGACACCGAGTCCCTCCGATTCCTCAACTACTTGGCGCCGCGCCTGGACGGCCTCCGTCTCGTCGTCCTGGCAACGTCGCGCAGCGGCGAGCGGTCGACCGATCTGACCCGGCTGGCGGCCAGCCCGGAGGCAACGGTGCTGCGACCGGCGCCGTTGAGCACCGAGGCGACCGCAGAGCTGTGCGCCCGCTGCTTGGGAGGAACCGTCGAACCGGACTTCGCCGCCGCCTGCCGCGACGCGACCGGTGGCAACCCCTTCTTCCTCGAGGCACTGCTGCGCGAGGCAGCGGACCGGCGGCTCTCGACCAGCTCCGGCGAAGCCGTCCGGGTGCAGCGCATCGCACCCGCCGCGGTGACCGCAGCGGTACTCCTCCGCCTGTCCGGTGCCCCAGCCACCGCGGGCGCGCTCGTGCGGGCGGTCGCGGTGATCGGCGACGGCGCCAGCGTCGCCGAGGCAGCCGCGATGGCCGAGCTCGCAGAGGAGGAGGCAGCTGGCGCCGCCGACCAGCTCGTCGCCCTCGACATCCTCCGGCCCGCGGCACACCTCGAGTTCGCCCATCCGATCGTGCGCGAAGCCGTGCGCGCGGACATCGGTCCACGCGAGCTCGCCGTCGCCCACGCCCGGGGGGCCCGGATCCTGGAGACATGCGGCGCCACGGAGGAACGGATCGCCGCCCAGATCGTCCAGGCCGCGCCGACCGGTGATGCTGGGCGGGTCGAGCTCCTGCGGCGCGTCGCCGGGGAGGCGATCGAGCGCGGAGCACCCGCCGCCGCCGTCGCCTGGCTCGGACGCGCGCTGGCGGAGCCGCCGCCGCCCTCGGTCAGGGCGGAGCTGTTGATCGAGCTCGGCTCCGCCGAGCTGCGTCTCGGCGCACCGGGCGGCGTGCCCCACCTCACCGAAGCGGTCGCGCTGAGTCGGGACCCGGAGCAGCTGACGATCGCCGTCCGACGGTTGGCCGTCGCGCTGACCCTCGCGGGGCACGCCGAACGCGCCGTCACGGCGATCGAGGCGGCGATCGACGACGTCGGATCGGACCATCCGGAGCTGTCCCTGCTGCTCGAGGGAGAGATCTGGACGCACGCGTTGCAAGCCGGGCTCGAAACCCGCGCTCGGGCGGCGCGGCGGCTGGAGCGCCACGCCGCGGGGCTCGACGGCTCGACCCCGGGGCAGCGCCTGGTGCTGGCCAGTCTCGCCAGCACGCGCGCCAGGGCCAGCGACACGGCGGAGGAGGCCGCCGCCCATCTCGAAGGCGCACTCGCCGACGGTCGTTTCGTGGGCGACCAGCAGGCGGGCATCGTCGGACTCGGTCTCTCCTTCGACCTGTCGCTCGGACTGATCGCCGCCGGCGCCCTGGACGCCGCCGACACCTACGTGGAGCAGGTGCTCGAGAGCGCCCGGGCGCAGGCGGCGATCGTCTCGGTGGCCTACCTGACGGGCCGCCGGGGGCTGATCGCCTTGCGACGCGGGGCGGTGGCGGCGGCCGAAGCCGACGGGCGGACAGCACTCGAGCTGCTGACGTTGCACAACGTGTCACTCGGGGTGCCGTTCGCGCTCGGCCTGGTCGTCGAGGCGCTCGTCGAGGGCGGCGAACCCGATGCCGCCGAGCGCGAGCTGCGCGACCGCGGGTTCGACGCAGACGTCCCGCCGGGACCGACGAGCAACCATCTGCTGGAGGCACGGGCCCGGTTGCGCCTTGCGCAGGGCAGGATGGGCGAGGGCATCGACGACTTGATCGAGTTCGGTCGCCGCGACGAGCTGTGGACGATCGCCAACCCGCTGGCCTCGCGGCTGGCGCTCGCCCGCAGCACTGGCGCTCGCCGCGATCGGAGAGCACGAGCAGGCGCAGCGGATGGCGCTCGACGACCTCGAGCGGGCGCGCCGCTGGGGCGCGGCCAGCGGCATCGGCGTCGCCCTGCGGGCGGTGGCCCTGACGGACCTCGGCGCCGACCCGCTGGCCCGCCTCGAGGAGGCAGTCGACGTGCTGGCCGGCTCGCCGGCACGGCTCGAGCTCGCCCGAGCGCTCACCGACCTGGGCGCCGCGCTGCGCCGGGCGAACCGTCGTGCGGAGGCGCGAACCGTGCTCGAGGAGGCGCTCGACCTCGCCGAGCGCACCAATGCCCGCCCTGTGGCCGAGCTCGCCCGAACGGAGCTGCTCGCCGCCGGCGGGAGGTCGAGCGGGCCGGAGGGCAGCGGGCCGGGTGCGCTCACCGCCTCCGAGCGTCGCGTCGCCGAACTGGCTGCGGAGGGCCACAGCAACCCGGAGATCGCGCAGGCGCTCTTTGTGACCCGCAAGACCGTCGAGACCCACCTCGGCCACGTCTACCGCAAACTCGGCATCACAGGTCGGGGAAGGCTCGCCCGGGCGCTCAGCGCCGGACCGTGACAGGCAGCCGGCGCCCTCCCTGACGCGGGCTCGTCCCGCGAAGTTCAGGGAGGGTGTTCGGGGAGCTCCCCGACGCCCGTTAACCCGACCCTGCGTACGTTCGCCGCAATGGACGACCACACGGACGACGACGAGGACGGTGCGTTGAGCGTGCAGCTCGACGTGCATCTCGATCGGCAGCCGGTCACCGGACGGCTCCGCACCACCCATGGTGCGGACGAGCGGTTCGTCGGCTGGCTCGGCTTCGCCAACGCCCTGCGGAGCGTGCACGAGGCCGCGACCAAGCGTCCATCCACACATCGACCATCCACACATCGACAGGGAGCAACAATGACGCACAACACGCAGGACATGAAGCCGATCCTCGTTCTCGGAGGCACCGGCAAGACGGGGCGCCGGGTCGTCGAGCGACTCACCGCCCGTGGCATCCCGACGAGGACCGGGTCGCGCTCGGCGGACCTGCCGTTCGACTGGGAGGACCAGGCGACGTGGGCGCCGGCCGTGCAGGGCGCACGTGCGGCGTACGTGTCCTTCTTCCCGGACATTTCGATCCCGGGCGCGCCGGACGCCGTCCGCGCCTTCGCCGAGCTGGCCTTGGAACACGACGCCCGCCGGCTGGTGCTGCTCTCCGGCCGGGGCGAGGAAGAGGCCCAGCGGGCCGAGCGTGAGGTGCAGGACACGGGTGCCGACCTGACGGTCGTTCGTTGCGCCTGGTTCATGCAGAACTTCAGCGAGGACTTCCTCGCTGGGCCGATCCTCGACGGCGAGGTCGTCCTGCCGGCGACCGACCAACTGGAGCCCTTCATCGACGCCGACGACATCGCCGACGTCGCCGTGGCGGCGCTGACCGACGACCGGCACATCGGTGAGACCTACGAGCTGACCAGCCCGCGGCTGATGACGTTCGCCGACGCAGTGGGCGAGATCGCCAAGGCGACCGGCAGGGACATCCGCTACGTGCCCGTCTCCTTGGACGACTACGCGGCCGGTGCCGCGGACCACGGCGTGCCGCCCGAGTTCGTCGGGTTCCTGACCTACCTGTTCAGCGACGTCCTCGGTCACAACGCGTACGTGACGGACGGTGTCCAGCGGGCGCTGGGCCGGGAGCCCCGAGACTTCAGCGACTTCGTCCGCGACACCGCCGCCAGCGGGGTGTGGAGCGTCTCCTCGACGGCCGGAGCGGTGTCATGATCGATGGCTCCGCACGGGCTCTGACGTTGCTGGCCGCGGCCGGGGCGGGCCTCGCAGCCGGCTTCTACTTCGCCTTCTCGGCGGTGGTGATGCGGGCGCTCGACCATCTGACTCCGGCGGAAGGCGTGCGGGCGATGCAGTCGATCAACAGGGCCGCACCAGCGCCGTTCGTCGTCGCCTTCATCGGGACCGCGCTGGTGTGCGTGGCACTGACCGTCGTCGGGATCCGCCAGCTCGACGAGCCCTGGGCGGCGTACCTGCTCATCGGCAGTGCGCTCTACGTCGCCAGCATCGTGCTCACGGTCGTCTACCACATCCCGCGCAACAACACGCTGGCGCTCGTCGACCCGGCCGGCCCGGGTGCCGCCGATGCGTGGAGCAGCTACCTCACACCGTGGACGACGTGGAACCACGTGCGGGCGCTGACATCGCTCGCCGGCGCCGTCGCCTTCATCCTGGCCCTCCGCGTGCGATGAACAGCCCTTGCGGACCCGGCACGGGTGCGATCCTCGCCGGGTCCGCAACGCGGCCCGTACGCTCGACATGTGGCCACCGCCTCAGCATCGCCAACACCGAACCCGGACGCGATGAAGTTCACGCTGGACACCACGCTCCCGGAGATGCTCAACGTGACGAGCCCGGAAGACGCGGCCGGTGTGCCGTTCGCCGAGGCGGTGTTCGCGACCGGCGCCGTTGCGTCGATCTTCGCCGTCAACGACTTCGTCACGGTCACGCGTCGACCTGGCTCCGAGTGGGGACCGATCGTGGACGCCGTGATCGCCGCCGCCGCCGCGCACCTCTAACGGTGCGTCCTCGACGGCGAACTCGAGTGTCTCGTACCGTGGTTCCGTGAAGTCAGCGTTGTGGCTGCCGCTCTTCGATGAGCTGGCCGATCCGGTGGTCGTGGCCGACATCGCCGCGGCGGCGGAGGAGGCCGGTTGGCACGGGATCTTCGTGTGGGATCACCTGCGATGGCGGGAGCCGGTCGTCGCGGTGGCCGACCCGTGGATCACGATGGCGGCGATCGCCGCGGCGACGACTCGCCTGCGCTTCGGCCCGATGGTCTCACCGCTGTCCCGGCGCCGTCCGGCCAAGGTGGCGCGCGAGACGGCGACCCTGGATCGGCTCAGCGGCGGGCGCCTGACACTCGGCGTCGGTCTGGGCGGCGACCGCTTCGGCGGCGAGTTCTCGAGGACCGGCGAGCAGTTGGACGACAGCGTGCGAGCCGAGATGCTCGACGAGCACCTCACCATCCTCGCCGCCGCATGGTCCGGCGAGACGGTGCACCACCACGGCGCGCACTACCTGGTCGACGGCATCCAGTTCCTGCCCCGCCCGGTGCAACACCCGAGGATCCCCGTGTGGGTCGCCGGGTTCCCCGGACGGCGCAAGCCGATCGAGCGGGCGGCACGCCACGATGGCTTCTTTCCCGTCAACCTCGAACACCCTGACGAGGTCGCCGAGGTCGTCGACACCGTGACCGGGCTGCGCAGGCTGGCCGATCCGGCGATGGATCGGCCGTTCGACATCGCCGTCGCCTGCCCGCCTGGGACCGATCCGGCCACCTACGCCGCAGCGGGAGCCACGTGGTGGTTGACGGACTTCTCGCCGGAAGCGGTGTCGGCGGACGAAGTGCGCGGCGTGCTCGGCGAGGGTCCCCCGGCACGCTGACGAGAGACGTTGATCGTCAGATCGGCGCGCCTGACGCGGTGGGATAGCAGCGGAACTCGACGAGCAGGCCGTCGGGATCGCGCACGTAGACCGATTGGCCGAGGCCCTTGGCCCCGGATCGCTCGCCCTGATCGACGATCTCGAGCTCCGCGTCGGCGGTCACCGTGGCCAGGTCGGATTCGCTGACGACGAAGCAGACGTGGTCGAGGTGGCCACGCTTGTCCGTGTCCTCGCCGGGGATGAAGTCGATGATCGTGTCCTCGTTGACCCGCAGCGATGGGAAGAAGGCCCGCCCCTGTCGCCACTCATCGACGTTCACGGACGCCAGACCGGCGTGGCGCGTGTACCAGTCGAGCGAGCGTTCCACATCGGCGACGACGAGAACGATGTGATCGAGGGCGAAGGCGGTTGCCATGCCTTCACCCTATTGATCGAGGTTCAGACGTCGAACACGCCGTCGACGACGAGCAGCACGCAGGCCATCGCGGCGACCGCGCTGACGAGGCGCGCCGACCACAGCGCAACGGTGCGGCCGGCGCCCTCTGCGGGGAGGATCGCCACGACGACGGCGAGGGCACCGACCGTGATCACCAGTGCAACGGCGAGCAGACCGAGCCCGCGATCGGCAGCTGCGCCGATGGCCAGCAGCATGGCGGCCGGCGAAGCGACGAGGGGGATGCCGACGGGCACGATCGCGGCGCGCCATCCTGGCAGCGCGGGCTCCGGCGACGGCGGACGGCTGACCACGCGGACGATGGCGGCGACCCCCGCGACGATGCCGACGGCGAGGCGGGCGGCCGCCGCCGACACGTCGAGCAGATCGAGCAGCGGCTCGGCGATGATCCCGGCGACCAGCACGAGCGCCGCTCCGATGGCCCCGCCGAGCGCCCCCAGCGTCAGGCGATCACGCCGCTCCACGCGGCGCGGCGCACCGATCGCCGCGTAGAGCGGGTTCAGCGTGGCGATGAGCGCCACGAGCCACAGCCACGCCGACGGCGCGGCGTCGCCATCGGTCGACGGTTCTGCCTCGACGATGGCCACCGTCCGCAGCAGCGCCGACAGGGCGTGCTGCTGGTCGTCCATCCGGGTGACGTCGTCGACGAACCAGGCGCCATCCACGCGGTCGGGGCGAGGTGCCGCTGCTGCCCGGTCGCCGACCCACTGCTCGTCCATCGCCAGCCCAGCGACGCAGCGCGCCCGCTCGGCGATCGGCCCACCCTCGTCGGCCATCCGCCGGTCGGCCTCGGCGACGCGCCAGAGCCCGGTCAGCGCCTCGCCGACGACGCCGTAGCCACCACCGCGTGGCGTGAACGTGCCGCGCACGGCACTCCCCCACGGACCGGCCTGCTGGCTGATCCACCGCACCTGGGCGCCGAACAGCGCCGCCTGGCGCTCGGCATGGGCCAGCTCGGCATCGGTCAGCGGTCGTTCCGGATCACGCTCCGGGAAGGCCACCGTCTCGGCCAGCCCGTACGCCGCCCAGTGGTCGGCGAGCGGCGGCCAGTAGCCCTCGACGTCGTCCCGTCGTGTGGCGAGGTAGTCGCCGATGCGGTCGGCGACGGCGCCCCAACCCTCGCCGGGGAAGAGCCGGTGGACCCGGGCCAGTGCCCAGTACGCCTCGCCGGTGTAGTACTTCGAGTAGCTCCCGGGCGTCGCCTCACCGGTCGACGCGTCGAACTCGGCGAGCACGGCGCCCGAGGGCTCGGTCTGCGCGGCCATGAAGCGGGCCAGCCCGCGGATCAGCCCGTCGCCGTCCGTCTCACCCGTGGTCAACCGCCGCTCGACCAACCCTGCGGCGAGCAACGCCGACGCCCCGACCGCCGTCCGCCCTTCGTAGCTGACGGCCGTCCAACCATCGCGCTCGAGGAGGTGCTGGCGCACCCAGGCCACACCACGGTCAGCGCTCTCCAGCGCGCCGGGGATCCCGGCGGCGGCGGCCTGGTACAACCCCATCACCGCCCCGGCGTGGCGCACCACGTTGTACGCCGAGGCCGTCTCACGATCGTCGTCGGCGTCGTACTCGTAGAGCCAGGTGCCGTCGTCGTTCTGGTTGCGGGTGAACCAATCGACGGCGGCGGTGGCGCGAGCGTCGAGGCCGGCGGCCGTGACCTCGGGACAGTGCTCGGGCGGCGCCAGCACGCCGAACGCCAAGACGGCGGCGAGCACGAGCACGGCACCGGCGAGAACGACTCGCTTGGCTGGGCTTCCTCGACGGATCAGCCGGCCCTCGGGACTCGTGGCCTCGCCGTTGCCCGACTTGCCCGACTTGCCCGACTTGCCCGGATCGACGCCGACCTGCTGGGGACCGGTGAAGAGGAGCGTCGGCAGGGCGAACCAGGCCGTGATCGGCAGGCGGCTGAGCACGAACCACACCGCGGGCGACCCGTCGCGAACACTGCCGTCGCGATCGACGACGCGGGCGGATGAGCCGGCTGGGGCGGCAACGATGCGGAACCGGCCGAGCCAGTCGAGGGCGCGAGTGGCGGCAACCAGCGGGCGATGGCGAGCGGGATCGACGAGCAGGACGCGATCACGGGTCGAGGGGACGGCCCAGATCACGAGCGCGGCGATCGCCAGGTACGAGAACACCTCGACGCGGGCCGAGAGCTGGATCGCCACATGGAAGCACACGGCGATCCACACCGCGGCATACCGGGTACCCCGCCACCAGAGGCCGATGGCGATGAACAGTTCGGTCGCCACGATCAGCTTGGCGGCGACGGTGTGGAACGATCGATCGGCGAGCACCGTGACCGCCCAGTCCGGCACCGACGCCTCCAACCGCTCGCGGGTGCGCATCACGCGGTGCCAGGTGACGGTGCCGCCGAACCAGTCCGGATCGACGAGCTTGCTGAGCCCGGATGCCCCGTACACGGCGGCTGCCTCGAAGCGCAGCAGCCAGAGCGGCCACCCCGGCGACGACGTCGGGAGCGGTGGCTTGCCGGCCCGGGCCCGCCGCCACACGTCGATCGACAGCTCGCGCCCGCACGGCGTCACCGCCAGGGCGGCGAGCACGATGAGGAGGTACGCACGGTTGTTGTGCACGTGGGTCGTCGAGAGGAAGACGTTGTACGTCACGATGGCGAACACCGTGACCGTCGCCAGGCGGGTGCGCCACCCGATCGTCATCGCGACGGCGGCCGCGGCACCGGCGTACAGCACGGCGATGTACACCGCGCTCGGGAGCTCGGGGTACCACGACGCGTACGGCTCGTAGAACGTGTCGCTGTAGATGCGGCCGTGCCACGCATCTGCCAGGAACGGGCTGAGGTGGAGGAGCACGACGGGACCGACGAGGATCCGCAGCAGCGCCATCGCCCGCATGCTCACCGGCCGCCCGAGCAGCTCGTCGAGGCCGGCGATCATCCTGCGAGCCCGCGATCAACGCTGCGCAGCACGACCACCTCGGGGTCGTCGGTGTTGTGCCATGTGGTCACGACCGCTTCGAGGTAGTGCGTCTCGGTGTCTTGCGGGGTGTGCGCGGCGACCCAGTCGAGGGCGGCGTCGAGGAAGGCCAACTGGTTGTCGAGACCGGCGTCGGCATGATGGCGGACGTCGGGAGACGACAGGCCGCGGGCGGTGACGAGATCGCTCCAGCGGTAGCCAGACCACGGCTCGGAGATCGGCACCCGCTGCCCGTCGGTGGTGACCCGCATGACCTCGGCACGCCACGTGCTCGACTCCGGGAACATCTGGAAGGCGAACTCCTTGTGGTCCGACCAGTAGCCCCGGGCAACGAAGAACGCCTGGGCGGCGACGATCGACACGACGGCGACACGCCGCCCGACGATCCTCGCCCGCGTGCTCATGTCTCGAATATGTCACGGCCGCCGGCCCAGGTGGTGACGTGGGTCCCAGCCCGTCCGACATCTGGGGCGATTCCTTCGCGACTGTCGGGAAAATCTGCGCCCAGAAGCGCTCGTGGGAAGGATCGCGCCCAGATGTTCTCGGTGGGCGGGGTGAGACCGGCGCGCCGGGTCAGAAGCGGTAGCGCGTCGCGCCGCCGGGATCGTCGCGGTCGTAGGCGTAGGCCTTGGCGGGAGCGACGGCGAACACGAGCGCCTCGCCGGCGTCGTGGCGGAACTTGCCATCGGCGACGTCGAAGTGCCATTCCTCGCCGTACTTGGCCTCCCACGTTGCGGCCAGAGTCGCGCAGCACGTCATCGTCGGTCACCGGCAGCGCCTCGCCCTCGACGACGACATCCAGCCCGGACCAGACGTTCGTGCCCGTCGTCACGATGACCTTGCGGTTGCCGCTGAGGTTCTTCGCCTTCTGCTCGTCCGGTCCCGTGCACACGTGGAGAGCGCCGTCCCGCCAAACGGCGATCACCGGGGTGACATGGGGACGGCCGTCGGTGCGCACGGTCGTCAGCCAGTAGATCGCCGCGTCGGCCAGCACGGACTGGGCCCGTTGCCAGTCGGTCGCCGCAGCATCCGGGCTGCTGTAGGGGGCGTCGAGCTCCGTGGTCGGGGCGAGGTCACGAGTAGTCATGTCCCTGTAGACCGCCATGGACCCGGCAACTCATCGCCCGTCGGGAGGGCGCCAGGGCGTGGTAGTTGTGGACAATGGCGCAACGTGGAGATGGTCGGATGCAGTCGGCCCTGGTCGGCGCCGACCACATCGCAGAGTGGTTGGGCAGCCTGCTGCGGCCGCCGTCATCGGTGGTGCCGCTCTCGGAGCGGCTCGAACGGATCGTGCTTGGCGGCGCCCGCCGCTACACACGTCTCGAGGTCGCCGAACGAAGCGGCGTCCCGAGCGAACGGAACGCACGACTGTGGCGAGCGCTCGGGTTCGCCGACGTCGGCGACGAGGACGTCGTGTTCACGGACGTCGACGTGCAGGCGCTGCAGTCGATCGACGGCTTGGTCCGCTCCGGGGTCGTCGACCCGACCACCGAGGCGGCGATCGCCCGGTCCGCCGGGCTGGCCCTCTCGCGCTTGGCCGAATGGGAGATCGGTCTGCTCAACGACTACGTCGCAGAACGGCTCGACGGCGGAGGACTCGATGAAGCCGACGAGGCGACCGTCCTGCGCTTCGCCGAGACCGTCCTCCCGATGATGGAGCAACTGCACTCGTACATCTGGCGTCGGCACATCGTCGCCTTGGCCGGGCGGGCGCTCGCCGCGTCGCCGGACGAGCTCGAGAGCAGGGCCATCGTCGTCGGCTTCGCCGATGTCGTCGGCTACACCCGGCTGAGCCGCGACCTCACGGAGACAGAGCTGGCCGGCCTCATCGAGCGGTTCGAGTCGACGGCCGCAGAGGTCATCGCCACGGCCGGCGGTCGAGTGGTCAAGATGCTCGGCGACGAGGTGCTGTTCGTCGCCGAAGATCCGCTGGCAGCAGCGACGATCGGTCTTCGGCTGCTGGAGGTCGTCGACATCGACGGCGAGCTACCCGACCTGCGCATCGGGATGGCCCGCGGCACCGTGCTCAGCCGCTTCGGCGATGTCTACGGACCCGTGGTCAACATCGCCAGTCGCCTCACGTCGACGGCCAAGCCGGCGACCGTGCTGGTCGACCGCGAGCTGGCCCGCGCACTCGAATCCGAGCCCGGGTTCCGGCTTCGGCGGCGCCGGCCGATGTCGGTGCGCGGCTACAGCAACCTGGCGTCGTGGCAGCTGAGTCGGTCCAACCGTTTGCCGCCTTCCTGACACGGGTATCCGGCCGCCGAGGAGGTCGGAGGGGAGATGGTGAGCGTCCCGTCGGACGGACGGCTGCAGGTCGGCCCTGAGCAGGCACGCGACGAGCAGGAACCGGTTGGCGTCACGAAGGGCGAACGGGTGGCGACCGCCCGGTCGGCCGCCGTCGAGCTGCTGGCCGCCTACGTGTTGCTGACGGCCCTCTGGGCCGGCCTCGGTTTCCTGATCACCGGTCCGTTGGCCGGCACGTCGCTCGCCCGCGCCGATCGCGACATCGCCGAGTGGTTCGTCGAGCAGCGGACGCCGGCCTGGAACGACTGGTCGCACATCGGCTCGATGCTCGCCGACACGCTGGTCAAGATCATCGCCACTGCGATCATCGCCGCGGTGATGCTGGCCATCTGGCGCCGTTGGCGCGACCCCCTGATGGTGGCCGTCCCGCTCATCCTGGAGGCGTCCGTCTTCATCACCGTGACCTGGATCGTCGGTCGGCCGAGACCGGACGTCGAGCGGCTCGACTCGTCACCGGTCGGCAGCAGCTTCCCGTCCGGCCACGTCGCCGCCGCGGCGGCGTACGGCGCGATCGCGGTGGTGGTGTTCCAGCGAGTGCGCAACGGCTGGGTCAGGGCGATCACCGTCGTCGTCGTGATCGCCCTCCCGATCATCGTCGGTCTCTCCCGCGCCTACCGCGGCATGCACTACATGACCGACGTGGTCGCCGGCGCGGTGCTCGGCGTGGCGTCGGTGATCGCCGTGTACCTCGTGCTCCGCAGGGCGGACGAGCGACGCGACGCGTCGACCGCCGAAGGCCGATGACGGTCACCTGGATCGTCCTCCTCGTCGCCGTCGTCGCCGCCGTGGCGGCGTTCGCCTCCTCCGCCGTCCGGGCCCTCCCCGATCCCATCGATCCCAGCGCCGAGGAACGAGCGGCGGTGCGGTGGCTGGATCGCCATCCCCGCCTGCTCCGCTTCGTGCGCCAGCGCTTCGATCGCCGCACCGCCGGTGGCTTCCTCCTCACCGTCAGCTTGCTCGTCACGTTCGCCGTCGCCATCGCCGTCGGGCTCCTCCTCGACATGATCGACGAGACGTCGGGGCTCGCCGAGCTCGACGACGTTGTCGCGGAGTGGGGCGCCGCCCGCGCCTCGGCGGGCGCCGTCGACGGGCTCAAGGTGATCACCCACCTCGGAGGCACGTGGGTCCTGGTCGCCGCGGTCGCGGCGACCGCGGCGATCGACCTCGTCCGCCGTCACAACGTCGAGGTGATCGTGTTCCTCGGCGTCGTCCTCGCCGGCGAGAAGCTCATCGTCAATGGGCTGAAGGAGCTCGTCGACCGTGAGCGCCCCGACGTGATGCCGCTCGTGAGCTTCTCTGGTGCGTCGTTCCCCTCCGGCCACGCCGCCGCTGCTGCCGCCGTGTGGCCGGCCGTCGCCTTGGTCTTGAGCCGCGGAGGACCACGGACGGTTCGCGCCCTGCTCGCCGCTGGCGCCGCCCTGATCGCCGTCGCCGTGGCGGCGAGTCGGGCCGTGCTCGGCGTGCACTGGCTGACCGACGTCCTCGCCGGCCTGGCCATCGGCTGGGGCTGGTTCATCGTCGTCGCCGTGATCTTCGGTGGGCGGGCGCAGCGGCTGGGCGACCCGGTGACGGCGCAGCCGAGGGGGCTCACCCGGCCGGCGCACAGACCACGAGGGACTGCGGCCTGATCCCGAACTGCAGTCGCTTCGTCGTGCCCTTACAGCCTCCGTCGAGCTCGAACCGGTGCTTGCCGTCGAGCCGCACCACGATGTCGGTGCCCCGGCCGAGGTGGGCGTGTCCGGACGATGCCTGGCGGCGCCGCGCCGCGCTGATCAGCACGGCGCCCCACTCGCGCAAGCCGACGGCCGTCACGACGGCGACGTCGAGACGACCGTCGTGCGGCGACGCATCCGGAAAGGCCACGAGCCCGCCCTTCAACGTCCCCATGTTGCCGACGAGGACGCACGTCGAGACGCCGTCGTAGAACGGCGCACCGTCGATCGTCACCTCGGCCTGGAACGGCTCACGCCGTCGGGCGTCGACCAGCCCGGCCCGCACGTACGAGAGCATGCCCAGCCGCTTCTTGGCCGCATCGGCGCCATCGATCAAGCCGGCGTCGAGACCCGTGCCGGCCATCACGTTGAACGTCATGTCGTTGCAGACGCCACTGTCGATGGTCGTGCGGTGACCCTCGACGACGAGGTTGACGATGTCGCTCGGCGCGGTCGGGAGGCGCAGACCGTTGGCGAACAGGTTGGCGGTGCCGGCGGGCACGACGGCGAGCGCAACCCCCGTGTCGACGAGGCCCTCGGTGGCAGCCCGCACGGTGCCGTCGCCACCGCACACGACGACCACATCGGCACCCTGCTTGCGGGCCTTGCGCACCGCGTCCTTGGCCTTGCCGGCCTTCGGCACCGTCGTCCACGATGTGTCGAGCGAGGCAGCCTTCAGGGCATCGCGCAACTCGGCGCGGACCGAGGCACCGACCTTTGTCGCGTGCACGACGACGGCAACCGCTACCACGACGTCCCCGTCATCTCGCGGCCGCGGTGATGGTCGCCCACACGGTCTTCCCACCCGGGAAGGGCGACACGCCCCAGTCGACGGAGATCTGCTCGACGACGTGCAGCCCGACGCCGCCGACGCGCTCGAAATCGACCGGCTGCACCTGCGGGTGCTCAGACCCCGAGTCCGTCACGGCCACGCTGACGCTGCCATCACGTCCCACCTCGGCTCTCGCCACGATCTCCCCGAGCCCGTGCCGGAGCGCGTTCGTGACGAGCTCGCTGAGGATCAGCGCGGCGTCGGACTGGAGGTCCTCCGGGACGTCGAGATCATCCAAGAACTCCCGGAGCCACTTCCGGGCCGGCCCCCGCTGACCTCGTCTCCCGCTCGAACATCGCCATCGAGCGATTGGAGAGGTCATCCGCGCGTACTGGGTCGGCTGGAGGGCCGTCGGCGGACATCAGCCCGTCGCATCCCCGTCGAACACCTGCACCAGCCCGGCGATGTCGAACACCCTGCGCACGGGTTCGGACAGTGGGCCGAGCGTGAGCCGGGCACCGTGCAGCCGGCGGACGCGGATGAACGCCCGTACGCCGCTCGAGTCGACGAAGTCGACGTCGGACAGGTCGATCACCAACTCCCCCGATGTTCGCGTCGTCGCAGGTGCGCATCGATCTCCTCGACGAGCCGGTTCTCGTCGGCGATGTCCACGTCACCGTGCAACACCATCCGTGCCCGGCCATCGGCCTGCAGCTCGAACGACCACGTAGCGTCCAACCCCAGACCTCCTCCCGGAACGCGCGCGAACGCTACTTCCACCCATCCCAGGCAGCCGGGCGGTCGCCACGATCCGTTCGACTACCCCGGTGCGCCGACGCTCAACCACCGGGTGGTTGGGAGTCCCGGCGGCGGGAAAGGCCAAGTGCAGGCCGAGCCAGAGACAGGAGCAACGACATGAGCCTTCCCGCAGTGGTCTCCCGCGACGAATGGTTGGCGGCCCGCAAAGAGTTGCTGGCCAAGGAGAAGGAGCTGACCAGGCAACGGGACGCATTGAACGCCGAGCGACGCCGTCTCCCGATGGTCAGGATCGACGAGGAGTACGTTTTCGAGGGCCCCGACGGCAAGCGCAGCCTGCTCGATCTGTTCGACGGGCGACGGCAGCTGATGGTCGGGCACTTCATGTTCAACCCGAGTTGGGAGGACGGGTGCCCGAGCTGCTCGGCCGGCGTCGACGAGATCAGCGATGGCCTCCTCGAGCACCTCCACGCCCGCGACACGACTCTCGTCCAGGTCTCTCGGGCGCCGATCGACAAGATCGAGCGCTACAAGGCGAAGAAGGGCTGGACCGTGCCGTGGTACTCGTCGTACGGCAGCGACTTCAACTACGACTTCCACGTCACCATCGACGAGTCCGTCGCACCAGCGGAGTACAACTACCGGACCAAGGCCGAGCACGAAGCGGCGGGCACCGGCTATTACTTCGCGGGCGAGGAGCCCATCGAGGAGCCCGGCCTGAGCTGCTTCCTGCGCGACGGCGACGACGTCTTCCACACGTACTCCGTCTTCGCCCGTGGCGGCGAGATGACCGGTGGCTCGTACTACTTCTTGGACCTCACCGCCCTCGGTCGGCAGGAGGACTGGGAGGAGCCGAAGGGTCGCGCCGCCAGCCCACATGGCGCCGATCCGAGCTTTCCATCGTGAGCTTCGTTCCTCGGTCCCGGATCACGTCGTCAGCAGGGAGGCGAGGGCCCACACGGCGGCGACGGCGCCGATCAGCCCCATGACCACGCTGCGGGCGATGGGTGCCCGCGGCAAGGCCCCCTCCTCCAGCGGGCGCGCCGGGGGGCGGACGATGGCCAGCACGTTGCCGACCAGCAGCGCTCCACCCAGGGCCAGCACGAGCCAAGCCAGCAGGTCGTCGCCGAGAGGGTTCACGCGGCACTCCTGCCGGCGGGATCGTCAGTCATCGTTACCGTTGCCGCCGCTGTCCTCGTCGATGGTCGCCACGAGCGGGCCGAGCAGCGTCTCGAGCACCGGCAGCAACGCGGCGTCGAGCTCGCCCTCATCGACCCACTCGGCGGCGCGGTCGAGCAGCCGGCGGGCACGGCGGGCATCGTTGGGGCTGTCGCCTTCGATCCTGCTCAGCTCCTGGCGCAGGTCGTCCGCACGCTCGCCATACCTGTCGGGGAAGGCCTCGAGCAGCGCGCTCAGCTCGCCGACCGTCTGCGGAGCGGGCGCAACGGTCGGGCTCGGCGTGATCGGCGGCGCCGTCGCCGGTGGGGCAGTCGGTGGCGCGGTGGCCGCCACCGTCGGTGCGGCAGTGGCGGCGGGAGCCGGCGCCGATGTCTGCGGCACCGTCGATCCGCCGCCTGTCTCGTCGTCGCGCCGGCCGAAGGCGACGACGGCCGCGGCGATGCCCAGGAGACCGACGGCCAGCGCCAGCCACCAGAGCCGAGGTCGCCACGGCGAACCGACCCGCCGATCGGGCTCGTCGATGACTCGGCGCGGCGTGCCGACCACAGTGGTCGCCGGCAGCCGCTCGTCCGCCAGCGCCGCCCGCATGTCCGCGGCGGTGCGGAAGCGATCGGCCGGGTCCTTGGCCATACCCCGGCGCACCGCGGCGGCGACTGCCACCGGCACGTCGGGCCGGGCAGCCCGCAGATCGGGGATCGGTGCGGTCTGGTGGGCCAGCGCGGTGGCCATCGGGGTGGGCCCCCCATAGGGGGCCGCGCCGGCGAGCATCTCGTACAGCACCACCGCCGTGGCATACAGGTCACTCGCTGGTGTCGCCGCGTCCCCTGCGGCCTGCTCCGGGGCCAGGTACTTCGGCGTGCCGATGAACAGGCCGGTGCCGGTGAGGTCCGACGACAGGTCGTCGAGGCGCCGGGCGATGCCGAAGTCGGCCAGCTTGACGGCTCCTCGATTGTCGAGCAGCACGTTGCCCGGCTTGACATCACGGTGGACGATGCCCGCCGCATGGGCGGCGCCGAGGGCGGCGAGGATCGAGTCGGCGATGCGCACGGCCTCGTCGACGTCGAGTGCACCGTCCCCGCGAGGCGATCGGCCAGGGACGGCCCGTCGACGAACTCCATCACGAGGTACAGGTAGCCGTCAGCCTCACCGGCGTCGAAGGTGGCCACGGCGTTGGGGTGGGAGAAACCGGCCGACGAACGCGCTTCCCGTCGGAAGCGCTCCCGGCCGACGGGATCGATGCGGTCGGCCGGCAGGAGCTTGACCGCGACGCGGCGATCGAGGCGGGCGTCGTGGCCCTCGACGACCCGCGCCATGCCGCCGGCGCCGAGCGGCTCGCCGAGGGCGTAACGCCCGACGATCACCTGCTCCACGGTGCTGGACGCTAGGGCACCGGGTCGGTACCGCCACCGCGACCCCGGGCTACGGTGCGGCCGTGATCCGCCTTCGCCAGGTCGCACTCGTGGCCGCCGATCGTGACCAAGTGGTCGCCGAACTGTGCTCGTTCCTCGGGTTGACCGTCTCCTTCGAGGATCCAGGCGTCGCGGTGTTCGGGCTGCACAACGCGCTGCTGACGGTCGGCGACCAGTTCCTCGAGGTGGTCAGCCCGACCACCAGCGGCACGACGGCCGGGCGGTTGCTCGACAAGCGCGGCGGCGATGGCGGGTACATGGCGATCTTCGAGGTCGACGACCTCGACCGCCGAATCGCCCGGGTCGAGGAGCTGGGCGTGCGCGTCGTCTGGGCCGCCGACCTCCCCGACATCCGCGGTCGCCACCTGCACCCCCGCGACGTCGGCGGTGCGATCGTGTCGATCGACGAGCCGCAGCCGGCGGGCGCGTGGGCTTGGGGCGGGCCGTGGCGGGCCCACGCCGAGAACAGGGTCATCACTGCCATCGCCGGTATCGACGTCGCCGCCGAGGATCCGGACAAGATGCAAGCCCGTTGGCACGAACTGGAGATCGACCACGCTGTGCGGTTCGTCGCCGCCGGCGACCGCGGCGAGGGCATCGACGCCGTCGACCTCGTGGCCACCGACCGCAACCGAGCGGGCGCGTCAGCGACGATCGGCGGGGTCGAACTGCGCCTGGTGTGATCGCACGTACGGCGGCGAGAGTCAGTGACTCCGTTGGAGGGATTCGAGCATCGTCCGCATCTGTTCCTGGACGACGTTGACGGCTTGCACGGGGCGGATCATCACGCGGAACTCGACGATGCGGGCGTCCGCGTTGCAGCGGATGATGTCGACGCCGTTGACGTACTTGCCGTGCACATTCGTTTCGAACTCGAGCACCGCGGTGTCTCCGGCAGCCACCTGCTTGGTGTACCGGAAGCCTCCTTCGACATCGTCCGCGCCGCGAGGTGCTTCGTCGCCAGCGAGGACCACAAGCGCAGCCTGGAGGTACAGCTTCGTGATCGCCTTGCCTCGTTGCGGCGTGTACACGATCGGTGAGTAGAAGACGACGTCGTCGTCGAGCAACTCGTCGAGACCACCAGGCAGCTCGCCACGAAGGTGCTGATGCCATCGCTCGATGACTTGGTCGATCACGGATGCTCTCCTCTCAACGTCGGTGGCGAGACCGACCCCGCCTGCGGGCGCCAGCTTGTCAGCCCGGGCAGGCCGGAGGTCCGTGGTACGGGATCCCCCGTCATCCGGGGGCGTCGGTGCTGATGAGGCGCCAACACGCCGCGGTGTCGTCGTCGGATGGGAAGAACGCTTCGAGGCGTAGTTCCTGGGCGGTGATGTCGACTGGTGTCCCGATGGTCGAAACGATCGAGAACCAGCGCAACGTGGTGTCGCGGTAGTTGAACTGCACGTCGATGACGGGCACGAGCTGGGCGATCGAGCGTGGCGCGGCAGTGAACACTGCGGCGTCGGGCCCGGTTCGCAGCCGGTGGACGAGGTCGGCGGTTGCCAGGTCGAGCACTCCACCAACGGCCTCCCGGCGGGCCCGCTCGAGCAGCGACGGGGCGACCTCGTTCCAGTTCTCGACCGCCGAGCGCACCGGCCCCGGTTCGAGCATCATGCGCAGGACGTTGGCCGGATCGGGTACCGGGTCGGGGGCGCACAGCCCGGCGAACAGCTGGGCGGCGCCGGCGTTGACCCGGACGACGTCCCAGCGTCGATCCATCACGACTGCCGGATAGGGCGCGTGCTGGTGGAGCACATGGTCGAGCGCGGCCATGACTCGATCGATCGCCGGGTGGTCGAGGTCGTGTTCGGGGTAGATCGGGGCGAACCCTGCCGCGAGGAGCAACCCGTTGCGGTCGCGGAGGGGGACGTCGAGAGCGGCGGCGACGCGGAGCACCATCTCACGGCTGGGTTGGGACCGTCCTGTCTCCACGAAGCTCATGTATCGGGGGGTGGTCGACGCGGCGGCCGCCAGGTCGAGTTGACTCATCGCCCGCACCCGCCGCCAATAGCGCACGAGCTCACCGAACCGGTGTTGCTCCAACGTCACGGACGCTGACATGCAGGCGACGCTACGCCCGGGCTGGCCCGGCGTCGCTTCCCTCCCGGGGAATGGCCGCCCGCCCGTCGAGTGCGGATGATCGCGTCCATGAACCTCGAGGTCCTCACCGCTGAACGTGTTCCCGCCGAATCTCGGCCACTGCTCGACGGCATCGCCGCCGACGTCGGCTTCGTGCCCAACCTGGCCGCCGTCGCAGCATCCAGTCCGACCCTGCTCGCCGCCTTCGACGCTCTCCGCCGCGCCGTATCGGACCAGAGCTTCCCGCCGATCCACCGCGAGATCGCCGGTGTCGCCGTCGGAGTCGCCGTTGACAACGCCTATGGCGTGGCGTTCCACTCCACGATGCTCGGATCCCTCGGCGTCGCCGAGGCCGACATCGACGCCATGCGCGCCGGGTCCGAGCCGACCAACCCCGTCCACGCCGCCGTGTACACCTTTGCCCGTCATGTCACGCTCGACCGCGGCAAGGTCTCCGACGAGGTCGTGCAGACGCGCCCACGACGCCGGGCTGACCGACGTCGAGCCTGCTGCAACTCGTCGCCGAGTGTGCGTTCGCCAGCCTTGTCGGCACCATCGACAACTTGGCCGGACGCGTCCCCCTCGACGGGTTCCTGCAACCCCAGGCATGGAACGTGCACTGAGATCGAAGTGATTCACACTCCTCGGGCGGCGTTGTCGAACCGGGTGTACTGACCGAGGAAGACCAACCGCTTCGTCCCGATCGGACCGGAGCGGTGCTTGGCCACGATGACCTCCGCCGCCCCCTTGTCGGTCGATTCCGAGTTGTAGACCTCGTCGCGGTACAGGAACATCACGACATCGGCGTCCTGCTCGAGCGAGTTGTGGGCGATCAAGCCGTTGGCCACGAAGTTGTGCGTGCCTTCGATGGTGGCGTCGAAGACCGCCCGTTCGCCGAGCGGCGCGATGTCGACGATGCGGTCCCACTGAACGTCCGACATCGCCAGATCGTGCAGCCACGGGTCGCCGGTCACGGCGGCCAGGCGGGCCATCCGCTCGCGCGACACCCCCGACTTGTACAGCGCGAAACCGTGGTAGGGCATGTCGAGGCGGTCGGCGAGCTGGCAGGTCGTCAGGTCGGCCGCCGGCAGGGACTTCTCGCGGACGTGCTTCCAGACGGTGGCCGGGATGCAATCGAGCACCGACGATGCCACGACCTCCGGCGCGACGGCACCGTGCGCCGGGGCGCTGCGGACGGCGGCCAACCGGTCGTCGACCGTGAGCGCCTCGACCGGCCGCCAGCCGTCGATCGTGAGGAAGGGGTGGTTGGCGCTGGCGTCGATCGAGCGGCCGGAGGCCAGCGACACGCGGAACGTCGCCTTGACCCCGCTCGGGAAGGCCTTGACCAGTCGGGCCGGAACGAGGCGGTAGCGCTCGTCGAGCGACCACAGTGGGACGTCGGTCGCGCCACTCGCGCAGAGCTCGCCGAGCGTCACCTCGGCGTCGGTGTCGGCCCGTACGAGGCGGGTGTCGGCAGCCAGGCACCCGCTCTCTCGGAGGTCGGAGAGCATCGGACGCTTGTCGCCGCGGGTCTCGAGGTTGCGGCTCAGCTGACTGAGGGCGACGATCGGCACCTCCAGTTCGCGGGCCAGGATCTTCAGGTTGCGGCTGATCTCGCTGACCTCCAGTTGGCGGTTCTCGGGGTTGCCGCCGCTGCTCATGAGCTGCAAGTAGTCGATGACGATCAGCGCCAGTGCGCCGTGACGAGCCTTCAGCCGGCGAGCCTTGGCGCGGATCTCCATCACCGTGACCCGCGGGTTGTCGTCGAGGAACAAGGGCACCTCGAGGCGACCGATGGCGCGACCGATCTTGGCCCAGTCCGATTCGGTCAGCCGCCCATTGCGCATCTTCGTCGAGTCGACCTTCGCCTCGCTCGACAGGATCCGCTGGGTCAGCTCGTTGTGCCCCATCTCCAGCGAGAAGACGAGCACCGGCCGTCCGGTCGTCTGGGCGACGTGGGTGGCCATGCCCAACCCGAACGCGGTGTTGTGAAGGTAGATGTCGGCGGCCACGAAGTTCTGCAGCCCGGGCACGACGAAGTCGATGACCTCGGTCGATCCCGCGTCCACGATCTCGGTGATGCGGTCCCAACCGATGTCGGGCGATGCCCACCACCGCAGCTGGTCATCGTCGAGCGCCTCCGCCAGGAGGGCGAGGGTCTCGCGGCGCAGGCGGCCCCGGTAGGGATGCCAGTTGTGGCTCGTGGGACGACGACACCGTCGGTTGATCTCGGCCCACGACAGGTCGCCCTTCGCCTTCATGACGTCGTCCCACACCTCGGCCGGCACGGTGTCGATCGTGTCAGCGTCCATGATCTCGACCTGGAACGCCTGGCGCCGTTCTCCGCGATCGGCGACCTGACGGGCCCGCACCTTCGATCGAACGCCGAGACGCAGCAGCGCGTGCGCAACGTCGCGGGCCAGCCCCTCGCTCAGTGAGGCGTACCCGACCCGGGCGTCGCCAGCCCGGCTGACCCACGACGTGCCGTCCGTGGCGAACAGCCGATCGAGGAACCGGGTCAGCCGATGGCGCGGCAGCCGGAAGATCGCTGGCGGAAGGCGCGTGGTGTGGCCGGTGCATCCCCCGCCGACCAGAAACGCCAGCAGATCGAGCTCGTCGTCGGGCAGGTCGTCCGTGCCGAAGATCGGCAGGGCCGTCGGGACGGCGATGTCGTCGCCGACCTCCAGGTCGCTCAGGGGCCGCCACCCTCTGGCCGTGAGCAGCGGGTGAGACGCGGTGATGGTCACGACGCGGCCGGATCGGGTGCGTACCCGGAACACCGGTCGCTTGCCGTCCTCCACGCAGGCCAGCACGTCTGCGGTGCGCTGTCGGCCGTTGCTGTCGATGGCCCGCACCTGCACGCCCTGGCGACTCGCCGCCCGGTCGACGAGCTCGCGGGCGGTGACCACCTCACCGGTCTCGAGATCGACCATGGGCGTGTCCCAGGCGACGCACTTGCCCATCGCCGGCCGTGCGCCGACGATGTTCAGCGTCGAGGGTTGCAGTCCCGAGAGCAACTCGTCGATGTCGTGGTAGCCGGTCGCCGTGCCGGTGATGATGTCGCCTCGGGCGAACGTCTCTTCCAGGCGGTCCATGACCCCCTTGATCGACTCGCTCAGCAGCTGCGTCGAGTCGACGACGCGTTCCTCGGCGACCTTGAAGACCTTGGACTCGGCCTCGTCGACCGCCTTCGTGACGTCATCGGGGCCGCCGTAGGCCATCTCGGCGATGTCGCCGGCGACGTGGATGAGCCGCCGCAGCACGGCCGTGTCCTGGACGATGCGGGCGTAGTGGGCGGCGTTGGAGATCGCCGGCGTGGCGTTCTGCAGGGCGTGCAGCGCCTCCACGCCGCCGACCTGGTCGAGCAGACCGGCCCGCCGCAGCTCGTCGGCCACGGTGATCGTGTCGGCTGGGGAGCCCGTCGAGTACAGCGCCCGCACGGCGTCGAAGATGTGCTGGTGCCCGGGCTTGTAGAAGTCGTCCGGTCGCAGCCCCTGCTCACTGACGGAGCCGATCGCCTCGCGGGAGAGGAGCAGGGCGCCGAGCACCGACTCCTCGGCCTGCAGGTTGTGGGGCGGGATGCGACTCACAGGGCGAGCATTGGAGCGGCGTTCGCCGCGTCGCTCCTCCCCCCGATCCATTCAGATCACCCTTCCAGCATCGGCCTGGGGATCGATAGGGGAACAAGCCTGTGAACTGTCTGTGTGCGGGGTTGTGGACATCTCGCCACCCCGCCCACGTCAGGCCGGTACGACGTCGATGGTGATGGGGAACGACACGTCGTGGTGCAGCTTCGCGGTGACGGTGTGCTGGCCGACCGACTTGATGGGGTCGCTGTCGAGCTGCCGGCGCTCGAGGGACACGCCGGTCTGCTGGCGAACGGCATCGACCACGTCGGCGATGGTGACGGAACCGAACAACTTGCCCTCGTGCCCGGCCTTGGCCGTGATCGAGATGATCTTCGGCACGAGCGTGGTGGCGATGGTCTGCGCCGCCTCGCGATCGCTGGCGTCACGCAGGTCACGGGCGCGGCGCATCTTCGCCGCCTGGTCCACCGCCCCGGCCGTGGCCACGAAGGCGAGGCCGCGTGGCAGCAGGAAGTTGCGGCTGTAGCCGTCGGCGACCTCGACGATGTCGCCGCGCTTGCCCAGCCCGTCGACGTCGGCACGGAGGATGATCTTCACCGCGCTCACGCCTCCGTCTCGTCGGTGGTCTCGTCGACAGCGGCGTCCTCGGCGAAGGGCTGATCCGATGCCTCTGCCCGCGCCTCGGCATCACGGTCTCGACCTGGACGGCCGTCGCGAGGTGGACGGGTGCGCTGGGTGGAGACGCGACGGGCGTACGGCAACAGGGCCATCTCCCGGGCGATCTTGATGGCGCCGGCCACCTCACGCTGCTGCTGGACGTCGTTGCCACTGACCCGCCGGTTGCGGATCTTGGCCCGATCGCTCATGAAGCGCGAGAGCAGGTCGACGTCCTTGTAGTCGACGTAGACGACCTTCTCGGTGATCAACGCGCTGGTCTTCTTCTTGTACTTGCGCGGCGCCGTGTCCTTCGACGCCCGGGCGCGGTTCTTCTTGCTGGCCATGCTTCGCCTTCGTGTCGGGGGTCAGAACGGTTCTTCGTCGCCGTAGATCGGGTCGGGGGCGCGCCCACCGCCTGCCGGCGCGCCGGCCGGGGCCGCGCCGCCGTCGGTGTTCGTGCGCGACGTGCGCTCGACCTGCGCCTGGGCCCACCGCAGGCTCGGGCCGAGCTCGTCGGCGACGACCTCGACGACGGAGCGCTTCTCGCCGTCCTGCGTCTCCCACGAGCGCTGCTCGAGTCGGCCGTAGACGACGACGCGGGTGCCCTTGTTCAACGAGGCGGCGGCGTTCTCACCGAGCGTGCCCCAGGCCACGACGTTGAAGAACGAGGTCTGCTCCTGCCATTCTCCGTTGACCTGGTAGCGCCGGTTGACGGCCAGCCCGAAGCTGGCGACGCCGCGCCCGCCGCTGGTGTAGCGCAGCTCTGGATCGCGGGTCATGTTGCCCACGAGGGTGATGGTGTTGTCTGCCATGTGATGGTCCTCTCAGGATCTGCCGGGTCAGGCCACGGCGCCCGTCATGCCGCGACGCTCGGCCTCGGCGTCGGGCAGCCGGATCAGCTTGTGGCGAACGACGTCGTCCGCGAGCCGCATGGTCCGCTCCAGCTCGTCGAGGGCGCCGGGTGGGGCGATCGTCTCGACGACGAGGTAGTAGCCGGTCTCCTTGCGGTTGATGGGGTAGGCGAACTGCCGCTTGCCCCACCAGTCGGGGCGGCCGTGGATCGAGCCGCCGGCGGCGACGATGCCGTCGGTCACCGTCTTGATCCAGGCCTGGGCCTTCGGATCATCGATCTCGCCGTCGATGATGACCATCAACTCGTACGCACGCATCATGCGTGATGAACCTCCCTTCGGACCCGCCCGCCGCGGCGCGGCCGGGGCCCCACGATGGGGCAGGGCGAATGTGACCGGGGGAGTGTACCGGCGACCGCTGGTCCATGGCCCGGATCATGACCCGGGGGTGCGCGAGCGGCCGCCGTACTCGGCGCACCCCGGTTCTCCGTGGATTTCGCGGCCATTTCTGGCCTTGACTCTGGGTCAGTTCCGGTGCGAGGTCGCTAGCACGGGGTGTCGAGGAGGGTCAGGCGGCTGCCGAACGTGATGCCGCGTGTGGCGAGGCCGCCGGCGGGCACCTCGATGGCGGCGGTGAACGGTCCGGCCGGGGGGTAACGCGGGCACTCGGCCGGCGGTCGATCGACGCAGGGCGCCATGTCGCTCGCCGACACGAACGATCCGTCGGCGGCGAAGTAGGCGATCGACAGCGGCATCGGCGTCCCGAACATCCAGAACGGGCCGGTCGACGGCTGGTCGTAGAGGAAGACCATGCCGTCGGGGCCACCCAGATCGGTGACGCCCATCAGGCCCTGGGCCCGCTGCTCCGGCCACGCGGCGACCCACAGGCACAGCTCGCAGACCGTGCCATCGTCCAAGGTGACCTCGGCGGCGGTGCGGTCGAACCCCACCGGAACGACTCCGGACGCGACGCTCGTCGTCGCCGCAGGGACGCTGCTGGCGACCGTCTCGGAGACGGTCGGCATCGGCACGCAGCGATGTCGTCACCGGTGCGGTGCTGCCGACCGCGCTCGGCTCGACGGACAGCGTCGTCGTCGGGTCGGCGTCCGAGTCACCGCCACATGCCACGAGCAGCAGTGCCAGCGCCAGCCACCGAGCCATCGCCTGCACGGTAGGCGGTACCGTCGCCGCGATGTCCGGCACCTCGGCGCCCGGGCGAGCGCCCGACGCGGCCCCACCGACGTGCGAGAGCTGTGGTGCCCGTGACGACCGGCTCTACCCGGTGCGTCGCCAGTACATCACGCCGGCAGCGTGGGACACCCCGGAGCGCCAACTGACGCTCGACGAGATCGAGCATTGGTGCTTCTCGTGCTGCACCCACTACCCCCACCAGCCGGCCGACCCGGCGTGATCAGCGCCCCCCGACGGGCAGCACGCGCAGCAGGTGGTGCCAGTGGCACTGCACGCAGGCCTCCACCACGTACGCCGACAGCTCCTCGCGACGGCGGTTGAGCGCGGCCACCTCCTTGGCGGTCGTCACGCACTTGCCGTGGGCGGGGAGGCGAGGCCCGAACACGTACGTCACGAGACGTAGTTGCGTCTCCTCGCAGATCGGGCAGACCGTCTGCGATTCCGTGCCCACATTGGTCGCCGCCCGGATCAATTCAGGGTGGGCGTCGCAGACCTGATCCTGGCTGATCCGACCGCGCCGGAACTCGTTGATGAGGTGCTGGCGGGCGAGGCGATGATCGATCTGCCCGCGCCCGCTCCGCGCCCCTCGCAGCGCACCGACGGTCAGGCTCATCGCCGGGTCAGGATAGTTGCTCTCGACCAGCCCGGCCCTCCGACGGCGCCGGCAGACGAACGTCACACGGCGGCCCGCGGCGAGACCGGCCCGCTCCCAGTCGGACCGCAGTGGCGGAGCACCGCCGCCCCCGGCGACCGCCTGTGACGTCGGACACCAACGGAGACCGAACCCGCCGGCCCGTGGCGCCGTATTGGTGGTCGCCGACGGACGGGCTCGTTGGCGCATCGACAGAAGAGGAGTTGGACACCCATGAACCATCGATCGACCCAAACACGAGCCAATGTCGTCACGGCGTCCTCGGACGCTCTGCAGCCGGTCGCTCGCGTGCTGGAGGACGGCGGTCTCGCGGCCATCGCCTGGGGCCATCCGCGTCGTGCGATCTATGCCCTCCTGGCCCGTGCCGATGACCGTGATGCGACGCTGCGGCTGAACCGGCTCAAGGGGCGGCCGGCGGAGCAGGTGCTCGCCGTCGTCGGCGCCGCCGCCGTGGCCAAGCGCGTCGCCGATGCCTCGTCGAGCGGGACGCTCGGGCGGCTCGCCGCTTCCCGCGGCCTGACCACTGGTGCGCTGCTCGACGGCATGTACGACACCGGGCCGGTGGCGCTCATGCTCGAGGCGCGAGACGAGCTCCCGGCGTCGATCGTGAAGGTGGACGAGTCCGGACGGGCCCGAGTACTCGTGGTCGGCCAGTCACCGGTCGACCCACGGAACTTCTACGACCAGCTCTTCAACCACCTGGCGACGGACCGGGGTGTGCTGATCGCCGGCTCCTCGGGGAACCGATCCGGAGCGCGCACGTACACGACGTGGGACCACGTCGAGGCGGAGGCCGACTTCGGTGGCGACGTCGATGTGTTCGTCCGTCCCAACCTGCCGATCCCCGCCCGCCGCGCATGGGACGCGCCGGTGTCCTGCTCCGGCTTCGATCTCACGACGCCGGACCCCACGCTGATCAGACACGGCAGCCTGCATCCCGACGTCTTCCGACCGGTGTTGCGGCACTTCGACGTCGCGCCGTCCGTGCAGCGCATCGCCGGCCGCCAACGCACGATGGCCGGGATCGTCGAACGCCTCCGCCCGGCCGGCTGAACCGTCGATCCCGTGACTGACTGCACGATCATGTCGACGCGCCCGCCCGACGATCGGCGACCGGTCGCCTCATGGGACGCCGCCGCCGACCTGGTCGTCGTCGGCTCAGGCGTCGCCGGTCTCTCGGCGGCGCTGGAAGCGGCCCGCTGCGGGTTGCGCACCGTCGTCGTCTCGAAGGGCGCCGCCGACGAGGGCAACACTCGCTGGGCGCAGGGCGGCCTCGCCGTCGTGCTGGCCGACGGTCACGATGCCGACGACTCGCTGGACCGCCACATCCGAGACACGGTCGTCGCCGGCGCCGGTCTGTGCGATCCGGCCGCCGTCACGGCGATCCTCGGTGACGGCTTGGCGGGGTTCAGCACGTTGCAGCGGTACGGCGCGATGTTCGACCGCCGCGCCGACGGATCGCTGGCCCTCACTCGCGAGGGCGGGCACACCGCCTTCCGCATCGTCCACGCCGGCGGTGACGCCACGGGCGCCGAGATCGAGCGGGCGCTCCTGGCCAGCGTCGGATCCGGGACGATCCTCGAGCGACACGCCGCCGTCGACATCGTGCGCACGTCGGCGGGTGCGGTGGCCGGGCTGCTCGTGCTCGATGAGGCCGGCGGGCTCGGCGTCATCCGCGCGCCGGCCGTCTTGCTGGCCACCGGCGGCGCCGGTCAGATGTACGAGTCGACGAGCAACGACGCCGTCGCCACCGGCGACGGATTGGCCCTCGGGCTACGCGCCGGCGTCGCCGTCGCCGACCTGGAGTTCGTCCAGTTCCACCCGACCGTCCTGCACACGGGACGCGGCACGACCGGTGGTCGCCCGTTGGTGACCGAGGCGCTCCGCGGGGAGGGCGCCGTCCTCGTCGACGCCACGGGAGCGTCGGTGATGGACGGCGTCCACCCGCTCGCCGATCTGGCGCCTCGCGACATCGTCTCTGCGGCGATCACTCGCCGGCTCGCCGATGCCCCGGGAGGCGTCGACGACCACGTCTACCTCGATGCCACCCATCTCACCGCGAAGCACTTCCGTGCCCGGTTCCCGTCGGTGTACGCGTCGTGCACCGCGGCCGGCATCGATCCGTCAACCCAACGGATCCCCGTGGCGCCCGCCGCCCACTACAGCTGCGGTGGGCTCGTCACGACCGTCGACGGTCGCACCTCCGTCCGCGGGCTGTACGCCGCCGGCGAGACCGCCCGCACCGGTCTGCATGGCGCCAACCGGCTGGCGTCGAACAGCCTGGTCGAGGGCTTCGTCGTCGGCGTCCGAGCGGCGCGGGCGGTCGCCGTCGATCGCGCCAACGGCGACCTGCCTCGACTCGTCGGCATCGCCGAGGTCAAGGTGCCAGCGCGTCGAGGTCGCCGACCGCGCTGCGCTGCAGCGGGCGATGACGGCCCACGGCTCGATCGGCCGGGACGCCACTGGCCTGGCCACCATCGCCCGCACCCTCGATGCGACGTCCGCCGTCCGCGAGCTACGCGCCCGCGCCGACGTGGAGGACGCCGCGCTCGCAGCTGGCGGCCCGGTCCGTGGTTGCCGCCGCCGCGGCACGCGAGGAGTCGCGCGGCTGCCATGTCCGCCACGACCATCCGGCGACCGACGATCGCCACTGGCGGCGGAGCCTGATCGTCAGGCTCGACCGCCACCATCGCCCGGTGGTCGCCGATGTGCTCGACCAGACCGCCGCAGCCTGAGCAGCGCCGCAGATCTACGTGATCGCCGATCGCGCGCACCACACTGGTGCGGTGACCCACCACGTGACCTACGGCGACGACGTCCCTGGTGACGATCAGCTGCACCTCATCGGCGACGTCGCCGGCGGCCGGAGGGTCATCGAGCTCGGGATCAGCGGCAACTCCGTGGCCCTGGCCGAGCAGGGCGCCAAGGCGATCGCCCTCGACCCCGACCCCGAACGGATCGCCGACCTGCGGGCCGACACGTCACGCGTCGGCGTGTCCGTCGAGTGCCACCACGGCGAGCTGGCCGACCTCGGGTTCGCGCCGAGCGGCACGATCGACGTGGTGCTCGCCAGCCACACCCTCGAGGACGACGAGGACCTCAGCCGCACGTTGCGCCAGGTCCATCGCGTGTTGAAGCCCGGCGCCCCGCTCGTGCTCGCCCTCGACCACCCGTTCGCCGCCGTCGGACTCACCGCCGACGGCGTGCGGCAACGGTACGGCGACGGCCAGCGCACCGTCGGCGAGTTGCTCACCGCCCTGGCCCGCACGAACTTCCGCATCGAGGTGTTCCACGAGCTCGGCGTCGACGACGACCACCCGGTGCCCACGACCCTCGTCGTGAAGGCGCGCAAGCAAGGGGCGTGATCGGGATCGTTGAGCCAACGTTGTCGAGCCAACGATCGAGGAGATCGGCGACCGTCGCCGTCGACGCCACTACCCGCTGCTGACGTCCGTGACGAGCTGCTTGAGCCCTCGCTCGGCATCCCGCTTGCCACCGTGCACACCCCGAACGACGCGCACTCGCTTGCCGTTGATGGAATCCCGGCCGGCATCGACCGCGATCTCCCAATCGTGCTCTCGACCCTTGACCGCACGCAGCGTGCCGCGCATGGCGGATCAGATCGCTGGGAGCAGCAGTTCGGTGCCGACGTTCAGCAGGTCCGGATCAGTGAGCTGGGACCGGTTGTGCTCGAAGACGAGGTCGACCAACGACACCGTCGAGGCGACGTCGGAGACGCCGTAGAACTCCTGGACGATCTGCCAGAGCGATTGCCCTCGCTCGACGGTCCACGTCGTTGCTGCGGGCGGTTCCGGAGCGGGCTCGGCAACCGGTTGCGGCAGCGGGGCGGGCTCGGCAACCGGCTGCGGTTCCGGAGTGGGCTCGGCAGCCGACCGCGGCACCGGGACGGGCTCGGCAACCGGCTGCTGCGCGGCGACCGGCAGAACCGCCTCGGCGGGTGAGTCGGGTGCGAAGGCCGGCACGTCGACGGCGCCCGCGATGGGCTCGATGGGAGTGCAGTCGATGACCTGCGAGGCATGCACGGAGGCGGCCGAGCCTTCGGCGAACAGCTGCCCGTCACCGTCGATCAGCCAGCGACCGCCGTCGTCGAACGGGATGATGGCGACTGCCGCCGGGGACACCGCTGTCGGATCCAGCCACGTTGCCGTGTCACCGCACATCGGGCTCTGCTCGGCCGCGGCGAGGCTCGGGTACGGGTTGACCGGCGTCCTGTCGGGCTGACGGATCTCGAAGTGCAGGTGCGGCGCACCCTGGGCGTTGCCACTGTCGCCCATGTACCCGATCACCTGTCCGGCGCGGACCGGGCTTCCGACGGTGAGCTGGGGGGAGACCTGCCACTCGGGGCCGGCGGCGCCGTCATGGGTGCCCGGAGAGTCGTCGTTGACGTGGAAGTAGTTGTAGTACCAACCGTCGGCACCGGTGATGGTGATGATGGCGCCAGCCGTGCTCACGTTCTCGTAGCGGATCCGCGTGATCGTCCCATCCACTGCAGCAAGCAACGGCTGCATCGCGACACCCATCAAATCGGTGCCAACGTGGCGGCGGGCGCAGCCGTCACGGCAGTTCCCCCAGCCGTTGGCGTACCGAACCGGGCCGAGCACCGGGAAGGCGATCGGCCGCACGACACCGTCGGGCAGGGCCTCGAAGGCGGCGTCGAGCTCGTCGCTGCCGGGCGTCGGGACGGAGGGCACCGACGTCGATGCGTCACTCGTGGCATCTTCGGGCGCCACGCGCGGCGCTGCCGGCGGGGTGCTCGGCGCCGGATCGGCTGCCGGTGACGTCGACTCTGGCGAGGCGACCGCATCGCTCGCCTGCCGGCGTGCTCGATGGAGGTGGCGTGTCACCGCTGTCCACGGGCTCGGATTCGGTCGTCGGCGGCGCAGCAGGTTCGCTGGACGCCGGCGGCGTCGGTGCGGCCGGCGCCGGATCCGCCGGGGGGGCGGCGCCGTCGGCCGGGGCCACGTCGTCGCCCTCGGCGAGGGCCGTGGCGGGCACAGCAGCGACGCCCACGACGACGGTGAGGATCGCAGACCAGTAGATGGGGAATGGCCGATGGCGGCGCATGGGGGGGTACTCCTTGGAGTGGTTGTGGGGGTTGAGAATGAGAAATCAGGTGCCGGTCAGCAGCAACGGTTCGGCGACGATGGACCGAATGGCCGCCGTCGGGAGGAACGGGCCGGCGAGGATGGCGGTGCGCCCGTCCATGATTCCGAGCGTGATCAGCGCCACGCCGGCGACGGCGCTCAGCACGAAGGCGAGGACCATGCCGATGGGCATGGAGCCGCGGTCCGAGCCGGGCGAGGTAGCAACCAAGCACGGCACGCGGCGAACGTCGGCGAAGCCGCAGCGCGCTCGGACGAGGAAGGAGGTCGCTCATTGCTCGATCGATCCTTCGGTCCAGAGGCGCTCGGCGACCCAGCGGCCGCGGGGGTGGAAGCGGTAGTTGGCGAAGTCCTTGTCGAACTCGAGGTGGACGTCGGCGGACCCGTTGCGGTTCTTCTCCACCGAGAACACGACCTGGCGGTGGAACTCCTCCGCCCGGGTCGGTGAGTAGGCGATGTGGGCCCGGGAGACCACGGCGAGCTTCTCGTTGAGCACGACGATCGCGTCGGCCTCGTAGGAGAGCGCCGTCGAGCCGCGGAAGTGGCGCGAGTGGAGGCGGCGAGCGTCGAGACCACCCTGATCGGCGGCGGCGATGGCGACGACGACCAACCTCTGGTCGAGGGCGAGTTGCTTGAGGCTCTCGATGACGCGACCGACCCGCTCCCCCTCACGAGGAACTGCCGGGAAGACCGGCACCTTCTGCACGTAGTCGACGAACAGCGCGGTCGGCTGGCCCTCGAAGCCCCGTGTCACGTCGCGAATCGCATTGAGATCGGTGTGTGCCCCGGACCCGGTCACCAGGACGAGGCGGTCGGCATAGGCCGCGAGCCTGTGGTGAGCTTGCTGCAGCAGGGGGTCGGACTCGAGCGCCTCTCGCAATGTGATCGCGCCAGCGGCGACGTCCCGGATCCGCTCCCGGAGCTCCTCGTGCCCCAGGCTGGTTGGACCGGGTGACGCGGCGGCGATGATCTCGCCGAACTCGCACGACAGCAGTCGCGTCAGCAAGGTGACTTCGTCGTGTTCGTAGCAGAGGTAGACGGCGACGATCCCCCGCTGCGCCATCGCACGCGCCCACTGGAGAGAGACGACCGTCTTGCCGACGCCGGGCTTTCCGCCGAGCAGCACCACTTCGCCCTGACGGATCCCGCCCATCAGCACGTCGTCCAGACGTTCGAAGCCGGTGGGCAGCACGGCGTGCTGTGCCGGCTCGGTGAGCTGGTGCAGCTCGGCCAGCGTGGCCAGCGCCGTGCGGACCTGGGGTCGTCCAACGACGAGATCGGTAATCGCGTTCGACATCGTCAGACCACCAACGCCTCGTTGGGCACTATTTCCACCAGTTGCAAGGACACCGCTGCACTCTGCGCCGATTGGCGCCAATCGGGATCGTCACATTTGACGAAATCCGCAGCGAGCCGACGTGACGACTTGCCGCCTGGAGAGCGCGAGCTCGTCAGAGTCCAGCATCGAGCCGGCTCGCTCGACGCATGCGGACGCGGCGTGTCCGAAGCGGACGTGATCACTTGGCGTTCCGAAATTGGCTTACGCGTGGAAGAGCACGACCGCCAAGGTCCCGGCGATCAAGGGCGGTCCGAACGAGTAGCGCAGCAGCAGCTTGCGCTGGTGGATGCTCATCGCGACGGCGAGCAGCAGAGCGAGGACGTGTCCGGCGAGGGCGCCGTACAGCACGTACTCCAACCCGTACCAGCCGAGCAGCAGCCCGAGGACGGCGGCCAGCCGCACGTCTCCGAAGCCGAGGAGCGCATGCCGGTGAACTTGCGGGTGACGTACCAGATGCAGGAAGAAGGCGTTGGCGAACAGCAGGCCGCCCGCGACCGCGGTGGCGAGCGGAACCCAGTCCCACTCCACCAGCGAGGCGAAGGCCAACCCGGCGCCGACGCCGGCGAGGGTGAGGTAGACGAGCCGGGTCGGGAAGGCGCTTGACCTTCCAGTCGATGACGGCGAGGAGGACGCCGCCGAAGATGAAGGCGAGCACGGCGGGGAGCTCCGGGCTGAGGCCGAGTCGCCAGAAGGCGAGCCCGAACAGGAGGACCGTGGCGGCGTTGAGGGCGTGCTTCTGCACGAGGGCGGGGAGAGGCATGGCCGGCACGGTACGGAGCGCTCGCGCCCGAGGAATCATCAATCTTGAGGATTCGGCCGCTCGCGCTCGTCCTTAGCGTGCCTCTCGCTACCCACCCCGATAGGCGGGGATCGGGAAATACCAAGGAGCAAATCAAAATGCTGAACCTCGTTGAGAAGTTCACCCCGGAGGCCGTCGAGGCCACCAATGAGGATGGCGTCGTCGCCAGTACGTGCGGCGGGCGCCAACGATCTGGTAGACGCTGACTCGATCGGCCATGCCCACGTCTTGGCGGTGCTGCTTCTGCTGGCGCAGAACTTCGACTACGTGGTCGTGACACCGCCGGCGGGTCTCGACGAACGCACGCTGGCCGCCGTCGAGTGCGCTACCGATCTGCTGCTCGTGTCCAGCCTCGATGTGACCAGCGCCTGAGACGACGTGCATGAGGGCGACGGCGAGGTGGGAGCGCACGCCGAGCTTGTGTGGCACGGCGCGGATCTGCGTGCGCACGGTCGTCAGCGCGACGAAGTGGGTCTCGGCGATCTCCTCGGCCGACATGCCGTCGACCAGCGCGGCGAGCAGGCGGCGCTGCGGTCGGTCAGCTGCTCGAACGGCGACAGGGCGCGGCGTTGGCCGGCGCGCTCGATGCGGAGCTCGTCCAGCAGCGCTTCGCGGGCACCGCGGCCGGTCAGCGGCCGGCCGGCGAGGACGTCCTCGAGCGTGGCCACGACCTGGTCGAGGGAGGCGTCCTTGCGGGTCCACCCGGTGGCGCCGGCCTCGAGGCACGCGGCCAGCGCTGGCGACAACCTCACCGAGGCCGAGCGGGTCGATGCGATGGGACGACACTCTGCGGCTCGACGTGCCAGGCCGCGCCGCGCGGACGGCGCCGGCTGCAGTGCGATTGCTACGAGGGCGTGATATCGACGACGAGCACCCGGCCCGTCACACCGCCACGGCGCGCCGCAGGGGGATCGAACGGAGCTGGTGGCGCGAATTCGTCGGCGCAGAGCGAAGCCCCAGTCGGAACGATGCGCCACCGCCGGGCCTCGGGTGCACGGAGAGCGACCCGCCCTGGTGGACCATGAGCCGTCGGGCGATGAACAGCCCGAGGCCCGAACCCCTGCTCTCGGCGCCAACCACACCGCGCTCGAAGACCCGCTCGCGGATGGGCCCGGTGATGCCGTTGCCACAGTCCTCGACGTAGAGCGTCGTCACCTCGGCACACACCGTCGCCCGGATGTCGACCGGGGAGGGCGCGGCGTGCTGGCGGGCGTTGTCCAGCAGTGCGAACACCACCTGCGCGGTGTCGTGCCGCCGACCGCCGACTTCGATGCCGTGGGGCACTGCCGCACGCACCTCGACGCCCAACGAGCGAGCGCACGTGATCACAGGCCGGATCGCATCGGCAAGGTCGAACGCCTGCGGCTGCTCGACCTGTGGATCGAGCAATGCCCGCAGGCGGCGCGCCTCGGCGGCCATCGCATCGGTCAGCTCGAACAACTGTGCGGTCGTCAGGCGATCGTGGTGCCAGTTCAGGCCGATCGCCGCCGATTCGATGCCGTAGAGCGCGGCGCGCAGCTCATGATCGCGTTCGGCGCGCTCGTCCACACTTCCGCCGCAACAGGGCGCCTCCGGGTCCACGATGATCGTTCCTTCTGTACGGGAGGTGCGCTCGGGATGCGCACCTTGATGCCCCTATTGACGCAGGCCGTGGACGAAACGGCATACGGGAAACCCCGTGTTGTTACCGGGCGTAGCTCCGCATTCGGCGGCCGGCATCCTCAGCCTGCCCACACAGGTGGCGGGCCGAGCACCACACGCGGCCCGAGGTGCTCCACGGACGTTCGTCGGATCTCCGCCGGTGTCAACAGGCACGACTGGTCCCGTCGTTGCTGAACGATCGTGACGAACTGACCGCAGCGGCGACTGCCGCTACAGAAGCGTTGTGCGGGAGATCGACGATCACAGAGGCGTCGCTACTTCCGAAGGCGAGGTGTGCCACCTCGAGCGTGCCTGCGACGTTCTGCATGACCTGCTCGAGCTGTCAGCGGACATCGCCAAGATCTGCCCGGAGGACTTTGGTCCTGGCCCCATCGGGACTTTGGTCCTGCGCCGTCGGGACCTTGGTCGCGATCTTGGCGGCGCCGGAAGGCTGTCAGGGGTCGGTCGGTTTGTCCGCATGAACCAACCCGAAAGGAACCCCACGATGCCCACGACCGTTCGCACCGACACCTCCTCGGCGCGTTCGGCCCTGCCGACGCCGACGACCATGCCGACGGCGCACGTCAGGCCTCGACTCCGAATCGCCGTCGCCTCCGAGTCAGCCCTCAACGACTCCCGCGATCTGACGTCTCGCTTCGATCGGCAGGTGCATCCGGCGCTGGACACGTCTGACGATCCCACCGGCGCCGCGATCGTGTGGCCGTTCGTGATGCTCCTGATCTACGTCGTGTTGGGTCTCGGCTTCGTAGTCGCCCGTTGATGCACATTCACGAGGCGTCGGCCGAAGGACCGAGCCGACACTGCGACGAGTTGACGGAGCGCCACGTCGGTGAGCTCGCGCAGGCACTGGTACGCCACCTGCGCTCACCGCTCGATGGCCACGGCATCGCGCCGGGCACCTTCGATCTCGTCGACGCCATCGATCCGGTCGTCGCCGGCGGGCGGGCTTCCGGCTGGACGTGCACGTGTCGGCGCCGCAAAGCATCGAGGTCGTCGACCGGCGAGACAGCACAGGGCACGTCGTGCCGGGCCCGCTGGGGAATGGGCGCCGGTGGTGCGTCGTTCGTGCTGCGGTTCGGTGGCGCCCGATGACCGGACGCGTGCTGATCGTCGAGGACCACCCGCTCGTCGCTGTCGGTCTGCAGCTGGCGCTGTCGGCGCGGGGCTGGGAAGTCGAGACCACCGATGGCCCGACGCCGTCGGAGATCGTCGAACAGGCCGACCGGTTCCAGCCGCAGTGCGTGCTGCTCGACATCCGCCTCGGTGAGGAGGTCGGCAGCGGCATCGACCTCATCGCCCCGCTGCGCGCCACCGGGGCCGACGTCGTCATGCTCACCGCCGAGACGCAGCGGATGGTGCTCGCCTCGTGCCTGGAGGCCGGCGCCGCCGGCTGGATCTGCAAGGACGCCTTCCTCGACGAGGTCGTGGCCACCCTCGAAGCGGTCCTCACCGGCGAGTCGCTGATCGGGCGGGGCACTCGGGATGCGCTCCTGGAGGAGCTGCGCATCGAGCGTGCCGGTCGGCAACGTGCTCTCTCGCCGTTCGAACGGCTGACGCAACGAGAACGCTGCGTCCTGGCGGCGCTGGCCGCCGGCCTGTCCGCCGAGGAGATCGCCGACTCCCAATACGTCGCATTGACCACCGTCCGCTCGCAGATTCGCGCAGTGCTGCAAAAGCTCGGCGTCCGCTCACAACTCGCCGCCGTCGCCCACGCCAACCGCGTCGGCTGGCCGCTGACCGCCGGCGAGCTCGCAGTGGCATGACGCCGCCTCAGGCCCCTGCCTCCGCTTCGTTGGCGGCGGGTCGAGCGGTGTCGTAGTCGCGAGCCTCCTTCCGACCGGCGACAGTGGCTTCAAACTCGCCGTGACGCTCGACGTGGCGCTGCCCTCGGTCGGCGATCGGCAGACGGTCGCCAACTCATCAGAGAAGCGCATCAGGTGTGCCCATGCTCCCATGCCACACGAGGCAACATCGACCTCGACCTACTGCTCGGGGGCGGGCCAGTATGAGGAGCAAGCTCGTGCACCACTTCGAGTTCGTGCTCGACACACCCGCCCAGAGTTCATGGACTCGGCGGGTGATGTGATCCTGGCGGCGATCGCCGGTCGAACCGAACGCATCCGACTTGGCACAGCGGTCACGGTGCTCAGCACGCAGGACCCAGTGCGGGTAGACACCGACTTCGCGACCCGCGACGCGGTGTCGAACGGTCGCGCCCAACTGATCGTCGGTCGCCGCTCACTGACGGAGTCATTCCCGCTGTTCGGATTGGATCTCGCAGACTTCGAGCGGCTCTTCGACCGGCGGCAGCTGTCGCAGCGTTGCTCTGCCGGTGATGCTCGTCGACGTCTTGCGGGCCCATCGGGTGGCCCAACAAGCGCAACGTCTGGCGGCGGCCGACTGGGCCGATCACGGCTTGGTGCTCTGCACCGCCCGGGGGTGAGCCGTTGAACTCGTCGAACGTGCGCCGTGGCCTCTCCAGTTCTGCGCCGAACTGGGTTGCCCGACGTCGCCCAACGAGCTCCGGCACACCGCGGCGTCACTGATGCTGGATGCCGGGATGACGATGGGGGAGGTCGCCAAGGTGCCCGGGCATCGCACGACCCGCATGCTGGAACGCCAGTACAGCCATCAACTGCGGCCGGTCATCGACGAGCACGCCGCCGTCATGGAGCGGATCTTCGGGGTGCCCGGTGACAGCCGCGGATTGGCCGCTAGAAGGCCGCGTGAGCCACGCACAGGTGCGGGCTACTCGTTTCATCAATCGTGGTGAAGGGGGCGGGCGCCGCTGGCCGTACCGTCCACCTCATAGCGGAGAACGGCAACCGTAGTGCTTCAGGGATTTGCCAACGAGTTGCTCGTCGGACCTTGGTCCTGCGCTTTCAGGACTTTGGTCCCGATCTTGGCGAGGCCGGAAGACTGTCACGGGACGGTCGGTTGATCCATACGAATCCAAACCGAAGGTACCCCTTCTGCTCAGTGAAAAGGATACAAGTGAGCGTTCTTCAGTACGAGGTGGGACAGAGTTCCGCCCTATTTCAGTACGATGCGTCGGGTCAGGACATTCAGCCAAGTCAGCCGAAGATGCTGGGTGTGAGCGTCCTGATCGGATTCCTCCCTGCAGCCTTCTGGGCTTCCGTGGCCTGGCTACTGTGGGGCTGGGTCGGCGCCGTCATTGCAACGATCGTTGCTCTGGTGGGCTGGCTCTTCATCGTCGGGCTTCTCCGATCCTCGAGCGGGATTGAGACGCCTATGCCTGCCCATCGGGCTCCGGACCTGAGGCCGGTGGCGTAGATGCGGCAGTTTCCTCTTCAGTGACGCCGAGGAAGTTTGGTCGTTGGCGGTGGATCACGGCTGCCACGATCACCACCTTGACAGCTGGAGCGGCGATTACGTTCGTCGTTACATAGTCGTCCGACAGTAAGGTCGAGGCGATTTCGGACGATTTCGAGGGAGGTGAGTTTCCGACAACGAGGACGAAGTCTGAGCCGGAGACGCCACCGACGACCGAAGCTCCGACGACGATCGAGGCTCCGACGACAACGGCAGCCCAGGCCACAACGGCCCCTGAGCCTCAGCCCGTCCACGTGGTGCTTGAGCTCGAGGTGTTCAGCTACGAGGCGTGTTCCAACTTCGTAAACCGGCAGTACGGCCCCTCCTCAAGCGGCGTGACCGCGATCCGGATCGCCGGGCTGTAGACGGCAAGGTAGAGCCGGCACGACTCGACCGCCCGGCCGACGGTGGGCGCAGTGCGCTGCAGATCACGATGCGCTCGTCCTCCATGGCGAAGCGGACGGGCACGATGACCGGGAGGGCGCGGACCGACACGGCGATCCGACCGATCATCGCTGTCGCCATCAGCGAACGGCACTCGTCTCGAGCGAGCACACGCAAGCCGGCACGGTCGATCTCCACACGCCGATCGTGCCCCCGAGCACGCGGCGCCCGGACAGGGTCGAAGGGCCCGACAGCGTTCGTCAGCCGGTCTGGTCGGGGCGCAGGCGACGGGCGGCGTACAAGGCGGCCTCGGTGCGGCGTGCCACACCGAGCTTGGACAGCACCGCCGTCACGTAGTTCTTGATCGTCTTCTCCGCCAGGTACAGCCGCTCGGCGATCTGGCGGTTCGTCAACCCTTCGGCGAGCAGCTCCAGGACTTGGCGCTCCTGTTCGCTGAGCCGGGCGATGCGCTCATCCTGGCGCGGTCCGCTACGAACTCGTTCGAGGACCCGGGCGGTCACGGCAGGGTCGAGCAGACTCTGCCCGGCGGCCACCCGGCGGACCGCGTCGACAAGGTCGGCGGAGCGGATCCGCTTCAGGACGTAGCCGGCGGCGCCGGCCATGATGGCGCGGAACAGCGCCTCGTCATCGGCGAACGACGTGAGGATCAGACAGGCTGTGCGGGGATGCAGCGAGCGGATCTCGCGGCAGGCTTCGATGCCGTTGCCGTCCTCGAGTCGGACGTCGAGGATGGCGACGTCGGGGTCGAGGGCGTGGACCCGATCGACGGCCTGATCCTGGGTGGCGGCTTCACCGATCACGCGGATGTCACCCTCCGCGTCGAGCAGCTCCGCCACACCACGGCGCACGATCTCGTGGTCATCGAGCAGGAACACGGTGATCTGATCGGTCACTGCATCCATTCTCGCACCGCGCTGCGGTCACGAACCGAGGATGCCCGGGAACCAGCCGCCGACTGTCCCGTTGGGATCATCGACCCGGCGCCCCCGACATGGACAGCGGTTCGATGACGAACCACCGGTCCCGGGACCCGGCGCCCACGGCACGACATCAAAGCCGCAGGAGCTCCCTCGCGGCCGGATCAGCGCGACCGGTGAGCTCCCAGGCGCGACCCGTGATCCAGCACGCACCATCCCGCCCGCTGGGCGACGTCGTAGCCGTCGATCTCGACCGCTACGTGTCGGCCGCTCAATCCGGCCAGCGGGCTGTGGTCGCCGGTGCGGAACACGACCTGCCGTTCGTCGTCGCAGGCGTAGTTGACGGGCAATGCATATGGTCGATCCCGGACCGTGAAGGCGATGCGAGCGGGCGAGCGTGCAGTAGCCGGAGCATCTCGGCCGGTTCGAGGTGCCCGGTCGTATCGGTTGTAGTCACGGCAGTTCTCCTCAGCGGGACAGGTCGACACGAGCCGGGCCGGGATGCGGGCTGGAGTACGTCGTCGACGGGCGAGTCGATGTCGGCGAGCGATCGGGTGTCGTAACGCACCCATCAGCCTCCGCGCCGGTGTCGGTGATCGATTCGTGGCATCGAACATTCGGAGGCCAACCACGACGTGTGGTCGACGTCGTCGCCACGGCGGGGTGGCCGAAGGGTCAGATCAACGCCGCCGTCGAACGCCAACACGCCGACGACGGATCCGGTGTCCGCGCTCCTCGAGTTCGCCGACGCGATCGACGACCCGGACTTCGTCGTGATGAGCGACCGCTGGAGGTGGCCCGTCCCGCTGGTACTCGACGGCGCGGCGACTCGTGCAGCAGTCAGCCCGGCCGGTGCTCGTCGTCCCCTGCGACCTCACCGCCCGGTGATCGACGGCTGATGAGGTGCCGGTACCCGCCACGTGACCACGGTGCCGCCAGACGGATCCTCGGTCGACCTGCAGCGTGCCATGGTGGCGCGTCGCCCGCGCCGCCATGTTGCCCAACCCACGGCCCTGCGTCGTGACGGGTCTCGGTGTCCCGACCCCGTCATCGACGACCGTCAGCACCACGTCGTCGCTTGCAGTCAGCGACACGTCGACTCGGCCGGCGTTGGCGTGACGGGCCACGTTGGTCAGCGCCTCGCGCAGCGTGGCCAGCAGATCGGCGGCGACCGGCTCCGTCACCAGCGCATCGACCGGACCGTCGAAGACCACCCGCGGCTCGAACCCGAGCACCGCGGCCGATTCGTCGAGCAGCGCCAGGGTCCGGTCCCGGATGCCGTCCACCCAGTCGAGTCATCGTCGACAGCCCAAAGATGGCCGAGCGGATGTGCTTGATCGTCACGTCGAGATCGTCGACGGCCTGTTCGATGCGTTCGGCGACCGGGCCATCGTCGCCGAGGAGGCGAGCCGTGGCCTGCAGAGACAAGCCGGTGGCGAACAGCCGCTGGATGACCGTGTCGTGAAGATCACGGGCGATCCGCTCCCGGTCGTGCATGACCATCAGCGACTGCAGCTGAGCCTGCATGCGGGCGTTGTCGATCGCCACTGCGGCTGCGCTGGCCAGCCCGACGGCCAATTGCTCGTCGACGTCGCTGAACTCGGCGGCGTCGACCTTGTCGGTCAGGTAGAGATTGCCGAACACCTTGGCGCGGATCTTGATCGGCACGCCGAGGAAGGACGCCATGGGCGGGTGGTGGGGCGGGAACCCGAAGCTCTTCGGGTGGTCCCGAAGATCCCGAAGCCGCAATGGCCGCGGATCGGTGATCAGCAAGCCCAAGATGCCGTGACCCTCAGGAAGGTGCCCGATCGCCTCGTGCGTCGCCTCGCTGACTCCTACCGTGACGAACTCGGCCAGACGCACGCCCTCCTCGTCGAGGACACCGAGCGCGCCGTAGCGGGCGCCGACCAACCCGACGGCGGACTCGACGATGCGGTGCAACATCGGCTCCAGCTCGAGATCCGACCCGATCGCCAACACCGCACGCAGCACTTCGTCGGTTATTTGGCTCAGACCCGAGAAATGACTGTGGCGCAACGGCGATTCACGGTCCTCCACGAGCGGAGAGGGTACCCAGCAGCAACGGACGCAGCCCGGTCAGACCCACCGCCGGGTTCTCGTCGTGATCGAGCCGACCGCCGGCCTCTTCGATCCCCTCCTCGTTGGCCGAGCCGCAGCTTCGTACCCCCCAACGCCGGGACGAGCCGCTGCTCGGTGACACGGCGGTAGCCATGCAGCGTGCGGGGCGAGAGGGTTCAGGACTCCAGCGGATTGGTCAGCTGGGCGAGCGCCGCTGCAAAGCGGCGGTGGCGACCTCGGGAGGTGACGTGAGCAGCTCGGCTGCGAGCCGAACCCGACTCAGTCGTCGGGGTCGGTCGTGTCAGGGACCTGGCGCTCGCCCGCCGGGCGGTCGCGGACGACGAGGTTCGACAACGCCTCGTCGAGGGCGAGGACATCGAAGTCGGTGAGGATCTGGACGAGGGCGACGACCGTGTACGCCTCGTCGTCGGGCATCACGGCCAGCGTGACGATGTCCGTCGACGTGCCGCCGCAGTCGGTCCAGACGCTGTACCGGCCGGCCAGGTCCTCGACGGCCATCTGTCGTGACCGTCCACCCGTGCAGTCGTCGGCGAACCCGAAGTCGGCCAGCGCCGCCGCTGGATCACTCGTCGGCGGCAGCACGACGATGGCGAGCCCGGCGGTCTCGTAGCCGTCGAGGAAGCCCGTGAGGTCGGGCGCCGCCGCCACGTACGGCGCCTCGCTCCCGTCCTCGAGCGATCCTGGCGACGTGGCGCGGTCGGTCCACACCGTCGGCACGCGCACCGTCACCCGGCCGGTGTCGTCGGTGACGGTCGTGAACCTCGACGACTCCGGGCGGAACGAGCCGTCGTCGCCGACGGTCGAGCCGATCGTGTCGACGAACGACGTCGAGCCGGCCGTGGTCGGCGGGACGGTCGGGGCGCTCGTCGTCGCCACCGTGGTGGTCGTGACCTCGACCGTCGTCTCGGCGGTGTCGGACGGTGGGGCCAGCGTGGCGGGCAGGTCGGACAACTCGATGGTGTCCGGCGTGGTCGATTCGGCCGCCCCTTCGTCCCGACAGCCGACGAGCACGCCGGTGACCATCGTGCCGACGAGGGCGGCGAGGTGAAACCGGGTCCTGCTCCTCATGACGTGATCCGGCGCGGCATCGGCTCGCCGGACGGTGGATGGTACGACGTCCGTCCCCCGATCGCCTGCCGCGCCTCGGACGCGCCCGGGCCCCGCCGCGATGTTGGCGGCGGGGCCCGGGGCGACCGGTGGCGGAAGCCGGTCAGGACACGGCGTTGAAGGTGTTGAACGCTCGGTCCAAGGCCTCGAGGTCGGCGTCGGTCAGGATCTGGGCCTGGATGACGGCGGTGTAGCTGCCGTCGGCGGGCAGGGCGACCAGCGTGACGACGTCCGTCGTGGTGCCGGCGCAGTCCTGCCACAGCTGGTACTTGCCGGTGAACACCGGATCCGAGTAGTCGACGATCCCGCCGTCGGTGCAGTCCTCGGCGAACCCGTACTGGGCCAGCGAGGCGTTGACGTCGGTCGTCGCCGGGAGCTGGGCGAACAGCAGGCCGGGGGCGGTCCACCCGTTGACGAACCCGTTGAGGTCCGTCGAGGCGGCGATGTAGGGCACCTGCGTCCCGTCCTCCATCGTCGCCGGCGCCGTGTCCCGAGCCGTCCACGTGGACGGCACGTCGACGTGGATCCGCCCGAGGTCGTCGGTCAGCGACTCGTACTGCACCTCGGCCGTGGCGTCGGTGTCCTCGCCGACCTCGTCGGCGACCTCTTCGGCGAACGAGAACGCCAGCTCGATCGGCAGCTCGCCGTTGATCTCGCCCTTCAGCACCTCGGAGCTGTCGTAGCGCAGGACCTCGACGGCGATCGGCGCGCCCTCGCCAGCCGTACGGATGACGTCGCAGTAGTCCTTGAACGTGCCGTCGGTCCCGACCGGCAGGCCGTTCATCGACGTCACGATGTCACCGGGCATCAGCTCGGCCTTGGCGGCCGGCGATCCGGGGGCCACGCCGGCGACCCAGACGCCCGAGATGCCGAGGTTGTCGTCGTAGACGGCCCAGCCGTTGATGCCGAGCGACTCGAAGTCGCCGTCGGCCAGCCGATCGACGACGGGCTGGGCGAGGTCGGAGGCGATGCCGTAGAACTGCGCCGCCAGCTCGCCGCCGCCACCGGCGTAGTTCACGGCGACGACCTTGCCGTCGCTGCCGACGAGCGGCCCGCCCGAGTTGCCGGGCTGGATGTTGGCGTCGTGCTCGATCGTGTGGTCGATGGACGACGTGCCGGTGAGGTCACCACCGGCCTCGGCCTTGGCGACGATGCCCCGGGTCAACGTGAACTCCGGATCGCCGAGCGGGTAGCCGGCGGCGTAGACGTCGAGGCCGGCGCCGATCGGACCGTCGTGCCACTCCAGGTACGGGAGGTCTTCGTTGGCGTTGATGTCGATGAGCGCGAGGTCGTTGCACTCCGAGACGCCGACGATCGTGGCGTTGTAGCTGTCGTCCAGCTCGCCCCCGATGTACACCTCGAGCGTCGCCGCACCAGCGACGACGTGGTTGTTGGTGACGGCCAGGCCGTCGGGGCTGATGATGAATCCGCTCCCGAGACCCGACCCGTCGGAGAAGCCGATCTCCGGGTCGCGGAACGTGCCCTGGGCGACGATCTGCACGACCGCCGGCTGCACCTCGTCGTAGCCGCTGATCGTGCCGGTGTCGGCGGCGACACTGGTCGTCGGCGCGTCGGCGGCGACGGTCGTCGTCGTCTCGACGGGGGTCGGCGACGGGGCCGACGTGGCGACGGGCGTGTTCTCGCTCTGCGCCTCATCGCTGCCACAGGCGGCGAGTGCTACGACGAGCGGCAGGGCGAGCAGCAGCAGACGCTGGCTGGTCCGGGTCATTGGTTCCTCCACGTGGCGCGTGCAGCGCCGGCTCCATGGGCCCGCCGTCGTTGGCGGACCGCATGAGGAGGAGGTGCGTCCGGCGGCCATGAGATCCGAATGGGAAGCACATGAAGGCCGCCGGTCGGCGCATGAGGAGTTGGTGGTGGACCGTTACGTGCCGGCCCGCTCGGCCTCCACGATGGAGGCCGGTCGCGGGCGGCCGAACAGATACCCCTGACCGCGGTCGCAGCCCAGCTCACGCAGCCGCGACAGCTGGAGGGGCGTCTCCAGCCCCTCGGCGATGACGGCGATGCCGAACGAGTGGCCGAGGTTGACGACGGCCTCGACGATCGTCGTGTCCTCGCTGTCGAGGCCCAGGCCGGCGACGAAGCCGCGGTCGATCTTGATCGCCTCGACGGGGAACCGCTTGAGGTACGTGAGCGATGAGTAGCCGGTCCCGAAGTCGTCGACGGCGAGGTGCAAGCCGAGGCTGCGCAGGTTGCGCAGCGCAACCGTGGAGGCCTTGACATCGGCCAACAGCGCCGTCTCGGTGATCTCCAGCCACAGCGAGTCGGCGGGGATCCCGGTCTGGGCGAGGAGGTCGGCGACCAGCGCGGCGAACGCCGGGTCGACGACCTGCCGAGTGCCGACGTTGACGGCCAGCGTGGCGTCGGCGAACGGCAGATCGCGGGCCCGCCAGCGGGCGAATTGCGACAGCGCATCCTCCAGGATCGAGGCTCCGATCTCGTCGATCTGTCCGGTCTCCTCGGCCATCGGCAAGAACTGCTCCGGGCTCAGCAGCCCGCGGTCGGGGTGCAGCCAGCGGGCCAACGCCTCGAAGCCGGTGACGTGCCCGGTGGTCAGCTCGACGATCGGTTGGAAGTACGGCACGATCTCGCCGCGCTCGATGCCGCGGCGCAGCTCGGCCGCCGTGCGCAGCGCCAGCACGGTGGTCTCGTGGGTGCCCGGAGCGAAGGACTCCACGCAGTCGCGTCCTCTGGCCTTGGCGCGGTACATCGCGGCGTCCGCGTCGCGCAACAGATCGGCCGCCGACACGCCGTCGCGGTCGTTGACCGAGACGCCAATGCTGGACGTCACGAACAGCTCCGTGCCCTCGACCACGACGGCATCGCGCAAGGACGCCCGCAGCTGTTCGGCCACGCGGACGGGGTCGTGGGCGCCGGCCGCCACGCTCGTCAGGACGACGATGAACTCGTCGCCACCGAAGCGGGCGAGGATGGCCTCGTCGCCCACGGCGGCCCGCAGGCGGTCAGTCATCGCCGTCAGCAACGTGTCGCCGATGCCGTGCCCGAGGCTGTCGTTGACGGCCTTGAAGTTGTCGAGGTCGATGAACAGCAGGGCCACGTCCCCCGTTGCTGCCTGCTCCAGCAGCGCATCGACGCGGGCGATCAGCTCGGTGCGGTTGGGCAGGCCGGTGAGGTCGTCGTGGGTCGCCGCCCACTGCAGCCGTTCCGCCGTCCGGCGCTGCTCGGTGACGTCCTCGATGTGCGTGATGGCGAGCGACACACCTTCGTCCTCGGTGACGGCCACCCGCGTGCGGGCCCAGACGAACTCACCGTCGCTGCGCAAGTAGCGCTGGTCGAGCAGGTAGGTGTCGGCGATGCCCAGCTCGAGGCGGGCGCGGTGGGCGGCGGCAGCCCGCAGGTCGTCGGGATGCGTGACCTCGCGGATCGAGCGGCCGACGAGGTCGGCCACCGGCCGAGCCAGCATGTCGGCCAGCGAGCGGTTGGCGTCGATGATCGTCGAGTCGTCGAGCCGCACGAGCGCCATGCCGGTCGGGGCCGAGTGGAAGGCCTGCTGGAAGCGGCGCCTGGCCTGCTCCAGTGCCCGCACCCGCTCCTCCCGCTCGGTGACGTCGCGCAGGCGGACGACCACCGCTCCGCCGGCTTGGCGCGGGAGGTCGACGTTGGCCTCGACGACGGTCGGCGCGGCTCGTTGCGCATGCAACAGCCGCAGCGAGAGGGGAGGCACGGCGTCACCGCGCCGACCGGCGGCCAACCAGTCGGCGAGCTCGTCGCTGTGCTCGACCAGCTCGTCGAGCCGGAGACCGACGAGCGTGCTGCGGCCGGTCAGCTCGGCGGCCTTGGCGTTGGCGCCGCCGACGACGCCGTCGTCGTCGACCGACATGACGCCTTCCGGCAGGTCGTCGAGGAGCAACCGCAGCTCGGACTCGGTGTCGATCAGCCGGTCGATGGTGCGGTTGAGGTGACCGGTGATCCGCCGCGACTCGAGCCACGTGACGATGACGGCCGTGGCGGCGAGCAGGGCGGCGACGATCGCCGCGGCGACCATGCGGGGCGAGCGATCGGCATCGAGGCGGACGACGAGCGCCACCAGCCCGACGAGCAGCAGCGCGGCCACGATGACCGAGACGACCCAGCGCCAGGTGGCCGCCCGCCGCCGGATGGCGACACCGTCGGTCACGTCCTCACGCACGACCGCACGCTATGCCCGCCGCTCGCTCATCCGAGGGTTTCCTGCACCCGAGGGTTTCCGGCGCCCCGTCCGGTACGCAAACCCTCGGATGCCACGAAAGCCTCGGGTCAGCCGGGCTTGGGGGGTTGCTCGCGCCACCAGGCGTCGAGGCGCTTGAGGGCTTCCTCGTGGCCGATCTCGCCCTCCTCGAGGCGGACCTCGAGGAGGTGGGCCAGGGCGCGGCCGACCATCGGTCCCGGTGGGATGCCGAGGTGGGCCATCACCTGCGTGCCGTCGAGCTCCGGCCGGATGGCGGCCAACTCCTCACGCGCCGCCAGCTCGCCGATGCGGGCCTCCAACTCGTCCATCCGCGTGGCCAGCCGGGCCGCCTTGCGGGCGTCGCGTGTCGTGCAGTCGCAGCGGGTCAGCACGTTGAGCTCGGCGAGCAGGTCGCCGGCGTCGCGGACGTACCGCCGCACGGCCGAATCGCTCCACCCCATCCTGTAGGTGTGGAAGCGCAGGTGCAGGAACACGAGCTCGGCGACGGCAGCGATGTCGGCCGACGGGTAGCGCAACTCCTCCATGCGTCGCCTCGTCATCCGCGCGCCGACGACGTCGTGATGGTGGAACGTCGTCCCCTTGTCCGGCTGGTAGCCGCGCGTGCGCGGCTTGCCGATGTCGTGGAACAGCGCCGCCAGGCGGGTGATCCGGAAGTCGTAGGCATCGTCGTCCGGGGGACGCACGTTCTCGACGACGGCGATCGTGTGGCTCAGCACGTCCTTGTGCCGATGGATCGGGTCGTGCTCGAGGCGCAACGCCGGCAACTCGGGAAGGAAGTGCTCGGCCAGGCCGGTGTCGACGAGGAACCACAGCCCGGCCGACGGCCGGTCGACGGTGATCAGCTTGTCCAGCTCGTCGCGGATCCGCTCCCGCGACACGATCTCCAGCCGCCCGCCGCGCTCGACCACCGCGGCGGTCAGCTCCGGCACTGGCCGCAGCCCGTACCCGGCGATGAACCGAGCAGCCCGGAGCATCCGCAGCGGGTCGTCGTCGAAGCTGATCTCGGGCGCCAGGGGCGTGCGCAACGTGCCGGAGGCGAGGTCGGCGACCCCGCCGAACGGGTCGACGAGTGTGGCGCCGACGTCACCCGGCACGAGCTCGAGGGCCATGGCGTTGACGGTGAAGTCGCGGCGGCCGAGGTCGGCTTCGATGTTGTCGGCGAACGTCACGTGCGGCTTGCGGGAATCGTCGACGTAGGCATCCGAGCGGAACGTCGTGACCTCGACGGTGCGGAACGTCCCGTCGCCACGGTCGCGGTGCGCGCCGATGGTGCCGAACCGCTCCCCCTGCGTCCACACGGCATCGCCCCAGGCGCCCAGCAGGCGCTTGATCTCCGGCGGCCTGCGCGTCGGTCGTGAGGTCGAGGTCGAACTCCTCCCGCCCGCTGCCGACGAGCAGGTCGCGAACGGCGCCGCCGACGAGGTAGAGGCGGTGCCCGGCGGCGGCGAAGCGTTCGGTCAGCGGCGCCAGCTCCTGGAGCACGGGGGCGAAGCGGTCAGGGATCATGGCGGAGGGGTGCCTCGGGCACGGTCCCGGCACACTACGTGGCGCTGGCGCGGCGACGCCGGTGGGTTCACTCGGCGTGGTGTCGCCAGAAGGCCGCCGCCTCGTCCACGACGGCCGCCCCCGGTCCGCCGCTGCTCGGCCGCTCCGGCTCGGCCGGTGCGCCGGCCAGCGTCGACAGCACGGCCGTGGCGCATGCCGTCAGAGCGTCGAGGTCGTACCCGCCTTCGAGCATCGCGACACAGCGGCCGGGCGGCACGAGCTGCAAGGCCCGTGACGTGAGCAACGTGTAGTCCCCCGCCGTCAACGCCAGCTCGGCCAACGGGTCGGCTCGGTGAGCGTCGAAGCCCGCCGAGATCAGCAGCCACGTCGGCGCGAACCGCTCGACCGCCGGGGCGACGACCTCATCGAAGGCCCTGAGGTACACGTCCCCCGTCGTCCCGGGCGGGAGCGGGAAGTTCATCGTCGTCCCGCAGCCGGCGCCGACGCCGTGCTCCGTCAACCGACCCGTCCCTGGGTAGAGCGGCCACTGGTGCATGCTGACGAACAGCACGCGGCGGGTCGTCGATGAACGCTGCTTGCGTGCCGTTCCCGTGATGGGCGTCGTAGTCGAGGATCCACACCCGCTCCCCCGCATCGGCGAGGGAGGCGGCGACGACGGCGATGTTGGAGATCAGACAGAAGCCCATCGAGTCGGTCGGCGTGGCGTGGTGGCCCGGTGGTCGAACGGCACAGAAGGCGGCGACGCCACGGCCCTCGCGGAGGGCGTCGACCGCCGTGAGGCCAGCGCCGGCGGCGAGGCGTGCGGCTTGGGCCGACCGCGCGCTGAGACGGGTGTCGGCGTCGATCCAGCCACCGCCGGCGGCGGCCAGTGCGTCGAGGCGATCGAGGTACCACGACGGGTGCACGCGCTCGAGGTCGTGGCGGCTGGCGGCGACGGGCTCCAGCGGTTGCAGGGCATCGACGACATCACCGCTGCGGGCACCGGCGACGATGGCCTGCAGGCGCGAGGGACGCTCGGGATGCCCTGGACCGGTGAGGTGCTCGAGGTACGCCTCGTGGGTGGCGAACAGCACCGTCACAACGAGCACACTACGGCGCAGCCTGGACAGCCCCTTCACCCACTACCGTCAGGGAACGGTGAAGGTTCGATCCCCCGGCCTCGGCCCGCGGGTCCGGGTGCGACCGTGGGCCTTCGACGACCACGTCGTTCACCTCGCCCTCGCCGACCAGGCGATCGTGCCGCATGCGGACGAGCTGGAGCGCTGGATCGACACGCTGGTCGACGCCTCCCCCGAGCTGCGCGCCATTCGGACCGGCGCGCTCTTCCCCGACGCCGCGGCACGGTTCGTCGACGCCGGGTTCCATGTCATCGACAGGCTGGCGCTGCTGCGCATCGATCTCACCCGGCGCGACCTCGAGGATGGCGCCGCGGCGGTACCAACTGGCACGACCAACCTGCGCTCGCGTCACCATCGAGAGGCGGCCGACGTCGACCGCGCCGCCTTCGGCGACCCGTGGGGCAACGACGCCCGCGACCTGGCCGAGGTGCGCCACGCCACGCCGCTGCACCATGCCCGCGCCCGGTTCGTCAGGCTGCCGGCACCACGTTGGACGACGTCGCGACGGCGGCTCGTCGCGTTCGCCATCACGGGCGCCGCGTCGGGGCAGGGCTACCTGCAACGGCTCGCTGTCGTCCCGGACCAGCAGCGGGCCGGACATGGCCGCGCCCTCGTCCTCGACTCGCTGGCGTGGATGCGTCGTCGACGACTGGCCCAGGGCGTCGTCAACACCGCCGTCGCCAACGCACCGGCGCTGGCCCTCTACGAGTCGCTCGGCTTCCGGCGCCTGCCCGACCAGCTCCTCGTCATGCAGCTCGACCTCGACCCGACCGATGAGCGCCCGCCGTCCCGCCGTTCTCGGGCTGGCCGCGCTGGCGATCGCCGCGCCGGCCGCAGCCGCCCGGGCCGCCCCGCCGAACGACGGCGCGGTCTCCCTGACGCTGCTCGACCAGCGGTTCGCCGTCCAACCGGGCCAGCCGTGGCAGGCCAGCTTCAGTGTCGACGGGACGGTTGCCGACCTGCTCCCGCCGACGGCGACGACCGGGAGCACCCCCGGGAGCACGACGGCGACGACGCCGGCATCGGCCGCGCCGGCCGCCGACGCCGACCTGCGTGTCGTCGTGTACCGCCCGGTCGATGACCGCGGGGAGCTCGCCGCGTTCGTCGACGGCGAGGCGGGCAGCGTCGTCGACAGCCTCACCGTGGCGCTGGGCCCGTCCCTCCGAGTGGCGGACGACTTGACCACGCTGCAGGTCGACGTGCCGACGACCGCCGACACCAATGTCGCCGCCGCCCTGACGATGCGACGACCCGGGTTGTACCCCACAGCCGTGCAGATCGTCGTCGACGACGTCGTCGTCGCCGAGCACCGCACGCTCATCGAGCGGCTCCCCCTCGACGGCGGCCATCGGCGAGCCCAATCAACCTCGCGCTGCTCGCGGCAGTCGCCGATCCCGGCCCCGCCGCGGAGCAAGCCCAGCTGGCGGCCGGGCGCCGTGAGCTGGCCGCCGTCGCCGAACTGGCCGGAGCGGTCGAGGGACCCGTCTCCGTCATCGTCCCGCCCGCGCTCCTCGCCGGCCTCGCCGACGACGACCCCGCGCTGAGCCAGTCCCTGCGCACCGCGTTGGTGGACGACGAGGTGCTGTCCCAGCCGTCCGAACAGCTCGATCCCTCCTCGGCAGTGGCGATCGGTGAGGAGCAGACGTTCACGCCGCCGGCTGGGCGACGGAGAAGACCTCATCGGCGACGCGCTGCCCGGCGTCGCCGGCACCCGGTCGGCCTGGCTGACGACGTCGCCGGTCAGCACCGACGCGGCGATCATGCTGCGCGATCTCGGGTTCGACCTGCTGGCCCTCGACATGGACACGTACGGTCAGCTCGACGGCAACATCGGCGGGTTCGTCGACACGACACTGGCCGTCGAGGTCGACCTCGGAGACGACGGTGTCATGCCGGCCGTCGTGATGAGCTCCGCCGGGGCGCTGCTCGACCCCCGCCGGCGATCGGTGCGACGGATGCCGCCGTGCGCATCCTCGCCGAGTTGGTGATCACGCAGCGCGAGCTCGGAGCCGAGCAACGGCGCAGCGTCATCCTGGCCACGCCGGACGTCACCGTTCCGGATCCCGCCGTCGCCGCCGCCCTCGGCGCGCTGGTCGACGACTTCGAGGGCGTGCGCCTCGTCCCGCTGTCGGCCGTGTCGAGCGCGACCGACACGATGCGTCGTCGACGGCCAGCCGGAGTCGGTCACGTTGCCCGAGTCGGCGGGTCCCGACCTCCGCGAGCGGGCCGCCCGCGTCGAGCTCACGCGCCTGTCCGCCGAGAGCGCAGCGTCGATGCAGCTGCGCGAGAACGACATCACCCGATGGCGGGCCGAGCTCGACGGCATGCTGTCGACCGGCCTCTCGGACGCCGAGGTCGACGCCGTGCTGGCGACGATCTCGGCGGAGGCCGCCGCGGTGCGCGCATCGGTCGTCATGCCCCGTCCGTTCGACCTGACGCTGACCGGCCGCTCGAGCACGCTGCGGCTGAACCTGCGCAACGAGGCGACCGAACGACTGCGCGTCGTCGTGCGTGCCCGGTCGCCCAAGCTGACGTTCCCGGAGGGTGACCAGACCGTCGTGCTGGAGCCGACCGGCGTCACGGAGGTCCTCATTCCCGTCGAGGCCCGCTCCAACGGGACGTCGGCCATCGAGATCAACGTGCTGACGCCGGCCATCGAGCAGCGGGTCGGCGAGCCCGTGGTGCTGACCGCCAACGTGAACGCGCTGACCGGTCTCGGTCAGGTGATCACGGGCGGGGCGCTGCTCGTCCTCGGGTCGTGGTGGTTCGGGCACTTCCGGCGCCGTCGCCGGCAACGAGCCGCGGAGGCGGTGACTCCAGACCGGCCGACCGCAGGCACGACGTCGCCGGTGGTCGGAGCGCAGGACGACACGATGGACATGGAGCTCAACGGCGCGATGGTCGAAGGGGTCCGTCTCGCCGAGCGGCGGGCAGATAGCGTGCGGGAGCCATGACGGAGCCGCCACGGTCGGTGTCGTGACCGACAGCGCCTGCGACCTGCCGGCCGACCTCACCGAGCAAGTGGGACATCGAGGTCGTCCCGCTGAGCATCCGCTTCGGCGACGAGGAGCTCGTCGACCGCGAGCAGCTGAGTGTGGCGGAGTTCTGGGCGCGGTGCGCGGCGTCACCGGAGCTGCCGTCCACGGCCGCACCCTCTCCCGGACGCTTCGAGCAGGCCTACCGGCAGGTCGCCGAGCGCGGCGGGCGGGGCATCGTCGTCGTCACCTTGTCGGGCGCGCTGTCGGCGACGATCCAGAGCGCCGAGCTGGCCGCCCGCGCCGTCCGCGACGGTGGCCTGGACGTAATCGACGTCCGCATCGTCGACAGCCGAACCGTGTCGTTGGGCCTCGGGACGATCGCCCTGGCCTGCGCCGAGGCCGCCGCCACCGGCGCCGACCTCGATGCCGTCGAGTCGCTGGCCCGTCAACTGGTCGAACGGACCCGCGTGTTCGGAGCCCTCGACACCCTCGACAACCTGCGCAAGGGCGGTCGCATCGGCAATGCCAAGGCCATGTTGGCGACGGCGCTGTCGATCAAGCCGATCATCGAGGTGCGCGACGGTGTCGTCGAACCGCACGGCAGGCAGCGCACCCGCTCGAAGGCCCTCGCCTTCCTCGTCGACCAGGTGCGGTCGTACGAGGGGCGCATCGAACACCTCGCCGTCCTCCACGCCGACTCCCCCGACGTGGACGCCTTCGTCGACCAGCTCCGCCCGTACGCGCCGGGCGACATCGTCGTCGGTCAGATCGGACCGGTCATCGGTGCCCACGCCGGTCGCGGGACGATCGGCGTCGCGTTCCAAGAGGTCCTCTAGCGCCGCCGTCGTGGTGGTCCCCTTCCCCCAGGTGACCCGCAAGTAGCCTCACGCTGCGGAATGCCGGCGTCCACCACTCCCCCTCCCATCTCCAGCACCACGCCGCCCCACGGGGAGGAGCCGATCGTGCTCGCCGGCCGCTACCGCCTCGAGCGCCGTCTGGCGCAGGGCGGGATGGCCGAGGTGTGGGTGGCCACCGACATCTCGCTCGACCGCAAGGTCGCCCTCAAGTGGCTCAAGCCGAGCCTCGCCTCGGATCCGGTCGTCGCCGAGCGGTTTCGCCGCGAGGCGATCGCCGTGGCCGGCCTGACCCATCCCAACATCGTCGCCGTCCACGACGTCTTCGAGGATCGGGGCCGCCAGGCCGTCGTCATGCAGCTCGTCGACGGCAAGAGCCTCCGCCAACTCCTCGACGTCCAGACGAGGTTGAGCCCCGAGCTGACCATCCACATCGGCACCTGCGTGGCCGTCGGCGCTGGACTCCGCCCACCACGCCGGGTTCGTCCACCGTGACGTCAAGCCCGGCAACATCCTCGTGACGCCGGACGGGCGGGTCCTGCTGACCGACTTCGGGATCGCCAAAGGGCTGGACACGTCCGAGGACGACCTGACGAGCGACAACATCATGATGGGGACGGCCAAGTACCTCTCCCCCGAGCAGGTCCGCGGACGCAAGCTCGACGGGCGGGCCGATCTCTACTCGTTGGGCCTCGTGCTGTACGAGTGCCTGGCCGGGCGCGTGCCGTTCCTCGGCGAGACCGATGCCGACACCGCGCTGGCCCGGCTGCAACGCGACCCCACGGACCTCGGACGGCTGCGACCGACGCTCCCCCGCGGCCTCGTCAACCTGGTCCATCGCTTGCTCTCGCGCAACCCGAACCACCGGCCGAGCACCGGCGCAGAGCTGCGGGCCGAACTGCTGCGCGTCGCCGACGAGCCGGCGCCGGACCTCGCCGCGCTGGTGGAGGGATCGGGGCCGACGCCCAGCCCGGTGGGCCCGGTTCGGCCTCGGCCGAGCAGCCAGCGCACGCGCCCTGGCGCCCCGCCGATCCCGGGCGAAGCCACGCCGGCCAACCCGATGCCACCGCAGCGGCGCGACGACACGCCAGACGCCGGTCCCCGTCTCCGCGGTACGCCAGCTCGCGGGCTGCAGTCTCGCCTGGCGCCGTCGCTCATCGTGATCGGGCTGCTCGTCGGCATCGCCGTCATCGTCGCGCTGGTGCTCTGGGCGACGATCGGCCCGAGCGACGACACCACCGGCGCCGACGACAACCGTCCCGGCGACCGCGACGGCGCCGGCGGAGACCGCGGTGGTGCCGGCCAACGCCGTCACGGCGCTCGCCGCCCACGACCCGGCCGGCAACGGCGAGGAGAACGACGACCAGGCGGACGCAGGCACTCGCCGACGACGACCCGGCGACGAACTGGCGCACCGTGTGCTACGCCGTCGCAGTTCATGGGCAAGCCGGGCGTCGCCCTGGCGGTGACGCTCGAGCAGGAGATGGCCGGCACGCTGACGTTCGACGTCAACACCGCCCCGTACCAGGTCGAGGTGTTCGCCTCGAGCCTCCCCGAGATGCCGCCGGGCCTCGACGACTGGGGGTCGCCGGTACTTCCCAAGACGTTCTCCGAACGGCCGGGCCCGGTGCAGGTCACGCCGCCAAGCCCCGCGCGCCACCTGCTGATCGTCTTCCGCGAGCTGCCGCCGGACAGTGGTTGCAGCGACAACTACCCGTACCGCGGCTCGATCGGCGAGGTCCGGTTCGGCTGACCGCAGCGTCCCGCCAGGCCTCGGGAGGGATCGGTACGCTCAGCGGGCATCGGGGAGGTTGACGATCGGACTCTGGTCGCCGCGGCGCAGGCCGGTGACCGTGGCGCGCTCGGACAGCCTGTTGCGGCGTCACTACGACCGCGTCCACGCGGTGTGCCGGCGGATCGCCGGGGGCTCTCGCGACGCCGACGATGCGGCACAGGAAGCGATGATCGGCATCGTCCGCGGCCTCCCGAACTTCGACGGCCGTTCGGCGTTCGGCACGTGGGTGTACCGCATCGCCACCAATGCCGCGCTCGACGAGCTGCGGAGGCGGCGGCGACGGCCTCCCTTGCACGCCTTGTCCGACGATCTTCCGGCACCGGACGCCGTCGACCCGATGGCCGAGCGCCGCCTCGACGCCGTCGCCGACCGGGTCTCGATCGACGACGCGCTGGAGGCGCTGCCTGAGGAGTTCCGCGCCGCCGTGGTGCTGCGCGACGTCGCCGACCTGGACTACGCCGAGATCGCCGAGGTGCTGGACATCCCGATCGGCACCGTCAAGTCGCGCATCGCCCGTGGTCGCGGCCAGCTCGCCGACGCCCTCGGGAACCGGGGCGATGCCGCAGGACGTCGAACCGAAGACCCACCGCACACCCCCACCACCATGACATGACGCACCAGGACGACCATTCCGAGCTCGATCAACGGCGCCTGCTGGCCAGCGCCTACGTCGACGGCGAGCTGACCGCCGTCGAGCGAGCTGGCGCGGAAGGCGATGCCAACGTGATGAACGAGGTGGCGACGCTGCGTGGCGTGCGCCGCCAACTGGCGGTCGACGAGGTTCCCGACGCGGCGCGGCGCGACGCGGCGATCCAGGCCGCCCTCGCCGCCGGCGGACCGGCCGTGGCGACGCCCCCGCCTCCCTCGGCGCTGGCCCGCCGCCGCGCCCGCTGGCTGGCTCCGCTGGCCGCGGCCGCCGCCGTGGTCGCGGTGGTCGGTGGCGTCGTGGCGCTGCGCAGCACCGACGATGGCGGCGACGACAGCGCGAGCACCGACGTGGCCGCCGAACTCGAGGCCGCCGACGAAGCACTCAGCGCCGAGGGGGAGTCGGCGACGCGGGCCACCGTGCCGCCGGCGGCGGCCCCCGCCACCGGGCTGACCGAGGCGACCGCCGCCGCGGCGAGCACCGCCGCCGAGGCGGCCGAGGAGGACGCTGCTACGGACACCCAGCAAGCGGCGGGCGCGGCGGCGCTCGTCGTGCTGCGATCACCGGAGGACCTGCTGGCCTTCGCCGGTGCCCCGCCCGACTCCCGCGTCAGCCCCACGTCCGCGCTCCTCTGCCCGAATGGCCGGTTCGTCGGCACGGCCGTGTACCTCGCGCCGGAGGCGACCGGCGTCGACGTCGAGGTCTACGTCGACGAGGAGAACGGCGAGGTGCTCGCCGTCGACGTCGCCACGTGCGAGGTGGTGCTGCGCGCCGCGTCACCCTGACGTTTTCCGTGACATCCAGCCTCTGCGTGAGCGATCAGTACGGGCGGCCGGCGTCTGTCCTCACGCAGCGCCGCACGATTCGAGCCTGGACGGGCCGGAGTAGGGGTCGCGCTAGTCTCGCCCGCCATGGCTGGGAACCCCTTGACCGATCCGGCATGGGCGTCGGATCTCGCCGACACCGTCGAGCGGGTCGTCGGTACCGTCCGCGAACGGGCCACCACGCCGGTCGTCCACATCGCCCGCGGCGTGGTGTACGGCCTGATGGCATCGTTCCTGGCGATCACGGCGATCACGCTGCTGATCATCGGTTCGACCCGGGCCTTGCAGTTGTTGCTCGACCTGTTCGTCAGCACGGCGCAGGCGGTCTACCTCAGCTACTTCATCGTCGGTGGAATCCTGTGCCTCGCCGGGTGGTTGGTCTTGAGGATGCGCGAGACCACCGACGCCTGAAGAACGGAACCGCATGTCCCCCCGCCACGTGATCATCGTGGGATCCGGTCCAGCCGGTCTCACCGCCGCGATCTACACCGCCCGTGCCAACCTCGCTCCGCTCGTCATCGAGGGCGAGCCGTCGAGCACGGGCGACCAGCCCGGGGGCCAGCTGATGCTGACCACGGACGTCGAGAACTACCCCGGCTTCCCGGACGGCATCATGGGCCCCGAGCATGATGGGTCGCTTCCGCGCCCAGGCCGAGCGCTTCGGCGCCGAGTTCGTCACGGAGAAGGCCACCAAGGTCGACCTCGGCTCGCGCCCGTTCCGCGTCTGGGTGCGCGACACCCTGTACGAGGCGGACGCGGTGATCGTCAGCACGGGAGCACGCTCGCTGATGCTCGGTCTGGAGGCCGAGTCGCGCCTCATCGGCCACGGCCTCTCGACGTGCGCCACGTGCGACGGCTTCTTCTTCCGAGGCCAGCACATCGCCGTCGTCGGTGGTGGCGACTCGGCGATCGAGGAGGCGACGTTCCTCACCCGCTTCGCCGACAAGGTCACCGTCATCCACCGCCGAGACAGCCTGCGGGCGTCGAAGATCATGCAGGACCGGGCGTTCGCCAACCCGAAGATCGAGTTCCTGTGGGACACCGTCGTCGACGACCTGATCGGCGACGAGAAGCTCGCCGGGGTCGCCGTCACGAACACGCAGCACCGGCGTCACCTCCACGCTGGACGTGACCGGGCTCTTCGTCGCCATCGGCCACCGACCGAACACCGACCTGTTCGTCGGCATCCTCGAGATGGACGAGAACGGCTACATCATCACGGCCCCAGGCTCGACGGCGACGAACATCGAGGGCGTGTTCGCCTGCGGTGACGTCCAGGACCACGTCTACCGACAGGCCGTGACCGCCGCCGGCACCGGTTGCATGGCCGCCCTGGACGCCGAGCGCTGGCTCGAGGCGCAACACTGATCCTCGAGTTGAGACGAACGTCTGTTCGTCTTCGACTCGGGAACACGTCCCCCGTTTGCCGGTTGCACCTCATAGACTCCGTCCGCTGACCGCAAAGGAAGCCATGTCCGCCATCGTCAACCTGTCGACCGCCACCTTCGACGAGTCCGTCGTCGCTGCCGACCAACCAGTCGTCGTCGATTTCTGGGCCGAGTGGTGCGGGCCGTGCAAGACGATCTCACCGATCCTGTCGGAGCTCGCCGACGAGCTGAGTGGGCAGGTGACCGTCGCCAAGGTCAACGTCGACGACAACCCCGAACTGGCCATGCGCTACAACGTGATGAGCATCCCCACGCTGCTCGTCTTCCGCGGTGGCGAGGTTCAGAAGCGCATCGTCGGCGCCAAGGGCAAGTCCCAACTGCTCCAGGAGCTCGACGAATTCCACGCTTCCTCCCGCTGACCCACGGTCAACGCGGCGACGCCATCCGCGATCTGCAGCGTCGCCTCGGCGCGGCCGGCTTCGGCCCGCTGGGCGTCGACGGAGGCGAGTTCTGCGCGGCCACCGAGGCTGCCGTGCAAGGCCTTCCAGCGCCATCGCGGCCTGCACGACCATGGCGCCTGCGACGAGCCCACCTGGCTCGCACTGGTCGAGGCATCGTGGCGGCTCGGAGACCGGCACCTCAAGCTGATCGCCCCACACATGCGGGGCGACGACGTCGGGACGCTGCAGGGATTGCTCGGCCGGCTGGGCTTCGACTGCGGCCGCGTCGACGGCATCTTCGGCCCGGCGACGGCCGGCGCCCTCGCCGCGTTCCAGCGCGACTGCGGTCTCGACGTCGATGGCGTGTGTGGGCCGTTGACGGTGCGGGCGCTCGAGGTCAACGGGGCGCGGACGGGATCCGGACCGGGCATGGCGGCGATGCGCGAACTGGAACAGCTCGGGACCGTCGGCGCGTCGTTCCGCGAGCTGCGCCTGGTGGTCGGCCAGTTCGGTGGGTTGGGCGCACTGAGCCGCCACGTTGCCCAAGGCCTGCGCCAGGCCGGCGCCAAAGTGATCACCGTCGACGAGCTCGACCCGTCGATCCACGCCGCCGCCGCCAACCGCCACCTGGCCACGGCCTACCTCGGGTTCGAGCCACGGGCGGAGCACGAGGTGACGCTGGCCTACTACGCCACCGCCGGGTTCCAATCCGCCGGAGGCCGGACGCTGGCCGAGCGTCTGGCGGCTGCGTTCAGCGGCGTCGACGCCTTGGTGCCGGCACGGGCCACGGGCATGCGCTTGCCCGTGTTGCGGGAGACCCGGATGACCGCCGTCGTGTGCTCGCTCGGTCCCGTGCAACGGGTCGTCGATGCCGGGCCGGCCGTCAGCGGCGCTGTCGTCGACGCCGTGGCGATGTGGGCCGCCTCGCCGCTCCCGGCCTCCGTGGGTCCTGGCTGATCGAAGCCAACGACAGGTGCTCTGACCTGGGCGAATACCAGTTGTCCACAGGCTTGTCCACCCCTGTGTGTAACGCTGGAGATGAGGTCAAGAGCATCGAGCTGCGCTCGACGGTTGGGCTCGGACCGGCCGATTACCCCTCGCTCGGCTATCCGGGCGCGGAGGTTCTCGAAAATGGGACCCTCCGCGCCCAGAACGCCGTTTGAGCCGTCCGGGATACTACCCCTCGCCGGTGATCCGGCGGTAGATGCGCTCGAGGTCCTCGAGATCGGCGAACTCGATCGTCACCCTGCCCCGCTTGGCGCCCATCTGCACACCGACCCGGGTGTCGAGCGCGTCGGCCAACAGCTGCTCGAGCTCCAGCAGCCCGGGCGGACGGAGCTGCGTAGCGCCGCTCAGTCCGGCACCGTCAGGGACCCGGGCGGGCTCGCGCGGGCGGCGTTCGCTCGGCTCGGGCGGCGGCAGGCCGCCCAGGCGGACGGCCTCTTCCACCGTGCGCACCGACCAGCCCTCGGCCGAGGCTTGGCGGGCGAGGCGTTCCTGCAGGCTGCGATCCGGCGTGGCCAACAGGGCGCGGGCGTGGCCGGCTGACAGCTTGCCGTCCGCCAACAGGTGCTGCACCGCAGGTGGCAGCCCGAGCAGCCGCAACGTGTTGGTGATCGCCGACCGGCTCTTGCCGACACGGCGGGCCACGTCGTCGTGGGTCAGCTCGAAGTCCTCGATCAGCTGCTGGTAGGCCGCGGCCTCCTCGAGCGGGGTGAGGTCGTCGCGATGGAGGTTCTCCACGAGCGCCGCTTCGACGGCGCTGACGTCGTCGGAGGAACGGATGACCGCCGGCACGGTGGTCAGGCCGGCGCGGCGGGCGGCTCGCCAGCGACGCTCCCCGGCGATCAGCTGGTAGGTCCCGTCGACCGGACGGACGAGGATCGGCTGGAGGACACCGAGCTGCCCGATCGAGCTCGCCAGCTCGGCCATCGACTCCTCGTCGAAGTGCACGCGGGGCTGGTGGGGGTTGGGGACGACGTCGTCGATCGAGACGTCGGCCAGGACGACGGGGCCGCCGGTGTCGACCGCCTGCGACGCTGGGATCAGGGAGCTGAGACCCTTACCCAACCCGCTGCGTCGAGTCATCGTGCACCTCCTTGGCGACGTCCCGGTAGGCGACCGCACCGCACGAGCGCGGGTCGAACGTGATGATCGGCTGGCCGAACGAGGGTGCCTCCGAGAGGCGCACCGATCGCGGGACGATGGTCCGCAGCACCTTGTCGCCGAAGTGGTCGCGCACCTCACGGACGACCTGATCGGCGAGCTTCGTCCGGGCGTCGTACATCACGCAGACGATGGTGCTGACGTGGAGGGCGGGGTTGAGGTTGCGGCGAACCAGGTCGACATTGCGCAGCAGCTGGCCGAGTCCCTCCAAGGCGTAGTACTCGCACTGGATGGGCACCATCACCTCGCGGGCCGCGCTGAGGCCGTTGACGGTGAGCAGTCCGAGCGACGGGGGACAGTCGATCAACACGTAGTCGTAGTCGTCGACGATGGCATCGACCGCCCGTCGCAGCCGGTTCTCCCGGCTGAACGCCGGGACCAGCTCGATCTCCGCGCCGGCCAGGTCGAGGCTGGCCGGGGCGACGAACAGTCGCTTGACGTCCGTTGGCTCGATGCAGTTCTCCAGCGGCACCTCGTGCATCAAGACGTGGTACATCGACGTCTCCAGACCACGGTTCTCGATGCCCAGGCCGGTCGAGGCGTTGCCTTGCGGGTCGAGGTCGATGAGCAACGTCCGCTGCCCCAGTTCGGCGAGGCAGGCGCCGACGTTGATGGCCGTCGTCGTCTTGCCGACGCCACCCTTCTGGTTGGCGACAGCGATCACCGCGGGAGCGGGATCCCCACCGGCTCGTCGGCGACGTCACGACCGGGAGATGCCCGGGGCGTCGGGCGCCAGCACGTCGTCGGGAACGGTCATCGCGGGACTTTCGATCGGCGCGAACCGGGCGGCCCGCCGCACCAGCCTGGCGCGAGCGCCCTACGCGAAGCAAGCATTGTGACGTTTCACGTGAAACCTGCGACGAAGATGCCTCAGGCTCATGTACAGCCGCGACCGCACGTGGCCGATGTTCCACGTGAAACCTGACGGAAGACGGCGACCCGTCGATCGCCGTGCTCGATGCGCTGCAGGCCGACCTGCTCGGCGACGGCCCAGCGGTCGGCAGCTGCGCCCAGCGGCTCGCTGACGACCAGCCGCCCACCGGCGCGGAGGATCGGCGCGGCGGCGCGCAGGGTGGCCGCCGGCTTCCCGAAACCCCGGGCCACCACGGCGTCGACTGGATCGAGGAGCGTCGGCAGCCTGGACGCGTCGGCCGTCGTCACCTGCACTCGGTCGCCGAGCCCGAGCCGACCGACCAGCCGTCGCAGATGGTCGGTCCGCGCCGTGCGGCGGTCGACGAGCACCAGCCGCAGATCGGTCCGTCGCCAGGCGATGACGAGGCCGGGGACCCCGCCGCCGCTGCCGAGATCGACGACGGTGCCGCCGACACCGTCGAGCGCGTCGACGAACGCGCCGGCGTGCTCGACGACCTCGTCGACCGGGCGGGCACCGAGCATCCCCAGGCGCTGCGAGGCGGCGAGGGCCTCGAGCAGCGCCCGATCCCTCACGGTGCCGGCAACACCACCACGCGGCGGTTCGGCTCCTCGCCTTCCGACCGGCTCGTCACACCGTCGATCTCGGCCAACGCGTCGTGCAGCACCTTGCGGTCGGCCGAAGGCATGGCATCGAGTGATCGTGCCACGCCGGTCGCGCGGACCTGTTCGGCGACCGTGCCGGCAAAGCGCTCGAGGGCGACACGGCGCTTCTCGCGGTACCCGGCGACGTCGACCCGCAGCCGCGTCTCGTGGTCGCCGAGGCGGCGTTGGGCGGCGACCCGGGCGAGATCCTGGATGCCCAGCAGCGTGCGTCCGCCGGGGCCGATCAAGAGGCCCAGTGACGGGCCGTCCACGCGCACCTCGATCTCGTTGCCGTCGACGTGTGCGTCGACGGTGGTCTCGAAGCCGAAGGCGGCGGTCAAGCCGCCGACGAAGTCGAGGGCGGCGTCACGCACACCCTCTACGTCAACGGGAGGGGCGTCCGTCGGCGTCTCGGTGGCGCCGTCGACCGCGCCGTCGACATTGTCGGACTCGCGCTGCTCGGCCGGTTGCTCGTCGGTCATCTCACGTCCTCGTGGGCTGGTCGGGGCTGGGGTGTCCACACTCGCCGGTCGGGTGGGGCGGCGGCCGGCGCGACGGGCGCCGGTCGACTCCGAGCGCGGCTCGGCGGCGGCCGCGACGTCGCTCGGACGACGACCGCGCCGGCGGTCCTGCTTCGGGCGCACTGGCGCCGGCCGCACGCGCGCCCGCACCCTGGCTTCCCCGCGGATCCGGCCGAACAGCCCCGGCCGGGGCGATTCGAGGATCTCGAACTCCGCCTCATCGGCGACCACGCCGAGCTGATCGAGGGCCAGCTCCATCGCCTCGTCGACCGACCTCGCGGTCGTCTCGACCCACTCCATCATCGTCTCCGTTCAGGCGCCGGCCGACGCCGGCGGCCATCGCTCATGCAAGAACCTCACGCTGGGGCGGTTGCGCCGGGAAGGAGCGCAACAGGTACTCGGCCATGAGCGAAAGACCGTGCTGCTGATTCACTCGGTCGAGGACTCCCTCGCTCATCGGCGACGTTTCCCGCCGCTCTTTGCTCGACTGCCACCGGGGCGACCCGATGATGACGCCGGGCGTCCCCCGGAGCCCTTGCCCGTCGGGGTCGGGCGGCTCTTCGGTGGCGTCGTGCGTTTGGAAGTACCACCCGGGCTGCCCGTCGGCGGGACAGCCTTGTCGGCGCCCTTCCCGTTCGAGGGCGCGTCGCCGCCCTTGGCCGGCGAGAGATCGCGTCTGGCCTGCGAGAAGAGGCCTCCTCCGCCCCCCTGCTCTTTGGCCAGCTCGCGGGCCGCTTCGCCCGCTCGCTGTGCCTGGCGGCCGAGCGCTTCTTCGTGCCCGTAGAAACGTCGAGTGATGTAGGCCTGCTGACCGATGCGCAGGATGGCCTGCGACATGTAGTAGATGATCAGGGCGGCGAGGAAGAACACCTGGAAGATGGCGAATGCCACGGGCAGGTACTGCATCAGCTTCTGCTGGGTGGGCGACATCGTCGGGCTGACAGCGGCGCGGGCGGCGACCATCCGCTGCTGCAGGAAGTACAGCCCGGCAAGGGCGACGACGAGCAGGGCGTAGATGATCCCCTGCCCGAGGCCTTCGCTCAACGCCTGGGCCGGCGACTTGGCAAGGTCCAAGCCGAGCGACTTCATCTCCTGCTGGTCGAACAGTGACTGGTACAGCTCGCTGTCGTGGGCGATGTACCGCGGCACGAAGCCGAGCTCGGCCTGCGTGCCCTGTCCCGTCGCCGTTTCGGTGGCGGCCAGGATGCCCTGGACGATCGGGCCGGCGGTGCCGATCGGCTTGTAGGTCAGCCCGTGGAGGATCCGGAACATGATGATGAACACCGGCATCTGGGCCAGGAGCGGCAGGCACGAGGACATCGGGTTGACCTTGTGCTCCTGGTAGAGCTTCATCATCTCTTCGTTGAGCTTCTGGCGGTCGCCGCGGTACTGGTGCTGCAGCCGGCGCATCTCCGGCGCCAGGCGCTGCATCTCGAGCATGCCCTTGGTGCTCTTCAACGTCAGTGGCGTGATCAAGGCCATGACGACGACGGCGATCAGGGCGATCGAGCCGGCGTAGCTGTGCGTGATGCTGTAGAACCAGGACAGCAACCAGGCGGGGGCCTCGAACATCGTCAGCGACCCTTCGTCGGCGGGTGGCGGTGGTGGCGGGGCAGGCGATCCTGCACGCGGTCGGGGACCGGATCGAACCCCGACGGGCCGAAGGGCCGGCAGCGCAGCAGCCGCCGGGCCGTCAGCCACAGACCGTGCCGGCGGCCGTGGACGATCAGCGCCTCCCGGGCGTAGCTCGAGCACGAGGGCGTGAAGCGACAGGGGGATGGCCGCCCCTCGGTGGCCCGCTGATACCAGTCGACCATCCGCAGCAGCCGGCTGGGCTCCGGTCCGGGCGCGGTGACGTCGCTCATGGTCATGGTCGAACCTCACCGTGCGACAGCACGACGGCCAGCATGGCGGTCACGGCGTCCGAAACCTCATCAAACGAACGTTCGACCGCGCCCGGTTGCGCCCCGATGAGCAGCAGTCCGTGGTCGAAACCAGTCGCCGGGTCGGCGGCGGCGCGGGCGACGATCGCCCGCAGCCGTCGGCGGAGGCGATTGCGGACGACCGCCGGGCCAACCGAACGGCCGATGGCGTAGCCGACGCGGGGCGGAACGGCGCGCCCATCGTCGACGTAGCGACACCACAGGACGTTCGTCCGGGCGCGACGACCATGGCGAGACAACGCCTGGAACTCGTGCCGCTCGCGGATCCGACCGGTCAAGCCGACAAGCGGCTGCGGCCCTTGAGGCGCCGGGCCTTGATGATCGCCCGCCCTGGACGGGTCCGCATGCGGGCGCGGAACCCGTGCTTGCGGGCCCGGCGACGGGTGTTCGGTTGGAAGGTGCGCTTCACGGCGGGCTCCGGACATGATCGGGTCGAACGTCGAACGGCGCCAGCACGGAGCCGTCGTCACGGACGGACCGGATCGGCGCACTGGCGGCGCCGCGTGCCGACCCGCCAAGGCTACGGCCCGCACCTGGTCACTGGCAACCGACCGCTGCTCGGACCGCTCGCCGGCGCCCCCGAAGGTCGCAACCGGCGCGCCGGCGCCGTGACGACCCCGTCGGAGCGCGTGCTAGTTTCGGTCGTTCGACCGCTCGCCGCTTTTCCACAGCGTGTGGACAATCGTGTGGATCTGGCCCCCGGTCGGAAGGTAGGAGATGCAGGTGAGCGACCAGGATCAGGTGTGGATGGCCGTCGCACAGCAACTGCGAGACCAACTCACCGAAGCGGTCTGGTACTCCACCTTCCAAGACGTCATCCCATTGTCGGCCAACGGTGAGCACCTCCAAGTCAGCGTGCCGAGCCATCACGTCCGCGATCGGATCATGACGCGCTACCTCCCGCTGGTCAGCGAAGCGCTCGACGAGATCGTCGCGCCAGGGTGCGCGCTCGACATCGTCGTCACCGCGCCGGGCACGGAGCCGGCCGACGAGCCGCATGTACGTCCGTCGCTGACGGTCCTCGACGGGGGGCTCCATACCGGGCCGGACGGCACGGCGCTGCTCGACGAGGCCGGGCTCAATCCGCGCTACACGTTCGAGACATTCGTCAAAGGTGCCTCCAACCAGTTCGCCTTGGCTGCCTCCCTACGCGTCGCGGAGACACCGGCCCGCTCGTACAACCCGCTGTTCATCTACGGATCGGCCGGGCTGGGCAAGACCCATCTCTTGCACGCCATCGGGCACTACGTCCACCACAACTACCAGCACCACGGCGTCCGCTACGTCTCGACCGAGACGTTCCTCAACGAGTTCGTCGACGCCATCCGCACGAACTCGAACACCGCGTTCAAGCGGCGCTATCGCGACATCGACGTGCTTCTGATCGACGACATCCAGTTCCTCGAGAACCGCGAGGGCTTGCAGGAGGAGTTCTTCCACACGTTCAACTCCCTGCACGGCGCCAACAAGCAGATCGTCATCTCCTCGGACCGCGTGCCGGACGCCATCCCGACGTTGGAGGAGCGGCTCCGCGGTCGGTTCAAGTGGGGCCTGATCACCGACATCCAGCCCCCCGATCTCGAGACCCGCCTGGCCATCCTGCGCAACAAGGCCGAGCGCGACCAGGTCGAGGTGCCGGCCGAGACGTTGGAGTTCATCGCCACCAAGATCTCCACCAACATCCGCGAGCTCGAGGGCGCCCTGATCCGGGTCACGGCCTTCGCCAGCCTCAACGAGGTGCCGATCACCACCGAGATGGCGCACAACCTGCTGGCCGATCTGCTCCGCGATGCAACGACCCGCCCGCGCACGGACGAGGAGCTGCTGGCCGAGATCGCCGGCATCCTCGGGTTCGAGGTCGTCGCCTTGAAGGGCAAGAGCCGCCAGCGGCCACTCGTCACGGCGCGGCAGATCGCGATGTACGTGTTCCGCGACCTCACCGACCTCAGCTACCCGGGCATCGCCAGGATCTTCGGTGGCCGCGATCACACGACCGTGATCCACGCCGTCGAGAAGATCCAGCGCCTGATGAGCGAACGCAAGCAGATCTACGACCAGGTCACCGATCTGCTCCAACGTCTCAAGTCATGAGGCCTGACGGCCGGGGCGCGCACCCCGGCGTCATCGTGTGGACATCTGCACGCCACCTCGTGGACAACCTCCCGCCGTCCACCGAACGACATCGCTGTCATCTTCGTGCTGGGGATGACGGTGGACAACCCGGTACGTCCCGGCGCGCCATCTACGCTGCCCTGACGGCGGGTTGTCCCCAATCCACAGCACCTATTACTGCTACTGGTTCTCTCAACCACCTCGACGTGGGAAAGGCTGCACTGTGAAGTTCCGATGCGAGCGTGATGTCCTGGCCGAAGCACTGGCGACGGCCGGGCGCGCGGCGACCAGCCGGACAGGCACGCTGCCGGTGCTGTCGGGGCTGCGACTGGAGGTCCGCGGCGACGAGCTGGCGATCACCGGCACGGACCTCGAACTGTCGATCCGTCTCACCGTCAAGGTCGGTGGCGATCGCGATCGGCGCGGTGGTCGTGCCGGCCCGCCTGATCGCCGACATCGTCCGGTCGTTGCCATCGGGCGCCGTCGAGGTGGCCTTGAACGACGAAGCAGGCGGGGACACCGTGGGGATCACCGCCGGCCGATCGCACTTCTCCATCCGGCCGCTCGGGCTCGACGACTACCCCGTGCAGGCGGAGCCAGCTGCCGAGGCGGTCACGTTGTCGGCGTCGGCCGTCGCCGAGGCCCTGAGGCAGGTCGTGCGGGCGGCCAGCACCGACGATGCGAGAGCAGTGCTCACAGGAGTGCTCATCTCGGCCGAGGACGACGGTGTGCGGATGGTGGCGACCGACTCCTATCGGCTCGCCGTGCGTGATCTGCCCGAGACGGACCTCCTGACGAGCGGCCAGAAGGTCCTCGTCCCGAGCCGCGCGCTCAACGAGTTGCAGCGCCTGCTGGGCGGGGCCGACGAGCTGCGCGTCCGCCTCGGCTCGCGCGACGCGGTCTTCGAGTCGGGCGGGACACGCCTCACGACGCGGTTGATCGAAGGCGAGTACCCGAACTACCGCAACCTGCTGCCGTCGGCGCATCCCAACGTGCTGACCGTCAACCGTGACGCGCTCCTCGAGGCGTTGCGACGGGTCAAGATCTTGGCCCAGGACGCCACGCCGGTACGTCTCGGTCTGGGCGGCGAGACGCTGGCGCTGACGGCCATCACCCAGGACGTCGGCAACGCCGCCGAGGAGATCGACGCCACGTACGAGGGTTCCGAGATGACCGTGGCCTTCAACCCCGACTACCTTGCCGCTGGCGTCGACGCGGCGGAGGGCGAGGAGGTCACGTTGTCGACGCTGGATCCCATGAAGCCGGCGGTCATCCGGGCCGTCGGGCGTGACGACTACCTGTACCTGTTGATGCCGGTGCGGGTGCCCTGAGCGAGAGGCGGCGGAGCGGTGGCGTGTGACCTGGGGCCGTCGTGATCGTCGAACGCCTGGAGCTCGTCGACTTCCGCAACTATGCCCACGCCGTGTTCGCGCTGACCCCCGGTACGACCGTCGTCCTCGGGGACAACGGGCAAGGCAAGACCAACTTCGCCGAGGCGCTGGCCTACCTGGCCAGCCTGGCCAGCTTTCGCGCTGCACCGCCCGAGGCGATGGTCCGCGCCGGCGCCAACGCGGCGGTCGTGCGGGCCGAGGTCCGCGATGACGACGGTCGGGCGGCGTTGATCGAGGCCGAGCTCGTCCCCGCCGGCCGCAATCGCGTGCAGGTCAACCGCCAACGCCTGGGGCGCGCCCGCGACCTCCTCGGTGTCGTCCGCGTCACGGTCTTCTCGCCGGACGACCTGACGCTGGTCAAGGGCGGGCCGGCTGATCGGCGGCGGTTCCTCGACGACACGTTGGTGGCGTTGGCCACGAAGTACGACGCCGCCCGTCTCGAGCTGGACCGGATCGTGCGCCAGCGCAACACGTTGCTGCGCCAGGCTGGCGGCCGACTGGACGAGGAGGCGGCAGCCACGCTCGACGTGTGGGATGCCAAGCTGGCCGTCACCGGTGAGCACTTCGGATATGCCCGCGCCACGCTGGTGACCCGGATCACGCCCCACGTCACCGCCGCCTACACCCAGCTCGCCGGCCGGCCGACGCCGGTCACGTTGACGTACGACCCGCCGTGGCGGCGCACGGGCCTGGCCGTCGCCCTGGCCGATGCTCGGGAGGCGGACGTGCGGCGCGGCGTCTCGACCGTCGGCCCGCATCGAGACGAGTTGGCGTTGTCCATCAACGACCTTCCTTCGCGCACACACTCGTCGCAAGGCGAGCAGCGGACGCTGGCGCTGGCCTTGCGACTCGGGGCCCACCACCTCGTTGCCGAGCGGACCGGTTCCACGCCCGTCCTCGTGCTCGACGACGTGCTGTCCGAGCTGGATGGCGGTCGGGCGGCCGCCCTGCTCGGCCATCTGCCCGCCGGGCAGGTGGTGATCACCACGGCCGGCGCGGTGCCGGCGGCGGCCGCCCCCGACCGGTTGTTGCGGGTCACCGCCGGCGCCGTCGTCGACGAGCGTGGCGAGCCCGTCGATGCCGTCGGTGGCGACCGGCGATGAGCGAGGGAGTCTTCGAGCGAGCGAATCAGCATGACGGTCTTCACGCTCACTGGTGCCCCGTGCGTTTGATCAGGTCGAACGCGTCGCACGAATGGACGGTGCACCAGTGAGCGAGGATCCGTGGACGGGCCGAGCCCACGCTCTGCGTGAGCGAACGAGACGCGCCCTCGGTCTCTTCCCTCACGCAGAATGATGGATGGCCCCGGTGAGCGAAGATCCGCTCCCGCTGACCGACGCGCTGGACGGGCTGCTGCGCTCGCTGCGCGGGGGTGCCGGCCGGGCCGAGGTCGGCGGCGTGTTCGGCCGCTGGGAGGAAGCGGTCGGTGCCGCGCTGGCGGCCCATGTGCGGCCCGTGCGTCTGGAGCACGGCACCCTGCTCGTCGAGGTACAGGACCCCGCCTGGGCCACGCAGGTGCGCTTCCTCGCCGACGACATGCGCGATCGGCTGGCCCAGATCACCGGCGTGGCGGTGGAGCAGATCGACGTGCGCGTCGGACGAAATCCTCCGCGGCGCGGGGACGGCTGACCAAGATTTCTGGGCGGTCCTGCCGAGCGAAGCGAGGCAGGGTCGAGCATCTGGGCGCGTTCCTTCGCGACAGTCGCGAAGAACCGCACCCAGAATCGCCACGGCGCCGTCGTCGAGGCACTGATGGGGCCATCACTCCGCCTCCCGGTGACACCCCCTTGGTAGACTGAACACATCGCTGAAAAGCCCGTTGACCAGCCCTCGCGCCCCCCGCACGGTGCGGTGGCGGTCCTCAGGTCGAGCCGATCCCAGCCGGCGGAACCGCTGCTCTTCGACGACATCTCCGTGCCACCGCGACCGGATCGGACCACACCACATTGACCACGACGATGACCACCGAACGAGCGCCACGTGTCGACTGACGACACCACCAGCGGTCAACCGCGCCCGGCCGGATCGCGGGACTACGGCGCCAAGGACATCCAGGTCCTCGAGGGCCTCGATCCGGTGCGCAAGCGTCCCGGCATGTACATCGGGTCGACCGGTCTCGCCGGGCTCCACCACCTCATCTGGGAGGTCGTCGACAACTCGGTCGACGAGGCAATGGCCGGCTACTGCACGCGCATCGCGGTGACCCTGCAGGCCGACGGCGCGTGCCGCGTGGAGGACAACGGTCGCGGCATCCCCGTGGAGCCGTACCCGACCGGTCCGCACAAGGGCAAGAGCTCTGCCGAGGTCGTCCTCACCGTGCTCCATGCCGGCGGCAAGTTCGGCGGCGACGGGTACAAGGTGTCGGGCGGGCTGCACGGCGTCGGCGTCAGCGTCGTCAACGCGCTGTCGGAGCGGCTGATCGTCGAGATCGACCGCGATGGCAAGCGCTACCGCCAGGAGTACGCCAAGGGTGGCAAGCCGCAGGGCAAGATGGAGCTCGCCGGGCCGACCCCGGGGCGGGGTCGCAAGACCGGGAGCACGGTCACGTTCTGGCCGGATCCGACCGTGTTCGTCGCCGAAGGCACGGAGTTCGTCGCTCGCACCGTGCTCGAGCGGCTGCAGACGATGGCCTTTCTCAACCGCGGCCTGGAGATCATCCTCGACGACCAGCGAGCCGAGAAGGAACAGCGCGTCACGTTCCAGTACCGGGGCGGCCTCGTCGACTTCGTCAAGCACCTCAATGCCTCGAAGGAGGCCCTCTTTCCGAGGGTCTGCCACTACGAGGACGAGGACGAGGACCATCAGTCGATCGACATCGCCATCCAGTGGAACACCGGCTACTACGAAGGGATCCACGGGTACGCCAACGGGATCTCGACGACCGAGGGCGGGATGCACCTGGAGGGGTTCCGCTCGGCGCTGACGACGGTCGTCAACAAGTACGCCCGGGCCAAGGGCTTCCTCAAGGAGAAGGACGAGAACCTCCTCGGCGAGGACATCCGGGAGGGCATCACGGCGATCATCTCGGTCAAGCTGCGCGACCCGCAGTTCGAGGGGCAGACGAAGGCCAAGCTGGGCAACGTCCCGATGCGCTCGTTCGTGCAGCGGGTCACCAACGAGCGGCTGGCCGAGTGGCTGGAAGAGAACCCGACGGAGGCCAACAAGGTCGTCAAGAAGGCGCTCGCCGCGGCGCAGGCGCGCGTGGCGGCGAAGAACGCCCGCAACGCCATCCGCCGCAAGACGGCGCTCACCGGCGCCGGCATGCCGGACAAGCTGAAGGACTGCTCCAGTCGCAACGCCGCCGAGAGCGAGCTGTTCATCGTCGAGGGCGACTCGGCCGGCGGCACCGCGCTCGACGCCCGCGATCCGCGAACCCAGGCCTTGCTGCCGATCCGCGGCAAGATCCTCAACGTCGAGCGGGCGCGCGTCGACCGCATGCTGAAGAACAACGAGATCCAGACGCTGATCACGGCGATCGGGGCCGGCGTCGGCGAGGAGTTCGACGCCACCAAGGCGCGGTACCACAAGGTCGTCGTGCTGGCCGACGCCGACGTCGACGGCAGCCACATCCGCACGTTGCTGCTGACGTTCTTCTACCGCCAGATGCGCCCGTTGGTCGAGGCCGGGTACGTGTACATCGCCCAGCCGCCGCTGTACTCCACGGAGGTCGGCAAGGAGAAGGTGTACATCAAGGACGACGCCGCCAAGGTCCGCTTCCTCGAGGAGCGCCCGAACCACAAGAAGGACTTCCAGCGCCTCAAGGGCCTCGGCGAGATGGACTGGGAGGAGCTGCGCTCGACGACGATGTCGATTGCGTCGCGCACGCTCCTGCAGATCACCGTGGAGGAGGCCGCGCTGGCCGACGAGATCATGAGCGTGCTGATGGGTGACGACGTGGAGATCCGCCGCAACTTCATCACCACGAACGCCCGCGACGTTCGCAACCTGGATTTCTGAGATGCCTGACGACGTGACCCCCGAGCTCCCGCTGGAGCCCATTCAGCCGATCGAGCTGCAGGACGAGATGGAGAACTCGTTCCTCGACTACGCCATGTCCGTCATCATGTCGCGGGCGCTTCCCGACGTGCGCGACGGCCTCAAGCCGGTGCACCGCCGGATCATCTGGGACATGGAGGACCAGGGCTTCCGGCCGGACCGCCCGTTCGTCAAGTGCGCCCGTGTCACCGGCGACACGATGGCCCGCTTCCACCCCCACGGGAACTCGGCCATCTACGACGCCCTGGTGCGGATGGCCCAGCCGTTCTCGCTGCGCCATCCGCTCATCGCCTTCCACGGCAATTATGGATCTCCCGACTTCTCCGCGGCTGCCGAGCGTTATACGGAATGCCGATTGTCGCCCCTGGCGATGCGCTTGTTGGCCGACATCGACGAGGACACCGTCGACATGGTGCCGACGTACGACGGCACCAACGAGCAGCCGGTCGTGCTCCCGGCGCGGTTCCCCAACCTCCTCGTCAACGGCAGCCAGGGCATCGCCGTCGGCATGGCCACGAACATCCCGCCGCACAACCTCGGCGAGGTCATCGACGCCACGATCCACCTGATCGACCACCCCGAGGCCACGCCCGACGACCTCATGCAGTTCGTCAAGGGGCCGGACTTCCCGACCGGTGCCAGCATCCTCGGGCGGGCGGGGATCATCGACGCCTATCGCACCGGGCGCGGCAGCGTGAAGGTGCGGGCCACGGCGACGATCGAGGAGAACCGGCGCGGCGCCATCGAGATCGTCGTCACGGAGATCCCGTACCAGACGAGCTGTTCGGCCATCGCCGGGCGCATCCAAGAGCTCGTCGACGCCGGCGACCTCGACGGCATCGCCGACGTCAACGACGCGTCGTCGGGCGGCAAGACCGAGCTCGTCATCACGCTGAAGCGCGACGCCAACGCCAACGTGGTGCTCAACAACCTGTTCAAGCTCACGCAGTTGCAGACGAGCTTCGCCATCAACACGGTGGCGCTGGTCGACGGCGTCCCGAGAACGCTGAACCTCAGCCAGGCACTGTCCGGCTACGTCGCCCACCAGATCGACGTGATCACCCGGCGGACGAAGTTCCGCCTCGACAAGGCCCGCCGCCGGGAGCACATCCTCGAAGGTCGCATCAAGGCCCTCGACGTGATCGACGCGATCATCGCCCTCATCCGGGCCAGCGACGACGCCGCGGCGGCGAAGGCCGGGCTGATGGCCGAGCCGTTCGAGTTCACCGAGCTGCAAGCCGTCGACATCCTCGACATGCAGCTGCGGCAGCTGACGCGGCTCTCCCGGATCGACCTCGAGACAGAGCTCGAGGATGTGCGGTCGACGATCCGCGAACTGGAGGCCATCCTCGCCGACGACGCCCTCCTGCGGCGCGTGATCAAGGACGAGCTGACCGCCGTCAAGGAGGAGTTCGCCACGCCCCGGGTGTGCCAGATCGCGCTCGATTCGGGTGACATGTCGATCGAGGACCTCGTCGACGACAAGGAGCTCGTCGTCGTCATGACCGAGGCGCAGTACGTGAAGTCGGTGCCGGCGGGCTCGTTCAAGACCCAGTCGAGAGGGGGCCGTGGCGTCAGCGGAGCCAAGCTCAAGACCGACGACCTCGTCCGCCACGTGATCTTCACCACAGCCCACGCCCACCTGCTGTTCTTCTCCAACGTCGGCAAGGTGTACCGATTGCGGGCGCTCGAGATCCCCGAGCGCGAACGCACGGCCAAGGGCATGCCGATCGTCAACCTCCTGCCGCTGGCGCCGGGGGAGACGATCCAGGCGATCATCGACACCCGAGACTTCGCCGGCGAGCGGTTCCTGTTCTTCGCCACCCGCCAGGGCACGGTCAAGAAGACGGCGTTCGACGCCTACGACTCGAGCCGCCGTGACGGGCTCATCGCCCTCAACCTGCGCGACGGCGACGAGCTGGTGCGGGTGATCGAGACCGGCGGCGGCGACGACATCTTCATGGTCAGCCGCAAGGGCATGACGATCCGCTTCAACGAGGACGACGTCCGACCGATGGGACGGACGGCGGCCGGCGTCCGCGGCATGCGGTTGCGCGCCGCCGACGAGGTCGTGTCCGTCGACGTCGCCCGCGACGACACCGCCATCCTCATGGTCACCGAGGCGGGGTATGGCAAGCGCACCCAGCTCGAGCACTACAACCGCCAGACGCGAGGTGGCCAGGGTGTCATCGGCATCAAGCTGACCGGCAAGAAGGGCGTCGTGGTGGCGGCCTTCATGGTCGGCATCGACGACGAGATCGTCGCCGTGTCGTCGGGCGGCGTCACGATCCGGATGGCCGTGCGCGAGATCTCCTCCCAGGGGCGCGGTGCCACGGGCGTCCGCCTGATGAACCTGGACGACGGCCAGACCGTCGCCTCCGTGGCGCCGATCCTGGCCAACGACGCCGACTGACCCGTCGCCCGACATCTCGGCAGCACGTGCTGCCCTCTGCTCCGTCGATCAGGGAGGCGCGCCATGCGACGCTGCCGAGACTCGGGTCAAGCCACGCCGCTGGCGGCGGCGCTCGTGGCGCTGGCCGCCATCCTCACACTGGCCTTCGGTGCGATGGCCGGGCAGGTCGTCGACGCCGCCCGCGCCCAGACGGCCGCCGATGCGGCGGCCCTGGCGGCGATCGAGGACGGCCGGCCGGGTGCCGCCCGACTGGTCGCCCGTCACGGGGGATCGATCGTGGCCTGGTCACAACGTGGTCGCGAGATCACCGTGACCGTCCGGGTCGGCGACGCCGTGGCGACGGCGCGGGCCACCGGGGGCGCCGTCGTGGAACCCGATGGATGAGGGTTGCCCGCGTTCGCGCGGGAGCGTTGCCTACACTGAATCAACGTGAGCCCGAGCAAGCGCGCCGGCGGGACGATGGATCCCGACGTCGACGCCTCGACCGAGCCGTCGGCCAACGGCGATGGCGGCCTCACCGCCGAGTCACACCAGGGTGACGACGATGAATCCGCCGGAACCGTCGGCGGCAACGGTGACGCTCTGACGCCGACAGGAACAGAACGCGGCCCGAAGCGGCGCTCGACGCCGGTCACCGCGGCGCCGCCGCCAGAACGCGGCACGGCGTCCCAGCGCGGCGCGTCGTCGAGCTCGATTGCCAGGAAGCCGGCGACCAATGGGCCCACGTCGGCGCCCTCCGATGTCGCGTCGACGGACCCTGGTGCCACCGTGGTCGCGGTCGCGGCCGGTTCGACGATCGACGAGGCGGCCACCGTCGACGGCGAGGTGGACGCTCCTCCGACCGTGGCGCCGCCGCCGAGCGGGCCGCCACCGACGGTGTTCGACGACGAGGCCACGAGCGCGCCGTTCGGGATGCCGATCGTCCTCCCGCCGGCGCCCGACACCGGCGAGGACCGCGGCACCGATGTCGAGCCGCTGCCGCTGCCGATCGTGACGCCGACGATCGCGCCGGCCTCCCGGGGCTCGTACGCCCCGGACATCACCGAACCTCCGTTGTTGCCGTTCGTCGTGCCGCCGGATGCCCCGCTCGAACCGCCGTACGTCACGACGTCGATGACGTCGCACAACGTCGCCCCGGTGCCGCGGATCGTCGGTCGCCGGCCGCGGGTGCGGAAGGTGACGCGGGTCGTTCGTCACGTCGACCCGTGGAGCGTGTTCAAGGTCGCGCTGGTCTTCAACCTCGTCGTGTACGGGGTGCTGCTGACGGCCGGGGTCCTGCTGTGGAACGTGGCCTACGCCACCGGCACCATCGACAACCTCGAACGGTTCTTCGAGTCCTTCGGCTGGGAGACGTTCGAGTTCAACGGCGGAGCGATCTACCACAGCGCCTGGATCGCCGGTCTGTTCGGGGTGATCGGCCTGACCGGTGCGGCCGTGCTCGGCGCCACCCTCTTCAACCTGATCACCGATCTCGTCGGCGGTGTCAGGATGACGGTGCTGGAGGAAGAGGTGGTGGAGCGAACGGCATCCCCGATGCGCCGCTTCGTCGTCCGCCGCCCGAGCTCCGCGCCCGCCCGATCCGGAGCCTGCGCAGGACCACCTGCCAGCCCGCGGCGAGCCGCTCGACGACCCGTTCGGGTAGCCTCGACGGCCGGTCCGGGGCTATAGCTCAGTCGGTTAGAGCGCATCCCTGATAAGGATGAGGTCACAAGTTCGATTCTTGTTAGCCCCACCGCAAAGTACCTGGTCAGCGGCACTGTGCTCCCGCCAGGCACCGCCCGCCAGCACCCTAGGTGTGCAAACAGGTGTGCAATGGGTTTGCGTTTCCCTGCCTCTCAAGGGCCGTCACGGGCCGGATCTGGCGCACCAGGTACTTCTGCGGCGAGGCGGCCCGCGGTCCGCTCGCGGGCCCGTCCGCCCGGCCCGGCTGATCGGTGCGCAAGTTCCGACTCGCCGAGCTGGCCGACCCGTCCGCAACACCGTGACGTTCGCACAGACCCTCGCCGCCGCGCCGGGCTGATGGCCAAGCTCACCGCCGCCGAGCGCGCTGCCCTGAAGCCGTCCCAGTTCGGGCTGCCGGACAAGGCCCGCACCAAGAAGGCACGCAAGGAGCCCGATGCCCGACGAGGGCCAAGCGGTCAGCGCTGTTCGCCTCGCCAAGAAGCACCGCAAGGCCGGCAAACTCTCGAAGTCGGACTACAAAAAGATCCGCCGCAAGGCCCACAAGATCCTTAAGAAGGACTACGCCGCTCCCGAGACTCGCTTCGCTCGCTCGTGATCGGTGGCCCCTTCGGGGCAGTCATGTCACGCCGGTTGTGGTGCCTACGGTTCGCCGATGGACGACGCGCTCTCTGCCCGCTACGGCGATCTGCTCACCGGTTCTTACGACTGTGTGGATCGCATCGTGCTCAACGCCTACTACTCCTTCGGTCACACGCCGGGCGGGTTCCGCACATGGTGGCGTCGGCTGCACGGGTCCGACGAGCACCTTGACAACACCCATCTGATGCGCATGGCCGGCCGGTTCGCCCGCCGGGTGCGGGGATGGGCGAAAGCCAACGATGTCCCGGTCATCGACTGCAAGAGCGGTGAGCGCAAGCATCGGATTGCCGAGGAGTATCTGGCCACCCACACCGTCAGCATCGGGGTGTTCATGGTGCTCGTTGCCCGCGCCCCGGCGCCGGTGTGGAAGGTGACCACCTCCCGCTCCGGCGTGATCGTGAACTTGGACAAGAAACGCGAGTACGTCAACCACTACTCGTTCCACATCCGGGACCCGGTGTGGGGTCACGTCACGATCAAGATGTCCGGGCATCCGCCCTTCGGTGCCCAGGTCATGCTCAACGGCCACGAGTACGTCGCTGTCGCCGCGGGTGCCGCCGGGATCGACTTCGTCAAGGACGGCACCTGTTTCAGCGCCCTGTCCCAGCCTGAGCGCCTCGCCCAGATCGCAGACACCGTGTCCCAGCCCGGGGCAGCAGGGCTTCTGCGCGACGTGTGCGAACGCTGGATCTACAGCGCCTGCGTTTGCTTCGGCCTCGACGTCGACGAACAGGCCCGCAGCGGCTTCGGTTACGCCTACTCGGTGTACCAGGTCGAATACAGCCGCAACCTGCTGTTCGCCGACGGGGCCCGGATGCAACGCCTCTTCGACAGCATCGTCGACCGCACCCGTTCTCGCCTCGATGTGCCCACCGTGCGCACCCTGTTCGGAGCCAAGACCCGCCCACATCGTGACCGCAAAGGCGGTCCACCCCGGCTCGCGGCCGTGATCGAGACACCTCGCTACGACCTGACCACGTTCAAGGTCCACTTCGGACGGTTGACGTTGAAGGCCTACACCAAAGGCGAACACGTGCTGCGGATCGAGGCGATCACCCACAACACCGCCGAGCTGCATTGCGGCCGGCTCCTGGAGCGCTACGGCGACATCACCGCCCGACTCAGGTCGATGGCCGAGAACTTCTGCACCACCTTGGACTGCGTCGACGTGTGCTTCGTCCCCGACGGCCTGCTCGACGAACTGCCCCAGGCCTCGACGATCGGAGCGACCCACGTTGGTGGCATCGACATGAACAAGGCCAGGATGCGCACCACCATCGCCGCCGTTCTCTCGTTGGCAGTGGCCCCCGCCGGCTTCACCGTCGCGGACCTGGCGACCAAAGTCGCCTCGATCACCGGCACGACGGACTTCTCGTCCCGCCAAGCCGCCTACGACCTGCGCAAGCTCCGCGCCAAACATCTCGTCGCCAGGCTCGGGCGTTCCCACCGCTACCACGTGCCACCCAACGAAGCGAGAGTCCTGACCGGTCTCATCGCTTTGCGCGACCACGTCATCGCGCCCATCCTCGCCGGTGTCCGCAGCCCACGACTGGGACGCAAACCCTCCACCTGGACCGCCGTGGACCGCGACTACGAACAGCTTCGCGTCACGATGCAAGAGCTTTTCACCAACCTCGCCATCGATCGCGCCGCGGCCTGACAAGACATTGTCGATCGATCGGTCACCGCAAGCTCCTAGCGACGGGGTCTCCGCGCGGGCGCTACGCCGATTTGCGGCGGGCCGGCCGCTTGGCCGCCGCCTTCTTGGCCTCGGTGGCCGGTCGCGCCGTGGGATGCCGCTGGCGGGCGGCCTTCGCCGCCGCCACGCTCGCCTCGAGGGCATCCATCATGTCGACGATTCGCGGCGCCTCACCCGCCGCCGCTGGGAGCTCGACCTCCTCGCCGGCCGCCTTCCCGCGATCAGGTCGAGGACCTGGACCCGGTAGTCGTCCTCGTACTTGGAGGGGTCGAACTCGGCGGTCAGCGACTCGACGAGCATCTCGGCCATCTTCACCTCGCGGTCCGACACGTCGACCGCATCGAGGCCGACGAGTTCGTCGACCTCCTCGACCGGCACCACCTCGTCGGCGTAGGCCAGCGTCGACATCACCAGCCGCCCGTCGACGGCACGCAGGGCCGCCGTGTACTGGCGGCTGCGCATCACGAACCGCACGATCGCCACCTTCCCGCTGCCCTTCAACGCCCGGGCCAGCAACGCGTACGGCTTTGCCCCGGTCGCCGCCGGCGCGACGTAATACGACGTCTCGAAGAACATCGGGTCGATCTCGCCCAAGTCGACGAACTGATCGACATCGATCGACTTCGTCGCCAACGGCACGAACGGAGCCAGCTCGTCGGGGTCGACGATCACGTACCGACCTCTCGAGATCTCGACCCCTTTGACGATGAACTCGGCAGGCACCACCTCCCAGTCGGCCTCGGACACCTTCTGGTAGCGGATCCGACCCATGTTCCGATCGTCGAGCTGGTTGAACGACACCCCCTTGTGTCGCACCGCCGTGAAGAGCTTGACCGGAATCGAGATCAGCCCGTAGACGGCTCATTTCGCCGCTTCTACGCGTGAGGGTCGGTGCCTTCGGAGGCGTTGCAGCGTCGAGCGGTCGGCTACGTGCGCGTCTCAGTTGATCACGAACGCAAGGTGTCGCCGGAGATCCAGGCCGAGGCGATCGAGAAGTTGTGCGCGGCGAAGGGCTGGAAGCTGGATCACACGGAGGTCGAGCGCGGTCGCTCGGCGGGGACGGGAAAGAAGCGGCCGGGGCTGGATCACGTGCGGGAGGTGATCCGCTGCGGTGAGGCCGACGTGCTGGTGGTGTGGAAGCTCGATCGGTGCTCGCGTTCGGTTCACGACTTCGCGGTGCTGCTCGAGGAGCTGCGGTCGCAGGATGCCGGGTTCGTCTCCTGCACGGAGAGCTTCGACACGTCGGATCCGATGGGCGAGGCGATGGTGCAGATCACGATGGTGTTCGCCCAGTTGGAGCGGGCGCGGTCGTCGCAGCGAGCCCTCGCGTGGCATGCACACCGGGCCCGTCGCGGTGATCCGTATCTCGGTCGCGCGCCGTTCGGCTACGTCCGGGCGAGAGATGAGCACGGCCGGCCGATTGGACCGCTCGAACTCGACAAGACGACGGCGCCGCTGGTCCGTCGAGCCGCTGCCCTGTTCCTGGCGACCGGGTCGATGGGTGAGGTGCAGCGCTTCCTGGGCGAGCACGGCTACGAACGATGGACACAGGCGTTGCGCAAAGGGTTGGCGTCACCGCAGCTCGCTGGGATCCGAATCGTCGACGGCGTGCCGATCACGGGGTCGTGGCCAGCGATCCTCGATGTCTCGACCCACGAGGCGATCGTGGCCGAGCTCAACAAGCCGGAGCGAGGCCGCGGGCGCCGGGCGGGCGAGCGCTGGTTGCTGTCGGGGCTCTTGGTGTGTGGACGATGCGGTCAGTCGATTCTCGCCGGCGGGCACCATCAGGTGAAAGCCAAGGGCAGAAGCTTGAAGCGGCAGCGGCACTACCGCTGTGCCCGACCGGGGAACCTGTCGACCGGGTGCGGCACGACGATGGCTGCCGAGCCGCTCGAGGAGTGGGTGGAAGCAGCGCTGTTGGCCAAGGTGACACCCCAGCTGTGGCGCACACTCCGCTCGACCCGTACGCGGAGAGCGCCCCGTGATGTCGCGGCCGCCGAGGCGGATCTGGTCGTGCTGGCGCGCCGGTTCGGTGCAGGCGAGCTCCTGGAGGTGGAGTGGAACGCCGCCCGCGCCGTGCTGCTCGAGCGGATCGCTGCTGCCGAGATGACGACCACGCCGCGACCGGCCGAGGTTCCCGACGTCAAGGATCTCCACGCTGCGTGGCGCCGCGGAGATTGAGCATCCAGGACAAGCGGCGGGTGCTCGCCGCCGTCGTGGAGCAGATCACGATCAACCGCGGCGTCCGGGGCCGAAGCATCGTCGGCAACCGCCCCGAAGACCGCGTCGTCATCACCTGGCGGCCCAGCGTGTGTACAGCCACCGATGCGCCGGGCTGACCGGTCAACCGGAGATGCTTCCCCAACGGATGTAGGGGGGGTTCGGCCCGCGGCTCGCCCGCGTCGTTCCGGCACTGTCAGATCACCCGTATAACAGCGCTTCCAGGACACGCTCGCCGGGCTGCTTGCGCGCATTATCGGCGTGATGTTCTCGGCCTGCGCCGGGCGGTGCCACGTGTCCTGGACCGCTTCGAGGATGCTCTCGCGGTGCCTCATCGGGCACGTTCGAGGACGCGAGAATCGGACATCGCAGTCCCGGTCGCCAGGTGCGCCAGGGACGGCGCGTCGACGACACGCTCACCGGCGAGGTCGAGCGTGGAAGCGGACGTGCGATACCGGGCACCGCCGGCGAATGACACGGGTGTCGTCGTCCGGTCCCTCGAGGAGCCACCGTTGACAGCGCCGTCACTCGTCGGAGTGAGCGAGAGCGGACGGCGCGTGCGGACCACCGAACTGCAACGCCGACGCCGAACCGGCCGGCACTCGGCAGCCCGCCCGGCCAGGGGGTAGCGCCAGCGCTGCACTCGCCTAGCACCTCGAATCGGAACCTGTGACGACGATCGCGAGTCGCTCAGGCCTCGCGTGGCCGGCCGACGACGACGGGACGTTTGAGCAAGACCGCGAAGCCGGCGTCACCCAAGGCGGTCATGCCGACGGCCTCCCAGCCATTGTCTCCCTCCCGATTGAGCAGCATCACCGCCGAGGACTCGCCTTGCGCCGCCCTCGCTGGCTCGAACTCGGGAAGCGACACGATCAGGTACTCCCAGACGGTCACGACGCGCCGGCCAACGTCGGACACTCTCCGGCAATCCGTAGGAGAGCCAGCAATCGTGCCGGCTGACCGGTTTGATTGCGCACGGTCAGCGTCCCGCCTCGTTGCTCGAGGACGAGACGAGCCGCGACCAGACCGCCGTACCCACAACAGTCCATGAAGGTCGTGTCGGCCAGATCGACCATCACGGCGATGCGGTCACCTTCCAGGCAGGCCCGGTTGGCGACGTGGCAGGTGAGCAGGTCGAGCTCGCCGGCGAAACGGACCACACGACACGAACCGTCCGTCGAAGAGCGACCGTGAACCCCACGTTTTCTGGATCAACCACGGGCGAAGGCCACAGGCCCGCCGGGTCAAGTGTGAGCATGTTGAGCTCCCTCGGAAGGCGCGGGCGCAACCAAGGTCCGGAGCAACGCGAGCTGAGAGCGAAACCTCGCCCTTGCCGCCACCGTACACCCGCTCCGGGCCCGACAACAGCCCCGGTCACCCTCGCAGCCACCGAATCTGGGGCGACCACATCCAGCAAGTCGTCGACGGGCGGCATCGGGGGTCACGCGGCTGTTGAGTTTGAGCCTGGGTCGACGGAGGGAGGCCATGTCACATGGCCGATGCACCAGGCGCTGTCGGCGGGGCCGTCGTGTCCAGGGCACAAGATTGGAAGGATCCGATCGGACGGATCGGTCTCGTTGGCCAGGGGGTCGTGGCGACGATCATCGGTCTGCTCGCCATCCGAATCGCGATGGGCGAGAAGGATGAAGCGGCCACGAGCGAGGGTGCGGTCGCGTGGCTCGCCGACCAACCACTTGGGAAGTTCCTCCTCGTCGCTCTGACAGTGGCGCTGTTCGCCCTCGCAGTCTGGCGCTTCCTGTGCGCATTGATGGGCGATCCGGTCGAGGGCAACGAACCGAAGGATCGACTGAAGTACGCCGTGCTGGGGGTGATCTACCTCTTGCTCGCGATCACCACCCTCGGGGTCACGATCGCCAACTGGACCAGCTCGGGTGACACCGCGGGCAGCGAGCAGTCCGGCGACGAAGGCTCTCAGAAGGCGGCCTCGACGTTGTTCGACTGGCCAGCGGGTCGGTGGCTCGTCGGCATCCTGGGTGTCGCCGTGATCGGCTACGCGGGCTACAACTTCCACAAGCAGGTCATCAAGAAGACGTTCGCTGACACGCCTCGACGCCAGCGAAGGGTCGTGGATCGTCCGACTCGGGCTGGTCGGCTACACCGCGCAGTCCCTCGTGTACGCGGTGGTCGGCTACTTCCTCATCCAGGCCGCGATCGCGTTCAAGTCGACTACCGCAAAGGGGCCTTCCGGCGCGTTGATCGAACTGGCCGACACGACCGGGGGCAAGGTGCTGCTGTGGATCATCGCGATCGGGCTGTTCGCCTACGGCGTCTTCTGCATCGCCGAGGCCAAGTACCGAAAGGCGGCATGACGCAAGGCGGACGGAGACAGACAAGCCGCTCGGGGAGAGAATCAGGTGAGCGGCCACTTCGGCCGCTCAAGTCTTGGCGCGCTCGGAGGGAGTCGTTCGCGCCTCGGCGAGCCTCGGCCGGGAACGGGTGAAGGAACAGCTGCCCGTGGACGTCGGCAGCGAGCTCACCCGTCTCGCGCAATACCACGTCGGGTCGGACATGGCCGATGATCGGTGCCAGGTCCCGTTTGCGTCACCGGAGCAGCTGCCCGAGCGGACATCGCGGCGAGCAGCCGCCCGCGCCGTTCGTCCTTGCAATTGCATGGTCCGGTCCAGCGCAGTGCTGGCTACGTCGCGGCG
>CAVRCY010000022.1:0-170850 GCA_963719775.1 uncultured Acidimicrobiia bacterium
ATCCGCTTTGACCGTGGAGTTCCGACCGGTGGAACCGGCGCATTAACCCCGATGCGTCGTCGCCGGATGCTGCGGACACCGAAACCGATCACGACCGCCGGTCGTGGAGGGGGCCAAGCGACCATGTACTCACGCCAGCAAGAGAATCGCATCGGGCGTTTGCGGGCGACCGCTGCCATCGGTGTGCTCGCGACGGCAGCCGTCGCCTATGCGGCGGCGATGACGACGACGCCGCCACTGACACAACCAGCGCGCCCGTGGCGACGGAGGCGCCAGACCGAGACCGACCCGGCCGAGGCGGCCGCTGCAGAAGCGACGCCGACGGCCGAGGAGGCGCTCCGAAACCACCGAGGCTGCGACGCCGACCACGGCAGCCAGTGAGTGCGCCGGGCCGCTCGACGAGCCGGTCAAGGTGACATTCGGCGTTCTGCCGAACGTCAACGCGGCGCCGATGTACGTCGCGGTGGCCAAGGGCTACTTCGGCGAGGACGACCCCTTCGAGGTCGAGTACGTGAACACGGGGACCTCGGCTGAGGCGCAACCGCTCGTCGCCACGGGCCGACTGGATGGCCTGTACGCCGGCCCGTCCGCTGGGTTCTTCAACGGGCTGGCGAGTGGTCAGGCAGTCAAGTTCGCCACCGGCTCGGGTCAGTACCGCCCCGGCGGGACGCGGCGTCGGCGTACGTGACCCTGCCCGGGCTCGCCGATCCAGTCGGTCGCCGACCTGGCCGGTCAGAAGGTCGCCGTGCCCGGTGGCATCCCGGCCGTGTCGGGCTTCTACCTCGCCGAACTGCTCGAGCAGGCCGGCCTCACCGTCAACGATGTCGAGATCGTCCCGCTGAGCGTGGTCGACGGCCTGGCGGCACTGACCAACGGGGCCGTGGACCGCGGCCATGTCGAGCGGTCCGCAGATGACCGCCGGGCTGGCTGACGGCTCGCAGGTACTGGTGGGCGACATGGACAAGGTGCTCGCCGAGGGCAACTCCGGCGGGTTCATATCCTCGGCCCGACACTGCTCGAGGAGAACCGCTGCGCCGGCGTGGCGTTCGTACGGGGGCTGCTTCGCGCAACCACGAGGACCTCCAGGGCGAGTACCTGCAGACCCAGGAGATCGTCGACATCGTCGCTACCGCCACCGGCTTCCCGCCAGACGTGATCGCCTCGACCGTCCCGCCGCTGTTCGACGAGGACTTGGCGACGACCGACGGCGTCTACCAGAACATGCAGACGTTCTGGCGGTCGCAGAACGTGCTCGACTACGAGACCGACCTGGCCATCGAGCAGATCGTCGATCAGGCGCTGATGGAAGAAGCACGGCGACCTATCAGAGCTGAACCCACACGCCTACGTGCCGGGGATCGATCGACCGATGCCGATTGATCCCCGGCACGAGATCCTCGTCCAGGGCCGTCGGGCCTCAACGCGGCTCGGTGGAAGCCGCCGTCGACAGCGATCAACTCGCCGTTGATGTAGCCGGCGCCGTCCGAGCACCAGGAACACCACCGTAGCGCCATCTCCTCGGGCTTACCGACCCGCCTCGCCGGCACATCGGCGGTGAGGTGTTCGAGCACCTTCTCCTGGGTCGTGTCCCGGCACGCGTCGCCTCGTTCTCCATGTAGCGCAGCATGCGGTCGGTTCCGATGAACCCCGTACCGATGGTGTTCACCGTGATCCCGTCGGCGGCGAACTCGTTGGACAGCGTCTTGTTGAGGGCGATCACGGCGGCCCGCGACGGGTTGACCAGGACGTGGGCAAGCTGCGGCGGCGGCTCCTTGGCCCCCACGCTGTTGAGGTTCACGATGCGACCCCACTTGACTAGCGCATGTGCGGGATGACGGACCGCGAGACAGAGGTACACCAGTGCTCATCGTCATCTGGTCGAGGGCCTTCACGAACGCCTCGTCCGTCACGTCGAAGAAGTTGCCGGGCGGCGGGCCGCCGACGTTGCACACGGCGATGTCGGGCGGGCCGAGGGCGCTGGTGGCTGTGGCGACCGCTTGCTCGACCTCGTCACGAACGGTGAGGTCGGCGGCCACGCCGATGGCCTCGCCGCCGGCGTCGCGGATCGCCTCGACGGTCTCGATGTAGATCGACTCCTTGTCGGCCGGGAGGGCGGCGACGACCACCTTGCAGCCTTCCCGCCGAAGAGCTCGGCGGTCGCCCGGCCCATGCCGTTGCTCCCGCCCGAGACAAAGGCGACCTTCCCTGTGATGCCCAGTTCCATTGTCCGGCCCTTCTGCTCGTGCGAGCTCGTCGTCGCCCACGGGGTCGAACCCGCGTGCCCCGGTTACGACACGATATCGCAGCTGCCTCATCCCGCTCGGTGCGGGTCCCGCCTACCGGAACGCCCGGATCGCCGGTCCAGGTGTGAGCCGCAATTTTGCGAGGATGACGTCGGGGCGCCGGACGTACGGCCAGTGGTGGGACTGGCACGGCGAGTAAGCCACGGTCCCGCTGGCCGACCTACGAGAGGTCGGCCACACGGCCTTCGAGCGGGGCGGTGCCACCCCCGAAGACGCTGCGTTCCTGTTCGACAATCGTCCGGGAGACAACCGCTTCGCGTCGTCTGCTGATGGTCACCTGAGTTCATCCACCGCGCCCTTGACGGCGAACGGAAGGCGACAACGGTGTCCCGAATCGATCAGGAGGTACGTAATGGCAGCGATCGCCGACAAGGTGGACAAGGCCTACGAGAACAAGACCCCGGAGGAGCTGGTCAAGGCGCCGGTCGCCGCGCTGCAAGGTGTGAGCGAGGCCGACGCCGAACACCTCAAGGCGGCGTTCGGCATCGACACCATCGGCGATCTCGGCACCAACAAGTTCTTCCGCTGGGCGCAAGCCATCGTCGCACTGGCGGACTGAGGATCCTCAGCCTTCTCGATCTGGGCCTGCCGGATCGTCGTCGGGCGACCGGTCCAGAGGCCACTTCCGGCGCATCTGAGCTTGCAGTTAAACCTGTGGTGGGGGCTGACGGGCTTGGGCGAGGCGGAGTTCGGCCGCTTGGGCGGCGAGGATAGCGCATCTGGTTGATGACGTGGCGCATGCGGCGGTCGTTGTTGATCCAGTCGTGGTAGAGTTCGGCTTCGCTGGGGGTGAGTCGCCGGGTGGTGGTCTTGCCGTCGATCTTGCGTGTCAGTTGGTAGTAGGGGCCGTGGCGTTGGGGTGGGTCAGCTGGCAGTGGCATCCTGGTCTGTTGCATCGGGTGTAGCGGCGGGTGATGCTGCCGGAGAGATGAAGCCGATGTCGGCGAGCTGGTCGGCGAGTTCGCGGTAGCGACGTTCGTAGGCGGCGAGTCGTTCCTCGGTTGATCGGCCATGGTTCCTCCGGGGTTGAGTATCCGCCACCGTTGGCAGACAGTAATCATACTGTCTGCTGTGGATCGACTGGTGGTCGCGGTGAGCTGGCGACGGTTCCGGCCGGCGTTCTACGAGCCTTGACGGCTGGGCCGACGCCCTGTTCGAGCTGTGCGACGCCGTGTTGTGCTCGCGGAGCAGTCGCACTCGGTGCCATCGTTGAGCCTGGAACCGGAATTCCGCCGCTGTCACGGCAGCCTCTACCGAGCGCTCGCCCACGGCGGCATCGACCATGACGCGTTCGGTCGGTGCTGGCAGCATCGCCCTCATGACTGGCCGTTGGTGTTCGCCGTGGACGCTCGACGTGGGATCGTGTGACGCCGAGTGCAGCCCGGCACCGCGGTTTCTACTACTCGCCATCGAAGCACTCAGCCGGACAGCCGATCGTCGCTGGCTGGTGTTACCAGTGGATCTGCCAGCTCGATTGGGCGCCGGACCGCTGGACGGCGCCGCTGGACGTGTGCCGCATCCCGCCGACCGGCCAACACAACCATCGCGACGATCGGCCAGGTTCGTCGCCTCGTCGACGCTCCCCGGCGAGTCGATGAGATCCCGTTGTTCGTGTTCGATGCCGGCTACGACCCGATCGCCATCGGTCACGACCTCGCCGACGTGCGCTGCGAGGTGCTGTGCCGCATCCGCGACGACCGTGTCTTCTACGCCGATCCGCCACGCGTCCCAACCGGCCGCCGGGAACCGGGGGACGACCGCCACGACACGGCCGCGGTTCAAATGCTCAGACCCAGAGACGTGGCCCGCACCGTCAGCGACGCTCAACCGCCACCGATACCCGCTACGGCACCGTCACCGTCCAGGCCTGGCACGGCTGCATCCCAGATCTGCTATGCAGTGGTCACTGGACGCGGTAGGTACACCGCCAATCGTGCGCGGCAGCGTCATCCGTGTCGAAGTCGAACACCTCCCCAAACCCACCGCCCGCGCGAAGAAGACACTCTGGCTGTGGTGGTCCGGCTCGGACCAACCCGACCTCGACCGCTGCTGGCAGGCCTACCTGCGACGCTTCGACATCGAGCACACCTTCCGCTTCGCCAAGAACACCCTCGGCTGGACCACCCCGTCGCTGTGCACCCCCGAGCAGGCCGACCGCTGGACCGAGCTCGTTGTCGCCGCGCTCAGCCAACTCCGCCTCGCCCGCCACGCGTCCAGGACCTCCGGCTCCCATGGGAACGACCCCTCGACCCCGACAAGCTCACCCCGGCCCGAGTCCGACGAGGTTTTCGCCGACTTCGCGCACTCGCCGGCACCCCAGCCAACCCACCGAAACCATCACGAGCAGGACCAGGACGACCCAAAGGAACCCGACGACCCCCCCGGACCCGCCACCCAGCCATCAAAAAGACCGCCTGACCCGGGCCTCAAGGTTTAACTCAAGCTTAGGACTTGAGCGGATAGGTGTTATTTCGGGTCAAGCGGTCGCGCCAGGTGATGAGCTTGCCGATGATCAGCATGACGGTGGCGAGGCACAGGCGGCGTGGCGGTGGCGGCTGCGGCGGTCGGTGTTGCGGCGGAGCTGGCCGTAGTTCGACCACCACGTGTTGGTCGCCTCGACGATCCAGCGCAGCCCGAGCCGGACCGGCTGGTTCTTGCCCGGTTCTTTGGTCCCTCGTCGCTGGATCATCACGTCGGTCAGTCCGTAGCCGGCGAGCCGTTCACGCACGGCGCCGGAGTCGTAGCCCCGGTCGAGGTGCATCGTGTCGACGTCGACGAGCAGACCTGCTGCGGCGATGTCGTCCAGGGTGGGCTCGAGCATGCGCACGTCGTTGCGGTTGGCGCCGTCGATCGTCCAGCCGATCGGCACGCCGTGACGGTCCACCGCGACGGACCACTTCCAGCCCAATTTCCCACGATCAGTGGGGTTCGGGCCGGTGCCTTCACCGCCGTAGGGGGCCTTGTGCAAGCTGCCATCGAGGGCGACCTCGGACAGGTCCAGGCCGACGATGCGGTCGAACACGGCGAGCGCTTCGGCTCGCAACCGGTCGAACACTCCGCCGCGATCCACTGGTCGCGCCGCGCCCGCAGCGTCGTGTCGGAACCTGATGGTCGAGGATCGCTTCGATGTCAACCCACGACGATCCCGTCGTCAACCGGATCAGCAGCGCCCACAGACACAACCGGTCCGGCACCCGCGGCCGGTGACAGCCCAACGGATGTACCGGCCGTGACGGCAGCAACGGCTCGGTCGCTGCCCACACCGCGTCCACCACCTCAGCCTCGAGCCCGCGCATGATGTCGGTGACCTCCCCGGTCGGTCGTGTTTGGATCGCACTCGGCATCACAGCCGAGCCAACCCTCCGACCGGCGGATGGTCACCTCATCCGAACACACGTTTGACGCCTATCCAGCAGGCGGGTCCTTGACTGCAAGCTCGAGACCAGGCTCGATAGCGTCGATCAAGGTGTCGTGTACCGCCGACTCAACGGCACGACCGGACGACCTGGCGTTATCTTCGGCGCTCGCCGTGTGCACGGTCGTCGCAAGCGCGTTGTCGCTTGTGCAGCGGAGCAGGCTGCGATAAATCGGTACAGCGGCGACACCGACCGAGTCGGGCACGGGGTCAGGCGGACGAGATGTCGACACGGCTCCGCCGGCGGAACGCTTCATGCTCAGATCGGGGCGATTGTAGGGGGCGCGTCGAAGGAGGCCAGTGGGGCGGTGGCGGTACTTCGGCACGGCAGAGCGACGTCCGGTGCGCACGCGGCGTCGGTGGTGACGGGTCGGTTGTGGTTACGCAAGACGTACACGACCGGTGTGTGCTCGAGCGGATCGGAGGAATGTCGCCCAGGTGCAAGACCGCGGTAGCGATCAGCGCTTGGTCGTCTTGCCGTCGCCGTGTTCGTGTAGTCGCTGCGCGGCGGTGCCGTTGAAGGCCCGCACCCGGTAGGTGTAGTGGGTGTTGCGGGTCAGCCCGCCGTCGATGAACTCGGTCGTGTCGTGGGCGACGACGGCGATCTCGATGAAGGCGGTGCAGCCGATGCCGGGGCAGCGTTCGATGCGGAAGCCGTCCTCGGTGCCGGCGCGGTCCTGCCAGCGGAGCCGGATCTGGCTGCGCGAGATCCCGGTGGCGTCGAGGTTGCTCGGCGCTTCGAGGGGCGGCACCGTCCCGGCCGCGAAGCGCAGCGTGACGATGTCGTCGGCGGTGCCGTGTTGGTAGGAGAGGTAGCCGTTCCATGAGGTGCCGGCAACGACGGCGTCGTCGCCGCCGTCGATCGCCAGGCCGGCAACGGTGTCCCTTCCGTTGGCGGGCCGTTGAAGCGGTGCCGCCACAGTTCGGTGCCGTCGGCGTCGAAGCGGATCGTCAGGTAGTCGTCGCTGTGGGTGAACACGTTGGTCACGGTGCCCGCCACAGTGACCGCGCCGGTCGCGTCGGCCCGGGCCGACAGCGAGGACAGGACGTCTTCGTCTCCGAGAGTCGAGCGGTGTCGGCCCAGGACGTCGTGCCGGACGCGGTCGTAGCGGGCGACGGCCGAGGCGCCGGGCGGGGCCACGAAGAAGCCGGCGAGGACGAGGTTGCCGGCGGCGTCGAAGTCGACACTGTCGCCGCCGGCGCCGGGGATGGTCTGCAGCAGGGCGCCGGAGCGGTCGTAGATCAGCGTGACTGGCGACGGCACCACGTACGGGCTCGGGTTCTCGGCGGTCGTGGCGGTGATGGCGATACGCCCGGCGGCGTCGACGTCGAGGTCGTGGGGCACCTCGTGGCTGGTGGCCGTGTCGCTCCACTCGTGCCTGCCACGGCGACGTTGCCGTCCGGGTCGTAGGCGAGCGTATCGATGTCGTTGGTCAGGGCGTCGCCGGTGTTCTTGGTGAACCCGGTGACCACGACGTTGCCGTCCGGCGTGAGCACCATGTCGGCGACCCGGTCGTCGGAGGTGCCCGGTCCACTGTGCGATCGCTGCCACAGCAGGTGCCGGTGGGGCTGTACTTGTGCGTCGACCAGTCGAACGCCTGGTTCTGGTTCTGGCCGTAGAGAAGCCGCTGACGTAGGCGTTGCCGGCGGTGTCGACGACGACCTCGGTGGCCTGGTCGAACCCCCACGCCGGCCCGTCGTAGCGTCTTGCCCACTGCTCGGCGCCGTCGGGGCCGAACTTGACGACGAGGAAGTCGAAGTTGGTGTTGAAGATCACACCGTCGCCGACGTAGCCGGCGGCGTAGACGTTTCCGCCGCCGTCGACGGCGACCGCCAGGGCGCTGCCCCCGACACCGCCGGCGGAGCCTTCGTAGCGCGCCGCCCAGCGCATGGCTCCCGACCTGTTGAACTTGACGACGCCGAAGGCTGCGCCGGTGCCACGGATCGTCGATCGAGCCGGCGGCGTAGACGTTGCCGGCGGCGTCGATCGGCCAGCGCCCTGGCCTGGTCGTAGCCGCCGCCATGGAAGCGCACGACGTGCGGAGATCCCGGTGCGGCGGCGCCGGCGCCGCCGCGCCGACCATCGTCGACAGCACCGTCGTGACGAGTCCGAACCCGCAGCAGCCTCGGCACGACCGCGCATCGACAACCCCCACGAGCACGAACCGGTACCTGCAGGTAGTACGGCCGGCGCCGGCCCGCGGATTGGTCGCGGCGGCGATGTCAGGGCAGGACGAAGCGGGCCGACGAGGACCAGCTGCCCGTCCTCATCGACGACCCGCAACAGCGTCGTGTCGTGGACGGCAATGGGGATGGCGGACGTCCACACGGCGTCTCGCGACGGGTCGAACTCATCGGTCATGCCGTGGATCGTGCCGTCGCGGCCGAGCAGCTCGACGGCATACCGCGCGCCGGTGGGCTCGCCCAACGACGAGCACGATCCACGCCGGTTCGCCCTGGTAGGCGAACACCGTGCCCTGCTGGCGGCCGCCGTCGTCGACGAGCTCGAAGGCAGCGAAATAGAGGCCGTCGGCGATTGCCAGCGTCTGGCGGACGTTCGCCGCCAGCTCGCGGTCGGCGCGGCCAGCAATGTAGACGGCGCCGCCGGACACGGCGCCGGCGACGAACACCGCGACCGCCGCGACGAGCAGGAGCCGGACCCAGCCGGGGCGCCGAGATCCGTCCCGCGCTCGGCCACCCGGGCCAGGACCGACAACTCGAAGCCGCTCGGCGGCTCGGCCTCCGGGGCCAGCGCGACGAGGTCGTCGACGAGCGACGACAGGTCACCGAGGAACGCGCGGCATTCGGCGCAGGCGGCGACGTGCCCGAGGACCCGGCGCGCTCTCTTCGACGGGCGCGACGCCGATCGCCACCTCCGGGGCGCGGCCGCAGACGTCGGCGCACTGCGCAGCGTCAGCCATCGTCACCTCCATCGAAGACCGCAGCGTGAGCAGCGCGGTGCGGATCCTCGTCTTGACGGTGCCGAGCGGCACCCCGTCGAGCTCGCTGATCTCGCGGGCCGACAGGCCTCTGAACACGGCCAGCAGCAAGGCCCTGCGTTGCTCGTCCGGGAGCGTGCCGAGCGCCGCCGCAGTCGGGCCAGCTCGCCGACCAGGATCAGGTGCTCCCCGGCAGTCCCTCGTCACTCGGGGCTTGGAGGGCGCCAGGACGTCCGGCGCCATCGGCACGGCCCGGCGCAGTCGCAGTGCGTCCACGGCGAGGTTGCGGGTGATCGTCAGCAGCCACGTCGACACGCTGCCCCGCCGGACGTCGAACACCGCGGCATGCCTCCAGGCACGCACGAAGGCCTCCTGGGCCACGTCGCTGGCCGCCTCCCGATCCCCAAGGATGGAATAGGCGAGCCCGAACACGCGCCGCTGGAACCGACGCACGAACGCCGCGCACGACTCGGTGTCCGAAGAAGCCAGGCCGGCCACCAGCGACTCGTCGGACAGTGCCACACGGGTAGTACCCCGGTGCCGGCCCGGCGGATTGCGCGCTCCGCGGGTGATCAGTCGGTGCGACCGGCGAGCGCCGATCATTCCGTGCGTGTCGCGCCCGATGCCGATGATGTCCGGGAGAGGGCAGGGCATTTCTGGTGCGCCCCCAGGGATTCGAACCCTGAACCAATGGATTAAGAGTCCACTGCTCTGCCGTTGAGCTAGAGGCGCGTTACGGATCGGCGAGTGTACGGGCGATCGTGGACACTGCGGATGCCGATTGGGGTGAGCGAGGGGACTTGAACCCCCGACCTCCAGGGCCACAACCTGGCGCTCTAACCGAGCTGAGCTACGCCCACCATGGGACGTGCCAGTCTGCCACGGCCCTACTCCAACCACCACCATCGGTTGGCGCCCCCGAAGGCCCGTTCGGCCGGCTGGTAGCGTTGGCGGACCGTCAACAGGCGTCCGTCGGCCATGCCCAGTCATGCACGAGGAAGTGAGAATCATGACCGCCACCGATCCGTCGCCGGGAACGGCCGTCGGCCGGGAACGACCGGATCTCGTGTCCAAGGCCAAGGCGATCACCGAGCGAGAGCTGGCCCGCTACGCCGAGCGCACGAAGGGTCGCAGCGGGCGACCGTGCGGGCCCGCAGGGTGCTGCCGCTCGGGGTGCCGTCGAGCTTCCAGGCCTACGACCCCCACCCGATCGTCGTGCGCCACGCCTCCGGGGCCCGCATGATCGACGTCGACGGCAACGAGTACGTCGACTACGACATGGGCTTCGGTGCGCTCTTCGCCGGGCACATGCACCCAGCGGTGCGCACCGCCGTGCAGGCCCAACTGGCCGACGGGACGTTGTACGTGACGCCGTGCGAGCTCAACGCCGAGGTGGCCGAGCTGCTGGCCGAGCGTACGGCCTGCCGATGTGGCGCTTCACGAACTCCGGCACCGAGGCCACGATGGACGCCATCCGGGTGGCCAAGGGCGTCGACCGGCCGGGACAAGATCGTCAAGGTCGAGGGCGGCTACCACGGGCATCACGACGAAGTGATGATCTCGATGAAACCGCCGCTCGACGCCGCTGGACCGGCGGACGCACCGCACTCGGTGCCCGGCACGGCCGGCATCACCAGGGGCATCGTCGCCGACACGATCGTCATCCCCTACAACGACGCCGATGCGCTCGACCGGGTGCTCGCCTCCGGAGAAGTGGCCTGCTTCATCGTCGAGCCGGTGATGGAGAACATCGGCATCTGCCTCCCCGAGCCGGGCTACCTGGAGGCGGTGCGCGAGATCACGCGGCGACACGGGACGCTGCTCATCTTCGACGAGGTGAAGACCGGGATCACCGCGGGCTATGGCGGTGCGACGGGCCACTTCGGGATCGAGCCCGACCTCGTGACCCTGGCCAAGTCGATCGGGGGTGGGCTTCCCGTCGGCGCGTTCGGTGGCCAGCAGGAGTACATGGATCTGATCACCCAGGGCAAGGTCCTCCACCTCGGGACGTACAACGGCAACCCGCTGGTGATGGCGGCGAGCGGGCCACGTTGCTCGAGGCCTGCACGCCCGAGGCACCGTCGATGCGGCGATCGCCCGCAACGGCCACCTCGTGGCGGCCTGTCAGGCGATCATCGACGACGCCGACCTGCCCGCCCACACGGTGCGGTTCGGCGCCAAGGGATGCGTGACGTGGCGTCGGGAGCCGGTCCGCAACTACCGCGACTACAAGGCCACGGACTTCGACCTGGCCTTCGCCCAATGGATCCACGGCATCAACCGCGGCGTGCTGCTGCCGCCAGGCCTCGACGAGCAGTGGCTGATCTCCGTACTGCACTCCGATGCCGAGGCCGGCCGCTACGCCGAGGTGTTCGGGGAGTTCGTCGACGAGTTGCACGCCTGAGCGGTTTCACGTCGGCGAGCCGTGCTCGCGGTTCTCCGGACGATCCGGTGCCAGATCTGACACCAATCCTTCCGCAGAACGCGGAGGGACGGAGGAGATCTAAAGAGGTTCGCATATTAGGGTGACGGATCTGCGATTCTTGGGGCATGATGTGGCAGGTGGCCCGCCGGGATTTCGAGGGGATGGAGCGTCGCCGGAAGCGGGCGGCGCGGATGTTCGAGCGAGGTGCCACGCAGGCTGATGTGGCGCGCGAGCTTGCGGTGTCGCGTCAGTCGGTGAGCCGTTGGTACGCGGAGTGGCGGGCCGGTGGCCCGGGCGCGTTGAAGGCGGCAGGAGGGCGGGTCGCATGCCACGGTTGACCGAGGCGCAGCTGCGCCACGTCGACCGGGCGCTGCGCCGGGGGCCGCGGGCGCACGGGTTCGCCACCGATCTGTGGACGTTGGATCGGGTGGCGACGGTGATCGAGGCCGAGACCGGAGTGTGCTACCACCGTGGGCACGTGTGGAAGCTGCTGCGCGACAAGTTGGGGTGGAGCCGTCAGCGGCCCGCTCGCCGGGCGGTGGAACGCGACGACGAGGCGATCGCCCGCTGGGTGGCGGAGGAGTGGCCGCGCATGAAAGGGGGCCCGCCGACGGCGGGCGTGGATCGTCTTCCAGGACGATTCGGGAGTCTCACTCCTCCCGCCGGTGAGAGCGACCTGGGCACCGCGGGGCCGAGACCCCGGTGCTGCGCCACCGGTTCAACTGGAAACGACTGTCGATGGCCGCCGCGTCGGCCTACGCCCACGACCGCGGCGACGCCCGCATCGTGTTCCAGACCCGCCCCGGTGCCTACAACGACGAGTCGCTCATCGAGTTCCTCCAGGCGCTGCACGACGAGCTCGGCGGGGCCAAGGTCACCTTGATCTGGGACGGGCTGCCCTCGCACCGCAGCCGCAGAATGCAGGCCTGGATCCGTTCCCAACGACGCTGGCTGGTCGTCAAGCGGCTGCCTGGCTACGCCCCGACCTCAACCCGGTCGAAGGCCTGTGGGGCAACATCAAAGGCACCGAGCTGGCCAACCGCTGTGCCGACAGCATCGACGAACCGGCCCACGCCGCCCACGCCGGCATCGACCGCGTCCGCGCCGACACCGACCTCGCCGTGGCCTTCCTGCGCCGCTGCGGGCTTTCGCTATGACAACACTGTCACTCTAATAAGCGATCGCCCGCAACGGCCACCTCGTGGCGGCCTGTCAGGCGATCATCGACGACGCCGACCTGCCCGCCCACACGGTGCGGTTCGGCGCCAAGGGATGCGTGACGTGGTCGTCGGGAGCCGGTCCGCAACTACCGCGACTACAAGGCCACGGACTTCGACCTGGCCTTCGCCCAATGGATCCACGGGATCAACCGCGGCGTGCTGCTGCCGCCAGGCCTCGACGAGCAGTGGCTGATCTCCGTACTGCACTCCGATGCCGAGGCCGGCCGCTACGCCGAGGTGTTCGGGGAGTTCGTCGACGAGTTGCACGCCTGAGCGGTTTCACGTCGGCGAGCCGTGCTCGGTTCTCGGACGATCCGGTGCCAGATCTGACACCAATCCTTCCGGAGAACGCGGGACGGAAGATCTAGGACCAGCGGTGCTGGTCGCCGTAGCGGTGTACGGAGATCGGCGACGACCACGCCCGGCGGCGCCGGGCGGCGGCCGAGCTGATCATCAGGCCGAGCCCGCCGAGCAGGAGCGCCGCGGCGACGATGACGACGACCGGCATGTTGTGCTCGGCGACGGCCGGGATCACCGCCAGCCAGGTCGAATCGTTGACGGCTGGGACGCCGTAGACGGGGAGCACCCAGCCGAGCAGCACGGCAGCGATCGCCGCGACGATGCAGAACACGCCGATGCCGAACACGGCGTCGGCCTTGCGCGGGTGGGCGATGAGTCCGAGCAGCAGCGCGACCCCACCGACGAGGGCGGCAATCGGAACGGCCCAGCCGAGCACCGTGCGTGTGACGTCGAGCGCCGGGACCTCCTCGACTGGCAGCACGACGGGTGGGAGCTCGGCGACGAGCTCGTTGCGGACGATCTGCACGAGCTGCGGCCCGGTGATCTGCACCGGTTCGCTGCGCGCCCCGATGAGCCGGGCGTGGGAGTCGGCGACGATGTCGCGCATCAGCTCGGATCCGGCGCTGGTCTGGGCGACCTGATCGACGGTGGCGCGGACTTGCTCGACTGGTAGCCCGAGCGTCTGCGCCGCGGCGTTGGCGCTGACGTCGGCGATCTCGGCGCGGATCTGCGGGTCCTGCAGCACCACCTCGGCCAACTCGGCGCTGACCTCGGTGTCGAACGCCACGCGCTGCAGCCACCAGCCGGCTGCGGCGAGGGCGAGGCAGATAGCGGCTACGAAGAAGAGCAAGCCGGCCACGCCGCGACGCATCGGGCCGAGTCTCGCGGATGGCGGCCGTACCCTTCGTGCAGTGGCGTCACGAACCCGGCCATCGTTGGCGACGATGGTGTGGCGGGGCCTCCGGCGGCGCTGCGCGTGGTGTGGTGGCCGTGGTGCGTTCTTCACCGGATGGTTCCGCAAGCAGGACACGTGCCGTACGTGCGGCATCAGCTACCGGCGCGGCTACGAGGGCTTCGAGCTCGGCGCGTTGGCGATCAGCGCGGTGCTCGTCCTCGGTCTGCTCGTTGCGGCGATGACCGTCGGGATCGTGCTCACGCTGCCCGACGTCAACGTGCCGGTGCTGCTGATCATCCTCGGTGTCTGCGCCGTTGTGCTGCCGGTGCTGCTGTACCCGATCAGCTGGACGGTCTGGCAGGCCGTCGACCTGGCGATGCGGCCGCCGACACCGGAGGACGACGCCCCGCCGCCCCGATGCTGACGCAGAAGGCTTGAACGAACGACTGTTCGTTGGTTACAGTGGTGTCATTCGCCGTTCCTGTGACACCCCCTTCCTAGGGTCGACAGCATCCGACGTCCCCACCCCACGACCACGGTTCCCGAAAGGCAGACGAGATGAGCACTGATCGTGACAAGGCGCTCGACATGGCGCTGGCGCAGATCGACAAGCAGTACGGCAAGGGTTCGATCATGCGGATGGGGGACAAGGCATCGATGGCCATCGAGTCCGTCCCCACGGGGGCCTTGGCGCTCGACCTCGCCCTCGGCGTCGGCGGGCTGCCCCGGGGGCGGGTCACCGAGATCTATGGCCCCGAATCGTCCGGCAAGTCGACGCTGGCCATGCACGTCGTCGCCGAGGCGCAACGCAACGGGGGTGTGTGCGCGTACATCGACGCCGAGCACGCCATGGACCCGATCTACGCCAAGGCCATCGGCGTCGACATCGACCAGCTGCTGATCTCCCAGCCCGACACGGGGGAGCAGGCCCTCGAGATCTGCGACATGCTCGTGCGCTCCGGCGCGCTCGACGTCGTGGTCATCGACTCCGTGGCCGCCCTCACCCCGCGGGCCGAGATCGAGGGGGAGATGGGCGACACCCACGTCGGCCTCCAGGCCCGCCTCATGAGCCAGGCGCTGCGCAAGCTGACCGCCAACCTCAACCGGACCAAGACGATCGCCATCTTCATCAACCAGCTGCGGGAGAAGATAGGTGTCATGTTCGGCTCACCTGAGACGACCCCAGGCGGGCGGGCGTTGAAGTTCTACTCGTCGATCCGCCTCGACATCCGCCGCATCGAGTCGCTGAAGGATGGTGCGGAGGTGGTGGGCAACCGTACGCGGGTCAAGGTCGTGAAGAACAAGGTTTCGCCACCCTTCAAGACCGCCGAGTTCGACATCATGTACGGCAAGGGGATCAGCCGGGAGGGGTCGCTGATCGACATGTCGGTGGACCTCGGCATCGTGAAGAAGTCGGGGGCGTGGTTCACCTACGAGGGCGAGCAGCTCGGCCAGGGTCGGGAGAACGCCAAGAGCTTCCTCATCGCCAACCCGGAGGTCATGGTCGAGATCAGCGACCGGGTGCTGATCGCCGCCGGGCTCAAGCCGGGCGCCGGTGATGGCAACGGCGTCGTCGAGGGCGTCGAGACCACCACCACGGAGGCGTTCACCGCCGCCGACGAGGCGCCGATCGAGCTCGACTGAACGGCCCGCGCCGCGGCGCAGAACCCAGGTCGGCCGGTCACAACCCGGGTTTGAAGATCATCAGGTAGAGGATGACCACCAGCAGGAGGTGGGTGACGCCGATGCCGGACGCCATCCGGCCGCGGGCGGTGTCGGTGGTGTCGGTGAGGGCCGGACGGATCAGGAACCAGCTGACCAGCAGCAGCACCACCCACCCGATGAGCGACAGCAGGATCCACGTCTGGCTGAGCTCCCAGATGTCGTCGGACAGCCCGACCATGCCCATGCCGAGGACCCACACCAGGGTCATCGCCGGCAGCGCCAACCGAAGGTGCAACCGGGCCACTGCTTGTGACGCCCCGGCGCGCTGCATCGATGGGTAGATGAACAGTGGACCGAAGGCGGCGATCACCGCCAGGACATGGAGCAGCCCGAAGAGCTGGTAGGTGGTCGAGATCTCGAGGATGGCGAGCACGGCGAGAACCTACGCGCCCAGAACGCGGCAGCCATGGAACTGAATCGAAGTCACGGCCAGAAGTGGCCGCGAAACTCACGAAGAACCGGGCTCTACCGGTCGGGCCGACCACCACCATGCCAATGCGGCGAGCCCAGCGAGGCCGGCGATCGTCACGACGACGGAGCCCGGCCGCGACCACGCCTCGAGAGCGGCAGCCGCGCCGCCCACGGCCAGCACGACGGCGGCCAGCACGGCCGTCCATCGGCCCCATCGACGGGCGACCGCCCCATCGATCGTCGCCGTCGCCGGGAAGCTGGCGGCCAACGCCGTGCCGACGTGGACGCCGAGCAGTCCCAGTGCCGTCGCGACAATGGCCGGCGACACCTCATCCGGCGCCCGCGCCACCCAGCACGCCGCCACCGCCAGCACGAGCACCAGCCCGCCACCGGAGTCGGGCACCAGCGTGCAGACCACGGCCGCCACGAGCGCGATGACGACGTAGCCGTCGGGCGCATCCCACGCCGGGGTCGTCGTGCCGAGCAGCGCAACCCCGGCGGCCATCGCAATGAGGACTCGCAGCGCCAGCGCGGCGGCCGGCATCCGGCGCATCGTGCCGATCATCGAGGAGATCCAGTTCGCCACCATCAGCGGATCCTCGGCGCCGAGGACATCCGGCTCACGTCGCGCAACACCTCGTCGAGCGTGCCGCGCCCACGCCATTTGACGACGGGTACCCCGAGCTCGCCCAAGCGGTCGATCTCCACCGCCCGTTCGAGCAACCGCACGCGCCAGGCGAGTGTCCGCCAGGGACGCGATGCATCGGCGGCGAAGGCGCTGTCGGGAAGCGTGTCGATGACGACGACGGCGTGACCCCGCCGGACGAGGGCGGCGACCTGCGCCACGCCCGCCCCCCCGAGCAGCGGGCTGAAGGCGATGACCAGCGATCCCGTGCGCACCCGCCGCAGCCGGCTCGGATCGACGCTGCGGACGCGGCTCGGCGCGGCGGCGACGAGCACGTCCAACAGCCGACGCAGGTGTTGACGTCCGCCGCCCGCCGGCACGCTGCGGATGCGCGCACCGAGATCCGTCAGGCTGACCCGGTCCCCGGCGCGGACGTAGTGATCGGCGATCGCCGCCGCCGCCCGCACCGCCACGTCGAGGCTGCTGGCCCGACCGTCGACGCCATCGCTGATGCCGAGGTCGTGCTCGGTGTCGAGGAGCAACACGACCTCGGTGTCGCGGTCGGACCACGCCGCCGTGACATGGAGGACGCCGACCCGCGAGGACACCGGCCAGTTGATCCGCCGCAGCCGGTCGCCGGGTCGGAAGGCGCGTACCTCGGCCAGCTCGGACCCCTCGCCTTGGCGGCGGGAGCGGTGCAGGCCGACCAGCGCCGCCGGCCGCGGCAGTGCATCGGTGGCGGCGAACATCTCTGCCAACGGCAGCGTGGTGACCACCACCGTGCGCGGCGACGTGACGGTCCGGTAGGCGCCGAGCGGCGACGTGACCGTCACGTCTCGGGCGCGCAGCTCGTGGCGTCCCCAGCGGACTGGCCGCACGACGACGGCGACCTCGCTCGACGGCGGATGGACCATGACCACGCGCGCCGCGCCTGCCGGGTTGCAGTGCGTCCACCGGTCGGCCGTGATCTCGACAGCGACGATCGCGCCGTCCTCGGCAACCCCCGTGGCCGTCACCCCGCCGAGGTCGCCTGACCTTCGGCCAATGTCGCCGCGTCGACACGCATAGCGACGCCCGGCACCTGTCGCGGGCGGCGCATGGCGCCGTAGGTCGCCGCGGCGACGAAGGGCGCGGCGAGGATGGCCATGTCGATCCGCGGTCCGATCAGCGCGACCGCCGCCAGCACGACGCCGGCAACGACGGCGCGCAGCTGGGCTGCCGTCGCCGACCACGGGGACTTGCCGCCAGTGTTCACCGGGCTGTGCGTGCCGGCCGGACGGTCGGGGGCACCGGCACGCTTCCCAGCACGTCCCGCACGATCGAGGCGCCCGAGACATCGTGCAGCCAGAGCTCCGGTCGCACGGTGACGCGATGGGCCAGCGCCGCCTCCCCGACGGCTTTGACGTCCTCGGGGAGCACGAAATCTCGACCGTCGATGACGGCGTGGGCGCGGGCCGTGAGCAACAGCGCCAGCGACCCGCGAGGGGACGCACCAACCAACGCTTGGGGATGGCGTCGCGTGGCGGCAGCCAACTCGACGCAGTAACGCCCGACCGTGTCGTCGACGACGACCGACTCGCAGGCCCGCTGCATCGCCAAGACGCCGGCGCCATCCGTGACGGCCTCGACCTCCTGCTCCTCGCGGCCGCGGTCCATCCGCCGCAGCAGCACGTCCCACTCCTCGTCGGCCGTGGGATACCCGAAGCGCACGCGCAGCAGGAAGCGGTCGAGCTGCGCCTCCGGCAGCGGGTAGGTGCCCTCGTACTCCACGGGGTTGGCCGTCGCCAGCACGTGGAACGGCGCGGCGAGCGGGAAGGTCTGACCCTCGACGGTGACCTGCCGCTCCTGCATCGCCTCGAGCAGCGCGGCCTGGGTCTTCGGCGGTGTGCGGTTGATCTCGTCGGCGAGCAGCAGTCCGGCGAAGATCGGCCCGGCCCGGAACACGAACTCCGATGCCCGCTGGTCGAACACGAACGCGCCCGTGACGTCGGACGGGAGCAGGTCGGGCGTGAACTGCACCCGGCGGAACGTCAGCCCCAGCGCCTGGGCGAACGACCTGGCGGCCAGCGTCTTGCCGAGGCCAGGGACATCCTCCAACAACACGTGGCCGCCGGCGAGGAGGGCGGCCAGCACCAGCTTCAGCGGCTGCTCCTTGCCGACCACGGCCGTGCCGACCCGGGTCAGCACCGTTCTGGCGACCGTCGCCGCGTCGGTCACGGCATCGTCGGTCATTGGTGCACCATCAAGTCATGCAGATGCTTCTCCGGCGCGATCTCGGCCGAGCACCAATGAGCGAGAAGACCGTGATGCTGGTTCGCTCGCTCGAAGACTCGCTCGCTCACAGCTGCTCGATGCGGTCGATGGCCTGCTCGAGTCGAACCCGCCTGATCGGGACGTGGGCTGGCCCGGTCAGCACGTCCCACGCATCGTCGCCGAGGAGCTGGCGGGCGGCGTCGGGCTCGGTGTCGATGTCGACGCCAGCCCGGCGCAACCGATGAGTGCTGACCGCCACGAGCACGGGTCGCACGCGCATGGCGAATGCCGTGTCGTCCTCGCCGCTGCGCCGCAGCGAGTGCTCCAGGAAGCCGACCCGCGCGTCGGCGCCCTCCTCGGTGGCGACGGTCGGGCGCCGGCGCGGCCACCTCAGCACTTCGGTCGAATCGCCGAGCTGGCGCACGGCGACGGAGGCAACGGCGACGGCGACGGCGAGGGCGATGCATCACCTCCACATGAGGCGTCCAGCCGGCGGCGACGATGCCGACCATGAGGACGACGGCGGTCGCCAGGCAGACGACGAGGTGACGCACCACTCGTCGGCGCAGCGCCGTCATATGGGGACCGCTGCGAGTGCGTCGCGGATCTCGCCCAGCGCCTCGAGCGCCTCGAGCCGCTCCGCCTCGCCGAGCGCGTGGTCGGAGTAGCGAGCGGTGCGGTACAGCGCCAGCAGCCGCAACGTGGCGGCGCTGGGCACGGCGAGCCGATCCAGCACCCGGGCGGTCAGCTCGGCCGGCGTCTCCCACGGGTTCCGCCCGACGCCGGCCTCGGCCACGCCGTTCTCGAGACGGACCCAGCAGGCGATGATCGTGTCGCCGACTGGCCCATCGCGCAGCTCGGCGAGGCTTTCGTCGACGGCATCGACGAGCTCATCGCGCCCGGTGGGCGCGGCGATCTCCCAGTCCTTCGGCTCGGCGAGGTCCTCGAGGGTCACCGCCCGCACGGTGCGCCACAGGTATCGGCCGATCAGGTAGGCGACGGCGGCCACGGCGACGACCACGATGATGCGGGCGAGCAACTCGACCAGGTCGGACCCGACAGAGTCACCCGTTGGCGATGCTCGCGGCACCGGGCACTGGCGGCCGATCGGCGTCGACCGGATCCACCGGCGTGCCCAAGCCGTCCCACGTCCAGCCGCAGCACCCCTCGGTGGCCAGCCCCACCGTTCCGGCGGACGCGCCGAGCAGCACGACGAGGAACACGCCAGCCACGAGGAGGCCGAGCCACGCCCGGCGAGAAGGCGCACGTCCGGCCGCCATGGCACAACGCTAGCCAAGCGCCCGATGGAGCACCGGTAGCCTGACCACCCGTGCTCGGTCCCCGTCGATATCTGGTCCGTACGTTCGGGTGCCAGATGAACGAGCACGACTCCGAGCGGATCGCCGGGCTGCTCGAGGCCGACGGCATGGTGCGCGCCGACGACATCGGGGACGCCGACGTGGTCGTCCTCAACACGTGCTGCATCCGGGAGAACGCCGACAACAAGCTGTACGGCAACCTCGGTCAGCTGAAGTCGTGGAAGCAGCAGCGCGACGGTCGTCAGATCGTGGTGTCGGGCTGCCTCGCCCAGAAGGATCGCCAGCTCGTGCGCGAGAAGGCCAGCCACGTCGACGTCGTGATGGGAACGCACAACGTCCACCGCGCCGCCGAGCTGCTCGGCGTCGCCCGCTCCGTTGGCCCCGTCACGGAGATCCTCGACGCCGCCGTCGTCGACGACCACGCCATGTTCCCCTCGGCTCTGCCGGTCGTGCGAGAGACGACGTTCCGCGCTTGGGTGACGATCCAGATCGGCTGCGACAACCGGTGCGCGTTCTGCATCGTGCCGTCAGTGCGCGGCGAGGAGATCTCCCGGCCGTTCGATCAGATCGTCGACGAGATCAGCGTGCTCGCCGCCGACGGAGTCACCGAGATCACGCTGCTCGGGCAGAACGTCAACAGCTACGGGCGCGACCTGCAGTTGGCCGCCCGGCGGGGTGGCGACCGAACGGCGCAGGTGCGCCCCTTGTTCGCCGATCTGCTGCGGGCCACGGGCGCCGTCGACGGCATCCGCCGCGTCCGCTTCACCTCGCCGCACCCCAAAGACATGCGACCCGAGACGTTCGCCGCGATGGCGGAGACGCCGGCGGTGTGCCCGCACCTGCATTACCCGCTGCAGTCGGGCTCTGACCGGATCCTTGCCGCCATGCACCGCGGCTACAGCGCGGCGCGCTACCTCGAGAGGCTGGATGTCGCCCGCCGCACGGTGTCCGACCTCGCCGTGTCGACGGACATCATCGTCGGCTTTCCGGGGGAGACGGATGGCGACTTCGCGGCCACGTTGGAGGTCGCTGCGGCGTCCCGGTTCGACGACGCGTTCACGTTCATCTTCTCGCCCCGTCCTGGTACGGAAGCGGCCGGCCTGACGGATCGGTTCGTCGACCCTGCGGTCGCCGGCGAGCGCTTCGACCGGTTGCGGATCGTCGTCGAGCGCAGCGCGCTGGCCGCCAACCAGGCCCGTGTCGGTCGCACGGAGGAAGTGCTCGTCGAGGGCCCGAGCAAGAAGGACCCGACCGTCCTGAGCGGGCGGACGGCGCAGCACCGCCTCGTCCATTTCCCACCCCCGCGGCCGTTGCGTGCCGGCTCCTACGTCGAGGTGGAGATCACGGGCGCCGCGCCGCACCATCTGACTGGCCGGTTCGTCGAGCTCGTGGCCGAGCCGGCACACAAGATGCGCATCCCCGTCCTCGCCACCTGACGGTGGTCACTGCCCGGTGACACCCGTCGTCGTGCTCGGGCCGACGGCGTCGGGGAAGTCCGAGGTCGCCATGGCCGCGGCACTCGCCGTGCCGGGGACAGAGATCGTCGCCGTCGACGCCATGCAGGTGTATCGCGGCATGGACATCGGCACCGCCAAGCCCACCGCCGACGATCGAATCGTCGTGCGCCACCACTGCCTCGACCTCGTGGAACCGAGCGAGCGAGTTCACCGTCGCCGACTACCAGCGGGCCTACGCCGCCGCCATCTCCACGATCAACGGCCGTCCGTTGCTCGTCGCCGGCACAGGCCTCTACCTGTCCGCTGTGATCGACCGCCTCGAAGTTCCGGGTCGGTGGCCGGAGATCCGTCGTGAGCTCGACGACGAGCGGGATCTCGGCGCGCTGTGGGCCCGACTGGTCGCCCTCGACCCCGTCGCTGCGTCGCGCATCGACGCGGGCAATCGCCGCCGGATCGTGCGCGCCCTCGAAGTGACCCTCGGCGCCGGACGCCCGTTCAGCTCGTTCGGTCCCGGCCTGCAGGCCTACCCGCCGACGGACGTGGTGATGATCGGCCTGCGCTGGCCGCGCCAGGCGTTGGCGGAGCGCATCGCTGAGCGCGTGCACAGGATGGTGGCCGACGGTTTGCCGGACGAGGTGCGACGGCTGGCCGCCGCCGGTCCGCTGTCTCCGACGGCCCGCCAGGCACTCGGCTACAAGGAGCTCCTCGACGAGCCCGATCTGGACACCGCTGTGGCGGCGATCATCCGCCGCACGCGGCAGTTCGCCGTCCGCCAGGAGCGGTGGTTCCGCCGAGACCGACGCGTACGCTGGATCGACATCGACCGCCTGCCGGACGCCGAGGCGGCGCCGGCGGTGATCGACGCCCTGCGGGCCATCCAATGATCAGTCTCAGCCTCACGAAGCACCACGGCCTCGGCAACGACTTCCTCGTGATGTTCGAACCGCCGTTGGACGACCTGCCGGCCCTCGCCCGCCGGGTCTGCGATCGCCGGCGTGGCATCGGCGCCGACGGGCTGCTGGTCGGGTCGTCCGATCCGGATCACGCCGTCCGGATGGTGCTGTTCAACCCCGACGGCAGTCGCGCCGAGATGAGCGGGAACGGCATCCGCTGCTTCGCCCAGGCCGTGGCCGCCCGCCGCGGCGATCTGCGACGGCAGACGATCCTGACCGACGCCGGGCCGCGCACCGTCGAGCTGACGCCGACAGAGGACCCGAGGACCATCCTGGCCGCCGTCGACATGGGGGAGGTCCGGGCGATCTCCGAGCCGGCCGGTTGGGACGTCATCGGCGTGCACCCCGATCGACCCGTCGCCCATCTGGATGTCGGCAACCCGCACACCGTCGTCGGCGTCGACGACGTGACGGCCGTCGACCTCCTCACGCTGGGACGCCAGGTGCCGGACATCAACCTCGAGATCATCGAGCCGGGCCCCGAACCGAACGCCGTCACCATGCGCGTCCACGAGCGAGGTGCCGGCATCACGGAGGCCTGCGGCACGGGTGCCGTTGCTGCGGCGTGGGCCGCCGCCGAGTGGGGGCTCGTCAGCGCCGGTCTTCAGGAACTGGTCGTGCACATGGACGGCGGCAGTGCCAGAGTTGCGCTCCACCGGCCCGTCGTCGGCCGCGTCACCCTGACCGGCCCCGCCACGTACGTCGCAAGGATCGAGATCCCCATCCCGTGAGCACTCCCTACTCCGAAGCCCTCGGCGCCACGCTCATCGAACGCTCCATCCGGGAGCGCATCGTGCTCGTCGGTGTCACGCTCCCACCGGCCGACGACGAGTCGACCGACGCCAGCCTGGACGAGCTGGCCGCGTTGATCGACACAGCGGGCGCCGACGAGGTCGGCCGCATGGTGCAGCGTCGCGAGCACCCCGACCGGACCTGGTTCATCGGCAAGGGCAAGGCTGCCGAACTGCTCGAGCTGTGCCTCGAGGTCGATGCCGACACCGTCGTCTTCGACAACGAGCTGACGCCCGCACAGCAGTACAACCTCGAGAAGCTGCTCGGTCGCACGGCCATCGATCGCACTGCGGTGATCCTCGACATCTTCGCCCAGAACGCCCACACCCAGGAGGGCAAGGCGCAGGTCGAGCTGGCCCTGCTGCGCTATCGGCTGCCCCGGCTGCGCCGAGGCGCGACCGCCAAGCTGTCACAGCAGCGGGGCGGGGTCGGCACCCGGTTCGGCGGCGGCGAGACGAGGCTGGAGGTCGACCGGCGGCGCATGCGACGGCGGATCACCGCGCTGGAGGCCGAGCTCGAAGAGCTGGGGCGCACGCGGCAGCTGCAGCGCCAACAGCGCGATCGCAGCGGCCTGGCCGCGGTGACCATCGTGGGCTACACGAACGCCGGCAAGTCGACGCTGCTCAACACATTGACCGAGGCCGGCGTGCTGACGGAGGACCGACTGTTCGTCACCCTCGATCCGACGACGCGTCGACTCGCCCTTCCCGGCGGCGAGCCCGTCCTCCTGACCGACACCGTCGGGTTCGTCCGCCGACTGCCCCACGGCCTCGTCGAGTCGTTCAAGAGCACGCTGGAGGTGGCCACCCGCGCCGACTATCTGGTCCACGTCGTGGACGCCAGCGTGGCCGACCCCGAAGGCCAGATCGACGCGGTACGCGACGTGCTGGCCGAGATCGACGCCGCCGCCGTGCCGGAGCTGCTCGTGTTCAACAAGGCCGATGTGGCGCCGCTGGCGGCCAAGCACCTCGTTGCCGACCACCCGGGCTCGGTGGCGATCAGCGCAGCGACCGGCGAGGGAATCGACGACCTCCGCCTGATCCTCGCCGACCGGCTGCGGGCGCTGACGACCGTCATCGAGCTGGCCGTGCCCTACGACCGCGGCGACGTGATCGCAGCCATCCACCGTGAGGGCGAGGTGGTCTCGACGACCGACGAGGCGGCACACCTTCGCGTCCGTGCTCGGTTGTCCGACGCCTCGGCGGGCCGGCTGGCCGAGTTCGTCGTCACGTGAGGTCGTCACGTGACGACGTGACCGTCGGCTTCGTCCCGCCGCCCTACCCGTACGAACGGCTCGACGGCCTCCTGGCGATCGCCGAGGCGCACGATGGCGGGGCGGTCGACCTCTCGATCGGCACGCCGATGGACGCACCGCCGCCGGCCGTCGTCGCCGCGCTGTCGCAATCCGACAGCGAGCGGGGGTACCCACCGAGCATCGGGACGGCGGCGTTACGCCAGGCCGCCAGCCGATGGATCGAGCGACGGTTCGAAGTGGCCGTCGACCCGGCGGCGATCGGGGCAACAGTGGGGAGCAAGGAGTTCGTCGGCACCTTGCCCCAATGGCTGCGGCTGCGGTCGCCCGATCGCGACACCATCCTCTACCCGGCGACGTCGTATCCCACCTACGAGATGGGCGCCATCCTCGCCGGCTGCCGGCCGGTGGCGGTCCCCCTCGATGCATCCGGCCGCTTGGCCCTGGACGCCATCAGCGACGACGACGCCGCCCGTGCGCTGGCGCTGTGGGTCAACAGCCCGGGCAACCCGACGGGCGACTTGGAGGACCTCGGGCTCGTCGCCGAGTGGGGACGGCGTGGCGCGGTCCCCGTGTTCTCCGACGAGTGCTACGTGGAGTTCACCTGGGTCGGTCCGGGACGCAGCATCCTGCAGCACGGCACACCTGGTGTGGTCGCCGTGCACTCGCTCTCCAAGCGGTCCAACCTCGCCGGCGCGCGGATCGGGTTCTATGCCGGCGACGGTGAGCTCGTGCGCTACCTCCAGGAAGTTCGCAAGCACGTCGGGATGATGGTGCCGGGACCGTCGCAAGCGGCGGGCGTGGTGGCCCTCGACGATGACGAGCACGTCGCCGAGCAGCGTCGCCGGTACGCCGCCCGGCTGGCGCGGATGGCCGAGATCCTCGGGACCTGGAGCGGGATCAGCATCCGTCTCCCGGCCGGCGGCTTCTACCTGTGGTTCCGGGTCGGTGACGCCTGGGCGTTCGCCGAGCGCTTGGCCCGCGAGGGCGGCGCGGTGGTCAGCCCTGGCGAGTTCTACGGGTCGGCGACCGATGACCATGTTCGAGTCGCCGTGGTACAACCTGACGATCGGATCGAGCTGGTCGCGCAGCGGCTGGGGGTGTGAATGGCGGAGTCGAATCGGAAGCGGGCTGGTCGGTTCCGACTCCTCGGCGTCCTCGCCCTGCTGATCGGCGTCGTCGGAGGCGTCGCCCTGTGGCTCGTCGCCGGCAAGCGGTACGACGACGCAGTCGCCGAGTTGGCGCCCGCTCCGATCGGCTGCGACACGACGCTCGTCTTCGACCGCACAGGGACCTACACGTTCTTCGTCGAGACCAAGGGCGAGGTCGGCGAGATCGAGGGCGACTGTGACAACGACGATCGCGAGTACGACGTCGGCGACGAGGAGCTACCACGGGTCGAGCTGACGCTGCTCGACGAGGACGGCGCGGAGGTCGATCTCGATCGGGCCGATGGGCCGTCGTACGACCGCGGCGGATCGGCGGGTCAGGGGATCCGCACGGCCGACATCGAGGTCGAAGGTGACTACGTGCTCAGCGCCACCGCCGATGACGACGAGGTGATGATCCGCGTCGGTCGTGACCCGGCCAACGGTGTGACGGCGATGCGCATCGGAGCCGTCGCCCTGTTCGCCGCCGGGGTCGTCCTGGCCATCGTGGCCTTCTTGAAGGGCCGCGCCCAGTGGTCGATCCCGGCACGGCCGGCGGCGGGACCGACCTCCGGCGGGTGGCCCCCGCACGCACCGACGTCGCCACCGATCGCACCCCCGTATGCCAACCCGCCGACCCCGCCGCCGTACGCGCCCCCAGGTGCGGGACGACCGTTGCCGCCACCGGCGTCGCCGCCATCCCGCTGATCGAGTGCGCCAGCGTTAGAGGCGGCGCATCACCGTGACGACGCGGCCGTAGATCTGCACCTCGCCGACGTCGAAGACCATCGGCTCCATCGTGGCGTTGGACGGGGTCAGGACGATCTTCGAGTTGCGCTTGGAGAACGTCTTGACGGTTGCCTCGCCGTCCGGGATGCCGGCGACCACGATGTCCCCGTTCGACGCCGTCGGCTGCTGCACGGCGATCACGAAGTCGCCGTCGAGGATGCCGGCCTCGACCATCGAGTTGCCGCGCACGCGGAGCATGAACAGCTCGCCTTCGCCGGTGAAGTCGGCGGGCACCGGCAGGAGCTCCTCGACGTTCTCCTCGGCCAGCACATCCGTGCCGGCGGCGACATCACCGACGAGCGGCACGTGGCGCACGGGCCGTCGCCCCATGACCGCGCCGGAGTTCGGGTCCCAGCGGACCTCGATCGCCCGCGGCTTGGTCGGGTCCCGGCGCAGGTACCCGAGCCGCTGCAGGGTGTTGAGGTGGCTGTGCACCGTCGACGGCGACGTGAGGCCGATGGCCTCGCCGATCTCGCGGACCGACGGTGGGTAGCCGCGGTCGCGCATCTGCTGCTCGATGAAGTCGAGCACCTGGCGCTGGCGGGCGGTGATCTTGGGCGCCGGCGCCCGGGGGCTGGCGGCGGTCGGGCTGGTCGTGGAATCGGTCATGGTCTCCATCGTACGGACGTTCGCAACAGAAGTCAAACATCTGTTCTGACAGGCTGCGCACTCGACCGGGCTTGACGACGAACGCTCGTTCTGCTTGACTTCGAACGGTCGTTCCCGAACGGTCGTTCCCGTACGGCCGTCTCCACGACGATCGTACGACAGCACAACCACGCACGCTCAGCAATCACAGTCAGCAACCACAGTCAGCAATCACAGTCAGGAGGGATCGATGACCGCTTCGCCGCCGATCCGCCGACCGGCGGCCGTCCGTGCCCGCCGGGCAGCGATCCATCGGCGGCGGCGGGCGGTCCTCGCCCTCGTGCTCACCGGCTCGCTCAGCGCTCTCGGGCTGGGCGTGCACGGCGTCCTGACCGGTCCCGGCGGCGTCCCTGCCTCCGCCGCCGGGGCCGGAACGGCACCGGCGGGGGGCGGCGTCGTCGCCGAGCCCGGCGACAGCCTGTGGTCGATCGCCGAGCGCCACCACGGCGAGGCCGGTTTCCGTCGCTACCTCGAGGCCTTGATCGATCTCAACGGGGGCACGGCGATCACCGCCGGTCAGGTCGTGCGGCTCCCCTGAGCGGCCCGCCAGTATCGTGACGCCGTGCACTGCCCGGTCTGTCGTGCCGACGACACCAAGGTGGTGGACTCGCGCCTCGCCGAGGAAGGTTCGGCGGTGCGCCGCCGCCGGCACTGCCTCTCGTGCGCCCACCGCTTCACCACGTTCGAGCGGGTCGACGAGGTGCCGCTGGTGGTCGTCAAGGGCGATGGGCGGTCGCAACCGTTCGACCGGGGCAAGATCGTCGCCGGGATCGCCGCCGCCACCAAGGGTCGCAACGTCGACGCTGGGCTGATCGAGCATGTCGCAGAGACGATCGAGGACGCCGTCCGCCTGCAGGGCTCGGAGGTCACCAGCGCCCAGATCGGCGTGGCCGTTCTCGACCGCCTGCGCACGATCGACGAGGTCGCCTACCTCCGCTTCGCCAGCGTGTACAAGAACTTCGACGCCGCCGCCGACTTCCACCGCGAGATCGAGCTCCTGTCGAAGGGCACCACCGCCTGACGGTCCGAGTGTTGGACGTCATCGGAGTGCTGAAGGTCGGGATTTCCGACGTCCAGCACTCGGATCGGGGTCAGCGGCGGACCCAGCGAGTGAAGGCGAACGAGGCGTCGTCGACGACGAGGTGGGCCAGCGCGAACCGGGTCAGTGTGGGCGCCGCGCCGGCGGTCAGGCGCGGCCCGGTGCCGCCGCAGAGCACCGGCGAGATGGTCAGGTCGAGCTCGTCGACGCAGTCGGCGTCGAGCAGCGCGCCGTTGAGGTGCGGTCCACCCTCGGATTGCACGAACGTCGGTGCGGCGATCACGTCATCGAGCCGGCGCAGTGCGGCGGCCAGATCGACGCGGCCAAGCCCGGCGCGCACCACGTCGACCGGCGCCTGCGGTCGAGGGCCGTCCTCGGGCATGATCAGGAACCCGGCGCCACTGGCGAACAGCTCGCCGTCGAGATCGACGTTGCCGCTGGCCGTGACCACCCCGATCCGTTGGCCTGGCTTGCGCGGCGCTCCATAGCCTTCCAGGCGGACCGTCGAGGCACCGACCAGGACGACGTCGGCCGCCTGGCGGAGGCGTTTGAAGACGGCCGTGTCGTTGGGGTTCGACAGCCCGCCCGAGCGGCCCTCGACCACGGTGGACCCGTCGAGGCTGGCGACCATGCACACGCCGACCCACGGCCGGCCGTCCACACGCTGGCGCGGGCCGCCGTACAAGGCGTCCAACGAGGCGCCGCCGGCAGGCTCGGGAAAGATGCGCCGCACGCAGCGATGATGGCACGCGGCTCCCCGCCGCCCGAGGAGAGGGGCGAGCCGGGGTCGGTGGGAAACCGGTGAACGCCGCCTTACGCACATGCTGATCCCAGGGAAATTCACAGGGTTGTCCCTCTATCGCCCCACAGGTCCGGCTGTCTAGGTTGCCTTCCGTGCCGGCTGCGGTGCGGCACGCGGACCGATAGTTGACCCGGGTGGGGAAGACGTGGGGCCGATGGGTCCTGAACCTGCGATGCCGCACCGCGTGCCGGGGGAATGCCCCCCGGCAGGTTTCTCGCGACGAGTGTTGACAGCGTCGTAACTACGGTGGTGTAATCTGGTGCCCGTACCACAAGGGCTTGTGGCTCGGGGCCGTCCCGGTGGGGCGGACCCACAAGATCTTGTGTCATCACGTCACGCACAGGAACATCCGCCGAGCCTCGGCGGTTGAAGGAGAGGTCTCTATGTCACTGGCGCCGGAACGACTCGCCATCGGCTTGCACCGACTGTTCACCTCCCCTGGTGTGGACCCATACGACGAGGTCGTGTGGGAGCGTCGTGATGCCCGGATCACGAACTGGAAGGACGGCGCCGTCGCCTTCGAGCAGCGCGACGTGGAGTTCCCCGTCACGTGGTCGGCCAACGCCACCAACATCGTCGCCCAGAAGTACTTCCGCGGCACGCTCGGCACGCCGGAGCGGGAGTCGTCGCTGCGCCATGTCATCGACCGGGTGGTGGAGACGATCTCCCGGTGGGGTCGCGAAGGCGGCTACTTCGTCGACGAGGATGAGGCCGAGGCGTTCCGCAACGAGCTGAAGTACATCCTCGTGACCCAGCGAGCCGCCTTCAACAGCCCGGTGTGGTTCAACATCGGCGTCAGGGGCGTGCCGCAGCAAGGTGCGGCGTGCTTCATCCTGGCCGTCGACGACACGATGGACTCGATCCTCAACTGGTACCGGGAGGAGGGCATCATCTTCAAGGGCGGGTCGGGCTCGGGGATCAACCTCTCACGGATCCGCTCCAGTCAGGAGTTGCTGCAGGGGGGCGGCACGGCGTCCGGGCCGGTCAGCTTCATGCGCGGCGCCGACGCCTCGGCCGGCACGATCAAGTCGGGCGGCAAGACCCGGCGGGCGGCCAAGATGGTCATCCTCAACGCCGACCACCCGGACGTCGAGGAGTTCATCTGGTGCAAGGTCAAGGAGGAGCGCAAGGCCCGCGTCCTGCGTGACAACGGGTTCGACATGGACCTCGACGGCGCCGATGCCTTCTCCATCCAGTACCAGAACGCCAACAACTCGGTGCGCGTGACCGACGAGTTCATGCAGGCCGTCGCCGAGGACGCCGACTGGGGCCTCGTCGCGGTGACCACCGGCGAGGTCGTGCGCACCGTCAAGGCTCGCGACTTGTGGCGCCAGATCGCCCAGGCGGCGTGGGAGTGCGCCGACCCAGGCATCCAGTTCGACACGACGATCAATCGCTGGCACACGGCCCACGCCACCGGTCGGATCAACGGCAGCAACCCTTGCAGCGAATACCTTCACCTCGACAACTCAGCTTGCAATCTCGCCTCGATCAACCTGCTCAAGTACCTCGACGAGGACGGCAACTTCGACGTCGATGCGTTCCGCCACACGGTCGAGATGGTGTTCACGGCACAGGAGATCCTGGTCGGGCGGGCCGACTACCCGACGCCCCAGATCGCCGAGACGACACGCAGCTTCCGCCAGCTCGGGCTGGGCTACGCCAACGTCGGCGCCCTACTGATGGCCCTCGGGCTGCCATACGACTCCGAAGACGGACGGGCCTGGGCCGCCGCGATCACGTCGTTGATGACCGGTCATGGCTACGCAACGAGCGCCCGCATCGCCAGCCGCATGGGTCCGTTTGCCGGCTTCGCCGAGAACGAGGAGCACATGCTGCGGGTGCTGCGGATGCACCGTGACGCCAGCTTGCAGCTCGAGCCCGACGACGTGGTCCCGGCGGAACTCGTGCGAGCCGGTCAGGAGGCATGGGAGACCGCCGTCCGCGACAGCGAGGAGCACGGCGTCCGGAACTCACAGGCAAGTGTCTTGGCACCCACCGGCACCATCGGCTTGATGATGGACTGCGATACCACGGGCATCGAGCCCGATCTCGGGCTCGTCAAGATGAAGAAGCTGGTCGGCGGTGGGACCATGTCGATCGTCAACCAGACGGTCCCCCGGGCGCTGCGCCGCCTCGGCTACACGCCGGTGGAGGTCGACGAGATCATCGCCTACATCGACCACGAGAAGTCGATCATCGGCGCACCCCATCTCGCTGCTGAGCACCTCGCCGTCTTCGCCTGCTCGATGGGCGACAACACGATCCACTACGAGGGACACGTACGGATGATGGGCGCCGTCCAGCCGTTCCTCAGCGGCAGCATCAGCAAGACCGTGAACATGCCGGAAGCAGCGACGGTCGAGGACGTCGAAGCATTGCATCAGCTGTCCTGGGAGCTCGGTCTCAAGTCTGTCGCCATTTACCGCGACAACACCAAGGTCGGTCAGCCGCTGTCGACGATGAAGAAGGAAGAGCCGAGCGTGGTCGTCGAGCGGGTCGTCGAGAAGGTGGTCGAGAAGGTCGTCCATCGGCCGCTGCGCCAGAAGCTGCCGCGGACCCGTCGGGGGCGGACGTTCGAGTTCCGCGTCGCCGACTGCAAGGGCTTCGCCACCATCGGCGAGTACGACGACGGTCGCCCGGGGGAGATCTTCCTCACCGTCTCCAAGCAGGGCTCGACGCTGTCCGGGATCATGGACGCGTTCGCCAAGTCGATCTCGTACGGGCTGCAGTACGGCGTGCCGCTGCGGGCCTTCGTCGAGGCGTTCACGAACATGCGCTTCGAGCCGGCCGGCATGACCGACGATCCCGACATCCGCTTCGCCAGCTCGATCATGGACTACCTCTTCCGCCGGCTGGCCATCGAGTACTTGACCTACGACGAGCGAGCCGAGCTGAGCATCTTCACCGATCGACGAGCGCCTGCAACCGACGTTGCCCGGTGTCGACGAGACGGTGATCGAGACGTCGACAGGCTCCGAGATCGCCGCCGACCCCAAGTCCGTGCCCTCGGCCGGCGACCTCGCCGGCCAGATGGAGCTCGGCACCGTGGTCCCGACGCCGCAGGACAACACGCCGGCGGCCGGCGTGATCCGCGATGCGGACGCGCCGATGTGCATGCAGTGCGGCGTCACGATGATCCGCGCCGGCTCCTGCCACGCCTGCCCCAGCTGCGGCACCACCAGCGGCTGCAGCTGAGCCGAGCGGAGGTGCCTGCCCTCAGCGCGGCGGGCGGTCGAGGTCGGAGGGGCGCAGCGTCCCGGCGATGACGCCCGCGGCGACATCGCTGAGGCGTGCGTTGTGGTTGCGGGCGTGGGCCCGCAACCTGGCGAACGCCTGTTGCATGTCGACGCCCTCACGGTCGGCGACCATCCCCTTGGCCTGTTCGATGACGATGCGGCTGGTCAGCGCTTCGCTCAGCTGATCGCTGAGGCGCCGTGCCTCACGCGCCGCGCTGTGCTGCATGAGGGCGATGGTCGCAATGTCGGCGAGCGCTTGGGCGGCGGCGAGGTCGTCGACGTTCAGCGAGCTCGGTGCGGAGCGGAACAGGTTCAGCGCGCCGAGGACGTCCCCCCGCAGGCGCAGCGGCACGGCGTCGGCAGCTCGGAACCCGGCGTCGACGGCGACCGGCGCGAAGCTCGGCCACCGTTCGACGGCGGCGACCAGATCCTGGTTGACCACAGGCTGACCGGTCCGATAGCAGTCGAGGCACGGACCCTCACGCGCTTGCAGCTCGAACAGCTCGACGACCCGCATCGTCTCGCTGGAGGAGGCCATCGCCCGCAGCTCGTCATCGGTGTCGACGAGCAGGATGCCGGCGGCGACGATGTCGAGCACCTCGACGCAGCGGTCGACGAGCGTCGTCAGCAGGTCGACGATGTCGAAGTCCTCGACCAGCGTGTCGGCCAGCTCGATCATCGTGCTGGCGAGCATTCGTTCCCGTGTCATCAGGCTCTCCGGCGGCGTGATGCGTCGTTCGGTCACGACGGCGCTGTGCGCTGATGCTAGGCCTCAATCGACCGGCGTTTCCTCCGGTGGTGTGACGCGCAGCCGGCGGTCGACGACGGCCTGGGCAACGACGGTGAGGGGCTGGCCGCTGCGAACGGCATGGGCCCGCAGCAGGGCCTGTGCATCGAGGATGTGGACGTCGAGCTGGGCGGCCAGGATGCCACTCGCCTGGTGGACCACGGATCGGACGTCGAAGCCGGCGGCCAGCTCGTCCGGCGCGGCACTCGCTTGCATCCCGAGCACCCAGCGGCCGGCGAGGTCGGCGAGGACGAGCGTGTCGGCGTGCTGGTTGTCGGTGAGGCCGCCGGAGGCATCCCGGTAGAGGTGGAGGGCGCCGAGGCTGGAGCCTTCGACGGTCATCGGGAACCCGAACACGGCTCGTGCCCCGGCGTCCACGGCCGGCCCGGTGAACGCCGGCCACCGGGTAGTGGCGCCGCTGGTGAGAAGGTCGGGCTCGACGGCGGGCTGCTGATCACGGAAAGCGTCGACGCACGGTCCCTCGCCGTGCGTCAACTGCAGCTCCTCGAGCCGGGCGCTCACTCCGTCGGTGGCGCACACGGACGCCCGCAGCACGTCGTCGACGAGGAGCACGATGCCCGCGCCGGTCGCGTCGCTGATCTCGGCGCCGACGCGGCACAGGTTGCCCGTCGGGCTGGAGTCGGGCGATTCGGAGAGCCGGCGGACGATGTGTCGCAACCGGTCGTCGACCCTCATCGGTTGCGGCTGGCGACGTCGTCCGGCGGCGGATGCACGAGGCGCCGGTTGATCGCCGCCACCGTCGGGCGGTGCACGTCGTGGACCCAACCGGCTCGCTCGAAGCGGGTGATCAGCCACGCCGATGTGTCCCATTGGCCAGGGAGCACCCCGTGGCGCGCCGATCGAGGGAAGGCGTGATGGCCGTTGTGCCACGACTCACCCATCGAGACCAACGACAGCACGGCGAGGTTCGCGCTGCGGTCGTTGGTCCGGAACGGTCGCCGTCCGAAGGTGTGGCACAGCGAGTTGATGCTCCAGGTCGCGTGGTGCAGGAGCAGGATCCTGACGGCGCCGGCCCACAGCAGCGCGCTCGAGCGCCGCGCCGACACCGCCGCCGAGCAGCCACCCAAGGCCGAACGGCAGGGCCAACGACACGACACACCACAGCGGGAAGAGAGCGTTGATCACGACGAGGTCTCGATCGGCCAGCAGGTCGGCGGCGTGGCGTGTCCATGATGTGTGGGTGTGGCCGAACAGCCAGCCGACGTGGGCGTGGCACAGCCCACGAAGCTGCGCCGCGATGCCGGAGCCGAACCGATGCGGTGAGTGCGGATCCTCCGGCTGGTCCGAGAACACGTGGTGGCGGCGGTGGTCGGCGACCCACCCGATCGGTCCGCCCTCGAAGGCCAGCGAGCCGGCGATGGCCAGCCCGAGCTTCAGCGGTCGGCACGAGGCGAACGACTTGTGCGCCAGCAAGCGGTGGAAGCCAATGGTGATGCCGTGTCCGGCGACGAGGAACATCGCGGTGCCGATCAGCACGTCGCGCAGGTGCACACCCTCTCCCCAGAACCACACGATGCCGAAGGCCAGCGCCAGCACGGGCGTCCCGACGATGAAAGCGGTGATCCATCGTTCGCCACGACTCATCGTCGTCTCGTCGGCGGTGGACGCGGCTGTTTGCTCGGCAGGCGGGGCAAGCACATCGGTCACGCAGGGCTCCTGGTCGGCTGGCCGTCACACACGGACGGTGTCGTGTCGACCAGGGTCTGGGGCCGATGAGGTCACGTCGGGCTCGACGCGGGGCTCACCCTAGCGCTGTTGCGCGCGGCCGCGCCCGCAAGCGGCCGGCGATGCGCTACCGTCCACCTCGAGGCGCATGCGACACATCGGTGCCGTCTCGCCCACCGCGTTGCTCGAGACCCCTGGTAGCGCCACAGCACCAGGAGCTCCATGTCGGCAACGAGCACGCCCGCTTCCACCCCTGAGGTGAGCTGGCGCCTGCACCCCACGAAGTGGTCCGTCGTCCGCGCTGTCGTCCGCCGGCTCGTGCCGTTCCTCGTCGAAGCCACGCTGATCCCGACCGTGCTCTTCTACGCCTTCCTCGCCACTCTCGGCCTGTTCTGGGCGTTCATCGCGTCGGCGGGCTGGTCGTTCGCCTGCGTGGCGCGGCGCCTGGCCCGTCGCCAGACCGTCCCCGCACTGCTCGTGCTGGCCTGCCTCGGCATCACGGTCCGCACCGGGATCTACGTCTGGAGCAGCAACCCGGTCATCTATTTCCTGCAACCGGTCCTGCGGACGCTGCTGACCGCCGGAGCGTTCGCGTTGTCGGTGGTCGTCGGGCGACCGCTGATCGCCCGCTTCGCCCACGACTTCTGCCCACTCGACGCCGAGGTTCAGGTTCGACCCGGCGTCGCCCGGCTGTTCCGACGCCTCACGTACCAGTGGGCGTTCGTCAACCTCGCACTCGCCGCCGTCAGCCTGTCCCTGCTGTGGACCGTGTCGACGGCCGTGTTCGTCGGCGCCACGACCGCCGCGACGTGGCTGATCACGGCCACCGGGTTGTGCCTGACGGTCTCGGCGTCGGTCCGCACGGCGAAGCACGAAGGCCTCACCACGGCCGTGGGGTCGAACGGGCTCCTGCGGGCCTACGCGTCGCCGCTGGCCTGAGCCCCGCGACGACGGCGTCCCCACCCGCCGACGCCGAGCTCGTCGGCAAAGGCCAGCACCCGCTCGACGACCTCTCGCGCCCGCTCGATCGGGAGCATGTGCCCGGCACCCTCGAGGATCTCGACACGGGCGTCGGGCAGCAGCTCACCCAGCCGAACGGACTCCTGCGGTGCCACGACTCGGTCCCTCGAGCCGCCCAGCACGAGCACCGGGAGTCGCACATCGGCCAGCTGTTCGGAGAGATCGGTGCCCAGCAGCCGTTCCGTGAGCCCCTGTCGCCGGGCGACGGGGCTGCCGAGGCCGATGGCCTGCGCCGCCTCGACCTGGACTCGACTGGGGGCGTCACCGAAGTTCCAGCGGGCCAGTGCCAGACCGTGCCGGGGGTGGCGGCCGAGCCGCTCGAGGCCCTCCCACTCCAACGCCCTCATGCGGACACGGTTGCGTCGGGTGTCTGCCGGGCCACGTGCCGCGCTGTTCACGAGCACCAGGCCGCGCAGCCGTGATGCGGCGACGGCTGGCCGCCACGCGGCGACGCCGAGGGCGACGCCGCCGCCCATCGAATGGCCGACGAGGATGACGTCGTGGAGGTCCAGTTCGTCGAGGACCGCCACGACATCGTCGACCAAGCCAGTGAGGTCCAAGGTGGTGGGCGCAGCGGAGGAGGAGCCAAAGCCACGGAGGTCGATCGTGACCACCCGACACTCCGCCGCGGCGAGACCGTCGGCCATCCAGCCGAAGGTTCCCAGGTTGGCGCCGTGCCCGTGGAGGAGCACGACCGGGAGGCCTGCGCCACGCTCGACGACGTGCAGCGTCCCGCCGTCCGGCGTGGTCAGGAAGTGCGTCCGGGCCGCGCCCTGGTCACCGTCGCCGTCCACGTCAGCCGGATCCAACGCTGCGAGCACGGCCTGTTCGGCGACGATCATCGGCGGCGGCGACGACGGCGGCGGCCCACACTGGCGACCGCACCCGGCGCCAGGAGCGCAGCGACACCCGCTTGCCCCCGTTCGTGCCATTTGCCGATCGGGGGATCACCCGGTGCCGGCGTCCGCTGCGGTCGACATCAACCGTCGACCCTGCACCGTGATCTCCAGGTCGGCGAAGCGCGGCGCCGGGCTCCCGCCCACACGCGCACCCCAGATCAACATCCGTTGCCTGGCCGACGACAGCCCGGCGGCGACGTCCGTCGCGCTCCAGCCCAGCTGGGAGCTGAGCATGTCGCTGTCCAGCGGTTCACCCGCGTCGTCACCGTCACGGATCGCTCGGAGGAGGAGAAGGAGCGTGTCGTCAGCCGACATCGAGCTGGTCCATCAACTGCCGCTTGGCGTCTTCGAAGTCGTCGAACGAGATCGATCCGGCCTCGAAGCGCTCGTGCAGCGCGGCCAGCTCGGCGAGCACGCCGGCCTGGTCGGGCGCCGGTGCCGCCCGATCCGGCGGCGGCTCAGCCTCGCGTGCGCTGCGCTTGGCCAGCTTGGCGGCGGCACGTTCACGACGCACCCGCTCGCGCTGCTGCTTCAAGAAGTTGGCCTGGCTCACTGCTACCGTCCTGCGCCCGGGAGCTCGTCTCGATCGAAACTCGTTCGAAGCACCACCATCAGCATCGCCTCCTTGCAGACGCTCGGAGGAGACACGTGCCGTCGCGACAACGACCGGCGTCCGGATCCAAGTGCCTCCAGGGTACCCCGCCATCGGTGGATCTGGGCGTGATCCCCGCCAGGTGCTGGCGGTGCAGACGCCCAGTTGGGTCGGTGGCAGGATCGGCGCCCAGTTCACCTGCCGTGCGGCCAACCCGAAATGTGACGTTTCCATGACGGTGGAAGCGGGTACCGTGTGGGCCCAGCGGGCAGCGTGGAAAGGATCCAACACTTATGCGACTGAAGCCCTTCACCAGGGTTGCTGTCGTCGCGTTGGCGGTGACCGCCTTTGCGGCCTGCAGCGACGACGACGACGACTCACCCGATGGCACGGAGGCCCCTGGCGGCACCGAGGAGCTGGAGCTGGAGCTGGAGACGACGGTTCCGACGAGCTGAATCACGCGTTTCACGCGACGGCGGCGTCCCCCGGCCTGCGGGCCGGGGGACGCCGCGTGTTCAGGCCGATTGGCGGTCGAGACGGCGGACCAGCGCCAAGCGTCCGCGGCCGAGGTCGAAGGTTTCCACACCGAGCGCATCGCCGGCTTCCCGGATGTCCGACGATCGGTAGCAGGTACGCAGCACCACGCGTTGCCGACCATCCTCCGTGGCGCGAGCGACGATCTCCCGTCCGATGGCGAGGGCGACGCCCTGGCGTCGCCACGGCTCGGCGACGGCGATCAGCAGCTCGGGTCCGTCCACGGCTTGGTCGTCGATTGCTGCCATGGCGACGATGTCCCCGTCGATGAGTCCGGCGAGACGAAGGTCGTGCGACGGGTCCGTGAGCCGGCGCACCAGGGACGGCACGGGCCGGGCAGCCCGCTCGCCGCGCCGGCCGAAGTAGCGGGTTTCCGCCCGGAGCACGGCGCCGAACGCGGCGACGGCACCATCCAGGCTTGGATGGTCGGCGGACACGACCACGAGCTCCGCGAGATCCATCACGACAGGGTGCCTGGTCGATGTGTCATTCAGGTTCCATCCGTGTGAACGGGGGGCGGCTGGCGCAGCCGCTCGAGCACCGGTGCGAAGGCGACGGCCTCGCGGACGACGAGGTAGGAGATGCCCCACCGGACCGCGGCGCGACGGAACTGCTCGGCGATCTGGTCGGCGGTACCGAGGGCCAGGAACGGTGTGGTCAGCGCATCCTCCACCGTCAGGTCCTCGACCTCCGCTGCCAGCGCCTCGGCGGCGGCCACCCGGTCGTCGGTCACCTCGACGTGCTGGACGAGCACGTTCAGCTCGACGGGACGCCCGGCCGCCGCAGTGCGAACGAGGGCGACCTGCTCGTCCAGCACACCGGGCTGGAACCGCGCCGCGTGGGTGTGACCGTCAGGCAGCGTGCGCCCGAGCCCGGTGAAGCCGACGATGTCGGCGTGGCGGGCGGCGTGCGAGAGCAGTCCGGCGCCGCTGCCCCCGACGAGGATCGGCAGCTGGTCCTGCCGCGCCCGCTTCGTCGACGCCGTGGTGAGTGAGAAGTGGGCGCCGTGGTGGTCGACCGTCTCGCCGTCGACCAGGCGGCGGACGACCTCGACCATGTCGGCCAGCAGTGACTTGCGTTCGACCGCTGCCGTGAACGGTGTCCCGGTGGCGGCGAACTCGGCAGGCGTGTGCCCGGCGCCGAGCCCGAGCTCGACGCGACCACCGCTGAGGTGGTCGAGCGTGGCCACGTCGCGGGCCAGCAGCAACGGGTTGTACAGGCAGGCGTTGAGCACGAACGTGCCGAGGCGGATGCGCTCCGTCGACGCTGCCGCCGCCGACAGGCAGAGCAGGGGGCTCCAGTCGCTGCCCACGTGGTCGGCGACGAGGACGACGTCGTAGCCGAGCGCCTCCGCCTCACGGGCGGCGTTGGCGGCCCCCGCCGGGTCGGCGACGCGCAGCTGGACCCCGAACGCGCATGCAGGGTCAGGTGACGACAACCGTCGTGCCGACGGTGGCGAACTCCCACATGAACGCGGCGTCCGTGTTGTGCTGGCGCTGACAGCCGCCCGACAGCCTGGTACCCAACTCCTCGGTGGTCTGGTAGTCCGAGCCGTCGGCGACGCGGACCGGGATCCCGTGGAACCCGAGGTTGCCGATGTCGGTCGGGTACCAGCGGATCATCAGCGGGAGGATGGCCTTGCCGTTCCACGCCGACGATTGCTCGGACCGGCCGAACACCTCGTGCGTCCCGGGGACCTCGTTGTCGTACTGACTGCCCGAGACCAACCAGGAGCGGATGACCTGGTCGTTGTCGTCGACGGCCCAGACCCGCTGCCCGGCACGGTCGTAGACGACGCGCCGCCCGCTCCCCGAGTCGGCGGGCAGCGGCGGCAGCGCCGGGTCGTCGCCCGAGACGGCCACGGGCGAGAGCTCGTAACCCGCTCCGGTCGACGGCGCCCTCCGGCGGTGGCGGCGTGCGCACGACCAGCGACTGCTCGTCCGGCCAGATGCCGAGCGAGAGCCCGGTCTCCCGCCCCGAGACGCCGTCGACGAAGAGACCGCGATCCTCCTGGAGGCGACGCACGGCCTCGGCGGTGGCGTTGTCGTACAGCGAGTTGACGGCACCGGTGTAGTACCCGGCATCGACGAGCGCCTGTTGGAGGCAGGCGACGTCGGCGCCGGACTTGCCGATGCCCATCGAGCGCACGGACAGCTTGCAGGCAGCGGGCTCGTCGGTCGCTGCGACGGCGTTGTCGAAGCCGGCGGGGATCGCCGTCTCCTCGCCCGTCGGGGCGGAGACGGGTGCGGGGGCGGCGGGTGGGGCGGCGACCGTGGTGGTCGGCGGCAACGTGTCGTTGGTCGCCGCGACCGACCCGCTCGACGGCTCGCGCAGCGCGCCGGCCACGGCGATGCCACCGCCCGTGAGCAGGACGGCGGCGACGACGAGCACCGTCATCCGGGCTTCCCGGACACGTTTCGGTGGCGGCGGCGATCGGCGGGCTCGGAGGTACTGGTCGCTCATGGCGCTCTCGTCTTGGCGGGACTGGGGGCGGCCGCAACGGCCAGGTGACACCGGCCCAACGACACGCGGCGCACCGAGCCGAGACGCTAGCCGACGACGCGGCGGAAACGGCGGACGGGCACGTCGAATCGCTCAGCCGGCGACGGACCAGGTGCCATTGGTGCGGAGAAGCGCAGCGAGGTCGCCGGGGCCCTTGCGCGTCGCCGCCTCGGCCAACTGGCGGCCGATCGCCGTGGCGTACTCGGTGCGCTCGACGCTGCGGAACACACCGAACGGCGTCGGCGAGTGGTCGTCGGTGTTCAGGCGGGCCAGGGCGAACGCCAGGCTGGGATCGGCGCGGTGGGCGTCGTGGACGAGCAGCGCCTCCTCGCCGACATCGGCGACCTCGACGATGCGCAGTTGACCGTCGGAGCCCATCACGACGCCGCGCTGGCGGTCGGCGCCGAAGCGGATCGGCTCGCCATGCACGAGTTCGATCATCATCTCGTCGCGGGCCTGCTTCTTCGTGATGTCGTTGAACTGGCCGTCGTTGAACACGTTGCAGTTCTGGTAGATCTCGACGAACGAGGCGCCGCGGTGGTCGTGGGCGGCGCGGAAGGTCTCCATCATGTGCTTGCGGTCCAGGTCGTGGGTCCGGGCGACGAAGCTGGCCTCGGCGCCGAGGGCCACGGCAAGCGGGATTGAACGGCGTGTCGACGGACCCGAACGGCGTCGACTTGGTGACCTTGCCGACCTCCGAGGTGGGGGAGTACTGGCCCTTGGTCAGGCCGTAGATGCGGTTGTTGAACAGCAGGATCGTCAGGTTGACGTTGCGCCGCAACGCGTGGATCAGGTGGTTGCCGCCGATCGAGAGGCCATCACCGTCGCCTGTCACGACCCACACGTCGAGGTCCGGTCGGGCGATCGCTACGCCCGTGGCGATCGCCGGCGCGCGACCGTGGATCGAGTGCATCCCGTACGTGTTCATGTAGTACGGGAAGCGGCTGGAGCACCCGATGCCGGAGATGAACACCGTGTTCTCCGGGTGCCACCCCGAGCTCCGGCATCAGCTGCTGGACGGCCAGCAGGATGCCGTAGTCGCCGCAGCCAGGGCACCAGCGGACCTCCTGGTCGCTGGACCAGTCCTTCTTCTCGTCAGCGGGACGGCGGTGTCAGTCACTGGGTTGGTGCTCCGATCATCGACTCGATGGCGTCCTCGATCTCGCGGGCGATGAACGGGAGGCCCTGCACCTTCGACAACGATTGGGCGTCGACCAGGTATTCGGCGCGGATCGACGCGCGCTAGCTGGCCCCGGTTCAGCTCGGGGATCAGCACGTGCCGGTACCGGGCCAGCACGTCGCCCAGGTCGGTCGGCAGCGGGTTGAGGTGCACGAGGTGCACCCAGGCCACCTTTCGACCGGCTCGACGGCGGCGCTGCACGGCGGCGTCGATGGCGGCCCAGGTCGAGCCCCAGCCGACGACGCACAGCTCGGCGTCCTCGTCGCCTTGCACCTCGACGGGCGGGATGTCGGCGGCCACCGCCGCCACCTTGGCCGCCCGCAGGTCGACCATCTTCTGGTGGTTCTCGGGGGTGTAGGAGATGTTGCCCGACCCGTCCCCCTCCTTCTCGATGCCGCCGACGCGATGCATCAAGCCCGGCGTGCCGGGGATGGCCCACGGCCGCGCCAGCGTGTCCGGCTCGCGCAGGTATGGCCAGAACTCCGGCGTGCCGTCGGCGGCGGTGTGGTTGGGCTCGGTGGCGAACGGCACGGAGATGTCGGGGAGATCGTCAACGTCGGGCAGCTGCCACGGCTCGGAGCCGTTGGCCAGATAACCGTCGGACAGGAGGATCACCGGCGTGCGGTACTTGACCGCGATGCGGGCCGCCTCGATGGCGGCCTCGAAGCAGTGCACGGGGCTCATGGCCGCGATGACGGGCAAGCGGCGCCTCACCCGACCGCCCGAAGAGGGCGATGTTGAGGTCGGCAGCCTCGGTCTTCGTCGGTAGGCCGGTCGACGGCCCGCCACGCTGGATGTCGACGATGAGGAGGGGCAGCTCGACGGAGATGGCCAGCGAGATCATCTCGGACTTCAGCATGACGCCCGGGCCGCTGGTCGTGGTGACGCCGAGGTGTCCGGCGAAGGCCGCACCGAGGGCCATGCCGACGGCGGCGATCTCGTCCTCGGCCTGCACCGTGCGGACGCCGAAGTGCTTGTGCTTGGACAGCTCGTGGAGGATGTCCGAGGCCGGCGTGATCGGGTACGAGCCGAGGGTGACGGGCAGCTTGGCGAGGTGACCGGCGGCCACGATGCCCCAGGCCAGCGCGGTGTTGCCGGTGACGCTGGTGTACTCGCCGGCCGGCAAGGTGGCCGGGCGCACCTCGAAGCGGTGGCCGACCGCCTCGGTGGTCTCGCCGAAGTTGTAGCCGGCGACGAAGGCCGCCCGGTTGGCGGCCAGGACGAGCTCGTTGGCGGCGAAGCGCTGCTCGATCCAGGCGATCGTCGGCTCCGTCGGGCGGGTGTACATCCACGACACCAGCCCGAGGGCGAAGAAGTTCTTGGAGCGCTCGGCGTCGCGAGGTTTGACGCCGAGCGGCGCGGCGACCTCCTTCGTCAGCGACGTCATCGGCACGCGGATGACCCGATAGCCGTCGAGGCTGCCGTCGTCGAGCGGGTTGGTGATCTCGCCCGCCGGCAGCGTGTAGCCGGCCTTCTCCAGGTTGCGATCCTCGAAGGCGTCCTCGTTGACGATCAGCGTGCCACCCTGCTCCAGCCGCCCGAGATCGGCCCGCAGCGCGGCCGGGTTCATCGCCACCAGCACGTTCGGCTCGTCGCCGGGCGTCGTGATCGGGTGGTCCGAGATGTGCACCTGGAAGCTGGACACGCCGTGCACCGTGCCGGCCGGGGCACGGATCTCGGCCGGGAACTCGGGCAGCGTCGACAGGTCGTTGCCGTACGCCGCGCTGACCGAGGTGAACCGGTCACCGGTCAGCTGCATGCCGTCGCCCGAGTCGCCGGCGAAGCGCACGACGACCCGGTCGAGGATCGTCGCTCCGCCGTTGCCCTGGTCGCCTCTCCCATTGGCGGTGACGGGCGTCGTCGTATCAGTCATGGTCGTCGGGTCGGCGTCGTTGCCGGCCCCCTCCGCCACCCACCGTAGCGGTCCGACCGGCCCATGAGGTGTTCTCCATGCGGTGTTCGCGGATCAGACCGGCACCAGCCGATAGCCGCCGTTGTTGAGCGTCAGGATGATCGGCTCGCCATCGATGTCCATCTTGACCGCCGTGACGATGCGTCCCTGCTCGGGCAAGTTGAGGCGCACCGGGGTGTAGCCCTCGCCGATGGCGAACATCGGGCCGGACATGTCGGAGAACACATAGGCGCCGTTGAGGGCCGGGATGTTGGCGCCGCGGTAGGGGCAGCCGCCGATCGACGCCGGGCCGAACTCGTCGTGGCGGTACTCCCACACCGGCTTCTGGTTCGGCTCGGGTGCGCCGTCGTTGCGGACGTCGCTGCCCTCCAGGAAGTACCAGCCGAAGTTCATCCCCGCCGTGCCCGCCGGCATGTGGTTGACCTCTTCGACGGTGTCCTCGCCGACGTCGGTGATCCACAGGTCGCCCGTCGCCTCGTCGAGGCAGAAGCCCCACGGGTTGCGCAGACCCTTGGCGAACAGCTCGGGGGCGATGTTCGGCTGACCGATGAACGGGTTGTCGCCGGGGATGTCGTAGCCCGGCCCGGTCGTGCGGGGGATGATCCGGATGATGCCGCCGAGCAGCTTCGTGTAGTCCTGGGCGTCTCGACCGCGGCTGCCGCCGCCGTCGCCGAGGGCCAGCATCATGATGCCGTTGTCCTCGAAGACGATGCCGCCGCCCTTGTGCCCGACGCCGGGTTGCTCGACGAACAGCACGTCCCAGCGCGAACGCGGGGTCCGGCCGGCCGTTGGCGTCGAGGGCGTAGGACACGAGGTGGGAATCGCTGTCGGGATCGTTGAAGTAGACGAACAGGCGGCCGTCGACCGGGTTGAAGCCGATCCCGAGCATCCCCCGTTCGGAACCCTCTGCCCACGGGGCCGTCTCCGCCCGCAGGTCGAGCACGATCTCCGGCTGACCGCCCGCCGGCATCTTCCAGACCTCGCCGGTCTGCGACGTGAACCACAGGCTGCGGTCCGGGTGCTGCACGACGGCGGTCAGGAGCGGGAGCTCGACGAACTTCTGCAAGGCCACGCTGGCCGTCTCCAGCTGGGCGGCCGGTGGTGGCGCGGCGGCGACGGGCGGTGGCGCGGTCGGCGCGGCGGTGGCAACCGTGGTGCCGGCGCCGCCCGGATCGGTCGCCGCCGGAGTGCCCGGGGCCGCCGTGGCGCCGGGTGCGGTGGTCGCTCCGGGGGCGAGGGTGACGCCGGGCGCCAGCGTGACGACCGGCGTGGTCGACCCGGACGAGTCGTCGTCGTCGCCGGCGCAGGCGGTGAGGGACATCGTCACCACCAGGCCGAGCGCACCCCACGTCCACCCGGAGCGGGACGGTGGCTGGGCGGGGCGCATGGCCGAGAAGATACGGGACGCGTGGCGCCGAGCGGCGGCATGCCCGCAGCACACTGGAGCCATGCTGTTCGCCGAACTTGCCACGGTGTCTGAGCAGCTGGCGGCGACGAGCAAGCGGGGTCAGAAGGCCGGTCTCCTCGCCGCCGTGCTGCGCCGTCTGGCGCCGGCCGAGGTCGCCCCGGCCGTCGGCTTCCTGACCGGCAGCCCGGTGCAGGGCCGCATCGGGGTCGGTTGGGCAACGCTGCGCGATGCGCGACACGACCCGGCGACCGAACCGTCACTGACGGTCGGTGACATCCACGAGGCGATCGACCGGCTGGCGGCGATGTCCGGGGCCGGCGTCACCGCCGCCCGGCAGCGGCTGCTGGCCGACGTCTTCGGTCGCGCCACCGAGTCGGAGCAGGACCTCCTCTGGCGCGTGTTCAGCGGCGAGATGCGCCAGGGCGCGCTCGACGGCGTGATGGTCGACGCCGTCGCCAAGGCGGCCGCCGTCCCGGTGGCCAGCGTGCGGCGGGCGACCATGATGTCCGGCGACCTCCGCCGCGGCTGCGGAGGCGGCGCTGACCGGCGGTGAGGCGGCGTTGGCGGCGATCGCCATGGCGCCGGGTCGGGCGGTCCAGCCGATGCTGGCCTCGCCGGCCGCCGACGTCGCAGAGGCGCTCGCCGCCACCGGCCCGGCGTCCGTCGAGTGGAAGCTGGACGGCGCCCGGGTCCAGGCCCACCGACGCGACGGCGACGTCCGCCTGTACACCCGCAACCTCAACGACATCACGGAGCGGCTCGGTGGCGTCGCCGAGCTGGTGGCCGAGCTGCCCGGCGGCGACCTCGTGCTGGACGGCGAGGTGCTCGGCGTCGACGACGAAGGTGCCCCGCGGCGCTTCCAGGACATGATGGGCGACTTCGGCGCCGATGCGCCGACGCGGCGCGAGGCGTCGGGCTGTCGGCCTACTTCTTCGACGTCATGCACGCCGGCGGGACGCCGATCGTCGACGAGCCGCTGTCCATGCGCCGCGAGGTGCTGGCGACGATCGTGCCGGCCACGGCTCGCCTACCGTCGCTCGTGACCGCCGACGTCGACGAGGCGACGGCCTTCCTCGACCGTGCCGTCGCCGCCGGCCACGAGGGCGTGATGATCAAGGCGCTGCAGGCGCCGTACGACGCCGGCCGGCGTGGCGGGGCGTGGCGCAAGGTCAAGCCGGTGCACACGCTCGACCTCGTGGTGTTGGCCGCCGAGTGGGGCCACGGCCGGCGCACCGGGTGGTTGTCCAACCTCCACCTCGGCGCCCGCGGCGACGACGGCGAGTGGGTGATGGTCGGCAAGACGTTCAAGGGGATGACGGACGAGCTGCTGCGCTGGCAGACCGACACCCTCCAGCAGATCGCCGTCGGGACCGAGGACGGCTACGTCGTGCACGTGCGGCCCGAGCTGGTCGTCGAGGTGGCCCTCGACGGCGTCCAAGCATCGACCCGGTACCCCGGCGGCGTCGCCCTGCGGTTCGCCCGCATCCGCCGCTACCGCCCCGACAAGACGGCCGCCGACGCCGACCACATCAGCACCGTCCAGGCGATGCTCCGCTGAACGCGACCCGGCCGCCGCGCCGCGAACATCTGGGCGCGATCCTTCCCATCCGATCAACTGGGTGCATATCTCCCGGATTCCGCAACGAACTGCGCCCAGATCCGGACGCCGGCGAGTCGCGGAACGACTATTCGAACGTCGCCGCCGACCACACCCTGTCCGTGCCGGTGACGACGACATCGACCGTTCCGACCTCGCCCGCGTCGGGGAGCGGCACGATCCAGGCGCCTGCTCCGGCCGGCCACGGATCCGAGGTGACGATGACCCCGTCGGACAACGTCGTTCGACACGTGTACGAGACGTCCTCCGGCGCATCGACGATGGCCACGACCATCATCCGGCGTCCATCGACCTCGCTGACCGACACTGTGCCGACCGGCGGCCCGCCGTCGGACAGCTCGAGCGCGGCCACGGCATCGTCGGCGTCGTCGGAACGCAGCACCAACCACCCGCCGACGACCACCGCCAGGATCACGGCTGCCGCGGCGATCGCCGCCAGGCCGGCCAGCCACCGTCGCCGACGGGCGGGCGGACGTTCGACGCCGAGACGCGCCAGCACCCGTTCGTCGAACCCGATCTCGGGCTGCACGGCGGGCACGGCCGGCAGCAGCTCGCCGACGACGCAGACGGCCTCGTCGTAGTCCCGCCGGCACTCCGCGCAACCGAGGATGTGGGCGGCCATCGCCGCCCGCCGGTCGCCGTCGACCTGGCCCAGCGCCAACGCCATCGCGTCGGCGTGTTCCGGTTCGACCTGTTCGTCATCCATTCCCATCGCCCGCGCCTCCTGTCCATTCCACCGCCGATGCGCCCGATCGCAGCCTCCGCAGGCCCGTCCGGATCCTTGTCTTCGCCGTGCCCAGCGGGATGCCGTCGCGCCGGCTGATCTCTTCGGCAGTGCAGCCGGCGAACACGGCCAGGATGACGGCGCGGCCCTGGTCCGGGGGCAGCGTGCGCAGCCGATCGACGACCCGCCCGGCTTCGACGTTGGTGGTGGCTGTCCACCCGGTCACGTCCATGGAGCCCCCGGCCATCGTCGCCTGCAGCAGCCGATCCAGGTCATCGTCGTCAGCGGGCACGCTGCGCCGGGCCCGTACGGCGTCGATCGCCGCGTTGCGCGTGATCGTCAGCAGCCACGCCGACACGGTGCCGCGCACACCGTCGTAGGTCGACGCCGAACGCCAAGCCCGCACGAACGCCTCCTGGGCGACATCGTCGGCCAGGGCCGGATCATGGGTCACGGCCAGTGCCAGTCCGTACACCTTGGCCTGGAACCGGCGGACGAACGCGGTGGCCGCGTCGGCGTCCTCGACGGCCAACCCGGCCACCAGCGCGTCGTCCGCCAGTTCTGCGTGATGCGGGATCCGCACGGCCATGACTACGAGGATCGACGCGTTCGGGATTGCGCGCAATCCCTGGTGTCGGGCTGGTCGTACCTTTGGGTGTCCATCCGTCCCTCGAGGAGGAAACTCGTGAACAAGACATCACCTCGCATCGCGCTGACGGCCGTCGCCGTCCTCGGCCTGGTGGCCGCGGCCTGCGGCGACGACGACGACGACGGCGCGACCGACACCACCGCGGCGGCCGCAGATGCCACGTCCGGCGACACGGCGACGGCGACGTCGGCCGCCGAGGGGTCCGCCCCGGCTGCCGGCGAGGCGACGGTGGCCACGGCCGAGAGCGACCTCGGCACGATCCTCGTCGACGGCGAGGGCTTGACGCTGTACCTGTTCATGCCGGACGCGCAGGGCGCGCCGACGTGCGAGGGGGAGTGCCTGGCGGCGTGGCCGGCGCTCGTCGGGCCGGCCACCGCCGGCGAGGGCGTCGACGAGTCGCTGCTGGCCACGGCCACGCGCGCCGACGACGGCAGCGAGCAGGTGACGTACAACGGGTGGCCGCTCTACTACTTCGCCCAGGACTCCGCGCCGGGCGACGTCAATGGCCAAGAGTCCAACGATGTCTGGTACGTGGTGTCACCGGAGGGCGAAGCCGATCCACTCGGAGGGCGAGGAGGAGGAGCCGACCACGTCGTGATCGGGCGCGCCGACGCCGTGCGCCTGGTGTTCACCAGGCGCACGGCAGGCGCTTGATGCCGTTGATGAAGGCGCTCTGCAGGTACTCCGGCTGGCCGGTGATCTGCAGGTCGGGCAATCGCCGGCGGATCTCGTCGAACATCACCGCGATCTCGCGGCGGGCCAGGTTGGCGCCGAGGCAGAAGTGCGGGCCGCCGGCGCCGTAGCCGGCCTGCGCGGGCTGCAGCGGTCGGGTGACATCGAAGCGATAGGGATCCTCGAAGGCCCGCTCGTCGCGGTTGGCCGAGCAGTACCAGAGGACGACCTTGTCGCCGGCGGCGATCCGCTGGCCGCTGAGCTCGGTGTCGGCGGCCGCCGTCCGGCGGAAGTGGATCACCGGCGTGGCCCAGCGGACGATCTCCTCGACGGCCGTCTTGGTCGTGCCGTCCCAGTCGTCCCACCATCGCTGGCGCTGATCGGGGTGATCGGTGAGCGCCTTCATGCCGTGGCTGATGGCGTTGCGCGTCGTCTCGTTGCCGGCCGCCGCGAGGAGGATGAAGAACGAGCCGAACTCCTGCGCCGTGAGCCGCTCTCCGTCAACCTCGGCCTGCATCATCACGGACGTGATGTCGTCGACGGGATGCTGCTGGCGGTCCTCGCCGAGCGCTTGGGCATAGGCGAACATCTCGAGCGCCGCCGTCATCAGCGATTCGTAGGTGCCGCCGACCTCGGGATCAGCGCCGCTGAGGATGACGTTGGTCCACTGGAACACCCGCTGGGTGTCGTCGGCGGGGATGCCCATCATCTCGCAGATGATGTCGAGCGGCATCGGTGCGGCGACGGCCTCGACGAAGTCGCACTGCCGGTCAGGGTGTTCCTCGATCATGCGGTCGACGATCGCCGCGGCCTTGACCTTGACGTACTGCTCGACGCGGGTGACCTCCTTCGGGGTGAAGCCCTTGGACACGATCGAGCGCAGGCGGAAGTGCCGCGGGTCGTCCATGTTGATCATCGACCCGAAGAACTCGTTCATCTCCTGCGGCAGGTCGGGGATGTTCGACCCCTGCCCCGAGCGGAACAGCTGCGGGTTGCGGCTGGCGGTCCACACGTCGTCGTAGCGGACGAGCGACCAGTAGCCGGGGCCCGGAGGGAACGGGAAGTCCTCGAGGACCATCTCGGCGTGGAATTGCAGGCCGGGGGTGTCCCGGAGGACGCCGAACGCGGCCTCGCGGACGTCTCGGTCGCCCTCCCAGAACGCCACGTCGGACAGGTCGACGTCGGTCACACGCAGCGGGGTCGTCGGCATTCGACGATCGTAGGATGCCGCGGTGCTGCAACCGGAGTCGATCGAGCGGGCGCTCGTCATCATGGCCCATCCCGACGATGTCGACTTCGGGGCCGCCGGGACCGTGGCGCGGCTGACCGACGCCGGCGTCGACGTGACCTACTGCATCGTCACCGACGGCCAAGCCGGCGGGTTCGACCTCGCCATGTCGCGCACCGACATCGTCACCGTGCGGCGGGCCGAGCAGACCGAGGCGGCCAAGCACGTCGGGGTCACCGACTTGGTGTTCCTCGGGCAGCCGGACGGGCAAGTGGTCGTCTCGCTGGAGCTTCGTCGGGAGATCGCCAAGGTCATCCGTCAGGTGCGGCCGACGGTCGTGATCACGCAGTCCCCGTCCATCAACCTCGATCGGATTTACGCCGCCCACCCTGACCACCGGGCCACCGGCGAGGCCGCCCTCGACGCCGTGTACCCGGACGCCCGCAACCCGTTCGCCTTCCCGGAGCTGCTGGCCGATGGCCTCGATCCGTGGAAGGTCGCCGAGGTGTGGGTCTCCGGCGACCCGGAGCCGCGGGACGCCGTCGACATCACGGACCAGGTCGACCGCAAGATGCAGGCGCTCCTGGCCCACCGCTCGCAGCATCCCGACCCCGAGGGCATGGAGGTGCGAGTCCGCGAGTGGGGCGGGGCGATCGCCACCCGCTTCGGCCTCGGCGACGGTCGCGCCGCCGAGGCGTTCCGCGTGGTCGACACACGTTAGCGATGGCTTCGCTGCGGTTCAGCTTCGGCACGATGGGCTCGGGCAAGAGCACGGTGGCCCTGCAGATCCACCACAACCTGTCGAGCCGGGAGCTGTACGGGCTGCTGCTGACCTGCCTCGACCGCGAGGGGAGCCAGGTCACGAGCCGCCTCGGTGTGGCGGCGCCGGCGATCGACGTGTCTCCCGACCTGGACCTGTATGCGTTGGCCGTCAAGCACTGGCCGATCCACTACCTGGTGTGCGACGAGGCGCAGTTCTACACGCCGGAGCAGTGCGAGCAGCTGGCCCGCGTCGTCGACGAGCTGGAGGTCGAGGTCTACGCCTTCGGGCTGATCACGGACTTCCGGGGCCAGCTTGTTCGACGGCACCCGCCGGTTGCTCGAGATCGCCGACGAGCGGGTGCCGCTACAGGTCGAGGGCCGCTGCTGGTGCGGGGCGCGGGCCACCCACAACGCCCGCGTCGTCAACGGCTCCGTCGTCTACGAGGGCGAGACGATCGTCGTCGGCGACACCGACGACCCGACGACGCCGCCGCTGTTCGGCGACGCCGTGCACTACGAGCTGCTGTGCCGCCGCCATTTCCGCGACGGCGAATTGGGGTAGGGGCGCTGCGGGCTGCGTCGGCGCCGGCGACGTCCGGTGTGCCCGTGCGGCTGGAAGGGACGGGCGGTCTATGACCGCTCGATCCGGCGGTGGCGGCATCTCGATCTGGGGGCGGCGAAACTGTGGTTGGAAGGCGAGATCCGCCGCCTCCATTGTCGGCGCTGCGATCGGGTACGCACCGAAGCTGTCGATTGGGCCCGACCCGCTGCCCGTCTGAGCCGCGACTTCGAAGACGTCGTCGCCTGGCTGGCCCAGCACACCGACAAGACGACGATCACCAGCCTGTTGCGCACCAGCTGGGAGACCGTCGTGGGCATTGTCGGCCGGGTCGTCGCCGAGCATCTCGACACTCGCCGTCTGGACGGCCTGTATCGCATCGGGGTCGATGAGGTCTCCTACCGCAAGGGCCATCGCTACTTGACGGTGGTCGCTGACCATGACCGCGACGGCATCGTCGTGTGGGCCGGCGAAGGCCACGACCACACCGTGCTCGAGCGCTTCGACGACGAGCTCGGCCCCGACCGCTGCGCCGCCTTGGAGGCCGTGTCCCTGGACATGGGCCTCGCCTATCAGACGGCCACCAACCACCGGGCCGGGCAGGCCCGCCAGTGCGTCGACCCGTTCCACGTCATCAAGGCCGCCAACACGGCGATCGACAAAGCAAGACGATGGGCCTGGAACAACGAGCGTCGAAGGCACCCGCCACCCAAACGCCCGCGGGGTCGCCCACCGAAAGGATCGCCGCCCACCCCGACCCGACCCCGCTGGATCAAGCACACCCGCTGGGCGCTGCTCAAAGACCCCGAAGACCTGCTCCCCTCCCAGCTCGACGTCTTGCACCAGCTGCGCCGCGAACGTTCCGTGCTCTACCGCAGCTGGCAACTCAAAGAAGGCCTCCGCGACCTCTACCGGCTCCGCCACCCCAACGACGCCGCCCACCACCTCGACTGGTGGCTGGCGTGGGCCTGCCCAGCCGCATCCCCCCGTTCCTCACCTCTCGCGCACTGTGCGAGCCAACCGCGACCGCATCCTCTCCGCTGTCGAACTTGGCCTCTCGAACTCGAAACTCGAAGGCCTCAACAGCAAGATCCGGCTCATCAACCACCGCGGCTACGGACACCACTCGCCACCGCCGTCATCGCCATGATCTACCTCTGCTGCGGCGGGATCACCGTCGAGCTACCCACAGGAAGGTGAGGAGAACCCGTTTTCACACCTGATATCTGGCGGCGTCCTGGAGGACGTTGGCGGCGATCCAGTCCGACGTCCGCGACAGCCCTTCCTCCAGCGAGACGGCAGGCTCCCAGCCGGTCAGCTCGCGCACCCGCGAGTTGTCGGCCAACAGGCGCATCACCTCCGACCCCTCGGGTCGCATGCGCGCCGGGTCCTGGACGATCTCGGCCTGCTTGCCCGACACCTTGATCAGCAGCGCCACGAGGTCACCGACGCTGACCTCGCGCCCGGTGCCGAGGTTCAGCGTCTGGCCGACGGCGGCGTCGTGCTGGGCGGCGGCCAGGAAGCCTGACGCGGTGTCCGTCGAGTACGTGAAGTCGCGGGTCGGCGTCGAGCGCGCCGAGCCTGATCTCGGACGCTCCGGAGTGCAGCTGCTGGAGGATGGCCGGGATCACGGCCCTCGCCGATTGCCGGGGGCCGTACGTGTTGAACGGCCGCACGATCGTCACCGGCGTCTCGAACGACAGGTAGTACGACATCGCCATCATGTCCCCGCCGATCTTGGAGGCCGAGTAGGGCGATTGCGGTTGCAACGGGTGGTCCTCGGAGATCGGCACGGTCAGCGCCGTGCCGTAGACCTCGCTCGTGCTCGTCGTGACGACGCGGCGGATCCCGTGGCGACGGGCGGCGGCAACGACGTTGTGCGTGCCGACGACGTTGGCCTGCACATAGGAGTCGGGCGCCTCGTAGCTGTACGGGATGCCGATGAGCGCGGCGAGGTGGAAGACGGTGTCCGCCCCGGCCACCACGTCCTGGACCTGTCCGTGGTCGCGGATGTCACCGGCAACGACCTTGATGCGGCCGGTCTGCACGTGATCGGCGATGTAGCCGTGCTCGCCGTAGGGCTTGTAGTGGGCGAACGCCGTGACGTCGGCGCCGGCGTCGACGAGGAGGTCCGTCAGCGTGCTGCCGATGAAGCCCTCGGCGCCGGTGACGACGACGGGACGGTCGGTCCAGAAGGTGTTCACGCTTCGGCTCGCTGGCGCTCGCCTGAGCTCAGGGGCTTGCGACGCGTACTCATGCTTGCTCCTTGCGGGTCTTGGCGCGCCCAGCAAGCTCGATGGCCCACCGGGCGACGGTCGTGGCGGCGGCGCCGTGGTCGACGAGCCGGGAGTTGGTCGCCATCGCCTCGCGCCGCTCGTCGTCTCCGAGCAGCTCCTCGAGGATCGGGCCGAGCGTCGCGGCGGTCAGCTCGTGATCCTCGATCACGACGGCCCCGCCGGCATCGGCGAGCGCTTGGGCGTTGTGCAGCTGGTGGTTGCCCGGGGCGTGTGGGTAGGGGACCATCACGCTGGCCACGCCGACGTGGGACACCTCGGCGACCGTTCCGGCGCCGCATCGGCAGACGATCACGTCGGCCGCCGCGTAGGCGTGGTCCATGCGGTCGATGTAGGCGACGGCCCGGGCGGTGGCGTTGCCCTCCAACCGGGCGGTGGCTTCGTCGAGCTGATCGGCGCCGGTCTTGATCACGAGGCGCGCGTCGTCGCGGCCCGCGCCACTGGTCGGCGAGGTCGAGCGCCGCCGTCGTCAAGCTCTGGGCACCCAGGCTGCCACCGCTGACGACGACCAGACGCTGACCGTCTGTCAAGCCGTACAGCTGGCGGGCCGGCTGGCGCAGGGACGCCCGGTCCATCCGGCCGACCTCGGGCAGCAGTGGCATGCCGACGGTGCGGATGTCGGCCCGCTTGGGGAGGTGCTGGCGAGATCGCTCGAAGGCGATGGCGACGTTCGGGGTCAGCCGGGCGATGAAGGCGTTGGCCCGGCCGGGCACGGCGTTGCTCTCGTGGATCAGCGACGGGACGCCCGCCAGCTTCGCTCCGACCATCGCCGGCGTCGACGGGTACCCGCCCATCCCGACGACGACGTCGACGCCGCGGCGCTTGATGAGGCGGGCAGCCTGGGTGCCGGAGCGGATCAGCTGCGGCACCATGAGCACCGCGCTCTTGACGCCCTGCAACCCCAGCATGTCGAACATGAACAGCTCATAGCCGGCCTGCGGCACCAGCGTCGTCTGCAAGCCGCGCTTCGTGCTGATGAAGCACACGTCGACGTCACCGAGCTCCTCCAGCGCCTTGGCGACGGCGAGTCCTGGGTAGATGTGCCCGCCGGTGCCACCGGCACCGATCGCCACGCGCAGGGTTCCGGTCATGACGGGCCGCAGTATGCCAGCGGGCCGCTCCGGGCGGGCGTCCGACCGCCAGGTGGTGGATGACGGTCGGTACGCTGGCCTTCTCGTGCCCGGCCGGGTGCTGGAAGGAAGTCGTCATGCCCGAAGCCGTCATCGTCGCCACCGCCCGCAGCCCGATCGGGCGGGCCGTCAAGGGCTCGCTGGCGTCGATCCGGCCCGACGATCTCTCGACGCAGATCGTCAAGGCGCTCCTCGACAAGGTGCCCCAGCTGCCGCGGGATCAGATCGAGGACGTCATCATGGGCTGCGGTCAGCCGGCCGGCGAGGCCGGGTTCAACATCGCCCGGGTGGTCGCCATCCTCAGCGGGCTCACCGACGTGCCGGGCGTGACGGTCAACCGCTACTGCTCGTCGAGCCTGCAGACGATCCGCATGGCCGCCCACGCCATCAAGGCGGGCGAGGGCGACGTGTTCATCGCCGCTGGGGTCGAGACTGTCAGTCGCTACGGGAACGGGGCCAGCGACACGGCGCCGAACACCACGTTCGCCAGTGCCGGCCAGCGCACGGCCGACCGGGCGCTCGGCGGCAGCCCCGACTGGACGCCACCACCCGAGGGGTTCCCGGACATCTACATCGCCATGGGTCAGACGGCGGAGAACGTGGCCGAGCTCGAGCACGTCACCCGGGAGCGGATGGACGAGTTCGCCAAGCTGTCCCAGGACCGCGCCGTCGCCCACGTCGAGAACGGGTTCTTCGCCGACGAGATCACGCCCGTGACGCTGCCCGACGGCGACGAGGTGAAAAAGGACGACGGGCCGCGGCCCGGCACGACACTCGAGGGTCTGGCGCAGCTCAAGCCGGTGTTCCGGCCCGACGGGACGGTCACGGCGGGCAACGCCTGCCCGCTCAACGACGGCGCCGCGGCGGTCATCGTGATGAGCGACACGAAGGCCGCCGAGCTGGGCCTCACGCCGCTGGCGCGCATCGTCTCGTCCGGGGTGTCGGCACTCAACCCGGAGATCATGGGGCTCGGTCCGATCGGCGCCAGCCGCCAGGCGCTGGACCGCGCCGGCATGACGATCGACGACATCGACCTGGTGGAGATCAACGAGGCGTTCGCCGCGCAGGTCATCCCGTCGGCCGACCATCTCGGGATCGAGTGGGACAAGCTCAACGTGCACGGCGGTTCGATCGCCCTCGGCCACCCGTTCGGGATGACCGGCGCCCGCATCATGACGACCCTGATCCACGGCCTGCAGGCCGACGACAAGACTTTCGGCCTCGAGACGATGTGCGTCGGTGGCGGCCAGGGCATGGCGATGATCGTCGAACGCCTCTCCTGATCCGAGTGTTGGACGTCATCCGAGTGTCGGGCGTCGGGTTTTTCGACGTCCAGCACTCGGACGCCCTTCAACACTCGGATCGGCTGCGGCGCTGCGGCCGTTACCAGCCGGCGTGGAACTCCTCGGCGCGGATGCGGATGACACCGGGGTCGGCGGGGGACGGCGTCGCCCGCACGACGTACTGCTCGCCGCCGCTGGACAGGGCCGCCAGCGACCATCCGTAGCCGGGCTCGCGTTCGCCGCTGCCCATCCCTTGCAGGGCGTCGACGTCGAGCCCTGCGGACTCGGCTTCGGCCTGCCACAGGTACACCAACCCACGACGCAGCTCGGGGTCATCGATGAGGTCGCGCCCGTCGAGGTGCAGCTCGACATTGGTGATCGTGACCGGCTCGAGTTGCTCGAGGTCGATGACATCGCCACCGAGCTCGCCGTCGAGCATCACCATCACGGGTCCGACCTCGCCGGCGACCCCGCCGACGAATCCGTAGCGCACCAGCGGCAACCCGTCCTCCCCGGTGGTCGCCCACCGGACACGGTCGCCGAGGCTAAAGGTCACGGGCACACCCTGTCGACAATGCGAGCGAGCGAGCGCCAGCGAGCGAGTGGCCAGCGACGGCCTGCGTGGCCGGGGAACGCCGTGATGGTCAAGAGGGGGTCTCCGCAAGCTCGGCCACCACGGCGTCCGACAAGGCCGGCCAGCACTTCATGGCCTCGACCGACCAGTCGTCGAAGGCGCGGTCCGTCAACGCAACGAGCGCGCCGCCGGCCTGTGGATCGACCCAGTTCATCGTGCCGGCCCCGCCGAAGTGGCCGTACGTGGCGGCGCTATTGCGGCGACCCGTCCAGTGCGGCGACTTGTGGCCACGGATCTCGAAGCCCAGCCCCCACGGGCACGGATCGAAACGCCCCACACCCGGCACGATACCGGCCAGCTCTGGATACTGCGGGCGAACTGCGTCGGCGGCCGTCGAGGACGCCAGCAAGGTGGGCCGCTGCAGCTCGGCGAGGAACCGCCCCCAATCGCCGGCGGTGCTGCGGACGGCATGGGCCGGCGAACCGATCAGCTCGGAGTGCGCCATCCCGAGCGGCTCCAGCACGGCCTCGGCGAGGTAGTCGGCGAAGGGGATCGTCGTGCGCTCCTCGACGGCGGCGGCGGCGAGCTCGATGCCCGTGTTCGAGTAGATGCGCCGCCGGCCTGGCCGAGTGATCGGACCGGGGCCGTCGAACGGGTACCCGCCGGCGTGGGCCAAGAGATGGCGCAGCGTGCACTCGGGTTGGCCCACGGCGTCCTCCAGGCCCAGCATGCCCTCCTCGACGGCGATCAGCACCGCCCACGCGGTCAGCATCTTCGACAGCGAGGCGAGACGGAACGAGCGGTCGGTGTCACCCACCGCCCCGAGCAGCCGGCCGTCCTCGGCGACCACGGTCGCTGCGGCGTGGGGCACCGGCCACGACGAGACGAGCTCGAGGGCTCGCACGGATCAGACGGACGATCCGGCGATCAGCTCGGCGACCCGGAAGACCAGGTCGAGGCTCTGACGACCGTTGAGTCGGGGATCGCAGACCGTCTCGTAGCGGTGATCGAGGTCGACGTCGGACACGGCGTCGGCACCGCCGAGGCACTCGGTGACGCTGTCGCCGGTGAGCTCGACGTGGATCCCGCCCGGCCATGTGCCCTCGGCCTTGTGGGCGCGCACGAAGCCGGCGATCTCCCGCATGATGTCGTCGAAGTGGCGGGTCTTGCGGCCGTTCGGCGCGCTGAATGTGTTGGCGTGCATCGGATCGCAGGCCCACACCACCGGATGGCCGGCATCGGTGACCGCCCGCAGCAGCGGCCGCAGCCGCTGTTCGACCGCATCGGCGCCCATCCGGCTGATCAGCGTGAGGCGGCCGGGGATGCGTGCCGGGTTGAGCCGCTCGCACAGCTCGAGCAGCTCGCCGGCCTCGACGGTCGGACCCACCTTGCAACCGATCGGGTTGCCGACGCCGCGCAGGAACTCGACGTGGGCGCCGTCGACGTCACGCGTGCGCTCACCGATCCACAGCATGTGGGCGGAGCAGTCGTACCAGGCGCCGGTCAGCGAGTCCTGGCGGGTCAGCGCTTCCTCGTAGCCGAGGATCAACGCCTCGTGGCTCGTGTAGACGTCGACCGTGCTGAGGTTGGGGTTCGACTCGGTGTCGACACCGCAGGCCCGCATGAAGTGCAGCGCCCGGTCGATCTCGGCGGCCAGCCGCTCGTAGCGGCGGCCGGCCGGGCTGGAGGCGACGAACTCCTGGTTCCACGCGTGGACCCGCCCGAGGTCGGCGAAGCCGCCCTTGGCGAACGCCCGCACGAGGTTGAGCGTCGATGCCGACTGGTGGTACGCCTGCACGAGGCGGTCGGGGTCCGGCATTCGAGCCGTGACGTCGAACGTGGCGGCGTTGACGATGTGTCCACGGAACGACGGCAGGTCGACGCCATCGACCCGCTCGGTGTCGCTCGACCGGGGCTTGGCGAACTGCCCGGCGATCCGGCCGACCTTGACGACCGGCACGCCCATCGAGTACGTCAGCACGACCGCCATCTGGAGGATGACGCGCAGCTTCTCCCTGATGTTGTCGGCGGAGAACTCCTCGAACGACTCGGCGCAGTCACCGGCCTGGAGGAGGAATGCCTTGCCGGCGGCGACGTTGGCCAGCGACGACTGCAGCGATCGGGATTCTCCGGCGAACACCAGCGGGGGGTACGAAGCGACCGTCTTCAGGGCACGGTGCAAGCCGTCGGCGTCGGGCCACTCCGGCTGCTGGCGTGCGGGGAGGTGTTGCCACGACGACGGTGTCCACGCCTGCGCCATGGGAACGGAGCCTACTGGCGACCCCGGCCTCGACCAGGGGCGATTGGGTCCCCGCCACCATGGCGGGCGCGGATCAGCGGATCAGACGGCGAGGATGCGCTCGGCGTCGTCGCGCAGGCCGACGACCGCCCGGCTGACGAGCCGACGGGCCGCCTCAGCGGTGACCCCGAGACGCTCGCCGACCTCGCGGAAGCTCTTGCGCTCGCCGTCGACGAGCCCGAACCGAGCCTCCACGGCGTAGCGGGCCCTGGAGTCGAGCGTGCACAACAGCTCGTCGAGCAGATCACCATCGACGATCGTCATGACGTGGTCCTCGGGCGTGCCGTCACCGTTGGCCATCAGGTCGCCGAGTGTGGCGTCGCCGTCGTCACCGACCGTCTTGTCGAGCGACACCGGGGTGGTCAGGCGGTGCAGCTCGGCGTTGGTCTGGTCGAGCGTCTCGCCATCGCCCGACGCCTGCCGCAGCGCAGCGCGCAGGCTGGCGGAGCGATCGCCCGGGATGCGGATCAGGCTGGCCTTCTGATCGAGGGCCCGGCCGATGGCCTGACGGATCCAGAACGTGGCGTAGGTCGAGAACTTGAACCCGCGGCGCCAGTCGAACTTGTCGACGGCGTGCTCGAGGCCCAGGTTGCCTTCCTGGATGAGGTCGAGGAGATCCATGCCCTGCGGCAGCGGGTACCGGCGGGCGATCGAGACGACGAGGCGCAGGTTCGATCGGATGAACCGATCCTTGGCGTCGGCAGCGGCGGCGACGGCGGCCTTCAGGGCGGCGCCGCGCCCCCCGTTGGCCAGCTTCTCGGCGGCCTCACGGCCGGCTTCGATGACGCGCGACAGCTCCCTCTCGTCCTCGGCGGTGAGCAGGGGCACCTTGCCGATGTCGTTCAAGTAGAGGCCGATGGAGTCGTTCATGATGTTTTCAGTGCAACCGTTCGTAGAAGAATCGTGTTCCGGCCTGGACTGATTTCAAGCTGCACAGCCGGCGTCTGGCGCGACAAAGATTCGTAGCGGGGGGCAGGCGCGGATGCTCGTAGTCACGGGTCGGTCGGGGGGGAGATTCCAGAGTACCAGGCATGTCAAGCCGGCCCGGACGCGCCCCAATAGACTCCGCCGCCGTGCCGTTGCGGGGCGCCATGCCGCTCGCTGACCAGATGACCGCCGAAAATCCCTCGACCGACCGCCACCCGCGGGCCCGGCGCGTCGGGCTGTTCGGCGGCACGTTCGACCCCCCGCACGTCGGGCACCTGGTCACGGCCGTCAACGTCCGTCACAGCTTGGACCTGGACGTCGTCGTGCTGATGGTCGCCAACGTGCCGTGGCAGAAGGAGGGCAGCCGGTCGATCACGCCGGCCGAGGACCGACTGGCGATGGTCGAGGCGGCCGTCGCCGACGTGCCGGGGCTGGCGGCCGGCCGTCTCGAGATCGATCACGGCGGGCCCAGCTTCACGGCCGACACGCTGGTCGCGCTGGCCGATCGGGAGCCAGGCGTCAACCTGTTCACCATCGTCGGCGACGACGCCGCCGCTGGACTGACGACGTGGGAGCGGTACGCGGACGTCATCGCCCGCTCGACGATGGTCGTCGTCGATCGGCCCGGCGTGCCGGTGCAGCTGCCCGGCGACGTTGCGTGGATCCACGTCGAGGTGCCCCGCCTCGAGATCTCCAGCACCGACCTACGGGCCCGGTTCACGGACGGTCGGCCGCTCGACTACCTCGTCACCGACGCCGTGCTGCAGGTGATCGCCGAGCGCCGGTTGTACCAGGTCAAGACGTGACGGCATCCGCCGGCCGTCGTCACCGTTCGACGCTGATCGCGACCGTCGTCGCCGTCGCCGCCACGCTGGCCGCGGCCGGACTGGCGGTCGCCGGCGGGTTGGCGATCTACAACTCCACCGAGGGTGCCGAGGGTGCCTCCCGTCCACCCGAGCGGGTGTTTCCGGAGACGCCGACCGCCCTCCTCGCCGCCGTCGACGGCACGGGTCGATTGGCGTCGATGGCCGTTTTGGTCGGGTCACCGAGCGGCGCCGGCGGCAGCATCATCACGGTGCCGGTCAACGCCGATGCGACGAGCGGCGAGGGTGCCGAGCGGCTGCCCATCGACGAGACCTTCCAGCTGGAAGGCGTGGACTCGCTGGAATCCGAGGTCGAGGTCGCCGTGAACGTGGGACTCGACGTCACCGAGGTCGTCACCGCCGAGCGGCTGGCCGACATGCTGGCCGCCGTTGGACCGATCGAGGTCGACCTCCCGGCCCCCGTCACCGGCGCCGACGGTGCCGTCATCGCCGACCATGGCGTCCAGACGCTCGATCCTGGCCAGGCGGCGGCGGTGCTCACGGCCCGCGATCCGGCTCGACCGGCGGGCGACCAGTACCCGGCGACCAGCGCCGTGTGGGCAGCAGTCGCCGCCGCTGCCGGTCAGGCGCCACCGCCCGCCGCCGGCGCCGATCCGCTCGACGCCCAGCTGGGCGCGCTGCTGGCCGGCCCGGCCAGCCATCGCCCGCTGTCGTTCACCGTCGCCGCGCCGGATGCCAATCCCCGCGGGGTGGACGTCGTCGTGCTCGATCGTGCCGAGCTGGCCCTCGTGTTCGGCCAGATCGCGCCGGGCCGGATGTCGGCGCCGAACCCCGCGCTGACGTTCCGCGTCGAGAGCCTGTTCGACGACGCCGCCGCCGGCGCTGGCTCCTCGGCCGATGACCTGGTCTACGAGGCCATCTCCCAGCTGCTGTTCGTGCGCGGCAACGTGCTGTCGGTGAACACGACGCCCGGCACCGTCCCCGCCGTCACTCAGGTCGAGGTGAGCGACGACTCGTTGCTGGCCGAGGTGCGCGGGCTGGAGGGACTGTTCGGACCCGTCGAGGTGTCGGTCGCCGAGGAGCCGATCGCCGGCGTCGATGCCGTCGTCCGGCTGGGAACCAGCTTCGTCGACTTCCTGGCGACCAACGGTGGATGACGACGCCCGCCTCCTCGCCGAGCTGGCGGCCCGGGCGGCCGATGACAAGCAGGGCCGCAACATCGTCGTGCTGGACGTCGGCGACATCCTCGGCATCGCCGAGCTGTTCGTCGTGCTCGACGCCCCGAACCGGCGGCTCGTCCGCACGCTGGTGGACGAGATCGAGCAACGGGTGCGAGCGGTCACCGGCCGATCACCGCGGCGGACGGAAGGCGTGCGCGAGCAGCAATGGGTGCTGATGGACTACGGCGACGTCGTCATCCACGTCTTCCTCGACGAGATCCGCCGCTTCTACGAGATCGAGCGGCTATACCGCGACGCCCCGGTCGTCGACTGGACAGCCTGAAGGACTGCGCTCGTGTCACCGTTTCCGACACCGGCCAGCGGAAGCGGTGACCCAAACTCGGCGCGCTAGAGTGACACGCCCGTCGGGGCTGTAGCTCAGTTGGCAGAGCGCTTCCATGGCATGGAAGAGGTCAGGGGTTCAATTCCCCTCAGCTCCACCACAAAGCCCCAGGTCAGCGGCCTGGGGTTCTTTCATGTCAAGATACATTTGGTTGCGGACACCTACGGGGACACCTACGGAAAGAGCGTGGGTGTCCGTCGTCGGACACCCACCGCAGCAGGCCCCGCCGCCAATCCGGTTCACGACGTTGTCCCATCGTCGAGCCGCCCGTGCCTTTAGAGGTGCATGACCACGCGCACATCCGTGCGGAAACCCCGGCGACGCAAGTCATCGAGTGTTTCAGCGAATCCGTCGTCGAACCCGAGGAGTGCGGCGTCGAATCGGGGTCTCGCACCCGAGCCGCCATTTCTCCTCACCAACGATGAAGCGGCCGCCCTGCTGGGAATCGGCCGGACGACGCTGTACCAGCTCGTCTGGAGTGGCAAGTTGACGCCGTTGCGGATCGGTCGATCCGTCCGGTTCACACGTGAACAGCTGACGGCATTCGTCGCTGGCCTGTCGGAAAGGGCCTGACGAGCACCCACCTCGTCAGGTGGAACGACCGTCACCTTGGCAAGGTCATGAGTCGCGTCCGTCTAGATGGCCCGGCTCCGGTGAGCAGGCGGCCCTCCGGCGGTTCGTCCGCCCAGCCCGCAGAGTCCGCCCGTCTCCAGTCGCCATGGTTTATCGCGTTGAGGGCTATCCCCTTCGCTACAGCAAACACAACATCTTGTGGGCCGAACGCCCCGGATTGCGCTCGCAGGCACTACCGGTGGTGGTCACTGTAAGGAAGGGGATAGCCCTTATCGCGTTAAGCGGTCGACGCGCTCTGCGAAGTGCTGGCGGTCAGCGGGATCTGCCCACGGGCGGTCACCAGCACCCGACCCGCTTCCATCTCCCACAGCGATCGATCCTTGCGCTTAGCGACGCGCAGGACCCGGCGATACCGGACGCCGTCGGCCGCGATATTCCCCGTCGTTAGCGGATACGCCTCGGGGCGCGGCAGGGGCGAGCGCGGCGAAGCCACCGGGTGATCGCGGCACTGGGGACGACCCCGACGCCGGGACCATCGTGGTACGAACACGCTCCCCAGGCTGCCGCCTGCCCGAACTCCTCTGGAGTGAGCAGGCCACAGGCTCGACAGCAGCGCAGTCGGCGAGGACCCGGGCGGCCTACCGCAGCTGCAACGTGGCGATCTTGTCTGCGGCCATCATGCTGTACCAGGGATCGCCGTTCGGGGCGACGGTGATACCGAATGGGGCGCTGCCCTTGACCGTCTTGCCCTCGGTGATGACGCCGTCGTTGGTGATGCGGGCGACGTTGCCCTTGGTCTCTTGGGTGAACCACACGCTGCCGTCAGCTGAGGCGGCGATGCCCGAGGGTCCGGTGTTCGTCAGGGGGAGCAACGTCACCGAGTTGGTGGACGGGTTGAGGCGCCCGACGGCCTGTGGTGTGAACCGGGCGGTGAACCAGACCTGCCCATCGGCGGCGACGGTAACGCTGCGCGGGGCCACCGTGATGGCACCGTCGGTGGTGGGGGTCGTCGTGACGGCTCCACTGACCGCGTCGATACGGCCGATGTTGCTGGTGCCGGGCGCGTTGACATCACCGGGCTGGGTGAACCAGGCGTTGCCGGCCACGTCCACGGCGACGTCGCCCGGGTCGGTCACCAGGGACGACGTGAACTGCCCGTCCGAGAGGTGGTAGCGCCACACCACGTCGTTGTTGAAGTCGGTGATCCACACGTCCGTGGCGCTGATGGCCAGGTTGCCACCCAGCGCACTGGTGTTGGGCATCTGCACCGGCGTCTCGAAGCTCTCGGTCGCCACGTTGAAGCGCATCAGGTTTGGGTCATTGGAGGTGATGTAGAGGATGCCGCCGGGGCCCTGGGCGATGTCGGTGATGATGCAGACGTTGCACCCATCGGCCACGTCGGGGGCGAACTCGGTGATGACACCTCCCGGGGTGATGCGCGCGATCTTGGCGGGCGCGGCGGTGAACTCGGTGCCCTCGGTGAACCAGCGGTTGCCGTCGGAACCGGTGGTGATGGCCCGCGGCTGGCTGTTGGCCGTGGGGACCTTGAACTGCTTCAGCGCGCCGATCGGGGCGGCCAGCGCCCCGCTTGCCAGTGACAAGACGAGACCCACCACAACCGTCGCGGCCGGCAGACGTCCGGATCTTCGTGACATGAATCCCCCTGACTGACGATGACGCGAGCACGATCGAATGACGATCGAGATGATTACGTGTGAGCGGGCAACCTGGATTGCGAGCCACTGGCAGGCCGGACAAGACCCGGATCTTCCTCACCGCACTCGACCCCGCCGCACCCGCCTCACAGCCCACCATCCCCCCGTCGAACAGCGGACCCGGCGGAGCTCGTGCGGCGTGCTCCTGCACAGACCCATTGGTGCTGAAGCTCGACATGCTCTACGTCGGCGCGAGCCATCGCCATCACGGCATCGGCGGACGGATGATCGACCTGCTCGCCGAGCGAGCCCGTCACCTCGGTGCCACGGCGCTCTACATCTCGGCCACACCCACGAGAAGCACCGTCGAGGCCTACCAACACGTCGGAGCCGTGATCAACCCCTCGCCGGATCCTCACCTGCTCGATCTCGAGCCCGACGACATCCACCTCATCCTGACCCTGTAAGACGCACCGATCCGGCGTTACCGCATGGCGCTCCGAGCGTCCGGTGCGATTCGGGCCAGCACCAGACCGCAGGCCGGAGGCCATGCGTCGTCCTGTGGGTCGATGCCGAGCCGTCTGATCGGGGCGCCGCTGGGCGTGGCGTGCGTGCTCACCGACTCGCGAGGCCAACTGGGTTCGGTCGCCACTCCGCCGCGAATGTCTCCCCGGCTGGATTGCGAGCCGGGAAGCGGGGTACGCGCGGAGATCGGGACCGAAAGGCCCCTGAATGAACGCGACGACGAAAGGAGATCACATGGCCATCAAACGTCGCGAACAGGGCTCCCGGTGGCCCGAAGTCTTCACGTCCCCGTTCTTCGACCGGCTCTGGCCGTTCGAGGACTGGCGCAGCGAGGAGGAGCAGTTCAAGGTCGAGGAGTTCATGGACGACGACGACCTCGTCGTCCGTGCCGACCTGCCGGGCGTCGACCCCGACCACGACATCGAGATCACCGTCCAGGACGGAACGCTCCGGATCCAGGGCCAGCGGCGCGAGGAGCGGAAGACCGAGGAGAAGAACATCCGGCGATCCGAGGTCCGCTATGGATCGTTCACGCGTACGTTGCCGCTCCTGTCAGGGACGAGCGAGAACGACATCAACGCGACCTACAAGGACGGCGTGCTCGAGGTCCGGTTGCCCATCGACCAGACCAAGGCCGCGGCGAGCCGCATCCCGATCAAGCGCGGCTGACTTCATCGGAGGCACGCCTCCCCATCGGGCTCATCGCGAGCCCGGTGGGGGGCGGCGCCGGATCGATCCAGGCCGGCGCATCTGGCGACGGGCGCTCGGATTCAGCAGCGCTCATCCTCGGTAGTTGCTCATCCCGACTTCGCCGCTGACGCAAGCGTCGTTGCCGTTGTCGCCGCGACTGTCGTTGTGGAGTCCGTCATCGAGGCAGTCGTCAACGGTCGCCGCCGTTGAGGACGGCCTGCCTGCGGCCGTGCCATGGGAAGCACCGGCGCCGTCAGAGACCAGGAGGGAGAGGTCGTTCCCGAGTACGCGCAACGGCGGAGATGGTGGTGGTTGAGATCGACAAGGCGATGAGCACGACATCCGGACGCCCCGGCGCGGAGGCAAGCGTTGGACTCGTGATCCCTTCGAACGCCCAACGCCTCTCCGGGTGCGCATCGCGTGCACCCAGCGCGACGTCGGCCCCGATCGGGATCGTCGCTTCTCGGACCAGACGACGCGACTGGCGTGGCTGCTCCACCGACATGAGCCCAGCGCCGGTCGCCACTCAGGACGACCGCAACTCAGCGCGACCGGCGCCCGTGGAGCCCCTCTCCTGTACGGCACGCGGGGTCAGCTCGCTCCCGGCGGCGGGAACCCACGGGCGGCGCCCACCGACGGGTGCCGCAGCGACTGCTGCCCGCGCAATCCGGTAACGCGCGCCCTCTACCACTCCGAACACAGTCGTCGAGTGCGTCCTCCAAGTGCCGTTCCTCCCCGATCGGGCGGTCGAGCCACGATGTCCGAATCGCGCGTTCGGTAACGCGTGTGGCACTGCGCCCTGCACCGGAGGGCGTCCAAGAGGGGGCCCTTGAGTGGTGGTCCCTGACTTGCGCGCGGGTTCCCGTCCGAGCGGCGCAACCTCAGGTCTGGTGTCCAGCAGGCGGGCCGGCGACCTGTCACGGGAGCCAGAAGCCTGGGCAGATAGCGGCGCCTATACGCCTGGCTGGTCGCCGTTCCTCGACGTTGATCGGGCGCTGGACGACGCATCAGCTCGTTCGACATCGCGGAGTTCGACATCCTTGACGACGGGACGCGTGTGCTGCTCAGCTCGCACTGCGCTCCATCACGAAGTTCTGCTCCGGCCGCCTCCCCTGGGCGACCACGCGTTCGAGATCGATGATCAGGGGGATGCCTTTGCGCTCGGGATCCTGGACTTGCTCGCCCTCGGGCGCAGCCGCGAACACCCGCTCGGCGACCTCGGGATCGTCCGTCACCCGACCTCGGCCGTAGAACGTGTACGCGACGCCACGCTCGACGACGTCGAGGTAGAAGAGCGTCATCTCCGGGCGCGTCTCCACGGCCTTGGCCAGTCCGTCCTCGCGCTTGCGAACCCAGATGGCAATCTGTTGGGGCCCGTAGACCTGCGTCGACCCGCGCCGGGAGACATGCGGCCAGCCGTCGTCACCGTTGTAGGCAACGGTGACGAAGTTGAGGCTGTCGAAGGCGCTGCCGATCGCCTCGCGGATCTCGTCATCAAGCGCGAGTGGGCGTGCATCGCTGGGCATGCGGCCGGTGTACCACAACCGCAGGATCGATGTCTGGAGGCGTCGGTGGTCGGCTCCCCGGTCGAGAGTGCCGGCATGCTCCGACGACGCGGGTGATATCGGCGCCTATCCGTCGTCACGGACCACCCGCCGATGCCTTCTTCGGTGGAGGCCCGTACGGAACCGCGTCAGATCTTGCGGCCTCATTCGGTAGCGACCGCGGTGCCCCCGACCGAGCAGGATCCGCTTGCAGGAGCAAGCGGACGGTCGGTCGCACGGCCCGGTTGTCGCGGATATCGGAGACGCGAGCGGGGCGGTGCGGTCCGCCCTACTCGGACACAGCGGGCCGGTGTTCGACGCCACGGCGGACGCGGCCGGCTGACCCGGGAACCGGCGTTGTCGGACAGCGCACGTCCATCAGGGCAGCGACCCGTGAGCGCTCGACGTGGGCTATGCCGCGCGACCACACGAACAGCGCCCAGATCACCGGCACGGCGAGGATGAAGGTGATCAGCAATCCTGTCGACAGCGCCAGCAGCGTGATCACCGTGGAGAAGGTGATCACGCCGACTGGCAGCGCCGTCAGGTTGTACCCGATGGCCTGGAGCAGGCCGCCCGGGTGACGCCTTGACGCCAGGGCTGGAGGGGATTGAACCTGTCGTCGCTCACGTTCGGACCCGCCTGCCCGCCATCAGTCGGTGCTGATGGCGGCGAGGATGTCGAGCCGTGCGGCCCGGCGGGCCGGGCGGATGGCCGCCACGCCACCGGCAGCGGCGGCCAATCCGAGCACCACGGCCAGTGACGTCACCGGAGCCTCGAACACGCCGAAGCCCTCCTGGGCGCTGATGGCCCGCATGAGCCCCCAGCCGAGGAACGTTCCGACGGCGAGCCCGCCGATGGTGCCGAAGACGGCGACGATGACCGACTCCCACCGCACGGTGGAGCGCAGTTGGGCCCGGCTCTGCCCGACGGCCCGCAGGAGTCCGAGCTCGCGGGTGCGCTCGTGGATCGACAGCGACAGCGTGTTGGCGATGCCCATCACGGCGATCAGGACGGCGACGGCGAGCAGGCCGTAGATCACGGCGAGCATCGAGTCGATCTCGCTGCCGATCGAGGCCTTGTACTCGCCGCGTGTCTGCGGATCGGGGGCCGAGTAGCGATCGGTGACCGCGGTCACGGCGGCGTTGCCGTCGGCCTCGGTGACACCGTCGGCGAGGTCGACGAACACGACGACGTCGCCGGCCTGGCGGGCGTGTGGCGCCCAGTCGGTGTTGGACATCACGAGGTCGCCGAACGACATCCGCTCGGTGTAGATCACGCCGACTGGGAGGTCGCTGGTGGCACCGTCGACGAACGTCATCGGGATCGTGTCGCCGAGGGCGAGTTGGTGCTCCTCGGCGTAGTGCTCGCTGATGGCGATCTTCCCAGGACCGAGGTCGTTGACCGATCCCTGGACGACGCCCATGTCGAGCACGGCGTCGAGACGGGCGAAGTCGGTGACGGTCGGTTCGATGTCGTCGCCTTCGATGTTGGCGATGGCGAAGGCGGTGCCGACTGCATCGTCGACCTCGGGCAGCTCGGCGATCGCGCCGGCCAGCTCTGGGCTCAATGCCGCACCGCTGAAGCCGTCCTGTTCCACGATCAGGTCGCCGCCGAACTGATCGTCGACGGTGTCATCGATCGTGGCCTTGAGGGAGGCACCGAACGTGGTGAACAGCGCCACCACGCCGGTGCCCACCATCAATGCCGAGGCGCTGGCGGCGATGCGCCGGGGGTTACGCATCGCGTTGCGCCGGGCGAGGCGGCCGGTGAAGCCGCCTGTTAGCACGGCGCCGGTGCCGAGCACGGCGGCCGCCGGCCTGGCGGCCACCGGCCCGAGGACGACGGCGCCGACCAGCACCGCCAGGGCGCCGAGGCCGACGCGGCTGACGGCGCCGTCGCCGCTCGACGTGGCGGCGATCACCGAGGCGAGACCGGCGCCGGTGAGGAGGAGGCCGACCACCACTCGCGTCTTGGAGACGGCCGAGCGGTCGACGGCGACGTCGCGCAGGGCGGCCAGTGGGGCCACCCGCGACGCCTTGACCGCCGGGGCGACGCTGGCGACGAAGGTCGTGAGGATACCGACGGTGGCGGCGGTGACGATCGTCGCGGCGTCGATGACGAGGCCCGAGGAGGACAATGCCAGGTCGGCGCCGGACAACCACGCCTTGAGCCCGGCGGCCAGGCCGATCCCGGCGCCGAGGCCGATGGCCGAGGCGATGACGCCGACGGCGAGCGCCTCGAGGGCCACACCGACGACGATCTGGCGCCGCGAGGCGCCGATCGCCCGCAGCAACGCCGATTCTCTGGTGCGCTGGGCGACGACGATCGAGAACGTGTTGTAGATGCTGAAGGCGGCAACGACCATCGCGATGCCGGCGAAGACGAGCAGGAACATGTTGAAGAAGCCGAGGAAGCCGCTCTCGATTTCGTCCTGCTGCTCGGCGGTGAGCTCGCTTTGGGTCAGCGCTTCGATGCGCGCCGGCATCACCTGCATGATCTCGTCGCGCAGCGTCTCCCGGCTGACACCGTCTTCGGCGGCGACGATCACCGATGAGATCGCGTCGGGCCGGCCGGTCAGGAGCTGCTGGGCGGCGGGGAGGGTGAACGCGGTATAGGTCGTCGGCCCGATGCTGTCGGCGTCGCCGAATGTGACGGTGCCGACGATGGTGACCTCAACGGGCGTGGGGGTGAGCACAGTGGTGCGGTCACCGACCGCGAGGCCGCCGTTCTCCGCTGAGGCGCGGTCGATCACGACTTCGTCGTCGGCCCGGGGTGCGCGTCCCTCGGCGAGCCGCCACGGGTTGAGCTCGGGATCGTCCACCCAGTTGGTGGCCGTCGTCGGTGGCCCTTGACCGCCGATGCGGTCGCCATCGGAGTCGAGGATCGTGCCGACGCCCTCGACGAGCGGGACCGCCTTGGCGACGCCGTCGACGGCGGCCACCTGCTCGACGACGCTCGCGTCGATGACATCCCGGACGCTCTCCTCGCCGCCGATCTCGCTGGAGCTGCGGACGATGACGTCGGTCCCGGCGTTGCCCTCCGTGAAGGCCTGACCGAAGTCGCTGCGCTGGGTGTCGCCGATCACGAGGGTGGCGGTGAGGAAGGCGACGCCGAGCACGACGGCCGTGACCGTCCCGAACAGGCGCCGCTTGCGGTACCACAGTCCCTTCAGGATTGTCTTGAACATGTCAGTTTCCGAACTGCTTGATCCGATCGAGGATCCGATCGGGGGAGGGGTTGACCATCGAGTCGACGATGCGGCCGTCGGCGAGGAACAGCACCGTGTCGGCGTGGCTGGCGGCCACGGCGTCGTGGGTCACCATGACGATGGTCTGCCCGTACAGATCGACGGCCGACCGCATGAACGTCAGGACCTCGCCGCCGGTGCGGCTGTCGAGGTTGCCGGTCGGCTCGTCGGCGAAGATGATCTGCGGCTTGGAGGCGAGGGCGCGGGCCACGGCGACACGCTGTTGCTGGCCGCCGGAGAGCTCGCTCGGGCGGTGCTTCAAGCGGTCGGTGAGCCCGACCGTCTCGATGACGGTGCGTATCCACTCCTTGTCCGGCCTGGAGCCGGCCAGCGACATCGGCAGGACGATGTTCTCGCCGGCGTTGAGGGTCGGCAGCAGGTTGAACGCCTGGAACACGAAGCCGACACGCTCGCGGCGCACCCTCGTCAGTTCACGGTCGGAGAGGGCGCCAAGCTCGATGTCGCCGAGGAAGACGCGGCCGGAGGTGAGTGTGTCGAGACCGGCAAGGACATGCATCAGCGTGCTCTTGCCGGACCCGGACGGGCCCATGATGGCGGTGAAGCGCCCGGCGGCGAGCCCGACCGTGACGCCATCGAGGGCGAGCACCTCGGTGCCGCCGCGGCCGTAGATCTTGGTCGCGTCCACCGCCTGGGCGGCGAGAGCGACCGGCGCGGCCCACGCTGGCGAGGCATCCACGCCGGGCGTCGACAGAGGTGTGCGTCATGGAGTCCAGTGTGCGGATCGCACGCTCGCACGACGATGGAGCCCACTCCTGTCTTCGCCCGGGGGTTATCCCTACCGCCACCCACCCGAGTGCTAGATCGGGTTCGGCCGGCGACGGGCCCGACAGAACTCGAGGTACTCATCGACCAGCGTGCGACCGACCGTCACCGACAGGTCACCCGACGGCGACCACGACCGCACCACACACGGCACCCAGCGCATCACCCCACAGCTCCGGTCACCGAAGAAGCATCCCAGAGCCCACCGGCGATCACCCACATATCATGCGAAGTGCACGGCCGAGCCGGCACATAACGAGAGCACAAAAATCCGACCGCGCGGCTCCGGATCGCTCGTGTGAGACCCCCGACTGGGCGAGGCCAGCGCCGCCTCGGGCCGCTCCGAACGGACGGGTCGGTGCGCCGCCCGAGCGTTGTCGCACGCGCCCGAACGACGCGGGGTCGCGAGAAGTGCCGGCCGGCATGCCTCCGGATGCGCGAGATAGCGGCGCCTACATACTGTTCTCGACCAAGACTGTCGGCCGTTCGGATGCGCTGAAGTGCGCGAGCGAAACCCGTTGGGAGAGACGTCATCTGGTTTGGAGTGCGATACCGACCGAGCGCCGATCGCCGGAACCTGGCGCGCTTGCAGGAGTTAGCGCGTGACGCCTGCCGCGGCTCGCAACGCTCGATCTCACTGGCGGTCGAGGACGCGACAGGTCGGGTTACTGTCGCCACGCAGGGTGCCGTGAGATCGATGCACGGCAGCCGGCGTGTCGGGTTGTGCGCGTCACGACGGAGGGGCCGCCGCGCGCTGCATCCGTCGCGCGTCACGCCGCCAATCGCCGAGGGCTTGGCCGGAGGCCGCCTGGCCGGTGAGGGCCGGTATCCACGACCACGCGGCGATCGACCGCACCACGGTGGCGATCGGAAGCAGCGCCGGGTCGACGCTTCCGGCGAGCTCCTCGGCGTCGATTGGCCACGTGTTGAGGAACAATCGGAGGGGAAGATGGGGGACCGGAGTCGGGGTCTGAGCTCGAGCGAAGATGACTTCGCCGTCCACCATCCACCGTATGCCCCGCGGGTCCCACTCGATCGCGTAGTGATGGAAGGCCTCGGCGGCGTCGAAGCCCAAGTCGACCAGCACGGGTGTGCCATGCATGCCGTAGTTGTAGCGGTCGTCCTCGTCGCCGGGGTTGTAGAAGACGTTGATCAGGATCCGGTCCGTCTTCGCTCCGAGGAACTCCAGGTCGATCTCCTGCCATGGGTCGCATCGGTACAGGAACATCCCGGAGAGCACCCCAGGAGCACGCGCTGGTCGGATCTCGGCCTCGAAGCGTCCGTACCTGAAGCGTCTCGCGGGCTCTTCGGGCGAGACGACCGATCCAGCGGTGTAGGAACGGTCGCCACAGTCCTCCCGTCGGAGCGTCAGCCGCACTCCGCCTTGCTCGAGGATGGAGACGTTGCCAGGGCGGAAGACGGCGAGGTTCCCGTTGTAGGTGCCGTCGAGCTTTCGCCACAGGATGCTGTTGAAATGCTCGAACCGATCGGCGAACAGCGGAGCGAATGAGCCACCGCAGTCCCCAGCGTCGGCATGCTCGAGCCGTCGTTGCGGTGAATCTGCGGTCTTTGTGATCCACGGGTAGTCGTCGTGCTGCAGACGCTCCGTCCGGCGCCATCGGACACGGGGCGCGCTGATCTCATCACGTGCCACCGGCAGCCTCGCCGCAAGTGGATTCACATGCGGAAACGGCTCGCTCGGCGCCGGGCAGTTCAAGAACCGGCAGAGCACGGCCCAGCCGTCGCCGCCGCAGATGTCCAGCACCAGGAGCTTCTCCGGCCGGTCCTTGAAGTAGCGCAGGACCGCTTCATGGTGCATCAGCCGCTCTGTGCGCCACAACACCGGGTCAACATCGACCCACCCGTATGGGTGGTCGGCGCTCACTGCGTTCTGGCCCCGATTGAGGGCAACGTGGCGCGCCCGGCTTGCCAGCCAGTCGTCGAGATCCCGCACCGTGAGGATGAACGCTGCCGAGGGGAAACGGCGGTCCAGCTCCTCGTAGCGCTCGACGATGCTCGCCACGTCGGTGTACGCCTCGAACGGCAACGGACCGCCGGCGTCGATCAACGCGCTCGTCTCGGCTGAGAACTGCTCGCTGACCCAATGACACGACCGGTAGCCGAGCACGCTCAACGCGGCGTGCAGACTCGTGGTGCCGGTCTTGTTCAGGCCGACCGCGAACACGGGTGCTCTGCGCCGATCTCCTGAGGTGCCTGCAGCCTGACCTGACGGACCGTCCGACGTCCCCCGCGCTGGGCCGACGCGGCGTGGCCGCCCCCGGTCGCCGCCCAGATGCTCTGCAGCACCGGCATCACCGAGTACGAGTTGTCGGACAGCAACGGCCTGCGCTGGAGGATCAGCGGGGTCGATGCCGCGTACGCCTCGAGGCGGCCGAGCTGGTGATTCATCCATTGATCAACGGGTCCCCTGATCGGGAGCGCGTCGAGCAGCCTCGCGGCACCACGGCGGGTCAGCACATACCCCGACAAGAACCAAAGTCCTCCGATGGGGCGCACGAGCAACTCCGAGAAGGTCTTCTTCCGTAAGCCGCTCTCCACCGCCCGGTACGAGAAGTAGAGGATGTCGAAGCGCGGATCCGCCCCACCCGCCTCGGGAAGCTCGGCCCACAGCCGTCCGAGGCGCGACCCGAAGCCGGGCAGGAACTCGGCGTCATCCTCGAGCACAAGGGTCGTCACTCCCTCGTCGGCGATCCGCTTCCACATGCTGAGGTGCGACTGTGCGACGGCCATCTCCTGGACGGAGGCGGTGAGCCAGATCCCGGATCTGCCCTCGATCTCCGCGAGGATCGGCTGGGGATCGACCACGTAGAAGTCGTCCAACGAGTACGCAGCTGAGATCTCGCCCGAAGGGAACGAGCGGAGCGAGGCTGCCAGCCCATCAACAGCGGCAACTCGCTCACAACGATCGAAGAGCGTTCCAGCACCACCCAGGCGGTGACGTCTCGCTTCCGCCTCGAACTGCAACCACCGTCCCGGCTGCCGATCGAGGTTGAGGACGAAGATCCTCCCGATCCCATCGTCTCGATCGAACACATCGACGCAGTCGTCGATGTTCCCTTGTTGGGCAAGCACGGATCGGGAGCCCCGAAACCAGAATGGGACGGCCGCAGCCCGACCGTTCGCGCCCGAGTTGTGCATCGGCACAGTGCCTACCACAACGATAATTCAGGCCAACACCGTCAGACCCCGGTCGCTCCGCTCTGACATGTCCGCCCGCATTGTCGCCGTGAGCGGCCGCCCGAAGGCGGAGGTGACGGCCCTGTCGGCGAACGCGCCCGCCATCCTCAGCCCGCGACCGATCAGACGGCTCGGCGTGCAGATCAAGGGTGTCCAGAGGCGCCAGAACGACGCGGCGGGCGACCGGCTCCTCACCGGATCCCATCGTTGGACGAGGCTCGAGCCGGCACACATCGTGGCCCAACACGCTCTGACGACGTCGGCCCGGTTGATAGCGGCGCCTAGGGGTATCCACTTAGGCGGCCTTGGGGGTCTCTAGTCTCGATCCGTGACCACGACGAGGCCGGTGGCCGGGCGGCACTATCCGCGGTCGGCGGGCGAGTTCGGAGCGTGGTTCGCCACCGACGCTGACTGCCTGGACTACGTCGAGTGGCTGCGCTGGCCGGAGGGGTTCGTGTGCCCGCGCTGCGAGCATCGGGTTGGCTGGCGGATGGCGGACGGACGGATCCGCTGTGGCGCCTGTGACGGCCGCACGTCGCCGACTGCAGGGACGATCTTCGACAAGACACGCACGCCGCTGACGGTGTGGTTCGCCGCCTGCTGGCTGTTCGCCACCCAGAAGGATGGGATCTCCGCGTAGAGCCTGCAGCGGGCGTTGGAGATCAGCTCCTACCAGACGGCGTGGGCGATGTTGCACCGGCTGCGCTCGGTGCTGGTGCGACCTGGTCGGGAACGGCTCAGCGGCACGGTGGAGGTCGACGAGACGTACATCGGCGGTGAGGAGCCTGGGTGGCGCGGCGGCCGGCGGAAAGGGAAGAAGTCCCTGGTGGGAGTGGCTGTTGAGGTGCACGAGCCGAAGGGGTTCGGGCGGTGCCGGATGGCGATCCTCCGCGACGGTTCGGCGGCGTCGCTGCACCCGTTCGTCACCGATTACGTCGAGCCGGGCACGGCGGTGATCACGGACGGCTGGCCGGGCTACAGCGGGATCGAGGGCCTCGGCTACATCCGTAATCGGCGCAGCCAGCGCGCTGCACGGCGGCGCGGCGAGGACCCCAACGGGCTCCTCCCGGGCGTCCACCGGATCGCGTCGCTCGCCAAGCGCTGGCTGCTCGGCACCCACCAAGGCTCGGTCGACGAGGCACACCTGCAGGCCTACCTCGATGAGTTCGTGTTCCGCTTCGACCGGCGCACTTCCCGCAGCTGGGACTCGTGTTCCACGGGTCCTCGAGCTCGCCGTCGCTGACGAGCCGGTGCGCTATCGGGACCTGATCGCCGACCCGCGAGCCAAGCGCAACCCGCCAGCCGGCGGTGCCGGATGGGGCCATCGCCGTCACTCAGCGGCTCGGGCAAGTCGCTTGGCGAGCGGCTGACCTGGACTACGCGTTGAGTGGATACCCTAGCGGCGCCTATCAGCTGTCCCGAGGAACCGCCTCGCGATGGAGCTGATGCCGCGACGACGGGTGCGCAACCCGTCGGAGTCTGCGGCATGGTCCTCTCCGAGGGTACAAGTGCCAGGGTCGGACCCGTTTGCATGAGTGAGCACTTCCGGCACGGAGGTGCGAGCGCACTGGCCGATGGCCGTCGATCGGGGACGTGGCCGGGGCTGAGCGAGCGGAATTATCCGGCGCGCAGTAGAGCCGTCACGTCTGACACACGGCACACGCATGTCGAACATCGCCGCCGCTGCTGTGCTGGCGATCGAGCCGTGAGCACAGCTTTTGCGTGCACGTCGACGACCTGGCTCGAACATGCCGCCTGTCGCGGACAGCCCACCGCCTGGTGGTTCGCAGCCGAGCAGTCGTTCGAGTGCGCGCTCGGCGCTGCGTGTCTGTCGCAGTTGCGACGTGCGTCAGCAGTGTCTCGCTGATGCGATCGCTGTCGAGCAGCTGAGCGTCGACGTGCGCGGCGGGCTCACTGCCTCCCTGCGTCGAGCGCTCGTGCACTGACGGTCATCGGAGGCGCGCCAGGCCCGACCGCCACCACAACCTGCGCGTAGCTGCGTCGGGGTCCGGCTCGTCTGCCGTCTCGTGCACCGTTGAGGTCCTGTAGTCGTGCGTCGTGTCGACGCCGATGGTCAGCGTCGTACCGCACACGAAGCGCTTGTCCCCCTTGTTCGGCTGCAACAGCACGGTCGCCTCAAAGTGCTCGGGCTGCCACGGAAACACCGGTGCACCGGATTGGAACTCCAAGATCTGCAACACCGTTGACCTCGCGGGCACCACGAATCCGGTCGTGTACCGTCGACCCCTCGGGACCTCTTTCTCGCCCGGCAGCGAGTCGTACGTAGCGATCCACGAGAGCGCTCGATCACTGATCGACGGAGCGAGCACGCGGACGTTGCGGACCGGCCACGGGCGAGCGCCGGTGTTCGTGAACGACAGCGGCAGACAGAACACCACTTGCCCCTCGTTCACCGTGAGGTCGTAAGTCGGTGCCTCGTAGATATGCAGATGTCCACGTCGCTGCGTGTTCCACCAGAACGTTGCTCCGGATAGCAGCACCGCCACGGCGGACAGCACGATCGGGATCACGCGTGTACGCCTCGCACGTGCGGCGACGCTACGAGCCTGCCGCCGCCCGGTCGCGGATGCCGCTTCGAGTCGACCGGTGCGACGGTCGCCTGTCGACCTGCGGAGGCCGACACGACCGACGCCGCAACGGGGCACGTTACGCACGCTCAATAGGTGCTTTGCGTATGTTCCCCTCTGGATCAGCGACCATGGTCCACGTCTCGTCGCTTCGATGACCAACGTCGACCCGGTCGTGCCCGAGAAGGATGAAGCGTTCGATCTCCGCTTCATGGTCGGCGGCGCCGGCGGATCCTTCTACAGCGCTGTCCGGTCCGCGAACGAGCCGGCGGTTGCGGACGCCGACCGTCACCCGCTTCGTGGAAGATCTGGGATGCGGTGGTGTCGAGGGTGCAGCTAGCGTCGCCGCGTGTTCACCATCGAGCAGATCGATGCGCTCCATGGACGGCTCGGCAGTGCAGAGACCCTGGCCGACTATGTCCGGGCACTCGCGGCGATCGGCGTCGTGCGGTACGACTCCTACGTTTTCGACGGACACTCCGAATTCGTTGGACTCGATGCCCACCGAGTCGTCTCGTCCGCAGTTCATGACGAGCTGACCGTCGCCGAGAGCAGCGACCGCGAGGCATTCCTCGACCACCTGAAACGTCACGAGCGGGGCGAGACGAGCTACCTGGAGATGTCGCGGGGTCTGGCCGATACCGGGATCGAGAAGTGGACCGTGGACACCGCCGCGATGAGCATGACGTTCTACGACCGACTCGGTGACGGCGTGCTCGTCGAGCAGATCACGTAGCTCACAGCCGTGCTCGGACGGTTCGTCGGCAGGCCGACGGTTTCGGGGGGGGGCTGCGGTCCTCAAGCCGGCGATGGAGGACGCGGCGCAGTCACCCGAGAGTTAGCGGCGCCTATCAGCCGTTCCCGGACGAGCCGCCACGCGGGCGAGATTGATGCCCAGACGGTCGGTACCGAACCGTCTGTGGCGATGTTCGGTACCCGGCCGGGACTGTGATCGAACCGCCGAATCGTGCGTGGTGGGTCGGAAAGTGCGTCCGCTCGCTCGCCGGCCGATCGGCAGTTCGGAGCGCGACACGGTCGAACGGCGCCGGAGGCGACGTGATGCGCTAATCGTTCGGCGCGAGGGGGTGCCAGGCGATTCCGGTGTGGCCATCTTCGAGTTCGATCAGTGTTTGCTTGTCGGTGCCATCGGCGTTCATCACGACGAGTTCCCGACCCTCGGGCGTGTCGCTGATCGCAGCGATCTGCGTGCCGTCCGGCGACCACGCCGCCGCGAGGTAGGACCCGGCAGCGACCCGGCGCAGCGTAGATCCATCGAGACCGTAGGTGCCCATGCGGTGCAGCCATGACGTGACCGGAACTCGCCGACCAACGCCGCTGCCATCGCTGACAGTGCCATCGGCGACGGATGGTCCAAGAACCGCGAGGATGTACAACCCCCGGGTAGTGGCCGAGTTGGGGGGCACCCGCCACCAGTGGTCGGCCGCCGCGGTCGCCGGGGCCGTCAGCAGCAGCTGTTCACCGTCGGGAGACAGCGCCGTGTGATTGACGTGGAGGGAAGCTTCCCACTGCCGAGTCGTGTCCATTTCAGCGCCAACTCGTCGGTCGTCGAGGGTGATCCAGTCAGCGACGTCGCTAGGGATCAAATGCGCCGACCCGTCCGACAATCGCCAGAGGACCGTTCCCCATCCCTGCAGGCCGGCTGGTGTCAGCGGGTTGCCGTTCACGTCCGAGCAGCACCCTTCGAACGGCACGACATTGATCAGCGAGCCGGTGGAGTCCATGATCCAGCTGCCGCTCCCGCCCTGGTCGACCAGCGCCAGCTCCGTACCTTCGGCTGACCATCCGACCGGCGTAACGGCATCGCTGATCCCTCCCGCAAGTCGATGCCTTGCGGGTTCGCGAGCACGGTGTGGCGCGACGACGGGTTGTCCGGGTCGACCGCCGCGATTCCCGCCGCGTCAGGGAAACGATCCAGCCGCGGATCGGTTGAACACGCCGAGGTCGCCAACCGGCGACTCGGCCGCTGAGTCAAGCGCAGCCCGTTGAGCGGGCGACGACCCTGCGCTGTTGAAGCCGACGATGGCTGCCACGACGGCGATGGCTACGACGCTTGCGGCGACGCCGTAGAGCCGCCGCCTTCGCCGAGCGCGCTGCTTGGCCTCCTCGATCAGTGCCTCAATCGGGTCGTGGTCGACGCGCGCGCGGTGCGCGTCGTGCCCGCGGGGCGGAGCGGCAATGTTCATGTCGACCTCCCTCACTATTGTGCTAGTATCACTAGCGCCATGATTCCTGTCAAGGTCGACAAGACCGACCCCACCGACCTCTACGAACAAGTAGCCGCGGAGATCCGCCGCGCCATCGCCGACGGCGAGGCCGGACCAGGTAAACGGCTGCCGCCCTCCAAGGACCTCGCCGCTGTGCTCGGGGTCAACACCAACACGGTGCTGCGTTCTCTACGGCTGCTCCGCGATGAAGGATTGTTGGAGTTCCGACGCGGGCGCGGGATCTCGGTCGCGGCGACACCTGAGCGCGGCGCAGTCATCCAACGCGCACGGGAACTTGTCGAGTTCGCCCGCCACCACGGCTACCGCCCGGACGAACTGATCAACATCATCGAAAGCGTCGCCTACCCGACAGAGTTTCCTGCGTAGCAACCGCTCCGAATGCGGGGTGAGGTCGGGCACGTCGACGCGGAGCCAGACGAGAGCACCGGACCCGCTCCGACCGGTGGTGATGGCGTGCCGGTCCAGCGCGCCGGCGCGCCGAACGACGCGGCGGGCGGCGCCGAGCGGACGTAAGGCCCGGCCGGGAGACCCCGGCATCCCCTGCCGACGGCGGATGAGGTAGCGGCGCCTATCAGTCGTCCCCGACCCACCGCCTTGCGACGGCGCGGTTCTCCGGACGGTCGGTATCGCACTGATCGGCTGCGCCGTTCGGTAGTTTGCTTGGCGCGAGTGGGTGTGCCTGATGCCGAATCGGGACACCAGACACTGGATACGCCCCAACGAGGCAAGGGCGAACCGCCCCAACCTCGCGCCGAACCACCCCAGATGTCACCACCGACGTGCCCCGACCTTGGCGGTCCGAGGCTGGCCTCATTAGAACAGGCCGAAGTGCCGCGCTTCACCGATCAGCGCGGCCGCCGTGCTCGCTGCGATTGCCGTCGCTGTCGGTGTGGTCGGCCTGCGACAGGGACGGAGCGGTGTCGCCATCGTCCGGCTGGGGATGCCCGCCGTGGCGGTGGGGTGTCTCACCGTCGCCGCGATTGCCTTCGGCGGCGGGCACGGGCACGACGACCACGCCGCCACGTGGCCGCGGCCGTTCGATCCGCCCGAGCCGATCGACTTGTCCGGGGTCGCCGGCGTGAGCGACGCCCAGCGACACCGCGCCGAAGCACTGGTGCGCCGGATCGTCGACATCCTGCCCACCTTCGCGGACGTGACGACGATCCCCGCTCGTGGCTTCGTGTCCGTCGGCGACACGGCCAGCGGCTTCGAGCACTTTGTCAACCTCGACTACCTGTTCGACGACGCGTTCCTCGACCCCCACGCCCCTGAGTCGCTGGTGTACCTGGTCGACGGAGACCGGCGGACGCTGGTCTCGGCGATGTACGTCGCCGACCCCGTGCCGCTCGACGATGCAGAGTTGGTCGGCTTCGCCGGACCGCTGATGCAATGGCACACCCACCCCGAGCTCACCCTGTGCGTGGCCGACGGTCCGAACGGCGCGACGCTCACCGGTTTCGGTCAATCCGACGGCCAGTGCCCTCCGGGGTCGATCAGCGCCGCCAGGTTCCCGATGGTCCACGTCTGGATCGGCCCCCACGAGTGCGGACCCTTCGCCTCGCTGGAAGGCCAGGCTGCCGGCCAGGCCGCGGTCGCGACGGCCGACCGGGTGGACCGCTGCCCGCCCGACCACCACCACTGATCGCGTCGCTGACCTGGAGTCGGCTTGCGACTGAGATAACCGATCCGCGCCCGAACATCGATGCGTACGATCCGCGTGGCCGGTGGCACGGGCCCAGCGTTGGCGACGTTCCTGTTCGTCGACATCGAGGGCTCGACCGTCTGTACGACCGGCTCGGCGACGCCGAGGCGGTCACCTCGGTGCTCCGCCAGCTGGATCGGGTCGCCGAGCGCGTCGAGGGCTACGGCGGCAAGATCGTGAAGTCGACGGGCGACGGGCTGTTGTGGACGTTCGAGTCGCCGCGTCAAGCGGTGTTCTTCGCACTCGCGGTGCAGCGAGCGCTTGGCGAGTCGGCGCCGCGCGTGCGCATCGGCATGAACACGGGCGAGGCGGACTGGGTGGACGCTGATCCACTCGGCGGCGCCGTCAACGCCGCGGGCGCGGATCTCGGCGCGGGCCGCAGGCGGTGAGGTGCTGGTCTCCGACGTGGTTCGCCAGCTAGCAGCCGGCCCGCCGGCGATCCGCTTCCGCGATCGAGGACGCCACCGGCTACGCGGGTTCTCCGACCGATGGCATCTGTGGGCGGCCGAGGACAGTGTCACGGCACAATCGACGGTGGCGACGATCGGCCGGGTGGACGAGCCGGCATCCGGCATCTCACGGATTCCCTTTGCCGCCGGTGCCGACAGTGACGCCGGACGCGTTCAGTCGGACGCGCCGGTGCGGCTGAGCCTGCCGGCGAGACGGGCGCTCGCTTGGCCAACTCGCCGCCGAGGTCATCAAGCGAGCAGCTGTCATGTAGCCAGTACGACCCGCCTCCGGCCGCTCTATCAGTGAGCCACCACACCTGACGCAGCAACGCCTCATGCAAGTTCGGCCGGCCCGACACCAGAGGCGACGTCGACGACGCCGGCGTCGACCCTCAGTAGGCCTTCGTCGTGGAGCAACGGAGCAGCTCGGTGCGAACCACGGGTTGCCGGCCGTGACCCGCAGCCGCTCCGGCAGCCTCTCGCGGGAGGCTGCTGCCCCGACGCGCACGCTAGCGGGAGATCGGTGATCTCCCGGATCCCCGCCCCGGCCTCGGCCAGCGCGATCTATCTCCGTGAGATGCCGGATGTGCCGCTGGCGACTCGCAGCAAACGATGTGGAGCATGCCAGGAACGATCGGTGGCCACGCCAAACACTGCCGGACAACACAGCGTCACCGACTCGTGCTGCTCACTGACCTAGGCGTGTCAAGAACGTCGGGTGACGATGACAGCACCGCGCCCGCCTCGCCGGCCCCCACGCAGTCGGTCAGGTCGCGTGGTTCGTGGACAGCGCCCGGCCCACGTCCGCCCCCCTCGCGGTCGACGTCGCGCCTCGGCGCAAAGCGTGCGTCCCACTCGGTTGTCATGCGCCAGTGGCCGACAGTGAGGGTCTCGCCACCATCGAGCTGCGCAACCGCGCCTGGCTCGGCGACGACCCGAACAGTCATCGCGGCGTTCCCTCGCCACGATGCTCTACGGCATGTGGAGACCGAGCGCCGCCGCGCCGGTTCGAGTTGCGGCAACTCATCGAACCTGACCGCGCTGTTTCATCTGGTGGCGCCGAGCCGGCGATCCGCGACCCGTCCGCTTGGCCGCATCCCCGGACTGGGACGTGTGAATCGTGGACTATCGATGGCGGTGGCCCCGTTGGGGTCCATATTCGCAGAATCGCAACCTGCCAATGGCTACGATGTCGCCCGCTCCGCTCCACGCGCCATCCGTCACGTGCCGCCGCGGGAGTCTGACCGGCAGACCGGTGTCATGGACACGAGACCGCTCATGTGGCGCTGCTGATTCCCGGTCGGATCGACATCAGGGACACCATTGAGATCTTCAATACGAGGACATGCAGAATGCTCGAGGGAGTCGAATTGTTCGCACGCACGATCGTCGAGGTGAGCGAAGTGTTCGCCGTTGACATCGGCGAGAATATTGAGCCGCGAGTTCCGCGGCACGCGTGGAGGCTTGCGGGGGACGGCGAGCGGAGCCACGAAGGCGGGCGACTGAAATGGGGAGAGTACCCGACGAGCTGGCCGCTTCGGGTGATGTGGCGTTGGTCGACGGGGATCGGGACGGCGGCGGCCGGAGGCGCGGCGGCTGGTGGATCTTGGTGGTGGTGGTGGTGGCTGTAGCGTTGTTCGGCACTGGTGTGCTCGTGGCGAGGGGCTCGGACGAGCATCGACCCCGATGACATGTTGACGGCAGCGCAGCAGTACGTGGCAGAAGCGTCCAGCTTCCGCCTCGAGTTCGACCAGCAGCTCATCGCGGACGAGAGCGACGGGAGCGGTTCTGTCGACCTCGCGGCCGGGTCGGGTGAGTGGGCGGACGGGCAGGTGGCGGCTCTCGTCCCAGTCACAGCTCGGCGACACGGAAACGGTGTACGTCGACGGCACCACCTACTGGCGTGGCATTCCTGTCGGGCCCGACGGCGAGACCACGGAGTGGAAGGTGTACCCGGTCTCGAAATCGACACGGTCGGATGTTCTTGAGGTGGTGCGCGCCGCTGCCAGATCGCGCCAGGAGACCGGGGCTCCCGACGAAGCAGCAACCGTGTCGGCCTCTGACGACGTGACGTTCCCCTACGCCGATCACGTGGCGGTCGGCCTCTACCTCGGTGGCGTGCCGTCGCAATGGAACGGGCCGGGCGCCTTCCCCGACCCGGCAACCCTGGCCGGCGGGCTCGGGGACCTGCACGACCCCACACTCGTCCGTGACGACGGTTCCGTGGTCACCGTCGGCTTCGAGGTCCGTGCGCCTGGCGACATCGAGGAGGCCTACGGTTCGCCCATTCCCGAAGGTCACGTCGAGCTTGATCTCGATCCCGACGGGGTGCCGCTGGCCATGCGGCTGTCGGTGCGCGACGGCGACAATGGCGCCGACACGGCGATCCGCTTCAAAGACTGGAACGAGCCGATCTCGATCAACGCGCCCGCTCGGGATTCAATCGACCCCTCCTCACCCGTCGACGACTACAACCCCCGGTCGATCGACGGTATCGTACCGGTGAGGCCCACGGCGATGCCCGACGACTGGCAGCTCGTCTCCGTGGCCCGAGATCGATATCTGGGCCTGGAATGCGATGTTCTCTCCCTCAGGTGGACGTCGGCTGCGGAGGCCGCTGTGGACCAGGACGGCCAGCACCTCCTCATGCTGCTCGCCCCCGCCGCATGCGCCATGGCCGACCCGACCGAATTCGAGGTCGGCGGCTTCGGCGACCTTCCGGGCCGCCGCCTTCACACGCCGGACTCTGCCGGGCAGCACGTCCAGGTGCTCGTCGGTGACACCGTCGTGAATGTCACGACCTCGCTTGGGGAGGAGCAGCTCGTCGACGTATTGGCCTCGCTCGCTCCCGTCGACATCGACACGCTGCTCGACGAGCTCGAGTCGTCGTCGGCAGGGGACACGTTCGTCGTGCTGTCATAGGCACGACGCCGACGCGCTGATCGGTGCGTGCAGGGTCGTGGCGGCGACGACGAGGAGCGCGGGTCCGATCGTCACGCCGAGGAGGGCCGGGATGGGTTTGCACCTTGTGCGCATGGCGCGAGCTGCCGTGCGGCGACTTCCATGGCCTAAACGCGTCTCGGTGCCGACGCTCTCGCACCACCTCCGCGTCCTGCGCGAGGCCGGCATGACGAGCACCCGCGTCGACGGCAAGCACAGGTACGTGTCGCTTCGCGCCACCGACCTCGAGGCCCGGTTCCCGTGCGCCCTGGCGTCGATTCTGGCTGCCGCACCGACCGCCAGCGCGGCAACCAGCGACAGTCGCACCGTGCCGACAAACCGATCCTGACCGCCAGCAGCCACACCGATCTGCTGATCGCCGACATCTGCGCCGAACCGACGAGTTCCGAGCGGATCCTCGCCGCACCGGACAGTTTGAGACAGTGGTCGCTCCGCGACGACGGATAGCCGCCGCGAACTGACAACACGCTAACAGCGGGCCCTCGCGATCGCCGGCCTGCCCGATCACCTGATCGGCATCTCGTTTCGCTCGACTACACGGTTCCACGGAGAACGCTCACGCCGCGGTGAGCACCTGGCGGTGCGTACCCTACGGCCGTGGGCAACCGCGAGACGGCCACAGGGTTGACGACGGTGGTTTTCGTCGATGTTGAGGGCTCGACAGCGCTGTTGCGTCGGCTCGGGGATGAGGCGGGGCAGGCTTCGATCAGTCGGCAGCTCGACCGGGTGCGTGAGCGCGTCGACGCCTTCGGCGGGAAGTTGGTGAAGTCGACTGGTGACGGGTTCTTGCTGACGTTCTCGTCGCCACGTCAGGCGGTGTCGTTCGCACTGGCGTCCCAGCGTGCCGTGTCCGGTTCGGCTCCGCGGGTGCGTTTCGGGATGAACACCGGTGAGGTGCTCGAAGCGGACGCCGATCCACTCGGTGGCGCCGTCAATGCGGCGTCTCGTGTTGCCGGGCGGGCCGTCGGCGGCGAGGTGCTTGTGTCGGACGTGGTCCGCCAGCTGGTTGGCGCGGCTCCAGGGATCCGCTTCTTGGATCGGGGGCGCTGCCGCCTGAAGGGCTTCTCGGAGTTGTCGAATCTGTGGGCGGTTGTGGACGTCAGCGGCGAGTTGGTAACTCCGGCGACGGTCGGGCGGGTCGCCGAGCTGGCGGCGGTGGAGGAGGTGGTGGCGTCGACCGCTGCCGGAGTTGGCCGGGTGTTGCTGTTGGAGGGTGAGGCGGGGATCGGCAAGACCCATCTGGTGCGAGAAGCAACGGCCCGGGCTCGCCGGGCAGGGATTGACGTGGTCGAGGTGACTGCCGACGAGGTGGTGCGCCGGCCCGGTGCAGTCTCGCATGGGCTGTCGGAGGCCACACGTCCACGCTTGGCCTCTCGGGGGCGCCTCGTCGAGCTCCTCAACCGCTCAACGGGCCAGGCGACGAGTGGCGAGGACCTCAGCTACGCGGTCGTCGAGGCGAGCGTCGATCTGGTCGAGGAGATGGCACGGCGTGATCCTGTGCTCCTCGCATCTGAGGACCTGCAGTGGGCGGATGACCTCTCGATCGCCGTGCTCATCGCCCTCGTGCGACGCGCAGCCGTCTCTCGATACAGCGTGGTCGTGTCGTTGCGGCTGTCGCCTCGCCCGGCCGCCGTCGACCGGCTGCTCGAGGTGGTGCGTGACGGAGCAGGGCGTCACGTCCGTCTTGGTTCGCTCGACGAGCTCGAGGTGGACGCCATGGCCAGAGCGCTCACCGGCGCGCGATCCGGCGAGGGGTTGCGCCAGCGGCTGGGCGCGACAGCCGGAAACCCGTTGTTCGTCACCGAGCTGCTCCGGTGCCTCGACGATGACGGCTTGCTGTCGGTCGAGGCTGGCGTCGCCGATGTCGCTGCGGGTGTCGCGCCGGCCAACTTGCATGAGACGTTGGTCCGGCGGCTGTCCTGGTTGCCGTCCGACACTCACGAGCTGCTCCGGCTGGCCAGCCTGCTCGGCACCGCCTTCACATTGCGCGACCTCTCCGCGATCACCGGCCGTCCAGTGATCGACCTCGCCGCTTGGCTCCGAGAGGCATCGTTGGCCGGGTTGATCGTGGGCGACGCCGACCGTTTGGCGTTCCGCCACGACCTGATCCGCGAGGCGGTATACGGGCACATGCTTCCCGCCGAACGTCGCGACCTGCATCGCGTGGCCGGCCAGGCCCTGGCCTACGCCGGGGCGCCCACCCAACAGATCGCCGAACAGTTCGCCCGCGGCGCGTCGCCCGGCGACATTGAGTCGATCGTGTGGCTGGAGCGGGCCGCCATCGAGGCGATCCCGATCTCATCGAGCCGTGCCGTCACTCTGCTTGAGCAAGCCGTGCAGCTCGCTCCCGAGCACTGGCATGGCCGGCCGTCGTTGCAGGCACGCCTGATCGAGCCACTCGGCCAGTGCGGGCGCTACCTCGAGGCAGAGTCGATCGCCCAGTCGGTTCTAGCCTCGGCACCAACGCCTGACGTCGAGTACACCGCGTTGCGCGGGGTCAGCATCGTGCTCGGTAGCCGTGGTGACACGCCGCTGGCAATCACCGCGATGCACCGAGCAGCAGAGGCGCCCGGGGCGCCCCGACACGAGGCCCAGCAACTGCGATGCATCGCCGCGCACATGTCGATGCTCCTTGGTGCGACCACCATCGCTGCGACACGGGAGATCGCCGAAGCCACCCTGGCGCTCGGACTCGCTGAGGACGACGCGTATAGCCAATGCCACGGCCACCAGACCCTCGGGGTGATCGCCACCGTCACCGGTTACGGGCTCGACAGCCTCGAGCATCTTGATGCGGCCATGGCGTTGCTCAACTCAGGGCGGGTCACGCAAGGTACCTATCTGAACGCCGACATGCTTCGGGCGTGCTCGTTGCTCGACCTCGACGCTCTCGACGAGGCCTACGCCGCTGCCGATGACATGCGACGGCGAGCCGAGCGTAAGGGCGTAGTCGTTGGTCTGCCCCCCGCCTACCTCGCCGCCGGCGGCGCGCTCTTCCTTGCCGGAAGGTGGGATGACGCCTTCGCTCAACTGGAAGCCGGACGAGCGCTCATCGACGAAACGGGAGTGGACTTCTTCATCCTCTACTTCGATGCCCTACTCGCCAAGATCGCCATCCACCGAGGCGACCTGGGGAGAGCACGAATCATCCTGGCGGCCGGCGCCAAACGACTCGCCGACCACGACTCGCTATTTGGGGCCGATTGGCTGTTCGACACACAGGCGGAGTTCCTCGCCGCAACCGGGGACGTCGAGGCCGCGTTCGAGGTGGCCCACGCCGTCTGGGAGCAGACCCAGCACATCAGGTACTTCTACGGGTACCGAATGCGAGGCGTACACCTCGTACGCCTCGCTCTTGCGGCCGGTCATCACGATCTCGCTGGCTGCGTGACTGCGGAACTCGAAGAAGCCGCACGCCGCGCACCACCCAAGAGTGCTTCTCGAGTGGCCCTGCGGTGCCGCGGCCTCGTCGACCACGACGCCAACCTCATGCTCCAAGCCGTCATCCAGCATCGGGAGACCCCGGCGCGGCCCGATCTCGCCGCGTGCTGCGAGGATGCCGCCGACGTGCTGGTCGCGTCCGGTCGGCGCGACCAAGCTATCGACCTGCTGCATGAAGGAGCGTCGATATACGCCGAGCTTGCGGCGATTGGCGACGCCGCCCGCGTCGACGCCGCCCTGCGTGATCTCGGGGTGCGCCGCCGCCCTCGGCGGCCGAGCCGACCCTCGTTCGGGTGGGATTCGCTGACGCCGATGGAGGCCGAAGTCAGCCGGCTCGTCGCCGACGGGTTGACGAACCCCGAGATCGGCGCCCGTCTGTACATCTCCCGCCGCACCGTGGAAACCCACCTCTCCCACGTGTTCACCAAACTCGACCTCGCCGGCCGCACCCAACTCGCCGGCGAGGTGATCAGGCGTGGACCGGCCGATTGAGCCACTCCGCGAGGTAGCGGCGAGTGGTAGCGGCGGCGTGGTCGGCGTCGTCGAACCACGGGGCGTGTCCGGCGTCTGACATGACCTCGAGCTGGGCAGTGGGGATTTGGGCAGCGAACGCCCGGGCCGTCTCGGCGCCCCCGTAGATGTCGTTCTCGCCCCACAGGAAACCGACGGGCGTGGTCATCGTTGCCAGTAGCCGGGCGGGCAGGACGAGCCGTTCATCTAGGCCGCGGATCGGTCGGATGAGGCGGGGACCGGCCTCGATCTCGTTGCGCATCGTGTCGGTGTGGCGCAGCAGCGAGCAGTACCAGTCGATCATCTCGTCGGTCATAGCGCCGGTGTCGATGGCTCGGCGCAGACCGACGTGGCGGAGCATGGCTATGACCAGTCGACGGGTTGGCGGGATTGAGGTCATCATCCGAGACAGGCCCGGGATGGCGGCGATCCGCATCAACACCGGGGTGTGGCCGATCGGGGCGCCGACCGTCCAGCCGAGCTCGATGACCCGACCGATCCGCGTCGGGTGGGCGGCGGCCGAGCGCAGCGCGATGTACCCGCCGAACGAGGTCGCCACGACGGACGCCGACTGCACGTCCAGCGCGTCGAGGACATCGACGATGAAGGCGTCGGCGAACGCCTCGAGGGCTTCGACGTGGCGTAACCGGGTGGGGAGTGGGGGGCTGAGCCCGCAGCCGGGCCGGTCGATCACGATGCGCCGGAAGCCGTCGAGTCGGGCGACGAGCGGTGCCCAGCTGGCGCCAGCGGTGGTTGCTCCGTGCACGAACAGGACCACCGGACCGTCCCCTACCTGCTGGACGCGTACCGCGGCGCCGGTGCGGCGCAGGGTGAGCCGCTTCTCCACCGGTGTGACGTCGACGGACCGCCACATCCGCTGCTCGACCTGGCGATGGCGAACTGTCGTCATTGCTGGCCGTGGACGTGGTCGCAGAAGTGCTCCTCACCTTCGAGCACTTGACCAGCGGCGATCCCGTCCAGGGCGCCGAATGGCCCGCACGGGTGGGGGGTGATCCACACGTGGATCATCGGCGAGTCCGGCGGGTTGTCGAGGTGGGCCGGGCAGTTGCCGTCGGCGTCGGTGAGCCCGCCGAACGTCGGCGCTACGGGGTCGGTGGTGAGGCAGATGTCGTTGTGGATGTGCCATTGCATGAGCCGTCCACCCGAGTCGGGCACGTCGGCCAGCGTGATCGTGCTCGGCAGGATGTACATCGCCGACACCAGCTGCTTGGATCCGTCCGGGTGCGGCTCGTAGACGAGGCTTTCGGGCTGGTCGGGGTCGAGCCACACCTGGTCCTCGATGAGATCCCAGTTGACGTAGTGCTCGTGGCCGGTGACGGCGTCGCCGAGGGAGTGGTATCCGGCGGCCTCTGCTGTTGCCGGGTCGGCCCATTGCGGCAGCCGTAGGACGTTCTCGGCCACGACGTTCTCAGCGAACGCCTGTTGCTCGGGTGTCACGCCGTCCAGTCCGGACAGGTCGATCGGCCTGGCCGGGTCGTAGGCGACGGGCTGCGGCGCGGTGTGCTCGGTGGCCTCGACCGGTGTGGTCGGGTCGAGCGCGGCCGTCCCCTCCTTGGGGGTGGGCTCTGCCGCCGGTTCCTGGTGGTGGTGATGGGTCGAGGCGGCGGCGGGCGGGGTGCCGTGGACGTGCCCCACAGCCGCCTCTTCGCCGTCGGCGTGGCCGCCGTCGCGGTGCACGTGGTTGGCGCCGAGCATCAGCGCCATCACGGTGACGGCGCCGAGAGCTGCAGCCGACCACCCAAGCCGGGTGGCCGCAACCGTGGTCCGCCGACGGGCGACAGCGAGCACGCTGGCCACCACGGCGATGGCGCCGAGTGCCGCGCAGACGGTGTCGGTGAACTGGGCTGGCTCGCTGTGCTCGAGGCCGGCGATCCACGCGATGCCGGCGGTCCGCGTCACGGCCCAGGCGACGACGGCGACGCCGTTGACGAGCGCCGTCAGCACGGCGACCAGGCGACCGCCCCGAACGAGGCTGAGCAGCCCACCCGAAATCTGCGCCACCGCCAGCGCGACGAACAACCGTGAGAGCGCCGTGTGCTCGGCATGCACGCCGACCGCGGCGGCGTGGATCACGCCGGCCGCGAGGGACGCCATGCCGGCGACGCGCAGCGGGCTGATGTGGTTGCGAAGGGAACCTGTCATGGCGACATCGTTGGGCGCGAGCAGTGCGCGACACATCCGGCATCACACGGAGATCCACCGCTGCGGACGGGGGGCTACGACACGGGGGCGCGACGGGCGAACTCGGCGGCGAGTTGGGTGCGGCCGGCGAGGTCGAGTTTGGTGAACACGTGCGAGAGGTGGGTTTCCACGGTGCGGCGGGAGATGTACAGGCGGCCGCCGATCTCGGGGTTCGTCAACCCGTCGGCGACGAGCCGGCTGACTTCGGCCTCCATCGGGGTCAGCGCCTCCCACCCGAACGTCGGCCGTGGCGCCTTGCGCCGGGGCTGGCGGACCCCGAGCTGGCGCAAGGCGGCGTCGACCCGGGCCGCATCGGCGGCGGCATCGATCTCGGTGTGGATCGCTGCTGCCTCCTGAGCAGGGTGATCGCCTCCTCGCGGCGACCGGCGGCGGCGACGACCGCGGCGGCGTGCTCGCAGCAGGCGGCGAGGTCGGGGCGCAGCGGGGTCTGGCGGTACTTCGGGACGGCGGCGAGGGCCTGGTCGGGATCCCGTTCGACCAGGCCCCGGCACAACAGGGCTGCTCCCGTCGCGCTCGCCGCAGGTGAACGGCGGGCGCCTTCCTCGAGATCAGCGGTGACTGACCGGGCCAGCTCGTCACGGCCAGCAGCGACAGCGAGCCTGACGACAGAGATGCCGCGTCCGCGGTGCCCCCAGACGTAGCGGACGACGGCAGTATGCGTCCAGTTCGCTTCCGCGACCTTGAGCGCAGCGTCCGCCTGTCCCGTGGCGGCGAGGAACTCTGCCTGGGTGCCGAACAGCCAGTCAGCGCCAAAACGGTTGACGCCCTCTCGGAACTTTTGCATGCCGGCGGTCAAGCGTGCCTTGGCCGTCGCAAGGTCGCCGCGATGGATGGCGACCTTGGCGACAACGGCGCTGTAGTAGTTCGCCCAATAGGCGTTGCCGATGTCATCCATGACGGCCTGCCCGGCTTCGAGCTCGGCCAGCGCGTCATCCCACCGCCCGGCGTAGAACCGGGCAACGGAGGCGACGAAGTGGGCGCCAGCGAGCCGCGACAATCCACCGCGCTGCTCGGTCTGGCTGCGATTGTCGTCTGCAGCCACGGTGGCCTCGTCGACGGCGTCAAGCTCGAGTAACGTGAGCACGTAGTTGCCGTGCGGAGGCCGGCGTGCCGCCTCGTCGGCCGCGGCCCCGCCCGAACCAGCTCGACGACGCGTCCTGGCTGGAGGCGCAGCTGCAACTCCGCACCTACGACGACATCGCCGCCGCCCTCGGCTGCACTGTGAAAGCGGTCGGCCGAGCGGTTCGACAGCACCATCTCGAAGCGCTGGTGCGACGTCGGCGACGCTTCCCCGAGCTGTACGACACTGACTGGCTTCGTCAAGCACTCGCCATACAGACCTGTCGGCAGGTCGCTGAAGGCCTCGGCTGCTCCGTTGAGAGCGTCCGAGCAGCGCAACGGCGCATCGCCCAGCAGACCAGTTGAGGTGCGGTCTTGGTTGAGGGACGCAAGGGACAGCCTGACGACCGTGACGCCCGATGCCGTCGCCCATGCTGGCGACGAGCGCCCAACCTGCCTCATCGGCCCGTGGGGAGCATCGGAAAGGAAAGTCCCGCCAAGCGCGTGAACCGCGGACTGCACACCCAGCAACGTCCGAGACCAGCGCGGCGCGGAAAACCGCGCTCTACGATCGCCTGTCAGCCGCGAAGACGAGTGCCCCGGTACCAAGAGTGCGGCCGATTCACCCGGAACGCGACCTGACGACGAACCGCGCATGGCAAGGACTCGGGCACACGGCCGGTATGTCGCTATCCGCGCGACGCACATGCCGTTATGCGTGGCTCGCGATCGAGTCGATGTCGGTATTCGGCATGGCGATTCGGTGCGCGCCAGCAGGGCGCCATCGACGGGCGACTGGAAATGCGTCGCGGAGTGCGAACGGAGTGCGGCGATCGCCGATTCACGCGTCACGCCGGCGAGGTCGGCAAATCGAACAAGCGACGTCCGTGGCAGTGAGGTCGACAAGGTCGATCAGCGGCTGAGGTTCAGCCCACGGTCTTCACGAACCGGCGGATCTCCGCCGCACACGCCTCGGGATCCTCCACCACACACGCATGGCCGAGCCTCGGGAGCACCACGAGCTCCGATGTCGAGATCGCCGCATGGAGCGCCTCGGCGTTCGCCAGCGGCGACCGAGCATCGGCCCGCGCGGTGAGCGTTGTCGGTGCTGTCGTTCAGTGCTCGAAGGGTGGAGCGCGGCCTAGGTGAACCGCTACGTCAGGATTCGTCGCGGGCGCTGGGTGCCGTGGTTCGTGCGGGCATTCCCTCGGCTGCGCGTCCAGTAGCGATCGAGCGCCAGTGGTTCCGCCGCTATCAGGCGGCTTGCGGTGGGAGCACCACTCCCACGACCCAGCCGGTGTCGGTTCGCTCGAGCTCGACCGGACCGCCCTGTTGAAACTGGACGACCGGGTCGTCGGCGGTGCGAGTCAGCAGGAGTGAGGCGAGACGGGAGAGGTGGGGGAAGGTGGCCGACGAGCATGAGGTCGTCGTTCTCCTCGGCAAGGCGTCCGACCCAGATCATTGGGTCGTCGTTGGGTGCGAGCGCTTCGGCTTGCTGGCCATCGACGTCGACCAGTCCACACCAGATCTCGGCGGTCTGGCGAGCACGCGTTTTGCCGGAGTGCAGCACCCGGTTGGGGCGAACGCCGAGGTTCTCGACTGCCCGACGCGCCACTCGGGCAACGTCGTCGGCACCATCTGCGGTGAGCGGCCGTTCAGGGTCCTCGTTCTCTGCCTTGGCCTGCCCATGCTGAACGAGAAACAGCTTCACCTCTTCCACGGTACGCGGCGCCACCCGGACGACCGGGACGGACCCGACGCGCTCATCTGCTACGTCGCCTGCAGTCGATGCTCGACGGCCGCCACCTTGGCGTGGAGGGCGTCGTAAACGCCCGGACGGTGGTCAAGCTTGATCACCACGCTGACGCGCGGCGCCGTTTCCGCAACCTTCGTCACGCACGCCTTGATGAGTTCCATGACTTCATCCCACTCGCCCTCGACGTTGGTGAACATGGCGTTGGTTTCGTTCGGCAGGCCACTGGCCCGAACGAGCGCAACCGCTTCGGCGACGGCTTCGCTGACCGAGTCGCCGACGCCGAGCGGTGTGATGGAGAACGCAGCGATCATCACCCGATCGTTGTCGATGGACTGCCGGTCAGCAACGTTGCTCCGACCGGGCGGTCATCGTCGTGGTCGACTGAACGAGGATCCTGCCATGCCGAGATGCCGTTCGGAGCGGCGCTCGAACGAGGCGACGACGTCGTTATGTAGTGCTGTTATGGCGCGTCCATGCCGGGCAGTCCGCCGGTTACGAGCGGTCGGGCTCTCCTTCTCAGCCGCGACTATTCGGCAGATCGCGAAGGCCGTCGAGTCGATGGGGTGTAGGACGCTGCCGTCCGCGTTTCCCGGACGCGGCTAGCGGATGACCCCGGCAGTGCCGACCGTCACCGTTCGGAGGGCCTCGCGATCGGCGCAGCATTGAGCCGAGCCCGTGTGGGCGGCCAGCGCGGTCGGAGTCGGCGCCGGCTCCGTCGTTCCCCAGCGCGGCGCCGGTGGTACGTCCGGCCCCGGTGAACAACGTGGGACGGCTGCGAGGATCTCGGTCAGCACGGCGTTGTTCACAGGTCGCAGTAGTAGCCGACGTAGCAGTCGATATACCACCAGCCGCTGCCGGTGATGTATCGGTACAGTTCGCTGTTCTGGGTCGTGTCGTTCCAGTAGTGGTTTCTTGGTTCCACCAGTACTCATCGAACTCGGCGTCGTACACCTCCCAACTGCAGGAGAACTCCCACCGTTCCTCGTGGCTGAGGTACCAGTGAGTGCACCCGGCGAAGCCGGGCGCCCATGCAAACATCGGGCTGGGCGCCGGTGGTTGGGGCGGAACGTCCTGCGCTGCGGCCGGTGCGGCGAGCCCGACACCGGCTGCTGTCACCGTTGCGAGTGCGAATGCGAGCCGGTGTGTGATCCGACCTGCACGACGGGGCTCGAGCGCTGTTGCGCGTTGGTGAAGGTTGTGGGTCATTGGTCGTTCCTTTCGGTGGATGAGTTCCGGTCATCGAGGTCGTGGCGTTGGAGTAGGTCGTAGCCACCGACGGTCCACAGGGGGCGCTGTCATCGATGGTCACGGCGTTGTTGCCGAGCGGCTCGATGGTGCCGGTGACGGTGTAGGTGGTGGCGTCGACGACGAGCACGTCGTCGCCGTCGGCGGTGGGGACGTAGATGGAGTCGCGGTCGGTGACGGCGAGGCTGCCGGTCGTCGCCCGGCCCAGATCGGTGGTGGCGGCAACGGTCCAGGTCGCCCGGTCGATGCCGCGGGCGACCGATTCTCCGTAGGCGGGGAGGAAGATTGCGTCGTCCTGCACGACAGGGACGCCGACGTCGACCGGTAGCTCGACGATCGCCATGACGTCGTTGGTGTTCGAGTCGATGATCGCTGCCGCCGATGATCGTGACTCGCTGGGGCGTTCGTTGTAACTCCAGGGCGATGGCCGGGTCGGGGGGTGGCGTGGACCTGTCCGCAGTCGACGCCGAGTTCGAGGGCGGCGACCGTTTGCAGGGTGGTCGGGTTGTAGCGGTGCAGCCGCCGCCCGTCGCAGATCCACAAGGCTCCGTCGACGGCCCAGCTGCGGTTGGCGGCCGGTCCAACGTCGGCTTTGGCGAGGGTGGCGGTGATCGTGTTGGTCGCCGGGTCGACGGCGTCGTACTGGGCGGCGGTGCGCACCCACATCCAGCCGTCGGCTGGCTGCAGCTTGAACGGCTCCGATGCGACGTCGATCGTGGCGACGACGGCGCCGCTGGCGGGGTCGAGGCGGACGACTCGGTTGCCGATCCGCTCGCTCACCAAGATTGACCCGAACCCGGTGGTGACCTGGCAGGCCTCCAGCTCCAACGGGACGTCGAGGTCGGCGCCGACGGCGCGGGCCGGATCGGCGTCACCGCAGCGCACTCCGGCCACTGCGAAGGCCCTGCGGATTCGGTTGAGGCCGTCGAGGTACACGTTGACGGCTGCCATCGCGGCAGGGGCGTCGCCGGCCGCCGAGGCCTCGGCGGCGGTGTCGAGTGCCGTGTCGGCGGCGGCCCCCAACGCCACGATCCGGTCGAGCTCGGACGCCAAGTGAGCGGGTCCGTCGATGGCGGCCAGAAACGAGGCGGTGCCGCCCACGTCCTGGAGGGCGGCGATGAAGGCGGCGATGCCGAAGGGGGCGCTGTCGGTCTCGGAGATCGCCGCGATTTCGGACGAGAAGTGATCACACACGGCAGCGACCTCGTCGACCCAGCCTCCGGCGTCAGACGTGGTGGGCGAGCCTGCCGTCCGGTCGACCGACACCGCAGTTGTGGACGGCGGAGACATCGAAGGCGGCGGGCCAGTGTCGAGCGGTGAGATGGGGCTCGACTCGGCGCTGCGGGTGGCCGGGCTGAGCTCGGTTCCCGCCGGCGGCCCGGCGACGCCGTCGGAGCTTCCACACGACGCAACCGCTGCTGCGATGGCGACGACCAGTGCCACGATCCAGTTGCGGCGCCGGTGGCGTGACGCAGCACCGTCACGCCGGGGCCGTTGACGTCGACCCGCGGCGAGCATCGCCTCGTCGACGCGCACGTCTGATTCGTCGATGCCGCTGGTTCGGGCCATCGTTTCGGCCCGGGCGAGGCCTCATCGAAGAGCATGATGCCGTCCATCACGGGTTCGTCGCATCTCCAACATCGTCAGCCGCACACGGTGTCTGGCACATCCGGCATCTCACGGAGATCGAGGACGCTGGGCGACGGTGGCGTGGGATCCGGGAGTCGACGATCCAGCGCTGGCTGCGCCGCGCGTACCCTGGGTTTGTGGTGGCGCCTTTGTCTGGTGGGGGCGTGAGGACGGTGGTGTTCGTCGATGTGGAGGGCTCGACGGAGCTGCTGGTTCGAGTCGGTGACGGGGCGGGGTTGGCGTCGGTCGCCGGTCAGCTCGATGTGGTGCGGGAACGGGTTGAGGCCTATGGCGGGAGTGTGGTGAAGTCGACCGGTGACGGGTTTCTGATGACGTTCTCGTCGCCCCGCCAGGCGGTCTCGTTCGCCCTGGCGTCGCAGCGTGCGTTGGCCGGGTCGGGTCCGCGGGTGCGGTTCGGGATCAACACCGGTGAGGTGCTGGAGGCCGACGCCGATCCGCTCGGTGGGGCTGTCAATGCGGCGTCGCGCATCGCCGGCGCGGGCCGACGGTGGTGAGGTGTTGGTGTCCGACGTGGTCCGTCAGCTCGTCGGCAACGTGCCGGCGGTGCGGTTCGTGGATCGGGGCCGCTGCCGGCTGAAGGGGTTCCCGGATCGTTGGCGGCTGTGGGCAGCCGAGGACAGCGTCGCTCGAGCAGGCCACGATGGCGACGGTCGGGCGGGTCGCCGAGCTGGCGGTGGTGGCCGAGTTGGTGTCGTCGACGGCGACCGGCGTGGGCCGGGTGCTGGTGGTGGAGGGTGAGGCGGGGATCGGCAAGACCCGCCTCGTGCGGGAGGCGACGGCACGGGCCCGCCGGGCCGGGCTCGGCGTGGTCGAGGTCGATCGCCGACGAGGTGGTGCGCCGGCCGGGTGCCGTGGCCCACGGGCTGGTCGACGCCACGCGTCCAGGCCCGGTGGCCCGGGCCCGCCTGGACGGGCTGCTCGACGGCTCGCCGACTCCGGCAGGTGGTGAGGACTTGAGCTATGCCGTGGTCGAGGCCAGTGTCGACTTGGTCGAGGAGATGGCCCGCCACGATCCGCTCCTGGTCGTGGCCGAGGACCTGCAGTGGGCCGACGACCTGTCGATCGCCGTGCTGATCGCTTTGGTGCGACGGGCCGGCGTGTCCCGCTACAGCGTGATCGGGTCGCTGCGGCCCTCTCCTCGCCCGACAGCGTTGGACCGCCTGCTCGAGGTGGTGCGCGGCGGGGCAGGGCATCACGTCCGGCTCGGTTCGCTGGACGAGGTTGACGTGAACGCCCTGGCCAGCGCCCTCACCGGGGCCGCACCCGGCAGACGGGCTGCGAGGGCGGCTGCGGGCAACGGCCGGCAACCCGCTGTATGTCACCGAACTGCTCCGCTCTCTCGATGACGACGGCCTGCTGCGCATCGAGGGCGGGATCGTCGAGGTCGCCGCCGGTGGCACCCCCGCCAACCTCCATGAGACGCTGGTGCGTCGCCTGTCATGGCTGCCATCGGAAACCAACGAGCTGCTCCGGTTGGCCAGCCTGCTCGGCGGCGCCTTCACGCTCCGGGATCTGGCGTCGATCACCGGCCGGCCGGTGATCGACGTCGCCGCCTGGCTGCGCGAAGCGTCACTGGCGGGGCTCGTCGTCGGCGACGGGGAGCGGCTGGCGTTTCGTCACGACCTGATCCGCGAGGCCGTCTACGGACACATGCTGCCCGCCGAGCGGCGCGACCTGCACCGCGCCGCTGGCCAAGCCCTCGCTCACGCCGGGGCACCCACCCCACAGATCGCCGAACAATTCGCCCGCGGCGCACTCCCCGGCGACCTCGACGCCGTCGAATGGCTCGAACGCGCTGCCGATGAAACGAGTCCGGTTGCCCCTGCCAGTGCTGTCGCTCTACTCGAACAAGCCGTATCCCTCGCCCCGCCACCGTGGTCCGGGACGACGGCGCTGCAGGCCGAGATGATCACCCCGCTCGTGCTCTGCGGCAGATTCGACGACGCTGAGACGATCGCCGACGCCGTCCTTGCCGCGTCGCCCAAGCGCCGATGTCGAGTTCAGGGCGCTTTACGGGATGTGCGCGCTGCAAGGCAACCGCGGTCAGACCGCTGCGGCGATCGCCTCGATGCACCGTGCCGCCGACGCCCTGGGAGCGCCCGCCGATGAGGCTCAACGGCTGCGCTGCCTCGCCGCTCAGATGTCGATGCTCATCGGCTCCATGGACGTCGAGGCCGCCCGGTGCGTCGCTGAGGAGACGTTGGCGCAGGGCATGGCCGCTGGCGATGCGACCACAGCAGTGCCTCGCTCACCAGACTCTGGGCGTCGTTGGCATCGTGACGGGTCACGGTGCCGCCGGTCGAGAGCACCTCACGGCTGCCGTGGCTCTGCTCGACTCAGGACAGGCGACTCCGACCTCATACCTCATCCCCGACGTCGTTCCTCGCCGTCGGCCTGGTCGAGCTGGATGCAGTCGGCGAGGCCAGTGTCATGGCCGATCGAGGCCCGCCGGCGCGTCGAGCAGATCGGCGCGCTGGCGCAGCTGCCGGTCGGGTTACGTGGTCGCTGCCGGCGCGCGCTTCTCCGCCGGCAGCTGGGATGGTGCGCAGGCCGACGCAGAAGCGGGGCTGGCGGTCAATGACGACACCGGCAACCTCAATATGGTGCTCTATTTCGAAGCCCTTCTCGCCACGATAGCCATCCACCGAGGGGATCTCGACGAGGGCCGAGGCGTGCTTGACGGCCGGTGCCGATCGTCTGACCAGAGGCGCGCCGCTCTTCGGAGCTGAGGCGCTGTTCGGCGCCCAAGCGGAGTATCTTGCCGCCCGCGGACAGCTGACGCGGCGTTGATGCTCGCCGGAGCAGGTCTGGGTCCAGACCGCGCACATCGCGGTACATCTGGCGGCACCGCCGCCGTGGGATCTTCCTGGTTCGTCTCGCCGTCGGTGCCGGTCGCGAGGAGCTGGCCCGGTCGGTCACCGCTGAGCTGGAGGAAGGTGCCCGCCGGTCACCTGCGGCGAGCGCCGCAGGAGCAGCCCTGCTGTGCCGCGGTCTCGTCGAACAGGACCCCGACCGGGTGCTCGAAGCCGTCGACCGATACCGCCAGACCGCGCTGCGCCCCGATCTCGCCGCCTGCTGCGAGCACGCCGCCGGGGTGATCGCCGCCGCCGGTCGCCGCGACGCCGCGATCGACCCTGTTCCAGGAAGCCGCAGCGATCCACACCGACATCGATGCCGCCGCCGATGCGGCCCGGGTCGACGCCGCGTTGCGCCAGCTCGGGGTGCGCCGACCCCGGCGCAAGACGCCACGGCCGTCGTTCGGCTGGGAGGCGCTGACCCCGATGGAGGCCGAGGTCAGCCGGCTCGTCGCCGACGGGTTGACGAACCCCGAGATCGGCGCCCGCCTGTACATCTCCCGCCGCACCGTGGAAACCCACCTCTCCCACGTGTTCACCAAGCTTGACCTCGCCGGCCGCACCCAACTCGTCGGCGAGCTGATCAGGCATGGACCGGCCGGTTGACCCGCTGCGTGAGGTAGCGGCGTGCAGTGGCGGCGGCATGGTCATCGTGGCCAGCAGCGGGGCGGGCAGGAGGAGCTGTTCGTCCAGGCCGCGGATCGGTCGGATGAGGCGGGGACCGGCCTCGATCTCGTTGCTCGTGGTGTTGGTGTGGCGCAGGAGCGACCAGTACCAGTCGATCATCTCCTCGGTCATGGCGCCGGTGTCGATGGCTTGGCGCAGACCGACGTGGTGGAGCATGGTTGTGACGAGCCGACGGGTCGGCGGGATCGAGGTCATCAGCCGAGACAGGCCCGGGCTGGCGGCGATCCGCATCATCCTCGGGATGTAGGCGATCGGGGCGCATCCCGCCGTTGTTTGGACACCTCGTACAGGCGGAGTCACATGCCCAACAGGAAGCGGCCGAGGGGCCGGTTTCGTGGTACGCACCGACTGGTCGCAGGGATGTTTCGACGCCGGTCGCGGCTGTGTCAACCCGTACGAGAACGTGCTCGACCCGCCGCGGCGGAGAAGCTGGCGAGGACCTGGAGCGAGCAACCGTGCCGTCGCCGACGGGTCTGACATCTCGCAGGTGAACTCCGTGAGATGACGGATGTGATCGGCAGTCGCCTGGTGCACGCTCGGATCGATCGAGGGAGATTCGATGCCTCGCACGCCGATCAAAACTTGTGGTCCTGTCGACGCTCGTCGCCGCCGGCGTCGTCGAGGTCGCCCGAGTCGCCGGCGAGGTGGCGGGCGAGGCATCCGGCCAGCCAGCACCTCGAGCGCAGCGGCCCACCCACCCGCCTGCTCACTTGCGCCGACGGACCTTGGAAGAAAGGAACCTTGCAATGACAAAGCAACCCTCGACCATCAACCACAGCACAGGAGCGCCGGTGATGATCACCCGGTTGGCTCGCGGCGTCGCCGCCGTGGCCATCGTGATCGCCGGGGTCGGCTCGTTGCCCGCCCAGGCGAAGAACGACAACTTCGAGCTGGTGTCGACGATCGCGTTCTCGAACGCCCTGCCGAGCACGCCTCCCAACACGCCCGAGCAGGTGTTCAATAGCGGCGAGATCTACCTGATCAACCCCGACGGCACCAACCCGCGACGACTGACCGATAACCACGCGGCCGACGCCTTCGCCACCGTGTCACCAGACGGCAAGAAGGTCGTGTTCGACAGCAACCGCAAGCGAGGCGGGCTGGAGCCCCTCAACACCTCGGACCTGTTCGTGATGAACACCGACGGCACCGAGCAACAACCTCTGACACGGGGCGGCTCGCCGACGTGGTCCCCGGACGGCAAACGGATCGCCTTCCACGCCTCGGCGTCAGGAACCGGCCTGCCGATTCTGCCCACGCCCGGCGCGGCGACCTCCGACAGCGACATCTTCGTCGCCAACGTCGACGACCTGCTGAAGGGCGACGAGGCGCCGCGCAACGTCACGAACAACGACGACTTCGTCGACGACGACCCGGACTGGTCGCCGAACGGCCAGACGCTGGTGTTCACTCGGCATGATGCCGACGAACCTGATCACAACAACGCCGTCTCGGCCGAGATCTACAAGCTCAGCATCGACGGGACAAGCGCGCCGCAGCGGCTGACCTTCAACGACTATGAGGAACGCGGTCCCGATTTCTCCCCCGACGGCACCCGCATCGTGTTCATGTGCAGGGTTGGCGGTTCGGACTTCGAGTTGTGCGTGATGAACGCCGACGGCACCGGTCTGATTGCACTGACCAACAACACCACAGCCGACCTGGGCCCCAACTGGTCGCCCGACGGCCAGCAGATCGTGTTCCAGCGGGGGGTCGGCGGCGGCCGCAACCAGCTCTTCGTAATCAACGCCGATGGCACCGGAACGACCCAGATCACCGGCCGGCCCGACGACCAACCGCAGGGATGGAACGGACTCGCCTCATGGGACCTGCTCAGGGTCAAAGCCGACCGGTAGACGAAGCCGCGAAGAGTCCGGCAATTGTCGCAACCGCCGCACTCACGATGTTGTGCTCGACCCCAGCCACGTCGAAGGCGACAACATCAGCCCGACGTGTCAGCCCGAACTCGGCAAGACGGGCCACGCCCACCACAAGAGCTTCGGACACTTCCCCATGTCCATGACGAAGCAGAACAGTGCGAGCCCGGGTCGTCGGGTGGTCAAGTCCCGCAACATGGACGGTCCACGCGCCTGGTCCGCGCAGACCGCTGTCCACCCGCGGTGATATCACGCACACTCGTCGGCGTCGACCGGGGCCGACGGCACCCGTGCTCGTCGCTCCCACGCTGCCGTGCGCCCCCAAGGTCCCCGGTGCCGCGAACGTGGACCACCTAGTATGAACAACCCGCCAAATCGCGCGCGTCAGTTCAGTAGTCGCGTCGACGCGGTGTCGAGCGGCCCTCGGCCTCGGCTCAGCTCGAGCGCGCAATCACGCCACTAACCGCGAGTCGTCGGCTTACCTGGTGCCTCGGCGGCAACGACCTCGGCGATGGCTCCGGAGTGCGCGCTCGATTCGGCATCGTTCGGCACTCCTCGACTGCCGGCTGACGAGCGGGCGTGCATATCGCCACCCATAACACCGCACGAGACGTCAGTCGAGGCCGAGCAGTTCGGCCCTTACGCCCGGACGCGTAATCCCGGCTTTCCAGGTCCGGTGGATCAGCGTGTCCCGCTCCGCGGCGTCCCGCCCGCGGACGCAGAAATGCCGTTCTGGCGCGGTCGCCCCGTGCCGGGTGATGTCATTCGGTGCTGACGTTCGGTGCTCTGCCGACACGGGCACGGCGGGCATCGAGACTGCGAGTGACGCGGGCGAACGTGCCGGCGGATGCGCCGGGCTGTCGGGGCCCGGCGCTCGCGATGGCAAGCCGGCGGACCGTTCGCAGCTGCTGGACGGCGCGATTGAGCCGGCGTTGTCCCCGTCACATTCGAATAGCCGTCACGGCGGCACTATGTGCGCGGGCGTCTCGAGAGGTTTGGCCACGCTGCCGGTCTGGACAGCTCGGCAACGCGGGTGGAAGACGACCGACGGATCTCCTGCTGGGCGTCAGCCCCGGTCAACACACTGGATCTCGCTGTGACACCAATTTCTTACGATGTCGGGGACCCCCGATCACTGACGAGGCTGCGATGACCGACCTGACCGTGCACGACGTGCGTCTGTTCCCGAAGTGTCCGCTCGACGGCACCACCGCCACGAGCGCCGACCTCGAACTTCCTGGGCCACTACGCACCCTGGCGTGGGCAGGAGTGATCGATGTCGCCGCAACGTGCGGAGTGCACATGCTGATCGACAGCCACGACGTGCATGGCTGCGCCGCAGTGGCGCTGCGGATCGCACCACGCCACATCGGACATCCGCTAACGAGCGGGATCTGGTTCGTGACCACGAACCGCATTGACGCGGCGATAGTCGGTACCTACCCGGTGCCGGCTCGCGCCATGCTCGGAAGGCGGGACCTTGACGAACCGGTCGCCGCGGTGCTCGCCGATGCTGCGAGGCACCTCAACGGCTGCGCTCTGCCGGTGTAGGCGTGTTGCATTCAGTGCACGAGCGACATCCAACGGGGCTCGGGCTCCTGGGCTGGCGGCAAGTTGGCTCGCGATGCAACGGCTGCTCGGTCGTCAGTACCTGATCTTGCCGAAGCGACCTGCCAGGCCATCCCAGCTGTCCACCCTGGGCGGTCGGTCGAATGGGTTCATGAGTCCCAGCTCATCGAGGGTGCAGTCCCCTTTCTGGTACTGGCACGTTCCGCACGCCGCGACGACGTTGCTGGGCTCGTTGGTGCCACCGGCGCTGCGCGGAACCACGTGGTCCTGCGTGTACCTGAGAAGGTAGGCGGCGGGGTGCATCAACCGCTCGACACTCCCATCGATCACGAATTCATCGCCGAGCCGTGCGTTGATGCTGACGATCAGATCCCGGGACACGAGCCGTAGACCGCAATACCGGCAGCGCCATCCATCGCGAACGGCAACCTCCCCCTTCACCGCCGTTGGGATGGCGGTCGTCTTGCCAGGGATGCGCCCTGCGTGTGCCGCGGCGTCGTGGCGGGCTTCGTACACGAACCCCGCCGCGTCGTAGTACAGCCAAAGCGCGTCGCGGTCGATCCGGGCGATCAGATGTCGAGCGACATCGACCTCGCCGCGAAGTAGGGCCTCGGTCGCGGCGAGGAGTTGGTCCGGTTCGGAAGCGACCACCGTCGGAATTTGCATCAGCGAACGCCACCTCTTCCTACTCATGGCGATCGATCGTGGCACGTTTGAAGGACATCGCTGGCTCAGACGGCGACGTCGCCGGCCTTCCGCGCTTGACCGGGGCCTCCCGGGACGCGACGGATGGGCCTCGCCGGCGGTCCAACGACGACGCCGAGGTGCCGTTCGGGCGCGGTGTCTGCGCGCGGATGGCCGATGTTCGGTGCTGGCGTTCGGGCGCGTGGTTGGTCGACGCTCATCTCGTTCCGAGGTGTCTGAGAGGGTGCGGCGCTCGGGTCCGACGGCGCGCAGACCAGCTCCACCGCCGACGTTCTCCGAACTCCCCACGTGCAGTACCTCGAGTTGGTGGGCCGCCGCATCGACGACGGCCGGAGGATGCTTGAGTTCGATGTCGAAATCCCACCAGCGGAGCTGCAGCTCGGCACGAACGACCCGTTCGTGGAACAACGTGGGCTGCTCCCCTTCGTGGCTCTCCGACACGTCGGGAAGGGATGGGTCCTTGACGACGAGACGGCTACCCGTGCTCGTTTGTGACACAGGCCGCGCGGCGTGTGGAGGGACCACCCGTGCGCGTCGGAGTGCCGACGTGCCGATCTAGGCGGGCCGCGTCGGTCCGGGGTGGCATTGTGCGGGGTGCACGATCTGTCGTCGGTACGAGCCTTGGGTGCCGGTCCGCCGATGGAGGGCGGGTGCGGATCCGATGGCGGTCGCTTGCCGACTACGTTGTCTGGAAGATTCTGGTGACGCGATTTCTGGGACATGTCACTGCAGAGCGGGGAGGTCTTGGTCGGATGACATCACCACACACCCCGCGCAGCGAACGGCCCGCGCCAGCGCACCGTAGCCACCTACACCTGCGTCCCGCTCTCGTGCTGGGCATCGCTCTGGCGACGGCCGTGCCGCTGGCGGCGACCACCGCGACGGCCGCTTGGCCGCCAGCGGGCAGCGCCACCCGGCCGGACCTCGGCCCCACCGTCATCGTCTTCGACCCGAGCATGCCAGTCGACGAGATCCAGGCGACCGTCGACGAGATCAACGCGCAGCAGATCGACAGTGAAATGGGCACGGACCGCTACGCGCTGCTGTTCGAGCCCGGCGTCTACGGCACGAACACCGCGCCGCTGCAGCTGAAGGTCGGCTACTACACGGAGGTCGCCGGCCTCGGCGCCTCCCCCACGGACGTTGTCATCAACGGCAAGATCGAGGTCTACAACCGGTGCCTGGAGAACGGCGGCACGAGCAACTGCGTCGCGCTGGTGAACTTCTGGCGCACGCTCTCCAACCTGACGCTGAACATCAACAGCGCCGGCCAGGATGGCTGCCGCGCTTCCGCCAATTTCTGGGCCGTTTCGCAGGCCGTGTCGATGCGCCGTCTCAACATCAGCGGGGCGAACTTGTCGCTGATGGACTACTGCACCGCCGGTCCGCAGTACGCCAGTGGGGGCTACATCGCCGACTCCAAGACCGGGTTCGTCATCAACGGCTCGCAGCAGCAATGGCTGACCCGCAACAGCGAGATCGGCGGCTGGTCCAACGGCGTCTGGAACGCGGTGTTCGCCGGTGTCGATGGTGCCCCGACGGATGAGTCGTTCCCGGTCCCGCCGTACACGACACTCGACACGAATCCGCTGAGCCGTGAGAAGCCGTTCCTCTTCATCGACGACGAAGGCGCGTACATGGTGCACGTGCCGGCCGCGCAGACCGACAGCCAGGGCGTCACCTGGGACGAGGGCATGACGCCGGGTCGCTCGATCCCGATCACCGAGTTCTTCGTCGCGAAACCGTCGGACTCGGTCCAGGTCATCAACAGGCAGCTGGCGCGGGGGCGCAACCTGCTGCTCACCCCGGGCGTGTACGACGTCGCCAAGAGCATCGCCGTCAAGCGTGCTGACACGGTCGTCCTCGGGCTCGGCCATGCGACGCTCACCGCAGTCGACGGCGCCATCCCGCTGACTGTCGCCGATGTACCGGGCGTCATCATCGCCGGTGTCACCATCGACGCTGGCGAGGTCAACTCCCCGGTGCTGCTCCGAATCGGCACCAAGAACGGTAACCACGGTGCACGGAGGAACGACCCCGACAACCCGACGACGCTGAACGACGTGTACTTCCGCATCGGCGGACCGCACGTCGGCAAAGCCGACGTCAGCCTCGAGGTCAACAGCGACAACGTTCTCATCGACCACCTCTGGGCATGGCGTGCCGACCACGGCGTGCCGGGCTCGTTCGGCTGGGACGTCAACACGGGCCGCAACGGCGTCATCGTCAACGGTAACGACGTGACCGCGACCGGGCTCTTCGTCGAGCACTACCAGCAGTACAACGTCGTCTGGAACGGCGAGAACGGCCGCACCGTGTTCTTCCAGAACGAGCTGCCGTACGACCCGCCGGACCAGGAGGCGTGGCAGCACAACGGCGTCCTGGGATGGGCGGCGTACAAGGTGGCCGACGACGTCCAGAGCCACGAGCTGTGGGGCGGCGGGTCGTACATCTTCACCAATGTCGATCCCGACGATCCACGCCACGCGTGGCTTCGAGGTGCCGGTCACACCCGGCATACAGCTGCACCACATCATGACGGTCAACCTCGGCGCCGGCACGATCGACCACGTCGTCAACGACACAGGTGCGCCGGTCGACAACAGCAACACCGGCCAGCCGAGCTACGTCGTCGAGTTCCCATGACCGACGCACGCGACCTGACGTGCGGTGTTCCCGGATCACCTCGCCCGACTCCAGAGGTTCACGGCGCGAGGCGAACAGCTCATGGTGGGCACCTTCGCCGACCCGGCCGACGGACGGCTCGATGGCGATCTTCGACTCGCGACTCCACGCTCGACAAGGACGGGAACATCGGGCCAAGAACTCGTCGCCTGTCTCGTTCGTACCGTCGAAACGACATGACACCTCGCCAATGACCGCACCCCGGTCAGCGGTGCGGCAACCGGTCGCGGAGATGCCGATATGGCGCGGCCTAGCCCGGCGTTGCCGTGTGATTTGGTGGTGTCGTTCGGGCGCGCCGTTCGGTGCGGCGACTACGAGAGAGAGCCTGTCGATTGACTACGGCGGCGACGGTTGCGCCGCGATCGGTGGCCGCGACCGAGCGATGCTCCTGTGTTGTCAAGGGGCGGGCGCGGAGTGGACAAGACAGAGATCGGCCACTCGTGTGGAGGGCAGGCTCCTGGTAGGTCACGGCCCGCGCGAAGGCTGTGGGGCGGCGGTCGACAGGTCGTTCGTTGAACAGCCCCGGTTGAGGGCGTCGGCCGATTCGTGGGGGTCAGACAGCCGCCGGTGACGGGGGTTAGCAGTCAGATCATGGCGGTGGTGGGGCGGAGGTGCTTGAAGGCTTCGCGGGCGACGTAGCGCTTGAGGATGCGCACGATCTCGCCGGTCGACTTGCCCTCGGCGCGGCGCCGGGTGACGTAGGTCTTGGTCGAGGGGTGTGAGGCCATGCGGGTGATCACGACGCGGTAGAGGGCGTTGTTGGCTTGGCGGTTGCCGCCCCGGTTGAGCCGGTGTCGGACGGTCTTGCCCGATGATGCCTCGAGCGGTGCGACACCGCAGAGGTGAGCGAAGGCGGCTTCGGAGCGGAGCCGGTCGGGGTTGTCGCCGGCGGCGATGAGCAGCTTGGCGGCGACGTCGTAGCCGACGCCGTACATGGCGAGCAGCCCTGGCGCGGCGCGGTTGACGAGCGGTCGCATGACGGCGTTGAGCTCGTCGAGTTCGTCGTCGAAAGAGGCGACGCGGCGGGCGAGGGTGCGGATGGCGAACAGTGTCGAGTAGCGCACCGTCTCGCTGGGGCGTGGCCGCAACGCCGCTGCCTCGGCGGTCAGGCGGGCCACCGACAGGCCCTCGAAGCGGCTGCGCACCTGGTCATCGGCGCAGATCACGAGGTGGCGCAGCCGGCACAAGGTGGCGATCCGTTCCGACGCCGCAGAGCGGCAGGCCACCTGCAGCACGCGGATCGCTTCGACGTCGCCGTCGCGGCTCTTCGGGCGACCCAGCCCCTGCCCAGACAGCGCGGCACGGGCGGCGGCCACCGCATCGACCGGATCGGACTTACCTTCCCGGCGTCGCAGCTGACGGTTCGGCCGATCGATCTCCACCACCGCGATCCCCACCCGAGCGAAGTGCCGCGCCAGGCCAGCCCCGTACGAGCCGGTGCCCTCCACACCGACCACGTTGATCTCCCCGTGAGTGCGCAGCCACTCGATCAGCCGCTGACACCCCGCCGCGGTCGTGTCGAACGCCTCGATGCCGAGCACTCCGCCAACGTGGTCGACCACGGCGGCCACGTGCACGTCGGCGTGCGTGTCCACGCCCGCGGTCACCGAACATGTCGTCTCTACGATGGTCATCGCCATCCCTTCCTGTCGCAACTGGGTCAAGGGTTGGCACGCACTTGCCGGGAGGGTGCCGGAACCCGGGACTGTTGGTGCAGACCCGGACCCAGTTCCCCACCCGACCGGTGAGTGCCGTCTTCGGGCCAGCCGACGAATCGTTCGCAAGACAACGAGACGTGTCAGCCGATTCGTGAGTCAGACCAACCCGAAGACGAACCCGACCGTAGACACCACACCCCTCGAGACGGTGGATGCCGACGACCGGTGCACCCTCCGATCATCTCTCTGCCGAATCTGGGCGCGGGGCGCGCTCGCGACAGTAAGCAGGTGCACCGTCGATGGCCGCTCGGTCCCGCGATCGAGCCGGCGGTAGAGGATGCGGGCGCGCGTTGTTATCCCCGCGATTGCCGGACAGGGTGGCGAGGCGTTGGGTGCGCGTTCGCGCTGCGCTCAGCGCTCTGGGGATCGTGCCGTGCGCCGGGGTCCGCCACGCACGCGCCATCGTGCGAGTCGACGCCGAGCCGTTAGGTCGCGACTTGTGAGCGGGGACGATCACGTTGGCGGGCGACAGCTGAGCGTCCGGGGGTGCGCGATGGCGATCGATGCTCCGCCGGACGCAACGACCGGCTGGTTTCCACGGGTGCTGTTCGGTGTGGCGGGGCCGGTGTGTCGATCGCTCTTCCGCTTGGGTGTGGAAGGCGAGGAGCACCTCCCGCCGGCGGGGGTGGGGATCATCGCCCCCCATCCACCTGTCGTTTTGCGATTCGGTGGTGCTGGCCGGCGCTGTGCCCCGTCCGCTGAGCTTCGTTGGCGAGGGCGAGTATTTCGACAACTGGAACGCCCGCCGGCTGACAGTCGTGTACATCGCGATGTCACGAGACCCCGCTGTTGTGATCGCCGACGCCTGCGGCTACGCCTGGCTGCAGTTCGTCCGCCGCATCGGCGTTGGACTCGACCGACGCGGTCTGGCCTGATTCGCGGAAGTAGCCTCAGGAGGCGTGGCGACTGGGAACCGTTCGCAGCGACCTCGCACTGCTGGCCCGCAGCGACGACGCCGACGAGCTTCATGAGCGGCCCTTGGCCCTCCGTTGACCCGCTCCGTCGGCTCTTTGCGCGCCTGTCGCACCGCGAGCGCGCAGTGCCTCGCCAAAGTCACGCGAGCGACGCGACCTCTTCTTCTCCGCCGCCGGTTATCGATACGCCGAGATGGCGAAGGTGACGTCCAGCGCCTACACCCCCCAACCGACGCATCACGGAAGGCCGCGCTCAGCTCGCGATGCGTACGGGGCGCGGGAAGTTCGTCACCATCATGTTCTTTCTAGGACATCAAAGCGCAGGCCCGAAGAGCCCGTCTCCGGCGCCGGGCCGCTGCGCCGTCCGGCCCACAGGAATGCGCTGCCATTGGAGCCCCGCCGCGTAACGCCAGGCGCGGACGATCCGGTGGCCATCCCGGGTGACCTCCTCGTCTGGTAGGGCGACGCGATCGAGCTCGGCCAGGACGCGCCCCCATGGCGAGCTTTGCGCCGGGTCGCCGCCTGGGAGCGCGTGCACGCGGCCGAGGACCAGGCTCGGCAGACGGCCCGTCTCGTCGCGGTTCTCCGGGCTGCGGCTCGGTGGCCGCAGCGGATACCAGTTGTCGGCGACCCGGGTTCGGAACCGGTAGCGTAGCGTCTCGGTCCCCGACGCTGCCGCTGGCGGAGCGACAAGCGCTGCAGCGTGCGGCGTGCGGTCCTCGGGCAGGCCCGAGGAGCCGAGCGCGATCTTCTCGATCGCCCAGCAGATGTTCGCGCCTTCGTCGCGCGCCAGCACGACCTCTTCGAGCGGCGCCGATTCTGGGCCGTCGGGCGCAGCCGGGCAGACGAACATCGACGTCTTCCCGTGGACCTTGTGCTCGAAGACCCGCAGCCCGCTGTCGCGCTCCGCCGCCGGCTGGATGAGCAGGCTTGCACCGAACGTATCGGTCACGATCAGCGCGCCGACACGCGACACGGTTCCGGCGGCCAGCCGCAGCGGGATGAGGAAGAAGTCGTTGCCGTAGCGCAGCGCGAACTCAACGACGAGCATCGCCGCCACGTCATTGGGCTCCGCCCGCAGCACGCCGAGGTCGACGGCGCCGTCCTCGAACTCCCACAGCCGCGCCGCCGGCATGCCGCGGAACGTCACCGGCGCCGGTAGCAGGGTGCGCGGGGTCAGATTCGGCGTCGACGTCCACGGTTCGGATTCGTCCGCCACGTCGAACGAGTACCAGTCGAGCCGCCCCGAGTCGTACTCGTGGAAGGAGAGCACCACATTCGCGGCGTTGACCTTCCCCTGGTACTCGAGCCGCTCGGGCGACCATGCGCCGGCCTCGGGGAGAAGTCGCCCGGACGCGGCCTTGTACCAGGCGAGAAAGCGCGCAGCCGCTGCCCTGACGGCCTCGATTCGGGTGTCGCGGCGCGGATCCGTCGCCGTTAGCGGCGGGTCGCTCGGCAGTCTGGGCGACGCCTTGTCGAGGTCGGCGTACAGCTTCTGGCCGTCCGGCACACGTCCGGCCGCGAGTGCGCCTAGCGGTCCCGCGGCAGGCGCCAGCGGATACTTCTGGAGGAGCGCCTGCCAGTACCCGTCCAACGGACCACTGGGCAGGGCACGATGCCCCCTCGAGGAGATTTCGGTCAGCGCCGTCTCCAGCTCCCGCCCGTACTGGCGTCCCGCCAACGCAGCGAACTGCGCAGAGGTCTCGACCCGCGGTTGCCACTCGTTCTCGATACACGCCTCCAGCGGCGCGTCGGCCTTGAGCTCGATCGACTGGCCGGACAACGTCGTGAAGGTCGAAAGCGCGCGTGTCTCCATCCACAGCCTCGCCGAGGCCGGGGAGCCCGCGTCCTCGCCCGTCAGCTCGCCGAACAGCCGCTGACGGGAAAGCATCCACGCGGGATCGGCGACGGCCATCTGCAGCCCCGTGGCCAGTTCGGGATCGGACAGGATGGGCTCGATCCGGAAGCTGTCGGCGTGGTTGTCGGCCACCTGCTACTCCGTTCGCTCGTAGAGCGTGAGGTCGGAGGCGGAGAGCGTCATCCCGCCACCGGTCAGCGACAGCACGAGCTGGACCGTCTTGATCTCGTCGCGTCCCGACGGCTTCGCGGGCCGCACGCCCTGGGCGGGCGGCGGGGTGGCGTGGACTGTTAGGACGAGGTCGACGGAGGTGGCCGTCCCGCCGGGCTGGATCGTGACCGTCACGCCGGACGCGGTGCCGTGGACCGTCTGGATGGTGCCACCGGTGAACGCCGGGAACGCCTGGCCCGTGACGGTGACGTCCACCCTCGTTTCGTGGCCGGCGCGCTGGAAGACCGACGGGGCGACGAGCGCGATGCGCGGCTCCGGGAACACTGTCACGGCAGCCTGGGTCCGGCCCGCCTGGGTCTCGACGTGCACGAGTCGCTGCCCGGGCTTGGCGTCCGCGTCCACGCGCACGGTCAGCGTCGCTCCGCTCGCGCTCGTGCTGGGCGGCGAGGTCAGCGCCACGCCGGTGCCGATGAGGCTCCACTCGGCGTCCGCCAGATTGCTGCCGAAGACCGTCAGCTGCGCGGCGGAGGCGCCCTGCACGAGGTCGCGCTGGCCGTCGATGCGCGTGATCGCCGGGCCGCCCGGGGTGTGGGTGACTCCGTAGGCCAGCGGCGGGTCGAACAGTTGCGGGGCGGTGACGCCGCCGGTGATGTGCACTGCAGGGAGGAACGGCAGCAGTGCGGCGATATCGGCCGGATCGGCCGCGCGCGCCTGGGCTACGTCGGCGGCCTGCAGGACGGCGGCCTCGAGGTCCTCGAGCGTCCACCGCTCCTTGTCCGGCGCCGGCGGGACGGCGAGCAGGATCGATTGCGGCGCCTGTTCCCCCGGTGCGTCGAAGTGAAAAGTCAGGCCCGTGGTGACGTCGGCGTCGGGGACGGTTTCCGTCCACTCGTCGACGACGAGGCCGGCGAGCGTCGGATCCGCCGGTGCCGGCGTCGGCGCGTTGCCGATGAAGACGAGCGACGTCGTTGCGCCGGCGGGTGTTCCGGGCGCCGTCGGCAGTCCGATCCACGATGCGCCGGCGGGCAGCGCGGGGACGATCGCGAGCGGTCGCATCGGGCTCAACCCGCCCGCGAGCAACTCGCTGCATGTCCGCATCGTCGCCAGCGCCGCGACGCCCGGGCGAACGCGCCCCATCTGAGCGAGCCACACCTCCAACGCGGCGCCGTCCGCCGTTGTGGTGCCGCTCGCGGGCTGGACGATGTCAGGATTCTCCAGCTTTACCCGCGGCAGTGCCACGAACCCCTCGCCGTGCAGCACGCGCATCTGCTCGAGCAGCGCGGCAAGCCGCCCAGCGGGCTCGCCGTGTACCGCCTGGTAGGTGAGTGTGTCGCACTTCTCGAGACGCGACTGGACCTCCGCGCGCGCCGTCGCGTTCAGAGCAGCGCGATCCTGGTCGGCCCCGGGCACCGCTCCGGCGACGCCCATGAACCACAGCCCGAGGAGCGCCGCGTCCCAGGCGGCGTCGTCCGCCTCAGGCCGCAACGCCGCCGCGGCGTCCTTAAGCCGGGTGCGCGCACCCGCGACGCGGGTGCTGAGCTCGTTCAGGTCGGCGCTGGGGTCGGTCGCGCTGGGCTTGGCGAGGTCGCGCCCGTCCATCGGTCGCGCGAGCGTGATCAGGGCGGCGATCGCGCGTGCCAGCTGCAGGATGTCGATCAGGCTCCGCTGGTAGTGCTCAACGGGCAGGAGAGAGCCATCGGGCACCCCCAGCTTGGCGGCGATGTATTGCTCGAGCTCCGCCGTACGGCTCGCCACGACGATGAGGTCGAGCGCGCCGAGTCCGAGACCGGAGAGGGTGACCGGCTCGTGGCCGGCGACTCGCGCGAAAATCTGCTTCGGGTCGCCGAACTGGTTTCCGACCCAGCGGTCAAGTGCTGGCTCGGCCATGCTTCTCGGCGTCTGCGGCCACACGTTTGCCGCTTTCTCGGGCGCCCCGATCAGCAAGCGCTGCGTGAACGCGCGGCCCGGGCGCCGGGTGCGGACGAATTCGAGGTCGGGCACGGTCAGGTCGCCGCGGGCAGCCGCGCCCAGCGCGGCGCCGGCACGCGCGTTGCGTCCCTGCAGCGTGTGATGGACGCCCTCGGCCAGCAGCGCGTCGGCGACAGCGTCAAGCGCCTCGTCGAGATCGTCGAGCGCGTCGAGCGCCTCCTTGAACTGGCCGAGCTCGTCAATTGCCTCGTCGAACTCGTCGAGCGCCGGATTGATGTCCGCCGTCTGCCCGGCGCCTGGGTCTCTGTGGCGCAGGCGCGCGAGCGCCAGCCCGTCAACGACGTCGGTGGGGGCGCCCTTGTCGAGCGGCGCGAGTGCGCGCCGCAGTGCCCTCCGCAGCGGCGCGATCCGGGCGCCCAGTCCGGCCTCCTGAAGCGCCCGCTCGAAGCGATAGCCGAGCAGCACCCCCAGCGACTGGCCCTGGTGCACCTGCGCCAGCAGCGACTCGGCGATACGAACCCGCCGCGCCGAGAGATCGACCGCGAGCGGGCCCGGGTCGTCAGCCCGAGCCGTCGGCGCGCGGTGTGAGAGCTGGCCGCTGCGGAGGATGGCGGCGGTGACGGCCTGCGCGACGCTCGGCGCGTGCAGATGCCCGCCGTTCGCGAGATCGGTCACCAGTCCGGCCGGGCGGCCGTAGTCGAACTTCGCGGCGGGCTGGAGCGGCGCCCGCCCGACCAGCCCGTCGAGCCATCCGTAGGCGCCGACGACCACACCCGTGGTGCCCGCCGTCCGCACCTGCGCGAGCCGGCGCGTGGCGAGCGACGTGACCCATGCGTCCCAGCGCGACGATGCCAGATCCAGGGTCTCGGCCAGCAACCGGGTGGGCTCCGTCGCCGACTTCTTCAGCCACGTCAGGCCCGCGTAGGCCTCGTCCAGCTGCGTGCCGGGCGTGGGGTCCGGCCCGCCGTCGAGGCGGCCGCGCTCCTGCTGGTCGGGCGTTTCGGGCGGCGTGTCCACCCCGGCGGCGGTCATCCGCGCAGCAGCGACGAGCGCAGCAGCGCGTCCAGCAGCGAGTGCGGAACGTCGGTTTCCAGCGTCGCCTTGTCCTTGTCGAGCAGCGAAGCGAAACTGGGAGTCACGAACGGCAGTTGCCCCGCCCATCCGTCCTCGCCGTGCGGCGGCATCAGGGTCCGCGGGGTCCACTGCACGGTGCGTCCTAGCAGCGCATCCAGGTCGCTCACGTCGACCAAGCCATGTGAGAACGCGGCACGCACGCGCGCGCTGACCGGGATCGCGGAGTGTTCCAGCAGAACACTCACCGCTTGGCCGTCCTGGCGCGCGCCGGCCTGCAGCCACGCCGGTCGCAGGTGGTCGAGCACATCGGCGAGCGTGCGAAGCTCCGCCGGGTCGCCGGCGGACACGGCGGCGGCCGGCGGGACGACGGGCAGCACACCGTAGGGTTGACGGCCGATCCGCAGCGCCGCCAGCGGCCCGCGACCGCGCACGTGGTCGACGAAATGACGCCGTATGGCTTCCACCCCTGCCGGCGTGACTTCCGGTAGTTGCGTCTCGAGCAGGTGCCCCCAGGTCGTCGCCCACAGCGCCGCATTCATCGCTTGGGCGTCCATGTGCTCGGTGCCGTCGGCGCCCGGCGTCGTGGACAGGAGCGCCGGATCGATTCCGAGCGCGGCCGCGAGGCGCGAGCCGTCGCTTCCGTCGCCGGCCGCGATCAGCGGCGCTCCGGTGGCGAGCCCCAGTGTCGTCACGGGGTCGGGCTCGTCGCTGGTGAAGCCGGACCGCGTCGCTTCGGTGTTGTTGGTCGGCGTGCCTTGGGCGAGCAGCGCGAGCCCGTCGGTGTAGCGGTGTGCGGCGAGCAGCGTTTCCAACCGGCGCTTGCCGTCGTCGCCGCTGGTGGCGGCGCGCAGGCCGACAACGACGATTCGATCGAGCGTATCCGTGGGAGTCCACGGAACGCTGATGGCCATGCCCGCCTCCCTGGCTTCGTCCAGGTCGACCATCCAGGCCATGCCGGCGTCCTGCGAAGCATCCGACTCGCGCTGGCCCATCGGTGCCGGACCGATGGCGAGCGGGTCCCTCACCGGGTTGGTGGCGGCAGCCGTCAGCACCCGCTTGCCTCCCCGATAGCCGAGCAGCCACCAACGGTCCGGCAGACGCGGCGGCCGCTGCCGCACACGTCCACAGCCCGGCGCGGTCACCCGGCGTCGCGCCGGCTGCGAGCGAGCGCACGATCCACGTCGCCCGGGCGCTGCCCGAGCGCGCGGCGAGGTCGTTCCAGCCGCGAGTTGATCATCGTCGGACGTCGCGGCCCGGAAGAACTCGCCGGCGGCCCGCTCGTCGGTCGTCAGCTGCGGTTCGTGAGTGTCCGAGTGCAGCGTGTCGGGATAGATGCGGACGTGCAGGTTGCCGGACAGGAAGCGGGTCTCCAGCCGCACCGGCAGCAGCGCTACGGGCACATCGCCGGGAGCAGACGAGAGGTCGTCACCCGGCGTGTTCACGGCGCCAGCAGGTCGTCGGCGTGGATCAGGACGCGCACCGGCGGGCGCCACGCGGACCGGGCGATCTCGGCCGCGCCGCTGCCGCGGGCGGGCCCGCCGAAGCGGGCTTCCGTCGAGGGCTCTTGCAGGGCGAAGAACCAGCCCGGTTGTCTCGGGGTGCTGCGCGCCTCGCCGAGCTGGAAACCGAAGAACCGCATGTCGGGTGGGAGGAAGCCGGTGAAGCTGGCGTCGCGGGTGTTCTGGTCTTCGTCCGCCGGCTGGGCCACACCGTTGTTGTCCCGGACCGCACGCACGGCGGATATTCGGGTGCGGGGGTAGCGCCGCAGCAGGTCGCCGCGCACGGCGAGCACGACGAGATCGGCCCCCCCGCGGGTGGCGAGTGTGTCACCAGGCGGCCAATCGGCCATCGGGTCGATGCCGACGCCCCCTCCGGCCTGACCGCGCGCGTCCCAGAACGTGCGAAAGAACGTCGCTTCGCGATCGACAGGAAAGCCGCGCCACACCAGTTCACGCGCCAACTCGTGGTTGAGCCCCGCCATGAACGCGGCCACCGCGGCCATGTCCACCCGTAGGAGCACGACCGAGTCGATGGGGATGTCGGCGGCGCCGGGCAGCACGAAGTCGGGCGCGACATCCACCAGCGCCTCATACATCGGCGCAGCGAAGGAGGGCGCGACGCCCACGGCGGCCAGGGGATCGGTGGCCGCGTTTCCCCGGGCCACGGATTCGGGGACCCGCACGCGCGACTGCGCCCAGGCCGGCACCGTCCGCTCGGGATCCACGAGCTCGAGCAGCAGCGACCCGTCGATCCCCGTGCCACTCAGGGCCGCAGCGGCGGCGGGCGAAGCGTCCTCGGCGACCTGCGCGGCCAACGCACGCCGCATGAGCGGTCCAGCGCGGCCGCGTCAGCCGCCGGAACGCCCCCCAGGCGGCGGCGTCCGGGAGCGGCGAGTCCGCGATCCTGGCCTGCAGAGTCACCGGGCTCATGCGCAGCCGGGATCTCGCCGGCGCGACGACCTGCACGAGCGTGTCGCCGTCGAGCGCCTCGAGGTGGCGGCGGTGGAGGCTCGCGGTCGCTCCGCGCGCCAGCCTCGCCCGGTCGAGCAGCCCGTTGACCGCGCGTACGTCGCCGACCTGCTCCCACGCCGCGGCGACGAGGTCCTCCTGTCGCCTGCGAACGACCGCGGCGCCGAGCGCAGCCGCCACGCGCCGCCGCGGGTCGAGATTCAGCTCGGCGAACCAGCCCGTCGCGTCCTTGTCGATCGACGTGGCGCCGGTGGCCGCCGACCCGTAGAGCGGCAATGCCAGGTCGGTCTCGCCTTTGCACGCGTCCGCCAGGCGCTGGCGCACGTCGCCCGGCAGATCCGTCGCCGCGGGCGCGCCCGGCGAAGCGAGTAGCCCCGACAGCACCAGCGTCTCGTTGTCGGAGACCATCAGATCTTGCGTCCCGACCGTGGCCGGGCACGGCTGCTGGCGCAGCTGTGCGGCCAAGGACTGGAAGTCGCCGCCCTCCGTCGCGGCCGTGAACCGCCATGACAGATACACGGGCAGCGTGACCCTACCGGCGGACGGCGTCCAGGCGGGCTCGAGCGCGCCACCGGGGTCGACCCCCACGCCCAGGGCGGCGTCGCGTCCCGCCGCGAACGTCGGCACGACACAGGCCAGATAGCCGAGCCCGGGCTGCAAGTCGCGGTCACACAGCAGCCGGGACAACGTCCGCTCCGGATGGTCGGCCATGACGCTCGCCAGCGTCGCGGCCGTCACGGGCCCCGCGATCTGCGCGTGCGCACACTTGTACACGTCCGCGAGGTCGGGCAGCTCAGCAGCGTCGGCCGTCAAGACCGTCATCCCGGGTTGCGGCCCAGGCGCGAGTGTGGCGCCCTCCTGCGAGCACACAACGAGCGTGATCCACGGTCGCAGCCCGGTCGCCGACGGCGCCGCCGGCGTGAACAGCCACGGCAGCGTGGGGTCGTCGAACTCGACGCACGGCCAGTGCGTCGTCTCATGCCCGGACGTCAGGTCCGGCGGGTAAAGCCGGATCACCTGCCGCGCGTCGATCCCGACGACGTCGCCAGGACCGAGAACGTGCGTCTCCGGTGCCGCGATCGCGGTTTCCTCCAGCGCCAGTGTCACCGGCAGCACGGCGCGGTTGGTCAGTCCGGCCGTGCCGTCTTGGGCGGTGACCGCGCCGGTCAGCCCGGCGCGCAGCCACGGGAGGAAGGTGAGGGTGCCCGCGGCGCCGTCGGTCATCGGATTCCCCCAGTGGGCGTGGACGACGCGAAGACATCATCCGTCTCGACCACCTGGAGCCCGGGCCGACCGAGATCGCGCAGCTGCTCGTCGGCCTCGGCCCAGCTGGCGATGAACGTGCGGTCGCCGAACGGCGTGAGCGTGTGCTCGTCGGCCACGGCGTAGGTCGGCGCGACGACCGCGAGCCCGATCGGCACGCCCTCGTAGGCCGCGGCGCCCCGGCTGCGCGCGCCGAATACTGCCGCGGGGGAGCCCGCCGCCTGCAGCTCAACCTCCCACGCGCTGAGCACACGGTCGTCGAGCTTCGCCTTGCGATCGGCTCCCAGCCGCCACGTCTGCACATTCACGGTGACCGTCTGCCAGGCGGCCTCGGCGGGCGGAGCCGGCGCCGCGGCGGTCAGTTGCGCCCCGGCCACCAGCTGCTCAAACGACGGCCGGAGCAGCTTCTCCTCGTCGCTGAGGTCGAAGAACTGCGCTGGCGCGAAGGCGTCGGTCAGGGGAGTGCCGGGGCCGCTGCCGCCGATCGCTGCCGCGGTCAGCTTCAGGCACGCCTTGCCGCTCACACGCTTGGCGCCCACGTGCGCGACGGTCAGGCCCAAAGGCGCCAGCCGCTGCTTGACGGCGAGGCTGCCGAGAGGATCGCGAGCACGCCGCCGTGCGCGACCGTCGCGCCTGCTGCCAGTGTCACGAGCATCTGCATGCCCGAAGGCGGTTGCGCGCTCCAGTTGGCCGCTTTCGCTAGTTCCGTGCGCAGCACCGGCTCGAGCGCGATGGTGGGCGGCCGCTGCGCCGGCGGCCGCTCTCCGACCGTGATCGCAAACGCGATCGAGTGCGTGCCGAAGCAGCTGAACGTCGCCGTTCCCTCGGCGTGCCACGGCCGGGGCCCGCGCAACGTGAGGTGCAGCGTCACGGCCAGGAACGGGTCGCCGTCCCACATCAGGGCCGCCGAGGCGTTGACGTCGACGATGAAGCCGAACGGCTCGAACTCGAGCAGCGCGTCGAAGCTCAGCTGGGCATCGACGACGAAGGTTCCGATCACGGTGTCGGCCGACGCATGCACGTCGAGCGTGGCGCCGAACTGCGCCGTGTTGGAGGTCAACGCGAGGTACGCCTGCAGCCGGAGGCGCGGGTTGTCGGAATCCGCCAGCGCGAGCGTGACGCGGTTCAGCACGGGGAAGCCCGCAGGCGGCTGGAAGCGCGGATTGAAGCCTCCGACGGCGAGCAGGAACGCGGGCGCCTCGCCCCAGTTGGCGCGCAACGCGGCCTGCCCGGTGAGCGTGAAGGCGTTCACCCGCGAGTTGCGCAGCACGGCGTCGACGGCCAGATCGCGGGTCGAGAAGTCGAGGCTGCCCAGCAGATCGAGCCGCAGGTCCACGACCGCCGCTGCCGGACTGGGCAGCTGCAGTCGCATGTAACCGGCGAGCACGATCCGTGTCGGCTCGGGGAACTCGACGAAGACCCCGAGCGTCGCCGTCAGCAGCCCGCCCTCGCCCCAGGTCAGCTCTACGGTCGGTCCGACGACGTACTGGCCAGCGGCGGGCGGGAAGTACCGCGCGAGATCGGCGGTGACCCTGCGCGCGTTCTTGACGACGTCGACGGGGAACAGGACGGCATCGAGCGACCCGCCCTGCAGCCCTTCGCGAACGACCGGCAGCGCGACCGTCCGGTTGATGCCGATCAGCCCGCCGACGCCGGTGAGCGCGAAGCCGAACCCGAGCTGCACGGGCGCGAAGTGCACCGAGATCACGACGAGCAGTGAGTAACCGTGCTCGTCGGCCGACGCCAGCGCGACGGCGGCCAGCGTCAGCCCGGCGAACTGCAGCTGGACGCCGCCAGCGTATTGATCCCCGTCCCGGAACAAGTACCCCCCGCCCGCGACGCCGGGGCCGTCGACCGTCAGGCCGAGCCCGTCCGGGCCGCACAGGGCGAAGCGCAGGTCATATTCGCCGAACGATCCGTCGTGATTCGGAGCGTTCGCGACGGTGGCGCGCATGCCGAGGCGGTCGACGTCGACGCGTACCGGCCCGAGCGCCAGCGCGCCATCGACCGAAACCTCGAGCGCCGCGCCGCCGTCCTGCGTGGTCAGCGCCACGTGAGCCTCGTCCACCGCCAGGACGCCGGCGACGTCGATGTGCAGCGGCACATCGACCTCAGGCCGCGGCCGCCCTTCGAAGCTCAGCCCGGTGCTCTTCGACCAGCGCAGCCCGGCCGACAGGTCGACGGTCCGCGGCTCGCTCCCGAGCACGCTGCGAAGGAACCCATCGGCCTCCGACAGAGCCAGCGTGGCGCGCGCCCGGTCGAGCACGACCTCGAGCGCGGCTTCGAACGTCTCCGAGCGCTTGCTCAGGGTCAGCGCGGCGTGCACCCGCGCGATCTCAAGTCGGGTGCCGTCGCGGACCCCGAGCAGCAGATACGGCTCCGCGGGTTCGCCGTCGACCCTGAGCTGGAGCCAGGCCCCCGCCGGCACCTTGCCGACGAGCCCCACGTCGGACGGGCGGAGTTCGAGGCGGACGGCGCCGGTCGCGTCGATCGTGCCCTTGATCGTCAGCTTCACGCCAGGGACCAGCTCCCGCGTCCAGCCGATACCGCCCGTCGCCGCCGGGTAGAGCGCGAGGCCGACGGCCGGCGGAGTGCGCTGGCCGACGGCCGGGAGCGGCTCCACGACGACGTCCAGCCCGGCATACCCGAGCGCGCCGCCCGCGTCGACGACGCTCGCCCACAGCGGCATCCGCAGCGCCCACACGTGCACCGGCAGGACCTCCCAGACGGCGCTTTCGAGCTTGTCGGGCAGGGCGGGGATCCCGTACGCGCCGGCGAACTCCGCAAGCGCGACGAGCAGGTCGGCGGTCCGGAACGTCCCGCCCCAGCCGTACACCTCGGACGCGATCCGGCCCGGATCGGAGACGGCGGCGACAAGGCGCTCCAGGTCGAGCCAGTGGCGCGTGTAGGCGCGCCGGGAACCATCCTCCCGCCGGTCCTGGTCCTCGATGCGGATCACCCCGAGCAGGCACAGCGGGCCGTACAGCTTGGCCTGGTGACGTTCGAGGTAGCGCACGAGCAGCAGGTCGAGCACCTCACGCGGGGAGAAGTCGGGATCGTTGAACGGCGCCAAATCGACCTCGCGGCTCGCGAGGCTGGACGCCGCCTCCACGGTGGACCGGATCGCCGCGACGGCGGCCTGCAGAGTGCTCGGGGACTCGGCGTGGTCGGCGAGCTCCGCGATCGCGTCGGTGAGCTGGCTCAGGTTCGTGGCGAGCGCAGTCACCGTCTCCAGCGTGGTCGGGTCTCCAGCAGGGTCCGAGTCCCAGCCGAGGTCAACGAGCAGCGCGGCCATACCGTCCGGCGACGCGGTTGCCTCCCGAAGCGGCTCGAGCAGCTCACCGAACGCGGTCACGACCTGGCTGAGGAACGCGTCCGCGGAGCTCATGATCCCTGATACCGCCATGGGCCTTTCCAGGCGCCGGAGCGGGTCTGCCAGGACAGCTCGACCCGCTTGACCACACGGTCGAGCGGCGGATCGTCGTCCTCACTCGAACTGCTGATCGAGGACGGATCGCAGATCTTGCGGAAAACGATCTGGTACGCGGGCCCTCGGGGCCACAGCGTCCGCGTCGACCCGTCGGGTAGAGTCGGGGTCGGATTGCCCCAGGGGTCCTTGATGACGCAGGCGCCGGGCGTCTTCGCCGCCTCTGTGAACTCCTCGAAGAACTTGGCGCCGGTCGCCCAGTTGGCCGGCCATGCACGAGCAGGGGTGCAGTCGCCGAAAAGCAGCGTCCAGAGGTTCTGCTGGTGGAGACTCACGACCGCCTGGTCGGCGACTGCACAGGCGAGTTCCGAATCGCAGGTGAATGAGCGCCGGTTGAGGTTCGCCGAGCCGCAGACGAGCAACCGGTCGTCGAACATCTGCACCTTGGCGTGGCAGTAGATGCCGCGCCTGGCCCGCGCCGGGCGCCCCGGGCTCGCCGCGCGTTCGGGCGCCCAGAGGTTGTAGACCCCGACGCGGTCCGCAACACCGTCGGTCAGCGCGTCAAGGGCATACTTGCGCCCGCGGTGTTGGACGCCTGGCACCGTGTCCGCGAACGGTGGCAGCACCACGAGCACGTGCAAGCCCGGGACCGCCTTCAGCCGCGCGTTGATCTGGCGCGCGAGGGGCAGGCTCCAGAAGTACTGGTCGAAGATCCAGATCAGTTTCTGCGCACGTTCTACGGCGTGCGCGAGACCGTTCATGACCGTGAACTCGGCGCGCCGGAACGGCGGCTCCGTGCGCGAATCCCGCCAGGGGATGGTGCGCCACATCTGCACCGCGGAGGTTGCCGGCGGCTGCAGTGGTGGCACCGGCGCCGGGTTGTTCAGCGGCAGGATCGCGCCGTGGGCGTTGTAGGCCAGCGCAGTGGAGAAGATGACCTGGCCATCGAAAAAGCGCCCCGGGCTGGAGAGGTCGGACACCTTCGCGGTATCGACCCAGCGCTCACAGAACTGCTCCTCGAGCGTCTTCACGATCGGTCCCGTCAACTTGAGATGCTGGTCGTGCCAGATCTGGCGCGCGCCGCCGTAAGGAGCGGTCGGCAGGTCCTGCTGCTGGCGGTGCTTCTTTGCACCCACCGCCGTGACGCTCTCGTAGTTCACGCCGACCTCCGTTGGCCACGGAGGCTGATCGTCCGACCTCGGCACGCCGACAGCCGACTGCCAATCACCCTCGTGAAAGCTAACGGGGACTTGGGCAGGCGGCGTGGGTATCGAGTCCGGCGTGTCGCGTCGGGTGAACGCGAGATCCACGCCTCCGCAGAACGCGACGTGCGTGTTGCCGCTGCGGACGACGATCGTCTTCTGATGATGCGACCCAAGCGACCGGTCGGCGGTGCGCGCGTCCAGCGCGACGATCCCACGCGTGCGGTCGGCCAGTCGATGGCACTCCTCGGCGATGACCTTGGCGACGTAGTAGTGATCCTCGATGTGGGCAGGTCCCGGCCCGCTCGATTCGATCGTTGTCGGCAACCACAACAACAGGCGGACCTTCACGCCTGCCTGCATGAGGCGCAGGAGGAGCCCGAGTGCCGTCTGATCGTGCTTTAGCACATGCTTGCGCGTCTCCCAGTCCTCGGTGCGCCAGGAGTTCTGGTCGGAGAGGTCGCGCTGAGCGTTGAAGCGCCACGCGGCAAGGTAAACATGGCCGCGGTTTGCGGGCGGCTGCGCCGCTGCGCCCGTGATGACGGCCTCCAGCGTGTCGCGGATCGCGGTCATCGCGTCGTAGCTGCTGACATAGGTCTCCACCCGGCAGTCACTGTCCCACGGCGGCTGTCCGGCGTAGGCGCGCGCCGCCATGGCCGTGCCGTCGGCCCACGGACGACCGTCACGGTAATCCGGATGCCCGGGGTCCATGACTCGGAACGGCAGAAACCAAGGCTCCTGGATGTAGACCACGGCACCCTCTACGGCAACGCCGACGGCTCAGTCAAGGGCCGTGGAGTGGTGGGAAGTGAGCATGTCGGTGTAGTCATCGACGTGGGTGCTGCTATCCCGACAGCCGGCGAGCAGCTCCTGGTCGCTCATCTCCTCTCCGTCACGTTCATCATAGTCGTCGACGTGAGGAGCGTCATCGACGCTTCAGCCACGCAGCGGCGATCGGCGATCTGGCATTCGTCGTGAACCTCTCACGCCAGCGGAATTCCTTGTTCAAGCGTTCCTGCGGGTTGCTCGGATCGCTGACCAGTGCTCAACAGGGAAGCCGGCGAAGGCCAGGATTTCGCCACCAGCCTCCGTCGCGACGCTCTCCCAACCGGCTGCACCGGCACCGCGCCGGGCCGCGAAGCCGGCACCAACGACGCGACGTCCTCAACGGCGTCTTCCAGAGCGTGACGCGGACCGTGGAAGCGCTCATTAAGCCTTCTGGGGGTATCCACTTAAATTAAGCGGACCAACGATGCCGAAACCGGATTTGGCCACAACATCATGTGCTCGGACCGTTGGACGTGCCACCACATCTGGGTCTAGTCCGGTTAAGTGGATACCCCTGAAGCCTTCATTAAGGATGTTCGCATATTAGAGTGACAGAGTTGTCATAGCGAAAGCCCGCAGCGGCGCAGGAAGGCCATCGCGAGGTCGGTGTCGGCGCGGACGCGGTCGATGCCGGCACGGGCGGCGTGGGCGGGTTCGTCGATGCTGTCGGCGCAGAGGTTGGCGAGCTCGGTGCCTTTGATGTTTCCCCACAGGCCTTCGACGGGGTTGAGGTCGGGGGCGTAGCCAGGGAGCCGTTTGACGACCAGCCAGCGTCGCTGAGAGGTGATGAACGCTTTCATCTTGCGGCTGCGGTGAGAGGGCAGCCCGTCCCAGATCAAGGTGACCTTGGCCCCGGCGAGCTCGTCGCGCAGGGCGTGGAGGAACTCGATGAGGGAGTCGTCGTTGTAGGCACCGGGGCGGGTCTGGAACACGATGCGGGCGTCGCCGCGGTCGTGGGCGTAGGCCACGGCGGCGGCCATCGACAGTCGCTTCCAGTTGAACCGGTGGCGCAGCACCGGGGTCTCGCCCCGCGGTGCCCAGGTCGCTCTCACCGGCGGGAGGAGTGAGACTCCCGATTCGTCCTGGAAGACGATCCACGCCCGGCGTCGACGGGCCCCCTTTTTATGCGCGGCCACTCCTCCGCGACCCAGCGCGCGATCGCCTCGTCGTCTCGTTCCACCGCCCGGCGGGCGGGCCGCTGACGGCTCCAACCGAGCTTGTCGCGCAGCAGCTTCCACACGTGCCCGGGGTGATAGCGCACCCCGGTCTCGGCCTCGATCACCGTGGCCACCCGATCCAAGGTCCACAGATCGGTGGCGAACCCATACTCCCGCGGCCCCCGGCGCAGCGCCCGGTCGAGCTGACGGAGCTGGGTCTCGGTCAGCCGCGGCATGCGCCCCGCCCTCCCCGCCGCCTTCAGCGCGCTCGGCCCACCGGTCCGCCACTCCGCGTACCAACGGCTCACCGACTGGCGCGACACCTCCAACTCGCGCGCCACGTCAGCTTGCGTGGCGCCGCGTGCGAACAGCCGCGCCGCACGGGATTGACCGCGTCGACGTCATCTTCGATGACCCGAACCTGGTCGCCAATGCCGGGCTGCTGCTCGTCGCGACGCTGACGCAACGGCTCGGCTTGGAGACACTGATCGACTCGACGGTGAGGTTGATCGGCCGGATCGGTGGCGCCCGGCCGGGTCGCAAGGTGTTGACGTTGGTGCACGCGATGATCGCCGGCGCTTCCCATATCGATCACGCCGACATGCTCCGTGCTGGTTCCACCGTGGCGGTGCTCGGTCATCGGGTGATGGCCCCGTCGACGTTGGGGACATTCTTGCGGTCGTTCACGTTCGGCCACGTCCGTCAACTCGAAGCGGTCGTCGGTCGAGTCCTCGAGCGGGTATGGGCACTGGGTGGCGGCCCCGGCGCCGGGCCGTTGGTCATCGACATCGACTCGACGATTTGTGAGGTCGACGGCAAACACAAACAGGGTGCCGGGTTCGGCTACACCAAGGTGCTCGGCTATCACCCCATCGTGGCCACGCGGGCCGACAGCGGCGAGGTGCTGCACGCCCGGATGCGCAAAGGAGCCGCCAACACTCAGCGCGGTGCCCGCCGGTTCATCGACGAGCTCGTCGCCCGGGTCCGCCGTGCCGGCGCCACCGGCCAGATCACGATGAGGATGGACTCCGGGTTCTGGTCCAACGACACGATCACCACCCTCAGCCGCCTCGACGTCCGATACACGATGGCCGTGCGCACCAACACCAAAGGGATCGCCGCGGCGATCGCTCAGATCTCCGATGACGCCTGGCAAGAGATCGACTACACCCCCGACGGCCAAGCGCAGGTCGCCGAGTGCGCCTACACCACCGGCAGCGGACGGCGGCACGTGACCCGCCGACTGATCGTGCGTCGCACCCGCCTCACCGACCCCGCCCAACAGCGGCTGTGGCCCGACTGGCGTCACCACGCCTTCTTGACCGATCTCACCGGCGGCGCTGTCGACGTCGACCGGTTCCACCGTCATCACGCCGTCGTCGAGCTCGCCATCCGCGACTTGAAAGAAGGCGCCGGGCTGGACCACATCCCCTCCGGGAACTTCCACGCCAACTCGGCGTGGCTGCAATGCAGCGTGCTCGCCCACAACCTGATCCGCTGGACCACCACCCTCGGCAACGTCCGCGTCGGTGACGAGTTGATCGTCGCCCGCACCGTGCGCACCCGGCTCTTCGCGATCCCCGGTCGGCTCGTCAACCGCGCCGGACGCACCACCCTCCGCCTGCCCACCCACTGGCCGTGGGCCGCCTCCTTCACGACCGCCCTCGACGCGCTGCGCCTGCTCCGCCCCGCCCCCGCCTGAACCCAGGCCCGCGGTCAGGCGTGCCGCACTCCACCGCCAGCGCCGACAGCCGACATCCGTGCACGAGGCCTGGATCAACGCGGCCCGACCCATCGAGCACACGGCAAGAACCGGACCCGACCCCCCCACGACACCAAAGGTGTCCACCCCCAGAGTCACATCGGTGGATCGAGGCTTAGAAAGAGGTCGAATGACAGAGCAGCGGATGCCGGCGACTGATAGGCAGAGATCCGCAGCTTGAGCAAGGGACCGACCCGCCTACGGACGCCGCGTTCTCTGCGCTCGCGAAAGTAAGCGCGCACAAATGCGCCCACAGGTAAAGGTGAGTACCTAACGACGGTGTGCTGGCGCGACGGCGATGCGTCGCACGCTCCCGAGGCTCAATGGTCCGACGCTCGGTGCCGCGGGCGCGCCCCTTGGCACCGAACGTCAGTCGGGTGTCAGCGGGATGCGCCGGCGACGAAGGTGGCGACGATATAGGTGGCGTGCCGGTCGAGGGACTGGCGGCCCCGGTCGTAGCGCATCGTCGTGCGCGGGTCGGCGTGGCTGGCTGCTTCTTGCACGTCGCGCAACGGGACACCGGCGTCCAAGGCGGCGGTGATGAAGGCGTGCCGCAGTGTGTGCGGTCCGACTCGCTTGCCGATCTCGGCTCGGCGGGCGATGCGGCGCACGATCCGCCCGGCCGCGTGGCGATCCACTCGCAGCCCGTCGGTGTCGACGAAGATCGGTCCCTCAAGGCGTTCACCGACGGCCAGATCGATCGCCCGGGCGACACGCGGGGCGAGCGGCATCGTGACCAGCTTGCCGCCCTTGCGCAACACGGTCAGGGTGCGATGGCCCCGTTCTTGTCCGAGCGCTTCGATGTTGGCGCCGATCGCCTCGGACACGCGCAGACCGTTCAACGCCAGCAACGACACCAACGCATGATCACATGCCGATGACAACCCAGCGGTGACCAACATGGCGCCGAGCTCCGTGCGGTCGAGATGGGCGACATGGGACTCATAGTCGATCCGCGGTCGTCGGATGTGCACCGCCGGGGAATGCTCGATGACGCCTTCTTCTTCGGCGTAGCGGTAGAACCCGACAACCGTGCACAAGCGGCGAGCGACGGTAGCACGGGCCCTGCCGCGGTCTTCGAGATCACGGGCAAAGCACTCGATGTCGACGCGATGGACGTCGAACAGGCGGTGGTCGTGTTGCCAGCACCAAGCGGTGAACTGACGCAGATCCAAGGCGTAGGCGTCGCGGGTGAAGCCGCGGTAGCCGGCCAGGAAGCCGAGCAACGTCATCCGCTCGATGTCGGACAGCACCGGTTGGTACCGCGCGATAGCGGTGGTGGGAGTGGACATGTGAGGCAGCCTCCTTGCAGTCATGGCCGGAGACCCGACCACGGCAAAGCAAGACCCCCAGCCGGTGGAAGCGACCGACGCTACGCCGATCGCGCCCAACCACCCTCGAGCGACGAGATGCCGATCTGTGCGTAGGCTGCCTGGCACGGCGCCGATGTTCGGTACTGCGGTTCGGAGTCGATCGACCGGCCGGGGCGGCCGGTGCTGTGCGAGCACGGTGGTGTCCGAGATGCCCCCCACCCGACACGGTGCTACATGACCCGGCCGTCCATCTGGAGCGATTGCGGCGCGTACGCTTGCTCGGCTTCGGATACATCGATCCAGGGAGGCGAGCTATTGGACATCGAGATCCTCAAGGCGACGTCCGCACGCACCCGGGAGATCATGGAGAACGTCACGCCGGACATGTACGAGCTGCCAACACCGTGCAAGTCGTGGGCTGTGCGCGACCTGCTCAATCACATCGTGGCGTCGGCGAACTGGGTGGCACACATCGTCAAGACCGGTGCCGCACCTGCGGATGACCCCTACCACCATGTTGACTATGCGGCGGGCGACCTTCTCGGCGAGAACGATGCCGCCATCAGCGCCGCACTCGACGCGTTCCAGCAGCCGGGGGCGACGGAGAAGCGGCTCAAGCTGCCATTCGGGGAGCTGAAGGGTGCCCACCTCTTGAACATCCTGATCGACGACGAGTTCCTGCACGGTTGGGACCTTGCCAAGGCCACTGGCCAAGCGATGAACGAGGCCGACGAGCAGATGGCCACCCAACTGCTGGCGGCGGCGCACCGCCGCCCGTCGATCGACCAGTTCCGTGGCCCTGACGGTGAGGCACCGTACGGGCCCGAGGTCAGCGTGGCCGAGTCAGCTCCGGCCCTCGACCGTCTCGCTGGCTACTTCGGGCGGACTCCCTGAAGGATCCGCGGACGCCTGCGTGGCAAAGGCGCACTCGCATCGCCCTCGGTCCCGCGACGGTCATCATTCGCCCCCGCGTGCCTCGTAGATGCCGTTATGCATTTTGCTCATCGAGCCGATCGTCGTCGTTCGGTCGCGCCGTTCTGTGCGGCGACGCTCACGCGGCGGAAGCGTCGACTCGGAGAGGGATCGTCCGGAGTGTGAGCTACGTGTGAGCACCTACCGCCGGTTCCGGCGAGGTCATCCCTGGGCAACGTGGTTGCGAGCAGCCGCCCTTCGAGGATGTGCCATGCAAACAGTGTTCATCTGAAGACATGCGTTCAGCGGCAGGCGTGCCTCCGCGTTAGCGGCTGGAGCCGGAGTCGTGGTGGTGCCGGTGGGCGGGTTCGCGTCGTGTCTTGACCTCGGTGAGCTGGCGGACCAGGTCGCCGCTCACCTCGGCGAGGGCCTCGTCGAGTCCGGCGCGCACGGACGTGGCGACGAGGCGCGGCCAGTTGGCGATGGTGGCCTCCAGCATCGTGCGCTGGCTGGGCGTGTCGCGTTCCTTGACGGTCAAGAACAGGTCGACGGCATCGGCCCGGAATGAGCGCAGCCGCGCATCGAGCCCAGAGAGCCGGCGTAGGACCCGTTCCCGGTCTCGCTGCTTCAGGCCGCTCCCGAGGCGGAGGTTCGCCTCGAGCGAAGCGGTCCCGGCGGAATCGGTCATCGCGATCTCCTTCGTCGTGGCGATCAAGACCCGATGGTCACCCCTCGACCGTAGCGACTTCGCGCTTCCGCGGACGGTGTCAGACGGCGGCGGTCGTGTCGCCGCGTGTCCCTGCCCGCGATCCCTTCCCGACCTCCGCCCCGTCATGAGGCCGGCCGGTGTCAACACCGGCGGGTCGAACCGGAGATGTGGGGCGCCGTTGGCGTCTCGGTTCGGCCGTCGTTCGGCGGTGGCGTTTGGTACGGCGACCACCCGCGCGGGTGAACCCTCGACTCGGCTCGCGAAGGCGACGCTCGAGCAGGCGGCGGCGGTCAGCGCCAACCGCCCGCTCCGTCGCAGTATCTCCCCGGCAACGCCCGCCGACGTCGTGGCTCATCGCCGACGCGTGCGGCGTCGGCCGTATCGAGGCCAGACGGTGCTCTCGCGCGCCGCCGTCGATCCGCATCATCGCCGCCCGTTCACCGGTTCTCGTGACTGATCAGCTCGCGTTGCCGCTCCGGTCGTCGTGTCTCGTGGACTGGTCCGGACGAGAGGAGACGACTATGGCGCGCCGGCGATGGGCCGCCCTGAACGCAGTAATGCCGCGCGGCGGACGCCGTGACGGGTCGCTGTGCTCGCTCGCTTCAGCTGTGCCAGTTGACCAGGACGTCGGGCAGCGGTCCTGGGAGGGGTGCTGCGAGGTCAACTCCGGTGACGTCCTTGACCTGTTCTCTGAACCACGTGGCGAACTCGGAGTTGTCGCTCGCAAGATCGCCGAACGCCTTCTCAACATCGCCCTCGAACCACACGAGCATGAAGCTTCCCATTGGGGTCTCCTGCATCGCCCATGTCTCCCGCGTGATGTTCGATCGCGCCTGAAGTGCGGCGAAATCCGCCTTGCGAGCACCGACCGTCTCGGCTGCGAACGCACGCGCCGCGTCCTCCTTCCCTTCCGCAATCGGGAACATGCCGTTGAATACGCCCATGACTCACCCCTCCCGTCTCGTGAGTGGCCGAGCGTACATCCAGAGCGCGCCCGTCGCCGCTCCGCGTCCCAGCACGAAGCAGTCAGCAACAACAGCGCAGTCAGCAGCAACAGCGCGGACATGCCAGTGAGATATGTGTGCCTCGCGGCCGGCATCACGGCGTCGTTCGGGCGCGATGTTCGGTGTGCGCTGGGGGCGCCGTGACGCGGTCACGGTTCAGGTGCCGATCGCCGCGTCGCTACCGTCGAGACGCTAGGTCCAGCCCCCGACTGGGCGCGCCCGCGGCTGCGGCCGCGCGTATTGCCCGCCAGTGTCATCTAGAAGGCCCGGACGTACGGCACCCGATCGCGTTCGAGTGGGTGTCGGCCCGAGCAATATCTACGTCACGATCTCGGATGCGGCTCTTGACACTTATCACCGGGCGCTGGGGCTTGGTGCAGGGTCGCGTGGCCATCGTGCGAGTCGCCGCCTGAGAACGGAGGGCGACGGTCAGAAGTAGCCGCTGAGGTCCTCGATGACGGCGGCGAGGTCATTTTGGGTTGAGCCGTGGTACTCGGCGCTGGTGGCCTGGGCGAGGATGCGGCCGATGTGGATGTCGGCGTCGCCGAAGCCGAGGAAGAAGACTTGGATCGGGTGGTCGTGGGGAATAAGGAGCGACTCACCGTTGATGTCTTCGACCGGTACATGTCGGCCGTCCGCGTCGAACGCTTGGTTGCCGTTGACGGCGCAGAAGTCAGTGACAGGCTGTTCGGCGCGAGACCTCATCGCGACGATTGTGTCGAGGCACCTCCCGTCGGTTGCCTCCCCGTCGCTCAGTACGACGACGGCGCGGGTTGCTCGCGGGTCGCCCTCGGCGCGATCGGTGAGCTCGACCGCCCGCTGTACGGCGTCGTAGAGCGCCGTGGAGCCGTTGGCTTCCATCGCGAAGATGGCGTCGGCGATGTCGTACCTCGATTGGCGCAGAGGCGCAGGCGCGACGGAGCTCGTGACGACGTCGGAGAACGCCACGAGCCCTACTTGGTTGTCCGTTTGCTGATTCGCGGTGCCAGCGATGGCATCCAGCACTCGCGTCAGGCCGTCCTTGACGTGCGCGAGCGGTTGGCCATCCATTGAGCCGGAGGTGTCCACGACGAAGGTGACGATCGCCGGGTTCTTGACGGCACCCCACGACTCGATGATCCGCTCTAGGACGGCTGGCTGCAGATCGCCGGGTTCGATGCTTGTGCCGGGTTGCTGGGCGTCGAGGCCCCAGGCGGCGAGGCGCCGGGCGTCAGCGGTGAAGCCGGTACCGGTGGCGGGCCGGAAGCCGGCATCCATGAACCGGCGTTGCGGCTCCTCGTCCCGGAGGAAGTCGATCCATTCGCGCGCTGCGTCCGCCGCGTCGTCGCTGACCCACCCTGCGCCGACCAGGCCGGCTGGGTTGGAGTTGAGGACCGAGCCTTCTTTCGGGTAGATCATCACGAGATCGGTCATCGCGGGGACTGGCTGCTCGGTGCCGTCGGTCGCGATGGCCTTCTCGTTGCCCTGCTGCAGGCTGACGAGGTTGTCCTCGGGCATGAGGAAGAAGTGCCCATATCTGGGCCCTTGGACGATCTTGGTGTTGAGTGGGATGGTGCCGGGCATGTAGTGGTCGACGAGCTGTTGGAAGTCCTTGACGTATTGGACGACCTCGGGTCGCTCGATGTCGGCCTCGGTGAGGTCTGCCGGCGGCTTGCCTGCGGCGATCGAGTAGAGCGACACCAGCACGTTGCGTCCGCTTGTCGATGTGTTGGGGTTGGTGAAGGCGAGGAGTGGACGCCGACCCCATTCGGCTCGGGCGCAGTCGGGGTGCGCCTCCCACCCGTCGGGATCGGCGCGTAAGGCCAGGATGTCGGCATAGCCGAGGTCCCGATCCGGCCAGCCGAGGCACTCCGCCATGGCGCGGTAGGTGACGATGCCCAGCCAGGTCTCGGCGATGTGCTCAGTGGCCTCGAGATCGATCACCGTGTGCCCTGCGCGGTGGTTGACATCGACCAGCCAGTCTCCCGATTGAGGAGTAACAATGGTGGGGTCGGCGGCGGCTCTGCCGGCGTCGGTCTCGCATCCCTGCTGCGCCGGGCCTGTGCCCTTGACCCGCGAGACGAGATCGGCCACCTGCACGGACGAGTCGCACGACACCACGTCGATCTCGATCGGCTGTCCTGACGCGGTCTCGTGGTCGGCGTCGTTGAACTCGGTCGCCATCTGCGGCAGCAAGCCGTCGCGCATCGGGTGGCTGTTCGACCAGTGCGTGACGATGAGCGGAGGTCGGTCGTCGCTGGCCGTCTGTCGCCACGCTACGGCTCCCGCCAGCGCGACGATGAGCAGACCGACTGCCAGGCCGAGGCGCTTCACCGGTTGATCGCCGTCTCGAGCGACACGCGCACGTCGCCGTGTTCATGTGCGAGGCGCGATGCGTGGACAGCGGAAAGCAGGTCGGCTGCCGCAGAGTGGTCGCGGACGTGACGGTGTCTGGACATCAGATTTCTCCCTCGATCATCGACTCGCGCCGGGCCTGAGTAGCCGAGCCGTCGCAGCTCATCTTGGACCTCGCGCACGTGGTGGATGGTCGCCTGCAGCGTGTGTATGACCGGGCTGGCGTCGACCTGCACCTCGTCGTTGCGGGGCGATGCCAGCTCGACGCGTGCCTCGGCGAGGGCGGCGACGCACCGTTCCGCTTCGAACATCAGATCACCGGCTCGCTGGTGGGCCTCGGCGTGGCGGCCGAGGAGTTCCCGTCGAGAGTCGCGCCGCTGCTCGTCGCGCAAGCGCTCGACGTCATCGGTGTGCCGGCCCCAAGCGAGGCGCTGTTCGACGTCGCGCAACTCGATCAGGAGCCGACGATGCTGTTGCCCGTCCGCGAACTGGAACAGCTCGACTGCGTCGGAGACCGCGCTCACACCGTGTTGGTACGTCTGCTCGGCGAGATCGGGCAGAACAACCGACAGGTTGGCGGGCACCCCGGCGTCGCGCCGGAGGAGATCGGAAATGGCCTCGAACTCGTCGCCCAGGCCCTCGAGTAGGCGGCGGCCGTTCCCGGCCACCTCGGGCTCGAGCTGCGCGATCCTTGTCTCGAGGCGGGCGCGGCTCACGGCGCGCTCAAGCCCGTGTTCACGGATGTCGGTCTCGCGGCGTCGCTGTCGGGCTGCGTCACCGAACCGGTACAGCCACCCGAAGGAGGCGACCGCGGCCACTACTCCGAGCACGAGCACCGCAGCCGCCAAAGCAGCGAAGCCGAGCTCGGGAGATAGGACCAGCAAGTAGATCGCGGCGAGGCCGGCGAGGACCACGGGGATCAAGGTCATCCAGTGCTGCAGGGCGTCGACGATCACGGTGCGTCGGGGGGTCGCAGAGCCGACTCCGGCCGAGATTGCGACTGGCGACGCGGCATGGGCGTCAGCCCGTTCGGCGACGACAGTTCTTGCGGTGTGCTCGGCGCCTGGACGGGTGAGACCGAAGACGGACGTGCCCTCGGGCAGTGCAGGGATCACGATCCGACCGAGTGGGACGATGCTGACGTCGCGGCCGACCATCCCCAGGAGCAGCTCGCCTGTGGACTCCGACGTGATCGTCGTCCCGGGATCGGCCGCCGAGCGCAGTCCGAGAACCTGGTCCACCACGGCGCCGGTGTAGGCACCGTCGGCGACGACAGCGTCGCCGACTGCGACTGCGATCCGGACCCGCACGTCGAACCCAGGTGGAAACCTCTCCGCGGCAAGCCGGTCGTGCATGTCCAGTGCGGCGAGCGCGGCAGCGGAAGCCTCGTGGAAGACGGCGATCGTGCGGTCTCCCTCGTTCATCGATGACACGACACGTCCGCCGCGATGGTCGACGACCTCGTCTCGAACGTCGCGCAGTCGCATCATCGCAACCCGCATCTCGCCGGCATCCTCTCGCCACAGCCGACCCGAGTCGGCGACCTCCGCCGCCAGCAGCGCCACCACGCCCGACGGAAGCTCACCCCGCAGAGCGCTGCCCAGGTTGGCGACGAGCCGGCCAGCCGAGCGCGGCCTCCGTGCGGGATCGCTGGCAAGGGCGGCGCGCAGCACTCGGGCGACGTGACCCTTTTCCGGTGGCTCGACGCCCGGGTAGGTCGGAACCGCCTCGTTCGGCGGCACGCCGTTGAGCAGCGTGACCGCTGTCGCTGCGAGGCCGAACACGTCCGCCTCCGGGCCTGGCTTGGCGCCGGCGGCCACCTCCGGCGCCACGAAGCCGATCGTCCCGACGCGACCGGACTCGGCGTCGGCGCCGGCGATATCGAAGTCGACCAGGGCGACATGGCCCGTGTCCGCCCGGATGAGGTTGGCAGGCTTGACGTCGCCGTGCACGACGGGCGGCACGTGGGCGTGCAGGTGATCGAGAGCAGCAGCGACCTGCTGAAGGCTCTCCATTACCTCCTGCAGCGGCAGGCCGGGATCGCCTTCATCCTCGAGCAACTGCTCGAGGTCGGTCCCGTCGACCCAGTTCATCACGACGACATAGCGATCGCCCTCATCTGTGAAAAGGTCGCCGCGAACGACCGGCAGTGCTGGATGCGGGGTGATGGACATGAGCAGTCGCGCCTCTGCGAGCATCGCGTCGCGTGTCTCGTCCGTGACCGGGTAGACCTTCAACGCCACCAGTCGGTCGTGTACAAGGTCGAGTGCCTGGAGCACCGACGCCCGGCGTCCCTCGCTGACCGTGCGCAGGACCTCGTAGCGCGACCCGAGCAGCCTGTTAGCAGCCATCGCTCGTTCGGTCCGCCCCTGCGCCATCGAGGTCAGCAATCGTCACGGCACCTCGTTGCACCGCCTCGTTCGCGAGAGCGAGGCGTCGATCGGCCCCGTCGTGAATGCCGAACATGTTGTAAAGGTTCGTGAGGTGCGCCTGCACGGCATTCTTGCCGATGAACAGGTGCTCGCCGATCTCGCGAACCGACGCCGGAGGCTGGAAGGCGTTGTGCGACAGCAGCGGGCGACACAGCTCGACCAGCGTTCGGCGCTCCATCCTCGTGAGGTTCGCCGGCGGCGCTGCGAGGGCATCCGTCGCGCGGTCGACGCGAACCTGCTTCTCCCCGGAAGACGAGACGGGTCCGTCCGATGAGGACCTCGTCGCTGCTGCGCAGGCGACACTGACCGGTGAGACGCTCGCCGTTCAGGCGTGTGCCGTTGCGGGAGCCCACATCGCGCAAGAGCCACGTACTGGCCACCCGTTCGAGCAGCGCATGCACGCCCGAAGCCGTGGGGTCGTCGAGCGCGATGGCGACGGACTCGTCGTCAGAACCGATCGTGTACGAGCTATCGACGAGGGTGACCACGCGCACCATGCGATGTCCGGCCCACACCTCGACCACCGCCATCGTCGCCCTCCACTCGCGCCGCTCCGCGTCCCGGAACGCGAGTGTGTCACAGGCAGTGCTTGCCGCAACGGCGCCCCCGTCGGCGTCGAGCGGCGGCGACCACATGCTCTCCGATAGAACCAGACGACCGTGGCGAGAACCATGGGCGCGGGCACAGGAGATCCTGTGTGCGCGGCCATGGCGGATGTCGGCCGAGTCAGGTTCCATCGGCCCAATGCGACAGGGACCAATCACACCCGTGCGGCCGCCGACCTTCGGCTCCCCTCTGCTCTGGACCGCCGGCCGCCGAAAGGCGGCGGGCATCGTGGTTGCGGCGGCGATGTTCACGGCATGCGCCAGCACGACCAAGGAAGCGAACGTGACGACGACAGTGCAGCCCGAGCACCAGGCGGCCGCCGAGGACCTCGCGACCCACGGCTCGTGCTCGTCGGTGGTCGCCTCGCTGGGCGACCTGGCGGCTGTGCCCGACGACCTCAACGCCGCCCAGCTCTCGACTCGGATGGGCGAGCTCTCGTCGCGCCTAGGCATCGCGGCCGCCCACGTCAGCCCGCAGGCAGCGGTGGACGCTGAGACGTTCGCCGCGCTGCTCTGGCAGCTGGCCGGCGCGTTCGAACGCCTCGCAACCGCCCGAACCGGTGCAGCGGCGCGTACCGCCGAACGGATCGACGAGGTGGTGGCAGCGACCCCGCTGTTCCTCCGAGCGTTCGCCGACCCCCGCATCCTGGCATCAGTGATGCCGGCGGTGACCGCGGCATGCCGGATCCCGCAACGATCAGCCACGCCAGCTGCGTTCGTCTACTTCGGTGACGCCGTTGCGGCGTTCGTTCAGACGGACGTCGGTCAGCGGCCTGCGTTCCACGTGCTGGCCGACCTCGCGTCCACAATGGCCGCAGCAGAGGAACGTCTCACTGCTGGGCCCACATCAGGCATGGACTCGGCCTACGACGCGTGCGCCCGAGACCTGACCGCAATCGCGTCCGGCGACAACACTGGATGCGATGCGCTCCTCGAAGCCTGCGGGACCGGCGAGATGCTCGCGTGCAACGACCTGTACTGGATCTCGGCGCTCGGCTCCCGCTACGAATCGGTCGCCGCGACGTGCGGAGCGCGGATCCGTTTCGGAGACCCGGGCTACGGCGGATTCTGCGACGAGATAGAACCATGACCACGGGCCGGCGGGCCCTCGGTCCTCGGACGCGGTGGACCTGCCCTCGCCGATCTGCGCTCGGCAACCGTACTTCTTGTACCCAGCAGCGATCCCGCTACACGACGCTCGATACCGCCAAGGCGCAGGCGGCCCAGCACCCAAAACCGAGTCGCTCGACGACTCGGGCGTTGACCATCGCCGACGTCGGACGTGACGCCCTCCGCCATGGACCAGCAGCTGCCGGAGAAGACGGGATGCATTTCGAGTATCCGCCGATCGACTGCCGGGCGTCGGGGCGAATCACGAAAACTCGGCGTCCGCGAAGCCGGTCTCTCGACGATGCAGCTCGGCCAGCTACGACGAACGTCAGTTCTGCGCTCGGGAACCTTCGAACGAAGGTGCCGAAGCTGTCCGCGTCGTCTCCGGTGACTAGCTCCTCGAGCCCAATCCTATCTCCCGGACCGCGGTTCGGTGTGAGCTTCGGCGAGACCTACGACCTGTTCCCAGTCGAGGAAGGCGGCGCGTCCTGTCGGCGCGGGTTTCTTCGAGGTGCTCATCGTCGAGGTACGTCGGTCCTCGGGTTAGCGTCGCCAGACCACGTGTCGGAGGGAGCGAACCGTGCGTCGTACGAATGAGTGGGTGCTCGGCGCCTTCTGTGGTCTCGCGAGTGGCGGTTTCCTCGCCTGCTCGACGGGTGAGCAAGCCGCTTCCGGCGACGCGGCGTCGACGACCGTGGTGGCGACACGGTTCGAGCCGATTGAGCCACCAGAAGGGTTCCTGGAATGCGTCGGCGAACAAGGGGAGGCTCAGTTCGGCGACGGCGACTTCGGTTCGTTGCCCGCCGACGACCCGCCGGCGTTGGTCGAGGTGCTTCCTGAAGTCCCCCCCGAGGAACTCGTCGCCTCGATGAAGGACATCGTGAACCAGTGTGGCGGTCTCGATGAACTACCAGAGCAGGTCTTGACGCAGTTCCAGGACGAATTCGGCATGTCTCCCGAGGTCGCGTCGTGCGTCAGCGACAGACTCGGCGCCGACCCTTTGGTCGACAACTTCGCGCTCACCGCTGTTTACGGCGCGGACAGTCCACAGAGCCAAGAGCAAGTCGGGATCATCACCGCCGTGATGATGCGCTGCGGCAGACCCGACATCGAAGCGACATTACGAGCGAGGGGCGCCCCTGACGCCGTCATCGACTGCGGCCTCGAGAACGTGGCCGAAACGATCGCAGCAATCGAGGCGGACCCCGCCTCGCACGCCGAGTTCACCGACGAAGCCGCCAACACCGCCGGAGCGGCCCGGTGTCGAGCCGTGCTCCCACCGGCGAGCGCAAGCGGCACCGTTTCTGCCTCAGCCGGCGCTCCATTGTTGCGAGCCGCCGTCGCCGACGAGCTGATCGCCGTTTATGGCGGCGATCTAGACCCCACGGCCGCTTCGTGCATCGCCGGGGAGCTCGTCGCTGCGCTCGGGCTCGCCGCGTCGTCCACCGTCACGGCCGCCGACGTCGCGGCCTATTTCGAGGGTGCTTACTCCGCCGAAGACCTCGGCACAGTGCTCACAGCGGCGGCAGCGCGAGCCCTGGCCGACGCGGTGGTCGACTGCGCCGGCACGTCCATCCTGCGGCGCACCACCTTGTCCGATAGCAACCTCATCGACGCGCTCGGACGGCCCGAGGAAGGACCCGCTGGCCAGGCGTCGCAACTGCGTGCGTGCTCGCTCGAAGCTGGCGGCACTACGGAGCTCATCGACCACCTCGCCGAGCAGTTCGTCGACGGCCCGCCCAGCTGGGCGAGTCCCTCCGGCCGAGAGCTGATCCGCGTGAGCTTCCAAGCCACCCAACGGTGCGCGGACGAGCTAGGCATCCCACGCCTCGAACCGGCCCCCTGACGGCCCTCGGCGAGCGACTTTCATGCCGTTCGGCACCCGCCGCGGTGGGCGGACTGGTCGTCATTCGGGCGCGTGGTTCGGTACCGCCGAGGGGGGATGATGGTCATGTCTACTCTCGGCGGGCGGTTCTCCTTCTGTTCGAGCGTGCGCGCTGCGTCTTCGCTCCGGTGGTGGCAGCGATTCGCGGTGTGACGACGGGCTTGCCCGGCTGTCGACGCGCCGGGCAGCCAGAGCCGCTACAAACGGGACTGGCACATCGACCGTGGGATGGAGGGCGAGACGGAAGGTCGGGATGAGGCCGGCGCCGTGAGCGTTGAGGTTGGTTGCTGCAGCCGCGCCAAGGGGTCTGTCAACGAGGATGCCTACCTCGTCGACGTGTGCCACCTTCTGTTCGGCGTCTTCGACGGCCTGGGCGCGACGGCGCAGGGAGCCGAGGCTGCCGCGCTGGCCGCCGAGGCAATCCGAGCCGCTTACCACGAGCACGGTCAGGGCGACGATTGCGCAGTCGAGCGAGCGTTCCTCCTCGCGACCGTGGGCGGCGCCGGCACGCTGATCGCGGCGACGCTCGAGAACGGCTTCACCACGGCGTCGGTGGTCAAGGTGTGCAACGCCGTCGATGGCCGAGCGACCGCCCTGATCTGCAACATCGGTGACAGCCGGGTCTACCGGTACACGACCGCCGGCGTGCTCCACCAGTGCACGCTGGACGACTCCCCCTTCGGCTCGGACTGGGATCTCCAGCTCCGCCTCAGCGAGGTCGACGTGCCGACGGGATTGCTCGAGTACACCTACTTCGAGCAACGCCACGTGATGGACCACGTGCTCGGCGAACGACTCGCCTCCCCACATCTGTGGGAGGTTCCGGCGGAGGACGGCGACGTGCTGCTCGCCGTGTCCGACGGCGTCACCGACAATCTCACCTTCTCCGAGCTGCGCCGGCTGCTTCACGGCGATGTGAACGACCCGGTCTCCACGGCGCATCGGCTGGTCGACGCGGCGTATGCCCGCAGCCACCAGAGCGGTCACCCGCGAGCCAAGATCGACGACATCACTGCCGTCGCTGCCTACCTTCTACGCAGCCCGCCGACCTCAGGATGAGCCACCACTTCGACGAGGAATCGAGGACCAACCGGCCGATCGACGCCGACCGTAGCGCGACTTGCCACACCGCTAACGCCCTCTACCGGGCGTCGGACACCGTCCCGAACCCAAACCGCGCCGCACATGCCGTTCTGGGCGGCCTCCGTAACGCGTCAGCCCGAGATTCGGTGTTGTCGTTCGGTGCTGCCGTTCGGTGCGGTGACCGCCCTTGCGGCGAGCCGCTGGATCCGGTCAGCGCCGCGGCCAGCAGGTTCGCGTCGTGCGCACCTACCGCCGAACCTGGGCGTATGCCGGAGTCATCGTCGCGCTCGTTCGCCGCGAGGCACCAGGCGATCCAACGACTCGCACGGGTGTCGTTATGGCGCGCTCGGTCAGGGGCCGAAGTCGAGCGGACACACCTGGCGTCCGAGCGGCTTATCGCGCTGGCGTTATCGGCTGCCGGCGGGCGCCGCGTTCGGCACCTCGATGCCGGTCGCCAGGCCGAGGTTACAGCGCGGTTGAATGGTGGTCGTATCGAGCCGCGTGATGACGAGATCCCGAGCCGAGACAATCGCCGTCCCTCGACCATCATCCAGCGGACCACGGTGGTTTCTCGGTGGCGGTCGGTGGCACCCTGAATTCGGGTTCTGTCGGCTTGCCGGCAGCGGCGTAGCCGGCCGCCCTCATGATCGGTTCCCACCGGGCAGCGTGCTCGGCTGCCCGCGCTCGGGCACGGGCCAGCCTTCTCGGCGAGTACCAGCGCCGCGCCCAGCGTGATGTCGGCAGGGCGAGCCGGATCGCACCGATCAATGCCAGCGGCGGGATGAAGATCCCAAGCAGCGCGATCCGGTACTTGCCCTTCAGCAGGCAGATGAGGATGAACGCCAGGTGCAGCGTGATGGTGACCACGACCCCGATCACGGTCACGTTCTGATCCTCCTCGTCGAGGATCCCCAACGGGTTGGCACCGATGAGCATCAGCCCAAGGCAGGCGACGGCCAAGCTCGCGATCTCGACCGAGATGCGGCCCTTATCCGTCCAGTACACGTCCTCGAGGTGAAGGATGAGGGCGAACTCGTCGAGCAGCAGCGACGTGCCGATACCAACGAAGAGGCCGGCGACGATGGACCACGGCGAGTCGAGGTCGACGACGATGGCAGTGAACGCTCCGACAACCAGGAGGAAGACACCGGGAACTGCGTGGTGGACATGGACACCGCTCGCGGAGACGTTGTTCTTGAACGGGCCGCGTCCCGACCTGATCATGCGCGTAATGGCGCGGGTCGTGATGAAGGTGACGACGAAGGCAGCAAAGCACACCAGTAGGGGAAGGTCCCCCCTGTCCCAAACGTTCTCGAACCACAGGTACACAACCGAATGGTACGACTGTTCGCCGGTTGCTACGTCCGCTGCCGGTAGGTCGCTCATCATGAACATCTCGGGCGCCTGGCGATGCGCATTGACAGCGCCGTTGAAGTCACCGTGTCCGAGAACATCGGGGACAATGTCGAGCGGACCGCGTCCGCTCCCGCCGGAAGTCCGCGCTACCGAACGTCACCGGCGCGGTTCGATGCGCGCCCCGGTCCACATTGACTGGGCGTTCCGGCCTCGAGGTTGCTGACCCTCACGGTCGAGACGATCGATCCCCGTGATGTCGACGCGGTGGATACAACGGGCTTGGGACGATCAGCCGATCTCGTGCTGAACGCGCCCTGTCGCGGCCGCGTCACGTCGTCTCGAGGGCGCACGACGAGCACATCACATGTCGGCGCGATCGAGCCAAGTCGAGACCAGAATCACCTCGCCGACGCGGAGGTCTTGAGCCCTTCGACAAACTCGGCGGCGAAGACCAGTTCGGCCTCCGGCGCTCCCTCATCGCCCTGCTTCGGCGCAGCAGCGAAGTCGACCAGCGGCGAGCGAACCGATCCAATCGGACGCACCCACTACTCGGCGCCAGACACCGCCACACCTTGCCTGCATCCACGCGGGCGACGTCGCGAGCTCGATGTCGGTCGAGGATGAAATGCCGAATCGGGACCCGGCGTGAGCGCCGGCGCGACTGAACTCGTCACCGAGGTCGAATTCGGACACTTCCCTCAACCGCATTAGCGGAGACTGGCTGCTTCGTTCCACGGCCAACAGCTTGGGCGGGCGTCTGAGTGACGCCTGGCATGCGAGCGCGAGCACCGCTTGTGCCCTCCCGAACGGCGAGCGGCCCAGACGGTCTACTCGTCCATTCGTAGATACTCGAACCATGACTTCCGACTGATGTTGTCGGCCACGAAGGTGCTGGTCGATACGGCAACCGCCCCGCCGATGGCACCGAGCGTCGCAACGGACGACTCAGGCACGTCGCTCGCTCCGCCGAGCGACGTGTAGGCGCCCAGCACCGCTCCGAACATGACTGTCTTTGGGCTGACCCGCCCACCAAGTACGTCACCCGCCTGCTCAACGATGTCAGCGATCGCAAACGCGAGGGGACTCGCGTCGACCCGCTGCTTGATCTTGGTCGCCTGCTTCTGCACATCGGAGTCCTGGAACGCGAGGCGGCCCAGCTCACCCAGGTCTGCTACGTCTTCCTTCGTCAGACCGACGACAGTCAGCCTCAGCAGGTGATAGCGGAGTCTTTGCGGCTCGGCGTCCTCGAAGCTGAAACCGGCTGCGACTCGGAAGAACTCTCCGGCCCGGTGGGCCATCTCTTCGGTTCCAGGCATCGATCCTCCAAGCCGCGCTGTCCGTGGGACTGCTGTGGGCATCAACAACCGGCGTCGTCGCCAGGCGTCCAGATGGTACCCCTGCGAACACTTGAGCGGATCTGGCGTGGCCCCTGACCGGCCGCGACCCATCCGGCAACCGGCTTCTCGACCTGGTTCCGCCCACGTGACCGGCCGATCCGATGCGCCCAGAACTTCATCCTCGAACTCGACCCGCACCAGCGGAATGCATCCTCGCCATCAAACGCAAACCAGCCGCTGCGCAGTGATGCGTTCTGGGCGGGGTCGGCGGGCGTGAGCGGCGGCGTTCGGGCGCGTCGTTCGGTGGCGGGGTGGCGGCGGTCGCAGGGGTGTCCTCGATGACGATCTCGGCTGGGCGGTCACGGCCGCGCCGTTCAACGGTGCCACGTCGACCCGTGTGTCGGAGAACGTGGGGCCGTTGCCGAGATCGGTGAGTGGGCGACGGGTGATCCGGTTCGGGGTGGAGCCTCCCGGCGTCGTCTTGACCCAATGTCCGAGCGGGCAGACGACGACGCCGGGCGCCACGTCGCCGTGTGTGCCGACACGGGCCACGGCACGGATCTCGCCGTGCTCGTTGAAGATGCGCACGTCGTCGCCGTCGTCGATGCCGCGCTGCTCGGCGTCGTGGGAGTTGATCAGCACCACTGCTCGTCGCCTTGCACCCGGCGCTGCCGGTTGGCGTTGCCGTACTGCGAGTTCAAGGACGCGTGCGCCTTCGGCGACGGGAAGAACAGTGGGTACGGGCCGCCCTGTTCGTCTTCGAGGGGAGCGACATAGTGGGGCAACGGGTCGATCTCGCCGCCCACCTGGAACTCGTTGGAGCCCTCGCGGAACACTGGCAGCACGATGCTGCCAACCTGTTCGGCCAGCAATGACCGCAGCTCCACCTTGCCCGATGGCGTCGGGAAGTTGCCGTCGGCGTGCGGGCAGTACTCGTCGGGACCAGGCAGCTTGAGCCGTGCCCATCCCTTCTCCTTGAGAAGATCCAGGGTGATCCCGGCAAGGTTGGGATGCGACCAGTCGAGCGACGCCGACGCCATTTCCTCGTCGCTGAGGCGGTACCAGTCGATGTCCAAGCCCATCCGCGCCGACAGCCGGCGGAACAACTCGACGTTCGGGACCGCGTCACCGAGCGGCTCGATGGCCGGCTGGTTCAAGCTGAGGTAGAAGTGGCCCCACGAGAACATCAAGTCGAACTGCTCGAGCTGCGTCGTCGCCGGCACGACGAGGTCGGCGTAGTCGGCGGTGTCGGTGAGGAACTGCTCGCTGACCACCGTGAACAGGTCGTCGCGGGCCAGCCCCTAAGGATGGACGGGCCCTGCCACCACACGCACGAGGTCACGGTCCAGCCGCCCACCTGGGTCGAATCACCGTCGACGACGACGCCGCCGGCGCGGGCTTCGACGATCCATGCCGTCGCCTTTCTCGCCGGTCGCCGTACGGCGGTCGAGGTCGTGGTACCCGGAGCAGACGACGACGGCGCTCTGGCGGGCGCAGCGCTCGAGGTACTCCAGGAGGACGCCGATCTGGGCGCCGAGCGGCACGGGCGAGCCGGCGTCGAGCACGTCTACGGCGTGGACAAGCAGGTCGACGTCGGCGGCCTGCGCCAGCACCCAGTCGAGCTTGCGCAGGTCGTAGTGCAGATCGCTCACGAGCAGGACACGCGCGGGCCGGATGATCGCACGCGCGACCGGCATCGAGCCGATCGTCGAGGCGGATGTCGCGACCCGATTGGCGGTCGAGGCGCTCTCACGCGCCGCTCAACCCGTCGGGGCGTCGCTCGGTGCCGAGCCGTTGATGGTCACACGCTGGAGGCTGGCGCCGATCAGGGGGAAGGCGGTGAACGGGGCTCCGTCCACGGCGCCGGCGGCGGCCGCGGCACGGGACGCCCCGTGGCCGACGGTGTTCCCGTGCTCGCCGTCAAAGGCGAACTGGGAGTGGAAGCGGAATGGTCGGATGTCGCCTTCACCGGTCCATGTCGTGTGCAGGGCCCGTGTCTCGGTCACGACGCAGCCGAGCTCGTCGCAGCGCTCCAGCGGGATCGAGGCGTCGGCGGTCGCGCCGAGCAGGTCGGCGTCGACCTCGAACGTCGCCGACCCGTCGGAGCCCGACCCCACGAAGCGGGGGATGAAGCCACCCGGCGTAGCCGTCAGCTCGAAGAAGGACGCCGACACGCTGACGCGCCCGGTGGACGCCGGTGCGCCGCGCTCGACGAGCGAGAAGGCGGACACCAGCACGCCGTCGCAGACCGTCCCCGTCGGCGGTGCCGGCGGGCAGTTCGACAGGGCCGCGCTCGCCGACGACTCCGTCGTGTGGGCAACGGACGCGGCGGTGGCGACGGCCGCTGCGGTCGCGCGGTCGACATCGCGAGCGGGCCGGACCGGCTGACCGAGCCGAACTGGCTGGTGGACAGCTGGGACGGGAACAGCGCGGAGTCGTCGACCGCGCTGCCGTCCAGTGTCCCGGACGCGTCGGCCGGCCGCGACGTGCTCGCCCCGCGATCGTTGAATCGCGCGAACGGGTCGGCGAACATCTCGTGGAACCGGGACGTCGTGGCCGGCCCGGAGGCGTCCCATCGCACCTCGACGCTGACCGAACCCGCCGGCTCGCACACGCCGACCGGGCCCGGTGAAGTCGCATCGCTCCAACGCGACGTTCCGCGCGATGGCGGTGCCGTGCGGCAGGCCGTGGGGGATCCTCACGGTGACGTCGTCGCCGACGCCGCGGCCGACCTCCTCGGCGACGAACGTGGGTGGCTCGGCGGCGACGATGGTGACGTCGAACAGGGTGACGAGGACGCCCGGACCCTCCGGGGACTGCTGGTCGGGGTGCACCCGCCGTTCGAACACGTTCACGGAGACGGCCCGGCACCGCGTGCCCGGTACGAGGACGCAGTCCGTCAGGACTGCCGACGCGGACTGCCCGGAGAAGTGCACCACCTGCGTGGTGCCCGACGCGGTCGCCTGTCCATGTGCTCCGAGCCCGATTGCCGACACGGCCAGCACGCTCACAACCCCGACTGCTGACATCCGCATTCTCGCCTCCCATTCATCGAGTGCGACGTGCGGTCCCAACGTGCGCACGCTCGCGCCCGCTCGGCCTGAGTAGGTGGCTACTCAAATGCGTCGGGCGTGATGATTCCGACGACGTCGAGGTCGTAGTCCTGGTACGTGGTGTAGGTGCCGCGCAGCCACAGCAGCGCGGTGTGGCGCGAGTCCCAGACGGGCACGATCGGGCGGATGTTGTCGACGGTCGAGTCGGCGGTGATGGGTCGCCACCGCCACGTCGCGCCGCCATCGGTCGTCTTCGCCTTCGAACAGCTCGTGGTGCCGGCGACCGTCGGCGGCGCTCACGAGCGGGCGGCCGGTGGCAGGGTGCACGTCGGTGGACACGAACACGCGGTCGCGGGTCGTGCGGGTGGAGGGCGACCAGGCCGGTGTAGAAGGGCTCGTCGCGGTACAGCTCGCGGTCCGGCGTGGGCGAGGAAGTGGACGGACCAGGTCGGTGCCGTCGTATCGGGCGTAGTAGTAGCGGTGGGTGCCGGCGACGCCGGTCGCCTGCTGCCGCGCGCCGCCCGGCTCGGTGGACACCGAGAAGACGGCGGACGGGCGTCCCCGGTCGTCGACGGCCAGGTCGATCGTCCAGGCGTGGTCGCGGTCGGTGCCGCGGTGCACCTCGGTGAGCCGCTGCGGCGCCGCGGCGTGGGGGTCGAACACGTCGGCATCGACGACGGTGCCGTCCGAGCGCAGCAGCCGACCGTCGACGACGACGCCGTGGTAGATGCGGTTGGCGTAGTCGGCCGGGTGCTGGTCGGTGGTGACGAGGTGGATCCGGCCGGCGCCGTCGGTCGGCGTAGCGGACGTACGGGCGCCCGGGCCCGTCGAGCAGGCGACCACCGAGCGCCAGGTCGATGCCCCTGTCGTCGGAGACGAGGAGGTGGGGATCGCGCCCGGCGGCCCGGGCGAAGCTGTACAGCCGGTCGCCGTCGCCCGAGGGGGTAGAGGTTCGAGTACGTCGCCGGCGCGCCGTGGTCGAGGCGTCGCTTCCGGCTCCCACGCAGTGACGTCGCCCGGACGGTCCGTGACCCGCCAGCGGCTGAGCCGGTCGGTCGCGTGCTTCGAGTACATCGCGACATAGCGGCCGTCGGGACGGACGTAGAGGGCGGCCGAGTTGTGGTCGTCGGCTTGCAGCGCCGGATGCAGGACGGCGCGTTCGACGGCGCCGGTGGCGAGGTCGTAGGCGACGACCTCGACGTTGCCGTCGCGCGACGACCCGCCGGTTCCAGCCGCGTTGGCGACCGAGCTCACGAGCAGCTTCCCGCCGGCCGCGTCGACGACGGCCCGCTCGTCCTCGAACCACGACCACGCACCGTTGTCGTTGAACACGATCACCTCGGGCGTGCCGGCGGACCGATCCGCAGCGTCACAGCTGCCATCGACGAGCGGTCCACCGACCGCGACCGCCACCATCGACACCCGGGCGAGCGCGTGGAAGCTGAGGGGTGCGGGCATGGCGGGGCTCCCTCCGGCTGGGCCGGTCGCCGGCGGGTGGCGCACGCCGGCGACCGAGCCGATCTCAGGCCATCGTGAAGGCTCCGCCCGTCGCCCGCCTGAGCACCGCCGTACTCAATTCGACCCGCCGGCGGGGCGGTCGATGCTCAGCCCGGCGTCACGAACCGGGCAGGACGATCCCCGCCAGCTCGTGGCGGTGGGCGACGCCGAGCTTGGCGTAGGCGCTGTGGAGGTGGTTGTCGACGGTCCGCACCGAGACGACGAGGTGGGCGGCGATCTGCCGGTTCGTCAGGCCACGCGCCGCGAGCACGGCGACCTCCCGCTCCCGTGCGAGTGAGCGGGAGCGACGCGTCGAGGGCGTCGACGGCCGGGGTGCGCACGCCCTCGCACCGCTCGACGAGCACCCGCGCCCGGCTGGCCGCCGTGAGGGCGCTGCCCGTCCGCCCGTCGCGCCGGAAGTGCGCAGCGGCGGCGGCAGCCGCCTCGGCCGCGTACAGGATCGCCCCCATCTGCTCGAACGCCGAGGCCACGCGATCGAGACCGTCGCCGTCGCCGGCCGCCAGCGCGGTCGCGTGCGCGACGAAGCTCGGGATCAGCGCGCCTTCGATCCCGGGGGCGATCGTCCTCAGCTCCCGGGCGGCGGCCTCGCGGATCGCCCATCCGCGCGACGTCGTGCCAGGCGAAGGCGGCGAACACGAGCTGGCCGTACTCGGTGCAGCGCTCGGCGCAGCCGCGTGCGATCTCCCTGCCCCGGGAGTGCTCGCCGCGTGCGTGGGCCAACCACGCCCGCGCACCGTCGACGAAGAAGTGGTCCATGACGAACGACGCGACCGTCGATGCGTCAGCCTCGACGAGCGCCCGCTCGGCGGCCTCGATGTCGCCCAACAGGGCATGGCAGTGGGCCAGCTCGCCGAGGCATGCGGAGCGGTGGCGGTAGAAGTCGATCTCGCGGAGCACGCCGACGGCCTCCTCGAGGACCTCGACCGCGGAGCGGATCCGGCCGATCACCCGCAGCGTCCACCCGCGGGTGAAGGCATCGACGCCACGTGCCGCGTCGACTCCGCTCGTCGTGCTCCGTTGGAGGCGGTCCCGCGACCAGCGGTCGGCGTCGGAGATCCGGCCGCTGACCAACGCGGCCGCGCACCGGTTGTGGGCGACGAGATCGGGTGCCAGCGCACCGTGCTGCCCGCCCGAGCCGTGCTCGGCGAGCGGGATCAGCCGGTCGCAGAACTCCAGCGCGGCGTGCGGGCGCCCGCTCACGATCCGCCCGAGGGCGCCGAGGGGCCACACCTCGACCAAGCAGGTCGTGGTCGAGCTCCGGTCGCTCCAGGATCTCGGCGACCATCTCGACCGCTCGTCGCGCGTCGCCGCCGAACAGCTCCAGCCTGGCGCTCGCGGCCAGCAGGCTCTCCCGCCAGGGCGACGTCGACACCACGCCGAGCGCGCCGGTCAGCACGGCGCGCGCGGCGACGCCGTCACCGAGGCTGCCGAGGCAGGTTGTCGCTGCGACGGAGCGCCGCCTGGGCGCGCTGCCCGTCGTCGACGGCGTCGACGTTCGAGGTCGGCGAGCAGCGTCTCGGCTTCGGCGCCCCGTCCCAGGCCGATCAGCGCGTTGGCGAGCACGACCTGGGCGTCGAAGTCGGCGCCCGAGCCGATGGCCGCCCGGGCCAGCCGTTCGGCCAGCCGGAAGTCCTGCAGGCCGACGGCCTGGCGGGCGGCGGCCGAGAACAAGGTGGCATCCTCGGCGTCGCCGGCCTCCAGTCGCCACGTCGCCAGTCGCAGCAGGTCGCCGGCCCGCCGCGCCCCGCTCGCCGCGAGCAGGTCGGCGAGCTGGCGCCAGATGACCAGCGATCGTGACGGCGGCGTGGTCGCCCGCAGCGCCTCGGCGTACAACGGATGCGAGACCCGCACGGTCCGGCGCCGGTCGCTGCAGCGTCGTCTCGAGCAGCCCGCGGCGCTCCAGCACCTCGCGGTCGGCGGCGTCGGTCAGGGCATCGAGGAACGCGGCTTCCAGCGGCTCGGCCTGGGCGACGATCTCCAGCGCCGCGCCGCGCCGGCACGTCCAGGTCGCCGAGCCGTGCCTCGACGAGCTCGGCCAACCTCGGGCTGGCGAGCGACGGACCCTGCCACCGCCACAACCCGTGCGCCGCGGCGAGCGCGCCGGACTCGACCCCGCCGCGCACGAGCTCGCGGAGGTACAGCGCGTTGCCACGGCTGGCCTCCCACAGCCGGTGCACGGTCGCACCGTCGACCCGGCCACCCAACACGGCCGGCAGCAGCTCGGCCACCTCGCCGGCCGTGAGCGACGGCACCTCGATCCGCTCGAGCGGCCCGTCCTTCCACAAGCTGACGATGGCGTCCGGCACCGGCTCCCTGCTGCGCACCGTGACGACGACGAAGCAGCCGTCCGACCCGCCGAGGTGGCGCACCAGCGCAGCCGACGAGGGATCGAGCAGGTGGGCGTCGTCGACGCCGAGCACGAGCGGGCCGTCCGCCGCGCCGCCGGTGACGACGTCACCGGCGAGCCGCAGGAGGTTGACCGGACCGACCGCCCGGAGCTCACCCGGGAGGAGATGGGCGAACGCCCCGAACGGGATCGCGCTCGCCGAGCGGGTCGCCCGCACCCACGCCGTCGCGCGACCGGCAGCCGCGGCCCGTCGCAGCAGCTCCTCGGCCAGCCGTGTCTTGCCGACCCCCGGCGCTCCCGCCAGCACGACGCCCGCCGAGCTGGTCCGGGCGAGCGCCTGCTCGACGAGCTCCAGCTCGTCGCGCCGGCCCACCAGCGGCCACTCGAGCAGCACGGCACATCGTACGTCACGATGCCGGACGCACGCCGAGGTCGATCGGGCGGAACGGCGCCACCGCGGCGGCGATGCGGCCCTCGCTGTCCAGGTCGTCGACGAGCCGGTCGACCAGCTCGTCCAAGGCCTGGCCCTGGTTGTCCCAGATCAGGCTGCGGTGGCGGTCGGGCGGCCGGCCGAGCGACCTCCCGGGCGGCCTCGTACAGCGGCACCGTCGCCGGCGAGAGGGCGCGACCTGGCGTCGTAGTGACCCTCGACCATCGGCCGTCCGCAGGTCGACGGCCTGCAGGCCGAAGAGGAGCGCGATGGCGAGGTAGTGGCGGAAGCGTGCGGACCGACTCGCGGGCCAGGCCGGCGGCGCCGAAGCCGAGGCTGTTGACGTTCTGGTTGAACTGCTCGGCATGGGTCGGGAACCGGTCGACCAACGGCTGACCCAGGAAGCCGAGCAACGGCATGATCGAGTTGGCGCTGATCTGCAGGCCCTTGAGGCCCATGTTCACCCGGCGGGCGGTGTTGCCGACCAGCGACGGCGGGAGGCCACCGCTGAACGCCGGCGTCACGAGCACGGCGATCTGCGCGTCGAGGTGCTTGGCGAGCAGGCCGATGTGGTGGCGCAGCTGGTCCATGGCGAGCCCGACGTACTGGGCGAGGAAGTTCCCGCCGTGATGGATGGCGTCGCCCTCGACGTCGATCAGCGGGTTGTCGGTGGTCGAGTTGATCTCCGTCTCGACCTGCCGGGCGATCGTCGAGAAGCCGTCGACGATGGGTCCGACGAACTGGGGGAGGCAGCGCACGGAGTAGCGGTCCTGGACCGGCCCCGAGGTCCGCTCGCGGCGTCCCCGATCGCCGTCGTCGCGCGTCAGGCGGGAGCCGGCGAGCAGGGTGCGCATGGTCTGCGCCGTCCACTGCTGCCCGGGATGCGGCTTGTGGCGGTGGATGTACCCGTCGAACGGCTGGACGCTCGCCCGCAACGCCTGGATCGCCAGCGCGTGCACGCCGAGCGCGACCGCCAGCTGCGACCGCGCATCGTGAACGCACAGCGCCGCGATGCCGGACGTCGCGGCCGTCCCGTTGACCATCGCCAGGCCCTCCTTGGGTCCGAGCCGCAGACGGCCGGAGCCCCAGCCGGTCCAGCGCGGTCAGGGCGTCGACGTCCTCCCCGCGGAAGTCGACGCGGAAGGTGCGGATCGAGGCCGATGAGCGCTCCGGTGATCGACGCCAGCGGCACGAGGTCGCCGCTGGCGCCGATCGAGCCGAACTCACGCACGTGCGGCGTGACGTCGGCGTTGAGGAACGTCTCCAGCCGCCGCACGAGCTCGAGACCGATCCCGGAGGCGCCGCGGAGGTGCGAGTTGGCGCGGATCAGCATCGCGGCGCGCACCTCGTCCCGGCCCAGCCGGCGACCGGTCCCGGCCGTGAGGTGCCAGACGAGGTTCGTCTGCAGGTCGGCGACGTCCTCGGGCGTCGACCTCGACGTCGGCCATCGCTCCGTATCCGGTCGTGACGCCATAGATGCGGGCGCCGGCCGCGACCGCGTCCCGGAGGTAGGCGCACGAGTCCTCGACCGCCGCCGTCGACGCGTGTGTCGCGACTCAGTTGCACCTGCAACGAGTGCCGTGCGACGCGGGCGACGTCGGTGATCGTGAGGTCGTGCCCGTTGATGACGAGCGGGAGGGCGTCGCCGGCGCTCATCGGACGTCGATCCACGTCGGGGCCGCCGACCGCGCCTGGCCCAAGCGCTTGACGACGGGCACGAACGGGCAGGCCGTTCGGGCGGCGCTGACCGGACGGCCACCGGGTTGTAGCCGAGCCGGCCGAACAGGCGGGTGATCGCCGGGTTGACGATACCCGACCATCACCGACGCCTCGAGCTCGGCCGCCCACGTCTCGCCGCCGAGGATCAGCCAGGTCGCGATCCCACGCCGCTCGGCGTCGCCGAGCGACGAACAGCATGCTGCCGCACGACCAGCAGGTCGCGCGGCCGGACGTGGGCCGAGAAGTCGAAGACCTCGTCCACCGGCAGGCCGACACCGCCGTCGTCGATGCAGTAGCGAACGCCTCCGACGATGCCCCCGTCGAGCTCGGCGACGAGGTGGACGGTGGTGTCCGGGTACGTGTCGAAGCGATCGTGGATGCGGCCGTCGGCGGTCGGCTCGAAGAAGTCGTGGTCCTCGCTGTAGACGCGGTGGCGTCCCAGCAGCACGGCGTCGACCTCGGCAGCCGACCGGGCGCGGCGGACGAGCAGCTGGCGCGTGATGGCCAGGTCGGTGGTCATGTCGTCTCCTCGGTGTGCAGGACGTCGTGGACAGGGCGCCGGCAGGCGCGCACCGGGCGGAACGCCCGATCCCCGGTGCAGGCGCAGGATGAGGATCGGAGCGGCGTCGCCGACGTCGAACAGGGCGGCCAGCCAGGCGTCGCGCTCCTTCGACGGCCCGAACAACGTCAGCGGCGTCACCGGTTGCACGGCGAGTCGCCGGGCCGTGGCCTCCAGCCACATCCGCTGGACCGCCCGCCCGCCGCGCACGCGATCGGCGGGCGTGTCGCCGTCGACCGCGACGAGCGCCAGCGCGCTGGTGGCCGACACGCTCGGACGCTGGACCTCGGTGAGGCGGCCGCCGAGGTCGTGCTCGGCGAGGAACGCGGCAACCGCCGGCCGCGTCAGCAGCCGCAGCGCCGCGACGCCGCTGCGGTCGAGTCCGAGTGACGCGACCTCGATGCCGTCGCCCGTCGTCGTCGCGGCGGCGTGCGTCCAGCGCAGCTCGCCGACGAGCTCTCGGTGGAGGGCCGGGTCGAGCAGGCGGAGGCGGTCCGAGGCGCCGAGCAGCGCGCCGAAGCGCGTCGATCGCCGCCCGATCGTCGACGACGTGGAGCGTGGCGCCGTGCACGGCCGCGGCGGCTCGCAACGCGCCCTCGTCGGCACCGGTGAGTGGGGACGACCCGCCGGCGGTGCGGTCGGTGCAGCGTCGATGCAGCACCGCGAACAGCCGCGTGTCGTCGCTCGACGGGCCGCCGCCGCTCGCCGGGAACGAGACCACGGCCGCCAGATCCGGATCGTCGTCCGTCGGGGAACCACTCGAACCGCGCCGGTCGACCGTGGTGGACGGCGGCGATGGCGATGTTCTCGCACGCCGCACCCACCGCCACCCAGCCGCCGGCGCACTCCGGGTCGATCGAGCTCGTGGCCCGCTCACGATCGAGGCCAGATCCGGAGACGACGGCCGTCCCACCCGAACCGCCACGGCTGCGCGTTGCCGGCCGACGGTGCGGCCGTCGCCGCCACGACCATCTGCTCGACGAACGGGTCGACCGTCGGTCGCCGTTCGGCGGCCGCGGCCGTGGCTCCGGCCGCGGTCGGCGACGGAGTCGCCGTCGGCCGGCCCGGACGCCAGCACACGGTCGACGTCGAGGTGGTAGCGGCCGGACGGGCACGGCTGACCGAGCAGGATGCGGCGGACGGCGACGGCGGCGTGGGCGCCGCCGGCGACGACGTCGCCGGCGAGCTGCGGCCACGAGGACACGGTGCGGTCGAGCTCGATCATCGACGCCGCCGAACGGTCGGACAGGTGCTCCGGGCCGATGATCTGCAGCGCTAGACCGATGCGCTCGTCGGCCGAGACGCTCGCCAGGTCGGTCGACTCGAGCTGCGGCGCCAGCCCGTGGAACAACGGTCGCGCCGGCTCGACGTCGAACCGCTCGACGTCGAGCAGGCCGCCCTCCGACGTCGCCATCACGACCGGCAGTCCGCGGCGCCGCGCCTCTCGCCGGATGAGCACCTTGGCGGCGAAGTCGTCGCACTCCTCGACGACGACGTCCACGCCGTCGAGGAACCGTGCCGACGTTGGCCGGTCCGACCGGCTCCTGCATCACGCTCGACCGAGCGGAACGGGTCGAGCTCCCACACCATCCGGGCGGCGAGCACCGCCTTCGCTTGACCGAGATCCCACATCGACGCCCGCACCCGGTTGCAGTTGGAGCCGGCGAGCACGTCCGCGTCCGCCAGCCGGAGCGTGCCGCCGGTGCCTTCCAGCGCCATCACGTGGACCACGGCGGCGCCGACCGAGAGCCCGGCCACGGCGACCGTCGCCCCCTGCAGACGATGCTGCTCCGAGGTCGTCAGCTTGTAGCGGTTGCGATCCGAGCGCAACGTCCGCCACAGGTCGGCGCGCAACGTCCGGACGAGCCGGCCCGACCACGGGTAGAAGACCCAGCAGCCGGCGCCCGTGGAGGGCGCAGCCGGTGTCCGCAGCGTCGCCAGCTCGTCGAGCAGATCGGGGAGCAGGTCGACCGTCCGCGTGACCTGACCGGACGACCGCAGGCGATGGAGCGCCTCACGATCGGCCCGCAACGATGGATCGAACACCCTCGGCGCGACCGTGTCCGGCGGCTCGGGGAGCACCCGCTCCGAATGGCGGGCGCGCGGCATCAACGGCGTGATCGACATCACTCACTCCCTCCGGGAACCCACGCTGCTCGTCGCCGAGCGGACCACCAACGGGGTCGGTTCGGCTGTGCCCCCTTCCATGACGCGAGGGGCGGGAAAGGTTGGGTGCGACGTCGCGCGTTCGACTCAGCCGCAGTCGCGCAGCACGACGATCGGCGCGCGCAGCACCTCGGCCTCGCCCGACGTCGTGATGAAGATCAGCAGCTCGTGGGCGACGCCGGCGTCGAGCGTCTCGGCCGGGAACGGTCCGACCGTGGCCAGCGCCAGCGTCGGGCGATCGCCGATCGTCATCGGCGCCTCACCGCTCACGCCGGCCACCCGCCAGTGGACGATCGGGATGTCGGGGATCGGGTCGAACCGCTCGTAGGACACGGAGACGGTCGTCGGTCCGCACGGGGTGCCGCTCGCCGGCGCCTCGAAGATGATCGACTCGTTGACGCGGACCGCGAGCGCTGATCGGCAGCAGCCCCGGCAGCACGCCGTCGTAGGTGACGCTGCCGCCGATCGTGGTGTGGTCCGGCACCGCCGGCGGAGTACCCGCTGCGGTGTCTCGGTCTCGGCCTCCGCCGACGTGGTCTCGGTCGCCTCGGCCGCCGTCGTCTCGGCGCCAGCGGCTGACGTCGTGTCGGTGGCGGCCTCCGTGTCGCCGGTGGTCGCCGCCGGTGCGGTCCCTGCCGGTGCCTCCGTTGCGTCGGCTCCACTCTCGGTCACGGACGCCGCATCGTCGTCGTCGTCGCCCTGCTGCGGGCCGGTCACGACGGCGAGGGCGATGACCCCGACGATCGCCACCGCGAGCGCACCGACCCCGGCGAACGTCAGCGTCTCGCGCCGTCGAGCTCGCAGCTGCGCTCGCCGGAGGTCGCCGTCACGGATCACGTCCCTGCGGATGCGGTCGGCCGGGATCGGCGGGAGGTCGTCGTGCCATGAGCTCACGGCTGCGCCCCCTCCCGCTTGAGCACCCGGCCGAGCTTGGACGTCGCCTCGTGGGTGGCGTCCTTCACCTTCGAGTCGGTCAGCCCCATCCGCTGCGCCGTCTCGCGGACGCTCATGTCGAAGTAGTAGCGCCACACCAGCACTTCCTGCTGTCGCGACGACAACCGCTCCATCGCCTTGGCCAGCTCGTCGGCCTCGGCGACCCGCTGCTCCTCACCGGGCACGGCCGCCACCGGTGCGGTGGCGTTCGGCCGGCCCGCCCGCTGGCTCTGCCTGGACAGCTCCAACGCCACGTGGAAGGCCGTCGTCGTCACCCACGCCTCCAGGTTCGGGTGGTCGTGGAGGCGCGACCACACCGCGTAGGCACGCGTCAGCGACTCCTGCGCGACGTCCTCGGCGAACGATCGGTCACCCGGCCGGAACCGGTAGCCGACGTTGTAGGCGAACGGCAGCAACCGGGGGAACCAGGACTCGAACGACGACATCGAGTCGACCGTCCGCCCCGTCCGGGTCCAGCCCACGAGCCGAGCGTACTTTTCGCCGTCGAGACGGCGGACCGTTCCTTCGTCAGCGCATTCCGCCGTTCCAAGTCCGCCACCCGGACGGCGCGGCGGCGGTCCACGGGACGCGGCCGGCCAACAACGCCGGCGGGAGGCTGCCGGGGCCGCATGACCCGGCTCTCGGCCAGCCCGCCGGCGTCGACCGGCTGTCCTGTCGAACCCCCGCGATCGAGCAGCGCTCTGCTGACGACATCAGCAGCCGAACCGCTCACCATCGGTTGAAGCGGACCGCAATCCTCCGGCCCGAGCCGGGCCACGAACACCCGCCACCGTCGACCTGCAGTGGCGCGATCAGCCCGTTGTCGGCGAAGCCCCGAACGATCACCTCCCATCTCGAGTGATCGGTGATGAGTGATCGCAGCTCGGCGACACCGTCGTCGGTGGCGCCGCAGGCGCGCACTGCTCGGGCTCGCACGAACCGCCAAACTCCCCGCGCCCGGCAGCATCACCAAGCGCCTGGTCGATGATGGCGAGCGCCGCCGCCGCACCGCCAGCGGTGAGCCGGTTGACTGCGCGGTCAATGCCGGCGAACGCCTCGGCGGCGTCAAGCCCTCGGGCGGTCCGTCAAGCGGATCACCGCGTCGGTCGACGCGCAGATCGGCATTCGTCCCCGCCCCCGGCGCCTCGGCCGGTGTGCCGTCGACAACATTCGGCGCGCTGACATCCTGCCCCTCGCTCCCGGCGATTGCGAGATCTGAGTACCCGATCGCTCATGTCGTGGACGCTGTTCGATGTCATCGTGACCGACGTGGACCGCGGCGCCGGCGAGCTCACTGGATTGGCTCTCGGAGACAGCGTCGGGGGTCGTGCGGCGCGTCACCGGTGCGAGCGGGGTGGCTCGACGGCCCTGTGGACCTACCGGTTCACGCGCGCTCTCGGTGGGGACCCAGTCGAGGGTGGAGGTAGGAGCGGGCTGCTCACCACCGCTCGGCCGGGTTCCGGGTGGGACGGAGAGGAGATGGTGTGACGTGAGCGCACGAGATGCTTGCCCGGCCCTGACCCGCCGCCCGACGGCGCGGAGCCGCCTTGCTGTGGCACTCGGTGTGACCGCCTCGTTGGCTGTCGCTTCTGTCTCGGCGTCGCCAGCGGAGGCACACGATGGGGTCGGCATCGTGGATCCGGTCGTGCGCACCGAATTGGCCGCGCAAGGCGAGACGACGTTCTGGGCGGTTCTGAGCGCTGACGCCGACCTCGACTCGGCCGCGGACATCGAGGATCGGACCACCCGCGGCACGTTCGTCGTCGAGGAGCTGCTCGAGGTTGCCGACGAGAGCCAGACGGCCCTGCTCGCCAGGCTGGACGAGTTGGGTGTCGCGTACGAGTCGTTCTGGATCGTCAACGCCATCGAGATCACCGGCGACGAGACGGTGTTGAGCGAGGTGGCGGCGCGGCCGGAGGTCGAACAGGTCGTCGCCGACCGCGTCTACGAGGTCCCCGAGCCGGCGCCCGGCGTCGAGGAGGAGGCGGTCCAGGCCGTCGAATGGAACATCGACCGCATCGGTGCACCGCTGGTGTGGTCGACGTTCGGCACCCGGGGCGACGGGATCGTGGTCGCCAACATCGACACCGGCGTGCAGTTTGATCATCCGGCGCTGCGCTCCCAGTACCGGGGCAATCTCGGTGGGGGGAGCTTCGACCACGACTACAACTGGTTCGACCCGTCACGGGTTTGCGGCAACCCGTCGTTGGCTCCATGCGACAACAACGGCCATGGCACCCACACCATGGGCACGATGGTCGGCGACGACGGCGACCCCGGCGCCAACCAGATCGGGGTTGCCCCCCACACGCGGTGGATCGCCGCCAAGGCCTGCGAGACGAGCTCCTGCTCGCTGTCGGCGCTGCTCGCCGCTGGGCAATGGGTGCTCGCCCCGACCGACCTCTCCGGGGCCAACCCCCGGCCCGACCTGCGCCCGCACGTCGTCAACAGCTCGTGGGGCGGCGCCAGCGGCGACGTCTTCTACCAGGCGACGGTCGACGCGTGGATCGCGTCGGGCATCTTCCCCGCCTTCTCCAACGGCAACAGCGGTCCAAACTGCAACACGTCGACGTCCCCTGGCGACTATCCGGCGAGCTACAGCGCCGGCGCCTTCGACATCAACAACAGCATCGCCGGCTTCTCCAGCCGAGGCGCGTCGGCTCTCGGCGGCGAGCTCAAGCCGAACATCGCCGCCCCCGGGGTCAATGTCCGTAGCTCCCGGCCGAACAGCACGTATGGCTCATCGAGTGGAACGTCGATGGCGTCGCCCCACGTCGCCGGCACCGTCGCCCTGATGTGGGCGGCCGCGCCGGCCATCGTCGGCGACATCGCCGCCACCCGGGCGCTGCTCGACAGCACAGCGATCGATACCCCGAACCTGACGTGTGGCGGCACCGACGACGACAACAACGTCTTTGGTGAGGGACGCCTCGACGCCTTCGCCGCCGTCGACCAGGCGCCCCGGGGAGGCACCGGGACCTTGACCGGAACGGTCTCCAACGGTGTCACCGGCAGCCCGGTCGTCGGGGCTCGGGTCGAAGCGGCGGGACCGGTCACCCGAACCGCCACCACGAACACGGGTGGCGTGTACACGCTGACGCTGCCGGTCGGCACCTATGACGTCACGGTGCGCCAGTTCGGGTTCCTCACCGCGGCCGCCACCGGCGTGTCGATCGGCGAAAGCGCCACCACGGTGCACGACTTCGCGCTGGAGCCCGCGCCCGCGCATGCCGTCAGCGGCCACGTCCGTGACGAGGGGCAACCGATCGCTGGGGCGATTGTGACGATCGTCGGCGCACCGATCCCGCCGGCGACCACCGACGCCGACGGCTTCTACTCGTTCCCGACCGTCCACGACGGCACGTACGACGTCCTCGTCGACGCCGGGCAGTGCGCGGCGCCGCAGACCAAACAGCTCGTTGTCGACGGTGAAGCGACCCTCGACTTCGACCTGGCGCGGCGCACCGACAGCTTCGGATACTTCTGCCGCATCGTCCCCTCCAACTACATCGAGGCCTCCGACGACCTCGCCCTCACCGGTGACTCCGCGTCGACCACGCTGCGCCTTCCGTTCTCGTTCCCGTTCTACGGGCCGTCCTACTCGACCGTTCACGTGTCGACAAACGGCTCGTTGAACTTCCTCGCCGCCAGCACCTCCGGTTCGAACGTCACGATCCCGAACGTCGCCGCCCCCAACGCCGCGATCTATCCGTTCTGGGACGATCTCGTCGTCGACACCTCGGCCAGCATGCACACCGAGCTGGTCGGATCAGAACCCGCCCGGCGTTTCGTCATCGAGTGGCGCAACGTCCGCTTCTTCAGTGACACCACCCGCCGGGTCGATTTCGAGGTGGTGCTGCTCGAGAACGGGCACATCCTCACTCAATACCGGAACCTGTCCGGCGCGCCCGCAGACCATCGGGAGCGGGGCAGCTCGGCGACCGTCGGGATCGAGAACGAGACGGGCACCATCGCCCTCCAACACTCGTTCAACCTGCCTGTGTTTGGGACCCCGACGTTCGCCGTCCTGTACCGGCTGCCCCCGTCGGGAACCGTCGAAGGCGCCGTCACCGACGCCAACGACGGAGAGCCGGTTGTCGGTGCGACGGTGCAGGCGGTGCAGGACCGCGTTGCCCTCCGTCAGGTGACCACAGATGCGACCGGTCGGTACCGGCTCCACGTGCCGCTGGGCTCCTACAGCGTGGAGGCCGGCAAGATCAACTACGCCACTGAATCGGTCCCCCTCACCGTCGACCAAGAGGACACGACCGTCGTCCGGAACTTCGCCCTGCAAACGGCACGGGGTGAGGTGTCGCCAGCGTCGGTGCAGTTCATCGTTCCACCGAACCAAGCCCGCACCCGAACAGTCACCCTCCGGAACACCGGCACGTTCGACATGACCTGGGCCGTGAACGAGACCGTCGGCGAGTTGGCACCGGCCGACGCCGGCCAGGTCATCCGTAGCTGGACGCCGACGGGCGTGTCGACACCGTTCGGCGTCGGTTTCACCGGCAACGTCTGGATCTCCGACACCACCACCGACCGCAACTTGGAGTTCACCGTCGATGGCGTCCCGACCGGTCGGAAGTGGTCGACCACAGACTGGTCAACCAGTCCCAACGACATGGCCTACGACCCCGGTCGCGACCTGATGTGCCAGGTCAACGTCGGCGGCGACAACGGCATCCACTGCTGGGACCCGGACTCGGGCTTCATCGTCGACTCGATCACCGGAGCCTTCGCGTGGACGGAGACCTCCCAGCGCGGCCTCGCCTACCGCGCCGACAACGACACCTTCTACATCGGCGGGATCACCGACGAGATCATCTACCAGGTGAAGGGCCTGTCGTACCCGGACAAAGGTGCGGTCATCTCCCAGTGTGCCCCCGCCGACGGCGAGATTTCCGGGCTGGCCTACAACCCCTCCTTCGACGTGGTTTGGGCAGCTACCGATAGCCCGACCGACACCATCTACCAGCTCGACCCCGACACCTGCGCCGTGCTCGGCACACTGCCCCACCCAAGCCCCAGCTCCGATGCCGCCGGGCTCGAGATGGACCAGGCCGGGAACCTGTGGATGGTCGACCAGGACCCCGACGCGATCTACCTCGTCGACAGCGGCGTGCCCGCCTTCCAGGACGTCCCGTGGATCGCCGAGCAACCGGCGAGCGGCACGTTGGCGCCCGGCACCGCGGAGTCGATCCAGCTCCGGGTGGACGCCACTGGACTCGCGCCCGGCGTCTACGAGATCACCTTGTTCATCGTCACCGACGCAGGACGTGAGGCCCTGCTGCGGGTGCCCGTCGAGCTCGTCGTCCCCGCCTATTACCAGGCGGTCGATGCCGGGGGCAGCAGCTACACCGACCTCGGCGGTGACGCGTGGGCGGCTGACCAGACCTACACCACCGGGAGCTGGGGCTTCACGGCAAGATCGTCCCATGACGCCGACACCCGGGACGCCATCGCCGGGACAGACGACGACGCCCTCTACCAGACCCTCCGGCAGGACCCGATCGAGTATCGCTTCGACGGTGTCCCGTCCGGTGTGTACGAGGTCGACCTCCGCCTTGCCGAGCTCGCCAACCGTAAGCCCGACAGCCGCATCTTCGATGTGATCGTTGAGGGCGTCATGGTGTTGCCGGCCCACGACATTGCCGGGGAGGTGGGCACGTTGACCTCGGACCAGCAGGTCTTCTTCGTGCCCGTCACCGACGGACAGCTCAACGTGCGCTTCGTCACTCGTCGGGGGTTCGCGAAACCGATCATCAACGCCATCCAAGTGGTGCATCGACCCGACCATTGACGGTCGGACGTGGTCCGGAAGAAGTACTGGATCATCATTGCGATGGCTGGTCTTCGAAAGCCAGTCGATGGCGGTCCACACCCAGTCGGCCACACCGGACGGTCGACGGCCTCCTTCACTCCTGGCAGCAACCCGTTGGCGCAGCTCGACTTGGTCGGTTGGTCCGGCGCGCCGGGCTTGGACGCGCCAAAAGCACACCGACGCATCGACCGTCGCTGCTGTGCTGGGATCGCTCATCGCGTCGCACGACAGGGTCAGCAATTCGAGGACGCACCAAGCCGTGGCGCCGACGCGGCGGCGCACGATCGGCGCTTTCGCGCCGAGCACCACCGGCGCCCCGTCGTCAGGGCACATCACGGTTGTCCTCTCAGCCATTGACCGGATCGAGGCCGTCAGCCAGCCGAGCCACACGGCCGGTCGAGATCAGCTCGGCGAGCGCCCAGCGCGGCACACGAAGACACGACCCGAGCCTCATCACGGGCAGTCCGAGTCGTCCGTCGGTCTGCTCGTAGAGGCGGGCGAGGTCGTCAGCAAGCGATCGACCGATCCGCAACAGGCCAGCGGCTTCGACGATCGTCAGCAACAGGGGTACTCATCGAGCGACCCCAACACCATCTCGACGATGCTCATGCTGCTACTTACAGCCGTGTCATCTGCCCTGGCAAGAGTCCCCGTGATCCGCTCGGTCAGGCGGCGCCAGACAGGACGGCACTCACGCGTACTGCCGCGCCCCAGAGGACACTGGAGGTCACTAGATGGTACGAACGGAGGTGACGGAATTCACACCCCGACGCGAGACCACCCGTGCATCTCGGCCGCTCGCAGGTGGCTACCCCAGCCCGTTCGTGAGCTCGGCGACAGGCACCTCTGGGGCCCCTCGACGTCCAGCACATCACCAACCTCTGCCCGCACCTGGACGAAGCAGCGGTGACACCACGGACAGCCTGGCGGCTCGAGGATCGGCTCCGTCGAGGGCGTGAGGCCGGCGGGTACGGGCTCCTCCTCGACCGCATCCTCCCCCCTCCGGGCTTCGACGTCAGTCAGGTCTTGGTGGATAGCTTGTGCAGGGGAGGTGAGTGCCATGTCCGATGAACCCGTGCGGGCTCACGCCGCGAGTCAGCGCTCCCTCACGCTCGACGAACTGGCCGCTGCGCAGAACGTGACGCCCACGACATCGCTCGACGAACTCGCACTCGATGTGTGGGCGAGCGACGCCGAACTCGATGCGTTCCTCGACGACGTGCGCCGCAGCCGCAACGCTGACGTCGCGTGAATGACGTCTGCCTCGACACCGACATCGCCTCATTGATCCAGAAGCAGCGCCAGCCGGCGTGGGTACATGGGCACCTGGCGGGCAATCGAATCTGGCTCACCTTTGTCACGGTCGGCGAGTTGGCCAAGTGGACCGAGATCCGCCGCGTAGGGTCCGAGCGCTCGTCGAGGACTTGACCAGTGGATCGCAGACGCGAGGAGTCCTGCCGTACGACGAGGGGGTCTCTCGGATGTGGGGAAGGCTCGCCGCGCGGGCGCAACTGCGTGGGCGCCCCCGGCCACAGAACGACACCTGGATCGCTGCGTGCTGCGTCCGGCATCACGTTCCATTGGTCACCTTGAACATCAAGGACTTCCGCGACTACGCCGAGCACGACGGCCTCCGGCTGCTCGGTGAACCCTGAACCTCGGTGGTCCATCTCGTCCGTCTGGTGGCCTCCGGTGCGATCCCGTGCTGTCCTCTGCTGCCCTGTGTCGGCTCGTGCTGTGCACCTGGTGTGCACCCGGAACGTCAAAGGGCTCGCCGAAGCGAGACCTTCATGCAATCTGCCAGGACTTTTACGGTGGGCGATGCCGGACTCGAACCGACGACCTCCACGGTGTGAACGCGAAACGGTCGGTTCAATGTTCTGGCCTGACAGGGCAACCCATACGGTCGACGTGGGCGTACTTGCCGCCCATTACCAGCGCCGTGGCGGGCACCTTCAGTCCCACGGCGCGCCCCGCAGCTTCTCCGAGCCGGCGCCCGCCGAGATGAGCCGTGCCTGCCGGCGAAGACCGCAAGCCGCACCGAGCTCGGCGTGATGAAATGAGTCAGGCTCCTCGCCGACGCCTACATCATCCTGGACGACGAGACAGACCCGATGTCATCGTCGCTGCGGCTGGCCATGACACCATGCGGACCGACAGACAAGCGGCCCGGCGGTCCGGACGTGAACTCGCCGCTCTCATGTCGTCCGCCCCGAGTTCATGACACCTGCGGTCGGCCGCCATCGGAGAACGACTCCGACAATCCCAAGGCGCCGTGTCCTCGATCGCCGGTTCGAATGACACGGCGAAGCTCGTGGTCGATGACGCCACGCGAGCGGAGCGACTGGACGGTCCCGAGGCGGTAGTACCGCGAGCTCGTCCAATCGTCGGCTGACAGTTCGGCAGAGACGAACGCCTCGTGGAGCTCTTCGATGCCTCGACGCAGCGTCCACTCGGAGCTGAATCCCGGGAGCTTGGTCTCGACCTTCGTGAAGTCGATGCGGTAGTTGCGGGTGTCGGGCGAGGCTCCGGGAGCGAAGACCACGTCGCAGCCAGGCACAACGTCCTTGACAGTCTCGGCCACCTCCCGGATGCGGTAGTTCTCCCCGCTCTTGCCGACGTTGAAGGCCTCGTCGTGGATCGCCTCGCGGGGGGCCTCGAGGCCGGCCAGGAAGGCGGCGATGATGTCGCGGATATGGACAAGTGGGCGCCACGGTGTGCCGTCGCTCTGGAGCAACACCTGGCCACTCGTGACCGCGTGCCCGACGAGGTTGTTGACGACCACGTCGGCGCGCAGCCGGCGCGACACCCCGTACGCCGTGGCATTGCGAAGGTAGACCGGAGAGAAGTCGTCGTCGGCCAGCTTGCTCACCTCCTGCTCGACCCGCACCTTCGACTCGCCGTACGGAGTGACAGGATTGAACTCTGCGCTCTCGTCGAGGAGGTCGCTCCCGCCTGCGCCGTACAGGCTGCACGACGATGCGAACAGGTACCGAGTGACGCCGGCGGCCTTGGCGGCCGCGGCCAACCGGACCGACGCGTGGAGATTGATGTCGTAGGTGAGATCGGGGCTGAGGTCACCGAGGGGATCGTTGGACAACGCGGCGAGGTGTGCCACCGCGTCGATGCCCGCCAGATGCTCGGGACGCACGTCGCGGAGGTCGATGTCGAGTTCCTCGGTCTCCTCCTGGGGGCTCATGAAGTCGCACCCGTCGTACAGGCCGATGTCGAGACCGAGGACCTCGTGACCCGCTGCGCGCAACGCCGGCACCATCTCGGCTCCGATGTAGCCGCGATGCCCCGTGACCAACACTCTCATGCTTGACTCCCCTCAGGTCCGCCGACGCAATACCCGTGCCCCGTCGCTCACGTCACCAACTTGCGTACGTGGAAGGCCTCGGCGAGATCTGCCCCGGCCTCGACGCCACGCAGCGCCATCATGGCGGAGAACGTCTCGGATCGAAACCAGTGTTTGCCGTGCTGGGAGGGAAAGTGCTCCTGCAGGAGGGCGAGCTTGCGATCGGCGATGGACCTGGTGAGGCGCACGAACAGGTTGGGATGGCCCAGGTCACCCTCGTACTTGGGGATCTCGTACTCGGCGATCAAGTGGTCGCGGAACGTGTTCCACACCAGCTCGGCGACCATGCGATGGTCCTGGTGTTCATCGTGGCGATGGGGGCAGAACACGAGGTCGGGCTCGACGCGCGTCCGGAGCTCGTTGAAGTAGTCCTTGATACCGGCGCCCAGATACGGGAAGTAGCTCTCCTGAAAGCGCTCCACGGCGACGGTGGCCTCGGCGGCATCCTGCAGAAATGCCTCGGCACTCGCCCTCGCCTCCCGCTCGCGCTCCTCCGTGGCGGACAAGACGACCCAGCTGACTCGCGTACTCGGCCGCTCGGCGAGCAGACGCAGGATGGTGCCGCCGCTGCCGATCTCGATGTCGTCACTGTGCGCGCCGACGCAGAGCACCTGCAGCGGGGTTATCGGTGCATCCCCGAGGATGACCCGGAGCACTGTCAGACGACCGTGGGGTGCGGGATCGGGACGATGAACTGGGCGCCCCAATCACGGGCGTGGGCCAGTTGGACGAGGATCTCGTCTTTGAAGTTCCACGGGAGGATGAAGATGTAGTCTGGCCGGACTTCGTCGATGCGCTCGGGTGGGTGAATCGGTATGTGGGTTCCGGGGAGGTAGCGGCCCTGCTTGTACGGGTTGCGGTCGACCGTGAAGTCGATGAAGTCGGTGCGGATCCCGCAGTAGTTCAGCAACGTGTTGCCCTTGCCGGGGGCGCCGTAGCCGACGATCCGCTTGCCGTCCTCCTTGATTTCGGAGAGCAGCGCCAGGAGTGCGCGCTTGGTGGCTCGGACCTGCTCCTCGAACCGGGTGTAGGTCGCGACCTCGCGGAAGCCGGCCGCCTCCTCGCCTGCCCGCAACTCGATGACCCGGTCGCTGACCGGCCTGCTCGTGTCGGCGGCGTGGCGGGCGTAAATCCGCAGTGACCCGCCGTGTGTCCACAGCTCCTCGACGTCGAAGATCGTCATGCCGTGGCCGGCGAAGATGGCCTCGGCGCTGATGAGGGAGAAGTAGCAGTAGTGCTCGTGGTAGATGGTGTCGAACTGGTTCCCCTCGAGGAGCCGCAGGAGGTGGGGAAACTCGATCGTCACCGTTCCGCCGGGCTTGAGAATCGTCGGGATCCCGGCGACGAAGTCGTTGAGATCCGGCACCTGGGCGAGGACGTTGTTGCCGAGCATGAGGTCGGCAACGCGGCCTTCGGCAGCCATCTTTCGAGCGTGCTCGGCGCCGAAGAACGACACATCTGTTGGCACGCCGCGCTCGATCGCCGACGCGGCGACGTTCGCCGCCGGCTCGATGCCGAGGCACGGGATACCGCGCTCGACGAAGTACTGCAGTAGGTACCCGTCGTTGCTGGCCAGTTCGACGACGAAACTGTCGGGCCCCAGACCTAGACGCTCGGTGATCATCGCGACGTAGTCCTCGGCGTGCTGTAGCCACGATGACGAGAACGACGAGAAGTACGCATACTCGGTGAAGATGTCCTCGGCGGCCACGTACTCGTTCAGTTGCACGAGGAAGCAGCGATCGCAGACCCAGACGTGGAGCGGATAGAACGGCTCCATCCGGTCGAGATCTTCGCTGGCGACATAGCTCTCGCACAGCGGAGACATGCCCAGGTCGACGACGCGATGGTTGAGCTGGGCGCCGCAGAAGCGGCACACGAACGGCTTCATCTGCCGGCACGGTACTAGCGATCCTCGGGGTCGTGATCTCAGGGGTTTGCTGATGTTCATGCCGCTGGCGGTCCGAGGCTGGCCTCATGAGAACGCCCATCTGCGGCCAACCTGCTCACGGGTAGGTTCGCGACGATGCGTTTCGAAGAGACACCGCTTGCCGGCGCATGGATCGTCGATGTCGAGCCGCATCGTGACGATCGCGGTCTCTTCGCCAGAACGTTCTGCGCCCAGGAGTTCGCCGATCACGGCCTGCCGTCGACGTTCCCACAGTCGAACCTCTCTCGGAACACCCACGCCGGGACCCTGCGCGGGATGCACTTCAACACGACCCGGGCCGCCGAGTCGAAGTTCGTACGCTGCACGCGGGGCGCGATTCACGACGCGCTCATCGATCTTCGGGCGGACTCGCTGACCTACCGCCAGTGGTTCGCGGTCGAGCTCAACGCCGTCGACGGGCGGGCGCTGTTCGTGGCGGAGGGCTTCGCCCACGGCTTTCTCACGCTCGTCGACGACACCGACGTCGAGTACCAGATGGGGGCCTTCTACACGCCTGAGGCCGCGCGCGGGGTCCGCTGGAACGACCCCCTGTTCGGCGTCGAATGGCCACGGGAACCCGCGGTCATATCGCCGCGAGATGCGAGCTATCCCGACTTCGATCCTGCGGTGCTCGATGAGTGAGACGACCGCTCAACAGGCGGTCGGCGACGAGATGATCGCGCTCGTCAAGGAGCTCTTCCCGATCTGCCGTTCGATCACCGGCGACGGCGTGCGGGCGACGCTGGAGGTGATCGGGCGGATCGTGCCGCTCACCGTGAGCGAGGTGCCGTCGGGAACGAAGGTCCTCGACTGGACGGTGCCCGACGAGTGGAACATCCGTGACGCGTACATCGCCGACGCCAGCGGCCGACGGTTGGTCGACTTCACCGAATCGAACCTCCACGTGGTCAGCTACTCGATGCCGGTCGCCTCGCTGATGACGCTCGACGACTTGCGCCCGCACCTGCACACGCTCCCCGACCAGCCTGACCTGATTCCCTATCGGACGTCGTACTACGACCGCGACTGGGGCTTCTGCCTCACCCAACGGCAACTTGACACCCTCGCGCCGGGCTCCTACGAGGTGTGCATCGTCTCCCGTCTCGAACCCGGTCACCTCACGTACGGCGAGGTGGTCGTGCCGGGACGTGGGCCGGACGAGTTCCTGATCTCCAGTCATGTCTGCCATCCGTCGCTGTGCGACGACAACCTCAGCGGGATCGTCGTCTCCGCGATGCTCGCCCGTCGACTGTTGGATGGACCGCCGCCGCGTCACACGATCCGCTTCCTCTACGCACCCGGAACGATCGGAGCGATCACGTGGCTGGCCCGAAATCGCGATTGCGCATCGCGGATCATGGGCGGGATGACGCTCTCCTGTCTCGGCGACTCCCACCCGTTCACCTACAAGCGCACCGTCGACGGGAGTCAGTTGATCGATCGCGCCGCGGCGCGTCGCGCTCGGTGCAGCCGGGTTCGAGCACGACATCATCGACTTCTTCCCGTACGGGTATGACGAACGCCAGTACAACTCGCCGGGTTTCCGTCTGCCCGTCGGTGCCTTGATGCGCGGCCGGCACGGCCAGTTCCCCGAGTACCACACGTCGGCCGACAACCTCGCATTCGTCACCGGCGAGCACCTGGTCGAGTCACTCGACCTCCTGGAGTCGATCGTCGCCGTGGTCGACCGCAACCGGGTCGTCCGCAATCTGGAACCGTACGGCGAGCCGCAACTCGGCCGCCGGGGGCTCTATCGAGCGCTGGGCGGAGCAGAGATACCCGACCTTCAACTGGCGATGCTCTGGGTGCTCAACCTCGCCGACGGGAGACACGACCTGCTCGCGATCGCGAGCGTTCGGGCCTCGCCTTCGACGCCATCGTCAAGGCGTCCGACCTACTCGAGCAGCATGCTCTCGTCGATGAGGTGCCGGCCGGGCGGTGACGGAGTCCGTTGCCCGTAGCCGCGGGAAAGCGGCGATCGAACACATGGCGTGATGGGGGGCCCATGAGGAAACGCTTCGGGCCGTCGACGAGCGCCTTGGCGTACACATCAAGCGCTCCGTCGATCGCCTCGACCGTGCGATCGATAGCGGCGTCGTCGTGGGAATAGCTGACGACGAGCGAAGGCATGAGCACGCCGCGGCGGATCGTCTCTTGCAGCAGCAACGTCCGGAACGACTGCGAAGGCTGCCTGTCTGCGTCCAAGGTCGAGTACACGAGATTGCAACCGAAACCAACCGGTGCGACGTGGTCCTGCAGGCCGTGACCGGCGGCAACCGCCCGCAACCCGGCGGCCAAGCGATCACCCTGCCGGTAGAGGTGCTCGACAACCGGCTCCCGCTCGTAGATCTCCATCGTGCACATCGCCGCCGCCAGCGCAGTCGTCTCGGCACCGTGGGTGGTCGACAGCAGGAACACGTCGTCCCGTTCCCGTTGGCGGCTTCCCAGCCGCATCAGCTCACGACGGCCGCACAGTGCCGAGAGCGAGAAGCCGTTGGCCATCGCCTTGCCGAACGTGGACAGGTCGGGCGTGATGCCGTACAGGTGTTGGGCCCCCCGCCTGTCGTAGCGGAACCCGGTGATCATCTCGTCGAAGACCAGCACGACCCCGTGGCGAGTGCACAGCTCACGAATCCCCTCGAGGAATCCCGGCCTCGGCGGCTCGGTACGGACGGGTTCGAGGAACACCGCAGCGATCCGCTCTGGATGCTCGACGAAGAGCCGCTCCACGCTGGCCAGGTCGTTGTAGTGGAAGTGCGTGGTCATCGTCGCCTCGACGTCCGGGATCCCGCCGTCGAGCGTCGTCGTGACCATGAACCAGTCGTCGTACGAGAAGAACGGGTGATCGGCACAGATGGCGACGAGGTCCCGGCCGGTGCTCGCACGGGCGAGCTTGAGGGCGGCGGTGGCGGCGGTTGATCCGTCCTTGGTGAACTTCACCATCTCGGCACTGGCGATCGTCGCCGGGAACCGCTCGGCACAGTCGAGCTCGATCTTCGCCGGTCGAGTGAAGTTCGTGCCGCCGTCGAGGACCTCTCGCACGGCATCGACCACCTCGGGAAAGGCATGACCGAGCGACACGGCGCGCAGGCCCATGCCGTACTCGATGAACTCGTTCCCGTCGACGTCCCAGACCCGGCACCCACGGCCGTGGGACAGGACCGCCGGCGACTGCGCCGGGTACTGGTCGGCACCTTTGGCATAGGTGTGACCGCCTCCCGGGACGAGGGCACCCAGGCGTTCGCCCAACTCCGACGATCGAGAGAAATCGAGACCCATGCTCCGTCACCCACCCGTCCGTCACCGCAACATCGCCTAAGGATAGAGGCGCAGAGACGTGGCGCCGCAATGCAGGGTGGACATGACTGGGCCGGCCGTTCGCCACATGGGCGGTACGCTTCGGCACGAGGCGAAGGGCGGCGCGCTCGGCTCGTAGCGCCGTGACGGCAGACGAGAAGGGGATCAGCGATGAAGGTCGTGTTGTTCTGTGGTGGCATGGGAATGCGCCTGCGCGATTACTCGGACCAGATCCCCAAGCCGTTGGTCGAGGTCGGCCAGCGACCGATCCTCTGGCACTTGATGAAGTACTACGCCCACTTCGGCCACAAGGAGTTCATCCTCTGCCTCGGCCACGGCGCCAGAAGATCAAGGAGTACTTCCTCAACTACGACGAATGCGACAGCAACGACTTCGTGTTCAGCGAAGGTGGCCGCAACCTCGAGCTGCTGAGCACCGACCTCGACGACTGGAGGATCACGTTCGTCGACACCGGTCTGACGTCGCTGATCGGTGAGCGTCTGCGCCAGGTGCGGCCGCACATCGGTGACGACGAGATGTTCCTCGCCAACTATGCCGATGGGCTGTCCGACCTTCCGCTCGACCGTACGTCGAGTACTTCGTCGAACGCGACAAGACCGCCTGTTTCGTCACCGTGCCGGCGCCGCACACGTTCCACATCGTCCACGCCGACGCCGATGACCATGTCACCAAGCTCGAGCACGTCGGCCACTCGCCGGTGCGCATCAATGCCGGGTTCTTCGTCCTTCGCCGCGAGATCTTCGACTAATGCATCCCGGTGAGGAGCTCGTCCTCGAACCGTTCCAGCGGCTCATCGACGAGGGAGCTACTCGGCGTACCCGTAGACGGCTTCTGGCGCAACATGGACACGTTCAAGGACAAGGTCGAGCTGGACGAGATCGTCGCCCACGGCGAGCCGCCGTGGCAGGTCTGGGCAAAATGATCCGAGTTCGGCGCAGAGGTTGCTGCACGTAGCGCAGTTTTGATCGGTCGTTGCGAGGTCAGATCAGACGCCAATGACACTGTTGGGTCGGACCCGATGCATTCCCAAAGGGACGGAAGCACGTGTGCAAGATCGGGAGAACCTCGCAGTACAGCAGGAGTCCGGTGCTGAAGAGCCCTCGGTTAGAGCTGGTGCCGAGGACGAAGCGACGGGGCTGTCCCCCTCGTGTGCCGGGCCCGGTGCTGATCCGCGAGGCCCGGGCGGCGCGGTAGGCGCCCGAGTCCCCGTCGACCGTGACCACGCCGCCCGCCGAGAACGACGGCGGGTCGTTGACCGGGTCGACCGTGATCGAGACCGCGGCAACGGCCGACTCGAGGTGGCCGTCGGAAGCGAGGTACGGGAACGAGTCGGCGCCGGTGAAGTTCCACGCTGGCGTGTGTAGCTGAACGAACCGCGTTCGAGCGCGGACGAGGCCGCATGAGCGGGAGGACTGACTGCCGCGCTGTCAATGTGTCACCCGCATCTTCATCGATGTCGTTGCCGAGAACGCCCGACCCAGTCACCGTCAACGGGTGTGCTCGGCTGTCGTGGAGGCGTCGCGGACGGCCTTTGCCGGGTCGTCCACGGCGTGCACCGTCAGGGATCCCCTCGGCGCACGGACCCCGCTGGAGGGACTGGTGATTGGGACCCGCAGCGGCGACCTGGACCCGGCGGTCGTGTTCTACCTCCACCGCGAGGCCGGGCTGTCGATCGACGACATCGACGACCTGCTCAACAAGCGCAGCGGCATCCTGGGGCTGGCCGGGGCCAACGGCATGCGCGAGGTCGAGCGGCGGGCCGCCGCCGGCGACCAGGGGCGGCCGTCAAGGCCCTGGACGTCTACTGCCACCGCATCCGCAAGTACGTGGGGGCCTGGAAGGC
>CAVRCY010000023.1:0-144027 GCA_963719775.1 uncultured Acidimicrobiia bacterium
GGCTGTAGCGCTCGTACACGAGGGCGCCGCCATGCACGATCAGCACGGCCCGCACTCGTTGCGCCGTCCCATCGGTGAACGCCGTGTCCGTCGCCGCGTCGACCGCCGCCTGGTCGACGCCCGACGGCCAGGAGGCCTCGTGCCATTCCTCGGTCGGCCACGGCACCCCTGCGGGCTGCGCCGGGAAGGCTCCCGAGCGGCTGAGCGCACTGGTGGTCGGCGTGGCGGTGGCAGGTGTGGTTGACGGGATGGTTGACGGTGGCGTCGTGGAGCGAGGCGTGTTCGGGGTCGTCGCCATGGTCGCCATCGGTGGCGTGACTGGAACGGATGGGCGGTCGGCCTCACGGTTCGACGCCGCCAACCAGAGTCCGCCGAGACCGAGCGTGGCGACGACCGCCGCGGCCAACCCGACACGCCGCCGCGGCGGTGATCCACGCGGTCGGCTCCTCGTTCACTGGCCGGTGACGAGTGGGGACGGCCGGCACGGAAACCCCGTTCAGCGACTCGACGCCCGCGACGGGCTGGTCGGCGACGCCGACGACCGGGAAGAGCGTTGCCCGAAGGGCCGCCCGCTCCGCATCGAGCAAGGGCGCCTCGACCGGCCGCAACGACGCGGGAACATCGTCAACTCATCCATCATGTCCTCCGTCGTGGTGCGCCGCTTCGTGGAGTCGCAGTTGGGCGCGGATGCGGTGGAGACGGGACGGACCGTGCCCAAGGAATCTCGAGCACGGCCGCAACCTCACCGCTGTCGAGACCCTCCCAGGCGGTCAGTACGAGGATGTCGTGATCATCGGGTGACAACCGACAAACCTCGTCGACGAGATGCTCGAGTCGCCGCCTCGCGTCAACGGCGTCCTCGATTGCCAGCAGCGGATCTCCCGGTGCGCCGCCGACGACCGCCGCGGCGAGATGAGCGCGGAGACGACGCTCCTCGGCGCGCCAGTGCCGCCGGACCAGGTTCGTGGCGATGCCGAACAGCCAGGCGCGCTCGCTGCCCTTCTCCCGGTCGAAGTCACCGACCGCTCCAACGCGACACGAAACGTTTCGGCCACGACGTCGAGCGTGGCGTGCGCACCGATCCTCCGGGCGACATAGCGCTGGACGTCGGCGACATGACGGTCGAACCAATCGGCGACGACGACTCCCCCCGGCGGACCGTCCGGTGCATCAGTCGCCACACGTCGGCGCATCACCTGCATGTTGCCCGCAGCACACCAGCGTGTTCGCCCGCACCCGGCCACCAGGCGACGAAGTTCGGCGCAGTGCTAGCGCAACGTGCGCTGGTGATGATCGTCGATCAGCACGGCGGTGATCAGGGCGACGACCCCGATCGACCACGGAACGAACGCGTCCATCGCCAGTCCCACCGTCAACAGGACTGCCCCTGCAGCCAGCAGGACGAACACCGTCACGAAGTGCACCGCCTCGCTGCGTTGCGCGCCTGGGGGACGCGGTCCGGCGAGCGCCGGATCCTCGGCCATCAGTCGCACGCTCCATCTCCTCGATCACGCCGTTGACCTGTTCGTCGTTCATCTGCAGCACCATCCCTGCTTTCGGAGGTTGAACTCGAACTCTTACGCAACACTTTACTGAACGGTACAGAAAACCAATAGCCCCAAGGATAATGTTCCCGTTGGTGCCACCCTCCCCAGCCGTGACGGACGAGCGGGTTCCCGGCCGTCCTCGGGAGAGCGCCAACGATGTCGCCATCCTCGACGCCACCGAGCGGCTCCTGGGGCGCCGTGGGTACGAGGCGATGACGGTCGACCAGGTGGCCGCGGCGGCGGGGGTGTCGAAGCCGACGATGAACTTGCGGTACCGCTCCAAGCGCGAGCCCGTCGTGGCGATGATCGACCGTCTTCGGCCGCCCCTGCCCGAGACCTCCTCGCCGGCGTCGGCCGCCCGACGACCTCGTCGCCCTGATCGAGATGCAACGACAAGTGGGTCGATCGCCACGGACTGCGGATCGTCGCCGCCGTCCTGCTCGAACAAGACGACCACCCCGAGCTGATGGAGCGCTTCCAGCAGCGTGTCGTCGAACTGTCGCGGGGGGCGTTCGCCGCCGTGCTCAAGGCAGGGGTCGATCGGGGTGAGCTTCCAGCCGGCGCCGCCAGCCCCGAGGTCATCGACGCCCTCATCGGCGCCTACTGGGCGCGAGCCTGGGCGCCCGAGGGGTTCACCGCAGACTGGTCACTCCGACTCGTCGAGTCCGTGCTCGGGCTCATGTCTCGCCGCTAGCCGACCCGCTCGCCGGCTGCCGGGGGTGCTCCGTCAGTCCGCCACGAGCCAGTTCAGCTCGGTGCGCAGGTCTGCCGGATCCATGTCCGCTGACGGTTGTGTCACGTAGACCTCCCAGAACAGAGGTCCGGGGGCCACACCGCGGTCGTCCATCCACGCTCGCAAGCGCTGCCATGACGCCGAGAGCTCGTCGTAGCCGCCGTGGTGGACGACTCGAGCGACTCGGCCGCCCGGCAGCGAACCAACCTCGATGTCGCCAGCCGGCTGCACCGGCGACGCCGTGGCGAAGCCGATCTCGAGGTCGACGGACTCCGTCGGCTGGCCGTGGTAGAGACCGAACGCGGGACCCACGATCGCGACCTCCTGCTGGCCGAGGGTGGCGGCGAGCTGAGAGAACGAGCGGTCGAAGAAGGCAGGGAGCTCGTCCATCCGCACGCGGCCACGGACGACGGCGGTCGTGACCGCAGCGACGTCGACGAGCTCCGGCTCCGGTGCATTGCTGTGGCTCATGGACGTTGGACCGGCGGCGGGGACGGAACTCACCGGTGGGCTGGTCAGGCCGGGGCGGCGACGACCAGCGCCCGTACCGCCGCCTCGAGCACCCCCAGGTGGGCGTCGACGTCAGCGCCGGTCGTCGCCGGGCACATCAGTGCCATGTTGTGGAACGGCGTCAGCAGCACGCCGCGATTGACGAGGAAGAGGTGGAGGAAGTCCTCGAGGGCGGCGTCGGTGGCTCGTTGCGACGCCGTGCCGTTGCGAGGAGCAGGCCGTCATCGCCCTTCGCCCTGCATCCCACCGGAAGTCTGCCTGCGGCCACGCGCCGGCGGGGCAGGCCGGTTCACGGCGCAGCGTAGGATCGCCGCCACGCCGCTCCGAGAAAGGGACGCACGTGACCGATTCCGCTCCGGACAACATCCCTGACGTCGCCGAGGAGGAGGCCGAGGCAATCGCCCACGAGATCTCGGCCAAACACGTCGAGGAGGAGGGCAGGCTGACGGCGCAGAGTACCGAGGACGACGACGACTGATTCCTGAGCATCTGGCGGATCGCGTGGCGGCGCCGCCGATCCCGCACCCGACCTCCCCTCAACCGCCGGCCCCGGCGACGCGACGGAACCTCAGGTCAGGTCGTAGGCCGACGGGTGGCGGGGCTGGTAGAGCATCATCTCACCACCGCCCGGCACGATGAACTGAGCGGTCAGCCCGAACCCGTCGTCGCGGACGTCCTGGGTGAACTCGACGCCTCGATCGCGGAGATCGGCCACCGTCGCCTCGATGTCGTCGCACATCAGCGAGATCTGATGGTGCTGACCGCCCCCGTGGTCGGTGGGGTGGACGCCGAGCTCGCTGGGGCCCGTCTTGAAGATCAACCACCCCCCGCCGGCGTCGACGGCCGGCCATTTCAGGACGTCGCCGAAGAAGGCCCGGGCCCGATCGGCATCGTCGGCGTAGACGAGCGTGTGGACAGCCGTGATCATCCCTCGACTCTACGACGCCAACGTCTGGGGCGCGGCCGGCGCTCGCTTCGCTCGCGCCCCTACTAGGTTGCGCCTCCGATGGAGACGTCCACCGGGCCACCGGGCCGGAGCAACGTGACCGTGCCCGCGGTGGGCGAGATGAAGGCCGCCGGCAGGAAGCTGGCGATGATCACGGCCTACGACGCGACGTTCGCCCGTCTGGTCGACGAGGCCGGCGTCGACATGATCCTCGTCGGCGACTCCGCCGGCATGGTCGTCCAGGGCGAGGCGACCACCATCCCGGTCGAGCTGGACGAGATGGCCTACCACGTGCGCATCGTGGCGCGCGCCGCACCGGCCGCCCTGATCGTCGGCGACCTCCCGTTCGGCTCCTACCAGGTCGGTCCCGAGCAGGCCATCGCCAGCGCGGTGCGACTGATCAAGGCCGGCGCCCAAAGCGTCAAGCTGGAGGGCGGGACCTCGATGGCCGACACGATCGAGGCCATGACGCGCGTCGACATCCCCGTGATGGGCCACATCGGGCTGACCCCCCAGAGCGTCCACCGGATGGGCGGCCACCGGGTGCAGGGCCGCCAGGGTGGTCTCGACGCCGGCGGGCGGGAGCGGCTCCTCGAGGACGCCGTCGCCGTCGAACGGGCCGGGGCGTTCGCCGTCGTCATCGAGGGCGTGCCCCGGATGTTGGCCGCCGAGATCACCTCCAAGCTGGTCATCCCCACCATCGGCATCGGCGCCGGGCCCGACTGCGACGGGCAGGTGCTCGTGCTGCACGATGTCCTCGGGCTCTCCGAGCAGCGCTACAAGTTCGCCAAGCAGTACGCCGACCTACGGCGGGCCGCGATCGAGGCAACGCGGGAGTATGTCGCCGAGGTCCGCGGCGGTGCGTGGCCCGACGACGAGCACTCGTTCCACTGAGGACGTCTGTACGGCGCCCGCCATGCAGCTGCTCGATCGACCCGACGCCATGCGCAGCTGGTCCGCGGCGGCCAGGTCGGCAGCACGCACCGTCGGGCTCGTTCCGACGATGGGTGCCTTGCACGACGGCCACCTCTCGCTCGTCGACATCGCCCGACGCCGGACTGACTGCGTCGTGGTGTCGATCTTCGTCAACCCACTGCAGTTCGACCGCGCCGACGACTTCGATACGTACCCGCGGCCGATCGACGACGACGTCGCTCGCTGCACCGAGGTCGGCGTCGACGCCGTGTACGCGCCGACGGCCGCCACGATGTACCCCGGCGGCTTCGAGACCGTCGTCGAGCCGGGGCCGCTCGGCGCCGTGCTCGAGGGCGCCGCGCGGCCCGGCCACTTCCGCGGGGTCACGACAGTCGTCACCAAGCTGTTCGGCGCCGTCCGCCCGGACCTCGCCGTGTTCGGCGAGAAGGACTTCCAGCAGCTGGCCATCATCCGCCGGATGACGACGGACCTCGACCTCGGGATCGAGATCGTCGGCGCGCCGATCGTGCGGGAACCCGACGGCCTGGCGATGTCGAGTCGCAACAGCCGGCTGTCGCTTGAGGACCGCCTCGCCGCGCGGTGCGTCCCACGAGCCCTGGAGGCGATCGACGAGACGCTGCGGGCGGGCGAGCGGCACACTGACAGGCTCGCCGCCGCCGCCGAGGCGGTCGTGCACAGCGAGCCGCGGGCCCGTCTCGAGTACGTCAGCATCTTCGAGCCGGAGACCCTCGACCCCATCGACCACCTTGCCGGTCCGGCCCACGCTGCGCTGGCGGTGTGGTTCGGCGATGTGCGTCTGATCGACAACCGCCCGATCATCCCCGGGCGATGAACGTCGAGCCCTGGGCGTCTGCTAGGACGGGAGCATGACGACCTTCGACAAGCTGTACATCGACGGTGCCTGGACGCCGTCCGACTCGACGGAGACGATCGACGTCGTCGACTCGGTCTCCGAGGACGTGATGGCCACCGTCCCGGCGGGCACGGCGGCGGACGTCGACCGCGCCGTGGCGGCGGCGAGAGCGGCGTTCGGGACCTGGTCGAGCACGTCGGTCGAGGAGCGAGCCAAGTTCCTCAGCCGCATCGGCGATGCACTCGGCGCCCGCGCGGACGAGCTGGCCACGGCGATCTCCAAGGAGACCGGGATGGCCAAGTGGCTGTCCCAGCTGATCCAGGTCGGGCTGCCGATCAACAGCTTCAAGTCGGCTGCCGCGCTGGCTGAGGGCTACTCGTTCGAGGAGCAGGTCGCCAACTCGCTCGTCGTGCGCGAGCCGATCGGCGTCGTCGCCTGCATCACGCCGTGGAACTACCCGCTGCACCAGATCGCCGCCAAGACGGCCTACGCCATGGCCGCCGGCTGCACGGTGGTGCTCAAGCCGAGCGAGGTGGCGCCGGTCGATGCGTTCATCCTCGCCGAGGTCGTCGACGAGGTCGGGTTGCCGGCCGGCGTGTTCAACCTCGTGTCCGGGTACGGACCGGTCGTCGGCGAGGCGATGGCCGCCCATCCCGACGTCGACATGGTGTCGTTCACGGGGTCGACGCGGGCCGGCAAGCGGGTCGCCCAACTCGGCGCCGAGACGATCAAGAAGGTGGCTCTCGAACTGGGCGGCAAGTCGGCCAACGTGCTGCTCGATGACCTCGATGCCGACGCCTTCGCCAAGGCAGTGTCCGACGGCGTGCAGAAGGCGTTCCTCAACTCCGGCCAGACCTGCTCGGCGCTGACCCGCATGCTCGTCCCCCGCGACCGGCTCGAAGAAGCCGAGCAGATCGCCGCCAAGACCGTCGCCGGCGTGAAGGTCGGAGATCCGTTCGCCGAGGGCGTCCACCTGGGACCGCTCGCTTCGGCCGCTCAGCGCGACCGCGTCCAGGGCTACATCCAGAAGGGCGTCGACGAGGGCGCGAAGGTCGTGACGGGGGGGACCGGCGCCCCCGAGGGCCTGGACACCGGCTACTACGTGCGGCCGACGGTGTTCTCCGACGTGCGCCCCGACATGACGATCGCCCAGGAGGAGATCTTCGGACCGGTGCTGTCGATCCTCCCCTACGACGACGAGGACGACGCGGTGGCGATCGCCAACGGCGTGGTCTATGGACTCTCCGGCGGCGTCTGGTCCGCCGACAAAGACCGGGCGGTGCAGGTCGCCCGCCGCCTCCGCACCGGGCAGGTCGAGGTCAACGGCGGAGCGTTCAACCCGAGCGCGCCGTTCGGCGGGTACAAGCAGTCGGGTGTCGGCCGGGAGTACGGCCAGCACGGCTTGGAAGAGTTCCTGGAGGTCAAGAGCCTCCAGCTCTGACGGTTCTGTGTGAGCACAGACGTCGGACGGCCGACGTGTTCGCTCACACAGACGGCGGATCGCCCTACGGTGGCATCCGATGCAGGACTACGGCGACATGTTCCGCCTCGACGGTCGCACGGCGCTCGTCGTCGGCGCGGGGAGCGGCATCGGGGCGGCGGCGGCCGCCGGTCTGGCCGCCTTCGGGGCAGCGGTCGTGTGCGCCGACGCCGACGAGGCCGCGGCCGCCAGGACGGCTGGCGCGGTGGGCGGGCAGGCCACCGCCATGCCGATCGACCTGCTCGACCCGTCGTCCGTCGCCGCCGCGGCCACCGCCGTCGGCGCGCCGGACGTGCTGGTCACGACACCGTCGGTCAACGTGCGCAAGCGCATCGTCGACTACGCCGACGATGAGCTGGACCTCGTCGTCGACCTCAACCTGAAGGGCACGTTCCGGCTGTGCCGGACCTTCGGGCGGTTGATGGCCGACGCCGGACGGGGCTCGATGATCGGGTTCACCTCGATCCGGGCCAAGACGACAGAGCCGGGGCAGGGCGCCTACGCGGCGACGAAGGCGGCCACCGTGATGCTGTTCAGGACGCTGGCCGCCGAGCTCGGCCCGCGCGGAGTCCGCGCCAACGCCATCGCCCCAGGGATCGTCGACACGCCGCTCACGGCGCAGATCAAGGCCCGGCCGGATTGGTACGGCGCCTACGCCGACAAGACCGTCCTCGGCCGCTGGGCGCAGCCGTCGGAGATCGTCGGTGCCGTGGTCTACCTTGCGTCCGATGCCAGCAGCTACGTCACCGGAGCGACGATCTTCGTCGACGGTGGCTGGACGGCGGCCGACGGTCGCTTCGTGCCGCCGACCTGAGGAGCGGAAGTGATCGACGCCGACGCGCTGGTGCGCTTCACGCAGGAGCTGGTGCGCATCCCGAGCGTGCACGATCCCCACCGTGGCCTCAACGAGGAGCCGGCGGCCGAGCTGGTGGCGGCCCAGATGCGGACGTTCGGCTGGACGCCCATGTTCGATGTCGTCGCGCCGGGGCGTCCGAACGTGATCGCCGTCGTCGAGGGCGGTGCTGGGCCCGGCCCGACCCTGATGTTCGAGGGTCACACCGACGTCGTGACGGAGGGCGACGGATGGACGGTCGACCCGTTCGGCGGCGAGATCCGTGACGGTCGGCTGTGGGGTCGCGGGTCGGCCGACATGAAGGGCGGTCTGGCGGCCATGCTCTTCGCCGGCGATGCGCTGATACGGCGAGGGCCGTTCCCCGGGCGGCTCGTCTTCGCCGCGTTGGTCGACGAGGAGGGCATGATGCTCGGCGCCAAGGATCTCGTCGCACGGGGACGAACGGCGGGTGTCGACGGGGTGATCTGCTGCGAGCCCGAGGGAGGCGAGATCTGTCACGTGGCCAAGGGCGCCCTCCGCTTGCGCTTCGACTTCCACGGCAAGATGGCGCACGGGGCGATGCCCTTCGAAGGGCGCAACCCGAACCGCGCCGTGGCGTCGACGATCACGGCACTGGCGGAGCTCGAGCAAGCCCTGCAGGACCGCCATCCGGAGGATCCGCATCTGGGCCAGGCGTGGCTCACGACGACCGTGCTGGCGGCCGGCGACGCCGCCCAGATGAACGTGATGCCGGCCGCCGCATCGACGTGGTTGGACGTCCGGACGATCCCGGCCATCGACCACGACGAGCTCCTCGCCGAGCTGACGACCGTCGTCGCGACCGCCGCTGCCGACCACGACATCACCGTCGACGTGATGGTCATCGACGACCGGCCGCCCATCGCCACGGCGGAGGACGATCCCCTGGTGCGCGCGCTGTGGGATGCCCACGCGGCGATCGCCGGAAGCGCGCCGCGCCTCGGCGGTGTTCCGGGCGCCACGGACGGCACCGGTGATCACGTCGCGGACCGGCATGCCGTCGGTCGTCTACGGGCCGGGCGGGAAGTGGATCGCCCACCAGGCGGACGAGTTCGTCGAGATCGACGACCTCGTCACCCACGCCCGCGTCTACGTGGAGGCCGCCGACCGGTTCCTGCGGGCGTGAAGATCGGTCCGCGCAACGACCTCACGGACGTCGCCGGGGTCCGCGTCGGCCACCATCAGCGCACCACCCGTGGCTGGCTGACCGGAACAACGGTCGTGCTGCCGCCGCGTCGGCACGGTCGGGGGCGTCGACGTGCGGGGCGGCGGTCCCGGAACTCGGGAGACCGACCCGCTGCATCCGCTGAACATGGTCAGCGAAGTCGACGGCATCTGCCTCACCGGAGGCAGCGCGTACGGCCTCGACGCGGCAGGCGGCGTCATGGCCTGGCTCGAACGGCAGGGCCGCGGGTTCCAGATCGGCCTGCGTCCGCAGCACGTGGTGCCGATCGTCCCGTCAGCCGTCGTCTTCGACCTCGGCGCGGGCGGCGTCTTCGGCAACCGGCCGGACGCCGAGTTCGGCCGGCGCGCCGCCGCCGCCGCGGACTCGCGGCCGGTTCGCCAGGGCACGGTGGGGGCCGGCACCGGCGCCCACGCCGCGGCCCTCAAGGGCGGCGTCGGATCGGCCAGCGTCGTGACGCCGGAAGGGATCACGGTCGCCGCGCTCGTCGTCGTCAACTCCGGCGGCAGCCCCGTGGATCCGACGACCGGTGAGCTGTGGGGCGCCCGACACGGACTCGGCGCCGAGTTCGCCGAGCTGCGCCGACCGCTGCGACGCGAGGTTGCGGCCTTCCGCCGGCTGGAGTTCACGCCGCCGACCATGAACACCACGTTGGCCGTCGTCGCCACCGACGCCAGGCTGACGAAGGCGGAGTGCACACGCCTCGCCGGTGGAGGCCACGACGGCATGGCGAGGGCGATCAATCCGATCCACACGTACACGGACGGCGACGTCTGCTTCACGCTGGCCACCGGTGCCCTCGAGCTACCGGAGGCGCCCCGGGAGGGATTCATCCGTCCGGCCGTCGCCCGCTTCGCCCAGTTGGCGGTCATCATCGGCGCCGCAGCAGACACTGTCGCCAGGGCGATCGTCCACGCCACGCTGGCCGCCACGTCGGCCGGGACGATGACCAGCTACCGCGACCAGCTCCCGTCGGCCATCGCACCCCGTCGCTGATGGAGCTCGCCCTCGAGCTCGTCCTCCTCGTCACGATCGTCGCCGCCGGAACCGCGGCGGCCCGGCGGATCGGTGTGTCGGAGCCGCTCTTGCTCATCGTCATCGGCGTGCTGGCTTCATTCGTGCCGGCGATGCCGGAGTACCGCCTCGATCCCGACGTCGTGCTCGTCGGCATCCTGCCGCCACTGCTGTACGCCGCCGCCATCCGGACCTCGCTGATCGACCTCCGCCGGGACCGGCGGTCCATCGCCCTCCTCGCCGTCGGGCTCGTTGCGTTCACCTGCGTGACGGTGGGTTTCGTGACCTACTGGGTCGTCCCAGGGTTGCCCCTCGCCGCGGCGTTCGCCCTCGGCGCCGTCGTCGCCCCGCCGGACGCCGTCGCCGCCACTGCGGTCGCTCGGCGCGTGGGCATGCCGCGGCAGGATCGTCAACATCCTCGAGGGCGAGAGCCTCATCAACGATGCGACCGCGCTCGTCGCCCTGAGCACGTCGCTCGCCGCACTGGCCGGCGGGATCACGTTGTGGCGTGTCGGCGTCGAGTTCCTCGTGGCGGCGGGGGGTGGCGTGATCGTCGGGCTCGTCGTCGCCCGTCTGCTCGTCGCCGTTCGCCGGCACATCGACGACCTCGTCCTCGACACGACGTTCTCCTTCCTCGCCCCGTTCGTGGCGTTCCTCGCCGCCGAGGAGCTGACGATCGACGGAGCCCATCCGTCGGGCGTGCTGGCGGTCGTCATCGTCGGTCTCGCCCTCGGTCAACGCTCGGCCGACCTGCAGACCGCATCCTCTCGACTCGCCGAGCAGACGAACTGGCGGACCGTCCAGTTCATGCTCGAGAACGCCGTGTTCCTGCTCATCGGGTTGCAGCTGAGCACGATCATGGAGGACGCTTCGGACGCCGACCTCGGGTTCTGGCGCCTCGCCGGGATCTGCGCCGTCGTGTTCGTCGCGACGGTCGTCGTGCGGTTCATCTGGGTCTTCCCGGTCACGTACGTCCCCGGGGCCCTCGTGCCGTCGATCGCCCGCAACGACCCGCCCCCGCCGTGGACCTACCCGACGGTCGTGTCCTGGGCCGGCATGCGCGGTGTCGTCACGCTGGCCGCCGTGTTCGCTCTGCCGCCGAACACCCCGCAGCGTCCCGTCCTCGTGTTGGCGGCGTTCTCGGTCGTCGCTGGCACGCTGCTCGTGCAGGGATCGACGCTGCCGGCGCTGGTCCGCCGATTGCGGCTCCCCCGCCCCGACCGCGCTGTCGACGCGCTCGCCGAGGCCGCCGCGCTGCAAGCGGCCGCCCGCGCCGGCATCGCCCGCCTCGAGGAGCTGGCCGCCGAGATTCCGGACGAGGTGCTCGTGCGCCTCCGAGAACGCAGCCTCGACCGGGCCAACCACGCGTGGGAGCGACTCGGCGCCCAGCGCGGTGAGGAGACGCCGAGTGAGATCTACCGCCGGATCCGGCTCGAGATGTTGGCCGCCGAGCGGACCGAGCTGGCCCGCCTCCGTGACGAGGGGTGGCTCGACGAGGAGGTCCTGCGCGACGTCCAGCGCCAGCTCGACACCGAGGAGTCGCTCCTCGATCAGATCGACGACGACCTGGCGACGTCGGAGGGCTCGCCACTGCGGGCCGCGCTGAGCAGCATCTGCGAACACCTGCGCCGGTCGTGGCCGGAGCACCCGATCCCCGAGGAGCGTGTCTGCCCCCGCTGCATCGTCGAGGGCACACGATGGGTCCACCTCCGAATGTGCTTGGCGTGCGGCAACGTCGGCTGCTGCGACTCCTCGCCGGCGCGTCACGCCCACGCCCACTTCCTCGCAGGGGGACACCCCGTGATGCGCAGCATCGAGCCGGGCGAGGAGTGGCGCTGGTGCTACGTCGACGAGCGGCTGGGCTGACCGCCCATCCGGGTTCTGCAGTTGACACTTTGCAAAGCAGATGCTTTATATAGTGGCCGACTGATGATCAGGAGGACCTCATGGATCTGACCACGATGCAGCGGGCGTGCGAGTCGACGGAGCGCTTCGTCGAGCGCGTGACTCCCGCCCAGTACGGCCTGCCCACACCCTGCACGGAGTGGGACGTGCGGGCACTGCTCAACCACCTCATCGGCACGTTGGCCCTCGGCCAGGCGCTGCTGGCGGACGTCCCGCCGGCGGTGAACATGGGCCCTGGCGACCTGCCGGACGTCGACCTCGTCGGCGACGAGCCGGCCAAGGCCTATCGAGTCGGGGTCGAGGCCCTGCTCGCGGCAGCCGCCGACGACGCCATCACCCGCACCCACGAAACGCCGTTCGGAGCGATGCCGGGGGCCGTGTTGGTCGGGTTCACGACGGTCGACATCCTGGTCCACGGCTGGGACCTCGCCAAGGCGACCGGCCAGGACCCGACGCTCGATGCGAGCCTGGCGGAGCAGATGCTCGGCTTCGCCCACCAGACGCTCAGCGAGGACGCGCGCGCACCGCGCATCGGGCCGGAGGTCGCCGTGGAGGCAGGCGCCGGAGCGACCGATCGGCTCGTCGGGTTCTTCGGCCGCCACCCGTGAACCCGGACGCGGTGCTGCGGGCCCTCGCCGATCCGCAGCGCCGTCGCATCCTGGCCGTGGTGCGCGACGGCGAGTTGCCCGCCGGCGCGATCGCCGAGCACTTCGACATCACCCACCAGGCGGTGTCCCAGCACCTCCGCGTTCTGAAGGACGCCGGGGTGCTGGGAGAGCGCCGCGAGGGCACCCGGCGCCTCTACGCCATCCGCCCGGAGGCCATCGAGTCGGTGCGCTCGTTTCTCGACGACCTGTGGCCGTCGTCGCTGGCCCGCCTCAAGGAGACCGTCGAGCGCGATCGGCGGGCGGGCCGTCCCACGGGCCCATGACAGCCGACACCTACACCACGACGATGCGCATCGCCGCATCGCCCGCCGAGGTGTTCCCCTATCTCACCGAAGCCGATCTGATGCGCCGGTGGATGGGCGAGTGGGCCGACCTGCACCCCCACCCGGGCGGCGCGTTCACGGTCGACATCAACGGCGTCCCGATCCGCGGGCGCTACGTCGTCGTGGAACCGCCTCACCGTGTCGTCTTCACCTGGGGCGCCGCAGGCAACGACGTCCTGCCGCCGGGATCGACGACCGTCGAGATCACGCTGCGACCCGACGGCCACGAGACCGTGCTCGAGCTGGCGCATCGCGACCTGCCGCCCGACGAGGTCCCTCAGCACGATGTCGGGTGGCACCACTTCCTCGACCGCCTCGCCGTCGCCGCCACCGGCCGGGACGCCGGCCCGGACCCGTGGGCCAGCACGTGATGCAATCGGCCGCACTCACGCCGGCAATCGAGGCACGGCCCGCAGGAGCTCCTGCGTGTACACGTGGTCGGGGCACGTGAGCACGGTCTCGGTCGCCCCCCGCTCGACGACGACACCGTCGCGGAGCACGATCACGTCCTCGCACAGATAGCGCACGACGCCGAGATCGTGTGACACGAGGATCAGGCTGAAGCGGTACTCGTCGGCCAATCGGCGCAGCAGGTCGAGGATCTGCACGCGCACCGACACGTCGAGCACGCTGACCGGCTCGTCGCCGACGAGCAGCGTCGGCCGGGGCGCGATGGCGCGAGCGATGGCGATGCGCTGTTGCTGACCACCCGAGAACTCGTGCGGGTACCGCCGCCGCAACTGCGGGTCGAGACCGACGGCCGTCAAGACCTCGTCGATCCGCGCATCGTGGTCGCCGGGCACGTCAAGGCAGACCAGCGGCTCGCGGACGATCGAGGCGATCGTCATCCGTGGGTCGAGCGAGCTGAGCGGGTCCTGCAACACGACCTGCGCCTCCCGGCGGAACCAGCGCAGCTGGCGCGGGCGGCCCGGCTCGATCACCCGATCGCGGTAGCGCACCACGCCGGCGGTGGCGCGATCGAGGCCGAGCAGGATGCGCACGAGCGTCGACTTGCCGGATCCCGACTCGCCGACGATGCCCAGGCTGCCGCCGTCGTGCAACGTCACGTCGACACCGTCCAACGCCCGGCGTACCGCACGCGGACCGAACAGCGACGTGCGTGGCAGCGCGTAGCTGCCGATGGATCTGTTCGGCGCTGAGCAGCGGCGTCGAGGAGGCGATGGCCGCACTCGTCACGAGGCCTCGAGCACGGTGTGGCGGGCGGCCGTCAACAGCTGGCGGGTGTAGGGATCAACAGGCTGGCGCACGATCGTCGACGCCGCCCCCCGTTCGACGATCCGGCCGTCACGCATGACGAGGATGTCCTCGGCCACGGTCGAGACGAGGGCCAGGTCATGGGTGATGAACATCAGCGCTGTCCCGTCCTGCTCCACGAGATCGCACAGCAGCGTCATGATCTCCGCCTGCACCGTGACGTCGAGGGCCGTCGTCGGCTCGTCGGCGATCAGCAGCGCCGGCCGGCACGCCAACGCCATGGCGATGCCGACGCGCTGGCGCTGCCCACCCGACAGCTGGTGCGGGTAGGCCCGCACGATGCGGTCGGGCTCCGGCAGGCCGACGCGGTCACACAGTTCCTCGGCCGCGACGGCCGCAGCGCGCCGGCCGACGCCGCGGTGCAGTCGCAGCGGCTCGGAGATCTGCCGCCCGATCCGCATCACCGGGTTGAGCGCCGTGCGCGGATCCTGGAACACCATCGAGACGCGATCGCCGCGCATCTCGACGAGCTGGCGGTCCGAGCGGCCGAGGAGCTCTTCACCGTCGAGGAGGACATGCCCTGTGATCGAGGCCGAGTCGGGCGCCAGGCCGATGATGGCCAACGCCGTCAACGTCTTGCCGGACCCCGACTCGCCGATCACGCCGAGCCGCCCGGCGCGCGCGAGCTGGAAGGACATCCCGTCGACGACGGCTCGGCCGGCGATCTCGACGCGCAGGTCCTCGACCTCGAGGAGCATCGTCACCGGCTCCCCGCGACCGGGACCGGATCGGGAGCTGTTCGGCGACGCCGCTCATGGCCGGCGATGCCGTCGCCGAGCGGCCCCGCAGTCGCGGATCGACGGCGTCGCGCAGCCCATCGCCGAGCAGGTTGAAGCCGAGCGTTGCCGCCACCACGGCGAGGCCCGGGAACACCAGCGCGCCGGGATGGACGGTGACGGTGCGCTGCAACTCGTCGAGCATGCGGCCCCACGACGGCGTCGACACCGGCGTCAGGCCGAGGTAGCTGAGGGCGGCCTCGGCCAGCACGGCCAGCGCAGCGATCAGCGAGAGCTGCACGATGACGGTCGAGCGCGATGTTCGGGATCACGTGCCGCCACACAGTCCGCCAGGTCGACGAGCCCGAGGCGGCGGCGGTGACGATGTAGTCCTGGGTCAGGACCCTGGAGACCTCGGCGCGCACGACGCGAGCCAGCACGACGCCGGACCCGAGCCCGATGGCCAACGACACGGTCCAGACGGAACCGCCGAGCGCGGCCACGAAGACCAGGGCCAGGATCAACGTGGGCAACGCGATCGAGCACGTCGATCAGGTAGGCCAGCGACTCACCGACGAGGCGCGGCAGGATGGCGCTGGCGATGCCGAGGGTGAGCCCGACGACGGCCGCCAGCACGGCCGACACCAGCGCCACGAACAGCGTCGTGCGGGCGCCGACGAGCACCTGCGACAGGAGGTCCTTACCACCGCCGTCCGTGCCGAAGGGGTGGTCCCACGAGATCGGCAGCCAGCGATCCGACGGCGTCACCTCGGTCGGGTCGTACGGCGTCCAGACGAGCGACACCAGGGCCGCCAGGACGACGATCCCGACGAGCACGACGCCGATCCGGCCGGGCCACGAGCGCCAGACGGTCACGGTTGCACTCGCAGCCGGGGGTCGGCGAGGCGGTGGAGGACGTCGACGACGAACCCGATCACGAGCACGACGACGGCGATCAGCACCACCGTGCCCTGCACCTTCTCGAGATCCCGCGTGCCGACGTCGCGCACGAGCATCTGGCCGACGCCGGGCAGCGTGAAGACACGCTCGATGACGACCACGCCGGCAATGAGGCTGGCGACCTGCACGCCGAGGATGGAGATGATCGGGATCGAGGCGTTCCGCAACCCGTGGCGCCAGAGCGCCTGCGTCCTCGTCAGCCCCTTGGCTCGGGCCGTGCGGATGAAGTCCTGGTGCAGCACGTCCAACGTGGCCGAGCGCACGAAGCGCAGCAACACGGCGGCCTGCGCCAGCGCCAGCGTGATCGTCGGTAGCACGAGGGAGTGGATCGCCGACGCCGGGTCGTCCCAGCCGTCGCGCGGGAAGCCCTGGGCCGGGAAGATCTCGCGCTGCACGGCGAACAGGATGATCAGCATCAGCCCGACCCAGAACGACGGCAGCGCGATGCCGAGCTGGCTGATCGCCGACAGGGCGACGCCGTCGGCCTTGCGGTGGCGGGCGCCGGCAACGATGCCGAGTGGCACGGCGACGATCACGGAGAGGATCGTCGAGGCCAACACCAGCGGTGCGGTGACGGTCAGCTTGTCCCCCAGCTCGCTCGTCACGCTCTCGCCATTGAGGGCCGACGTCCCGAAGTCGCCGGTCAGCGCGCTGCCGAGCCAGTCGAGGTACTGCGCTGCCAACGGGCGGTTGAGGCCGAGCTCCTCGCGGATCGCCTCGATGCGCTCCGGCGAGGCTTCCGTGCCCCCGACGACCAGCGCGAGGTCGCCCGGGAGCAACCGCAGCAGCACGAAGACGACGACCGTCGTGACGAAGCAGGCGACGACGAGCAGCACGAGCCGGCGCACGACGTAGAGCGTCACTGGTGCACCGTCTCACGTGCGAGCGACCGAGCGCCAGGACGACGAATGCGAGCGAGCTGGGGCACAGGGTTCGATGTCGCGATGAATTCGGGCGGCCGCGATCGTCCCCACCTGTACGGACCGCAAGAGGAGCACACCGATGTCAACGACACAACCAGTCGCCGACCACAACCTCGACGGATACGGCACGCCACCAATCGAGTGGCAGCGCGTGCTCGCCGAGCTCGAGGGCGGCTACACCCAGGCGCCCGATACCGGAGGCCCGAACCGCCACACCACATGGCTCGCGACGACGAACCCCGACGGCACGCCGCACGTCATGCCGGTCGGATCGGGATGGGTCGACGGCGGCTTCTGGTTCACCTCCGGTCCCGGCACCCGCAAGTCCCGCAACCTCACCGACAACCCGGCGTGCGTCATCACCGTGTCGACGCACCAGTTCGATCTCGTCGCCGAGGGGAGCGCCGCGCGAGTGACGGACGACGCGAAGTTGCAGAAGATCGCCGCGGTCTACCGCGACGGCGGCTGGCCGGCCAGGGTCGAGGGCGACGCCTTCACGGCCGAGTTCAGCGCTCCGTCGGCCGGACCGCCGCCGTGGTACCTGTACCACATGGAGCCGACACGCCTCTACGCGCTCGGCACCGCTGAGCCGTACGGCGCCACTCGCTTCGACCTCTGATCGAGCGCTCGAACGACGCGACCGAACGACGACGTCGAGGCGGACGACGCCGCGCCAGAACGCACCTCGGGCACGGCGCGCGGCATGAGCGAGGGCGTGTCGCTCATCATGAACCGATCGTTGCACGGGTTTAGGATCGCGACCGACCCACGACGACAGGGCGGAATTCAATGGCGACGTATGCAATCGCGCGGCTGGACGAGATCGACGCGCTGCCCGACGGGCGATACCGCTATCGACCGGTGCGCCACCACTTCGGCATCACGAGCTTCGGCGTGACCGCCTGGGTGGGCGCTGCGGCGGGTGATCCGATCATCAACGAATACGACGAAGACTCGCAGCCTGCTGAGGAGCTGTTCGTCGTCGTGAGCGGGCGGGCGATCTTCGAGCTCGAGGGCGACACGGTTGAGGTCACCCCCGGCACCCTCGTCTTCACCGAGCCGGGTACACGGCGGACCGCCGTCGCGGCCGAGCCAGCGACCACGATCCTCGTCCTCGACGGGACACCAGGAAGGGTGTATGACGCCACCGGTTGGGAGCTCTGGGCGCCACTCAGGCCGCTCTATGACAACGATGAGCACGCCGAGCTCAGCGCCCGGCTCCAAGAGCTGATCGCAGCCAATCCGCAGTACCCGATGCTCGTCTACAACCTGGCCTGCAGCGAGAGCTTGAGCGGCCGCACCACCGACGCGATCGATCACCTTCGACAGGCGGTCGGCGCGTCGCCGAAGCACCGCGCCAATGCACGCGAGGACTCCGACTTCGACGCGATCCGCGACGACCCGATGTTCAAGGCGCTGATCGGCGAGTAGCTCGCCTCATCGAAGGTGGGTGTCCTGGCGTTTCGTGGAAGGCCGGCGGATCGGGGACGCTGTCGACGGACCGTTGGACGGCTTGATGTGTTCCCGACTCGGCGATCGACCGCTCCGAAACAATCAGGCATGGCTCGCACGTGGACTCGGCGGCTGGGGCTGGCCAGACCGCGACGTCGGTGACTCAGGCCTGGGCCATCACCTCAGACACCTCGGCGGGACGAACCGAGTCGGGGCGCCTGGCGAAGGGCCCTGCCTGGCTCGCTCCGCTGCCGCCTCCGCTGCTCGCTCGTCCTCGTGGATGATCACGCTCTGGTGCGGTGACCGTCACGGGACCGCATCCAGGTGCCACTCACGACCCAGACCCTGAGTAATCATCGGAACTGCGACGTTGTGCAGGCACTCGATGGCGTGCTCGGCTTGCCCCTCATCGATCTCCAGCTCGACCACCAGTCCGTACATCGACACCCCTCGTCTGACTGAACCCAAACGCCATGGTCTCGGACTCTCGTCATTGGGTCACGGGCCGTGACCCGTGCGCTCAAAAGGGCCGGAGCAGTTGCCCACCTTGGCCGGGGCCGGTGGTGCGCCGCAAACGCCGTCCGGTACGCCGTCACCCCGCCGCCCGGGAACAGATTTGCCTGACGGTGTGTTCGGCCGTCGCCTACCGGCTGCTTGCTCTGGAGCAAATCACACGGCGTCAGTTCTGGCGGACTCCGATGCAGCGCGACGCGGGCTCTTCGACGTGCCCGGGCGGTGCCCGACATCTTCAGCCCGCACCGAACAACGCGCCCGCTGAGGGCCGTGGAGGCGACTGGTCTGCTGTGTGTTGGCGAGCAGTTCGAGGGATGATGGCCGCCTATGACCACGTTCTCCGCCGCGACGCCTTGCCGCCACGACGCAAACCTCGCCCATCGACTGGGCACCGTCGTGCTCGCCGGCGCACTGTTCGCCGGCGTCGTGGCGTGTGGATCCGACGACGACGCAGGACCGGTGACGACGGCCAGTGCGCCGCCGACGACCGCGGCACCGGACACGACACCTGCACCGGACACGACAAGTCCGTCGAGCAGCGCTCCCGCGACGACTGGCGGAGGCACCGAATCCACCTGCGTCACGGACGTCGAGCACGTCGTTGCGTCGGCGGCCGCGGAGCCCTCGCTGGAGCCGCTCCCGGCCGAGCTCGTCGCCACGCTGGATGCCGCCGCCCAGGCGTCGTTCCAGCAGGCTGCGGCACCGGGCGCGATCGTCGGCGTGCAAACACCGGAGGGGACGTGGACCGCGGCCTACGGCCTGGCCGATCCCGAGGCCGGCACACCGATGGAGGTCGAGATGTACACCCGCATCGGCTCAGTCACCAAGACCTTCACCGGGACGGTGATCATGCAGCTCGAGGAGCAGGGTCTGCTCTCGCTCGACGACGCCATCGACCAGTACGTGGACGACATTCCCAACGGTGACCGCATCACCCTACGCATGCTCGCCGACATGACATCCGGGCTCGCCAGCTACACGCGCAGCACCGCGTTCACCGACGTCCTCTTCTCCGCGCCGGAGACCGTCTGGACACCGGAGGAGGTGCTCGAGATCGGACTCGACGAATCGCCGATCTTCGAGCCCGGCGCCGAGTTCGACTACTCCAACACCAACACGATCCTGCTCGGCATGGTGATCGAGGAGGTCACCGGCGAACCCGTCGAGGACGTGTTCCAGGAGCTCATCTTCGACCCGCTCGGCCTCGACGACACTTCGTGGCCGGCGCGGATCGACGGACATCCCCGAACCGTACCCGCAGGGCTACACGCTGCAGGGAGACGCCGCCACGCCGGACAACCCGAGCAACGCCACGCACTGGGACCCCTCCTGGTCGTGGACGGCCGGCGAGCTGATCTCGACGATGGACGACCTACTCGTGTACGGCCGAGCCATCGGCAACGGTCGAGGTCTGCTCGGCGAGGAGGCCCAGACAGCGCGGCTGACGTCGTTCCCCGGCGAGGCGGGCTACGGGATCGCGATGGGCTGCGCGAACGGGTGGGTCGGCCACGGAGGCGAGCTCCCCGGTTACAACACGAGCGTCTTCTACGACACGACCACGGACACGACGGTCATCGTCCAGGTCAACAGCGACATCGCCTCGGGTGGACTGCCCGGACGCCCCGACACTCATCGACGACCCCGGGGACCAGGTCTGCTCGTCCCCGGCCACCCGCATGTTCGTCGCTCTCGCCGATGCCCTCGGACACCCCTTCCCGCCGCCGTAGTGGTGACGGCAAGGCGAGCAGCTAGAGCGGACCCTGGCCGCGCGCCGGCGAACCTGGCGCCCGCTTCAACGGCTCGGCGGCTGGCACGAGTCGCGTACTGTCCGCTCGGTGACCCCAGTACCGACGCCACCTGCAGAGCCGGTGCGGATGCAAGAACCGCAGGCGGTGCTCAGCCCACTCACCGCGGCGTCGATCTTCCTCGTTGCGACGATCGAGCCCGAAGCGGAGGAGGTGGTTCGGGAGCTGTTGGCCGACCTCTCCGGTCTGCAGCGCTCCGTCGGGTTCCGGGCACCGTCGGCAGGTCTCGCGCTGGTCACCGGCATCGGCTCGGATGCGTGGGATCGGTTGTTCGCCGGGCCGCGGCCGGCCGAGCTCCACCCGTTCGTCGAGGTCGGCGGCGAGCGCCACGTCGCCGTGTCGACCCGAGGGGACCTGTTGTTCCACATTCGAGCCGCACGGTCGGACCTCTGCTTCGAGCTGGCTGTGCAGATCATGGAACGACTCGCCGGCTCCGTGATGGTGGTCGACGAGGTGCACGGCTTCAAGTACTTCGACGACCGGGACCTGCTCGGGTTCGTCGATGGGAGCGAGAACCCCACTGGCGCAGCCTCCACGGCAGCAGTGACGGTCGGTGCAGAGGACCCGCAGTTCGCCGGGTCGAGCTACGTGATCGTGCAGAAGTACCTCCATGACATGGCGGCCTGGAACTCGATCAGCGTCGAGGAGCAGGAGCGAGCCATCGGTCGCCGGAAGCTGTCGAACGTCGAACTGCCCGACGATGTGAAGCCGAGCAACTCCCACGTGGCCCTGAACACGATCTTCGGCCCGGACGGCGCTCAACGTCAGATTCTGCGCGACAACATGGTCTTCGGCACCGTCGGTCGTCGAGAGTTCGGGACCTACTTCATCGGCTACGCAGCGACACCAGTGGTGATCGAGCAGATGCTTCGCAACATGTTCCTCGGCGATCCGCCTGGGAACCACGACCGGATCCTCGACTTCTCGAAGGCCGTCACCGGCACGCTGTTCTTTGTGCCGACCGCCGAATTCCTCGACGACCCGCCGTCGGCGCCTGGCGCGGCCGTCGCGCCGCCGGTGGTCAGCGACCCGTGAGCACCGCCACCGGGTCGCTCGGCATCGGCGATCGGCGAGGCCGAAGCGGGCTCGTCGAACAGGGACGCGGACCAGCTAGCTGTGCCACGTCAGACAACGTTCGAGGCGTCTGACTCGCACCAGATCAGATGCATTCAGCGCTCCCTAGTGACCGCCTGAAACGATGAGACGGTCACGCGCCACCACGACTCGTTCTGGGCGCGATCCGTCTCGATGTGAGCGATGAGCGCTTGGGCTCAGGCGCCGCTACGCCGCCGATCTCTCATCACACGCCGTGTGCCCGCCCGTTGCCCGATTTGTGTCACCGTTTCCGGCATCGACCGCGGTGTCGGTGACGCAGATCGCGAACGCCCCGACTCGGCGATCGGTCGCCCGGAGGCGCCGATCGCGCCGACAGTGCTCGCCGAACCGGACGAACGCCGAACTCGCGATCGGCGCCGCCGCTCCAACAGGGCGAACGTCTCACGCGGCACTAGGGGTGTCTGGACGGGGTCGGGTTATTGGTGGCGTAGCCACTCGGCGATGCGTTCGGCGATCATGATGGTTGGAAGGTTCGTGTTGGCGGAGGGGATGGTCGGCATGATCGAGGCATCGGCGACGTAGAGTCCGTCGAGTCCGTGGACTTGGCCGTGGGCGCCGACGACGGCTCCCCCGTCCGGGTCGTCGCCCATGCGACAGGTCCCGACTGGGTGGTGGTAGGACTCGACACGTGAGGTGATGGAGGCGGCGAGGCCGTCGCGGTCATCGTCGGAGATGGATGGGCCGGGGGCGAGCTCGTCGCCAATGACGAGCTCGGCGAGCGGCTCGGTGCGGCTGATGCGGCGGGCCAGAATCGTCGCCTCCACCAGACGAGACACGTCGTCCGGATCGCGTAGGTGTCCGACGTCGATGCGCGGCGGCGCCAGCGGATCCGCAGAGCGCAGTCGCACCGAGCCGCGAGACCGCGGCAGGACCAGCCCGGTCACGAGACCGAACACGGCGCCGCTCGGGCTCACGTCGCGCGCCACGTCGAACGGGCCGGCGACGAACAGGTGCAGATCCGGCGCCCCATCCTCTGGCACGAGCCGAGAACGATGCGTGGCCATCGCCTGGAAACGCGGACCGTCCGCACCCGGGTTGGTCGGCAGGTCGACAGCAACGAGGGGATGGTCGATCAAGTTGTCGCCGACGCCGGGCAGATCGACAACGACGTCGATACCGACCTCAGCAACGTGGTGGGCGGGACCGATCCCCGATCGGGACAGGATTGCCGGACTGGCGTAGGCGCCAGCGGCGAGAACCACCGCGCCAGCGGAAACCAACTCGTCTCCGATCAACCGCACTCCGGTCGCTCGGCCGTGTCGCACCTCGACCCGATCGACCGCTGCGTCAGCGCGAATCGCCAGGTTCGACCGATGCCGGGCCTGGGCGAGATAGGTCAGGGCGGTGCTCATGCGCACGCCGTCGCGTACGTTCCGCGGTGTCGGGCCGACGCCAACCGCGCCGGGACGATTGTGATCAGCGACGTAGGGCAGACCCACGGTGACCGACGCCTCGATGAACGATCGCTGCTGAGGATTGAGCTCGTCGGGCGGATGTCGACGGATCGGGATCGGGCCGCTGTCGCCATGCCAGCCGTCGTGGAAGTCGGCGTCAGACTCGAGTCGACAGAAGAACGGCAGCAACGCCTCGAAGCTCCACTCGGCCTGGCCGGCCCTCGCCCACCCGTCGTAGTCGGCAGGTGCCCCGCGTATCGCGAAGCAGCCGTTGGTCGCCGAGCAGCCGCCGACGAGACGAGCACGCGGCAGCGCGACGCACCGGCCAGCCGGGCCGGGCTCTGAGAGGTACCCCCAGTCGTGATCGACCGTCGGTTGCGACGCGTCAACCACATCTGCGGGCAGTGCCGCCACTCCCACGTGGTCGGGACCGGCCTCGATCATCAGCACAGTCCGGGCCGGGTCCTCACTCAACCGGGCCGCCAGTACGCAGCCTGCCGACCCACCGCCAACCACCACGATGTCAACGACACCCGCCATCGGTCAGCGAACCTACCCTCCGCCGATGGTGATCCCCGATGCGTCGAAGCGGGACGCCGTGTCGTCCGTGGGGTAGCCCGTCACGTCTGGTGTCGAGACGGTGAGGTCGGCAAACAGCAGCAGCCAATCCACCGGCGAGTCCTCGGAGATCTGCCGGGCCGCCTGCTGGAGCAGCTCGCTCGCCTCGTCGGGGTCCAACGACGCCGTGGCGTCGTTGATCAGCTGCTGCACCTGCGGCGAGTCGTACTGCCAGTAGTACTCGGGGTTGGCGTAGTTGCCGATGTCGCGCGGCTCGACGTGCAGCACGACGGTCATGTCGTAGTCCTTGTTCGTGAAGACCTGCTCGAGCCACACCGAGAACTCGACCGTCTCGATGGTCACGTCGAGTCCGACGTCGGCCAGTTGCGAGGCGACGTATTCGGCGGCGTTGATCGCGTAGATGTTGGGGTAGGTCAGCGTCAACGCTGTCCCCTCGGCCACGCCGGCGTCGCGCAACGCCGTCCTGGCGGCCTCCGGGTCGTAGGGCGCGACACCCGTCAGGTCCTCGTACCACGGATCCGACGGCGGCACGGGCCCGCCGATGATCGTCCCGAACCCGTTGGACAGCTCGAGGACGCCCTCCTTGTCGATCGCCTGGCGGAGCGCCTTGCGCACGTTGGGATCGGTGAATGGCTCCCGCAGGTTGTTGAACCCGAGGGTGAACTCGCCGTTCGTCGTCCCCTCGTTCACGACGTAGTCGGGATTCTCCTGCAATGGCGCGACGAGGTCGGTGTTCACACCGGTGAGGATGTCGACATCCCCGGTCGTGAAGGCGTTCACCGCGGCGTTGGGATCGGTGAAGTAGAGGAACGTCACGCCGCTGATCGCCGGTGCGTCCCCCCAATAGTCGTCGTTGCGCGACAGCGTGATGGAGGAACCGACGTTCCACTCCTCGAAGCGGAACGGTCCCGTGCCGTTGGCGGTGTTGGCCAGGCCGGTGGCGTCGGCCTGCAGGACCGCCCCACCGCGGCGGGTCAGCGTGTACAGCAGTCCACTGTCGGGCTGCGACAGCGTCACGATGACGGTCTGCTCGTCGGGTGCTTCGACCGAGGCGATGGAGCTGAGGCGCTCGGCCTGGTTGGCGCCCTCGGCCCGCTGGGCGTCCAGCGACCAGGCCACGTCGGCGGACGTCAGCGGCTCGCCGCTGTGGAACGTCACGCCATCGGGGATCGTGAACGTGTAGACGAGGCCGTCGTCGGAGATCTCAGGCAGCTCCGTGAGCCCCGGCTCGACCTCGCCCTCGGCGTTGGCGGTGAGCAGCGTCTCGTAGATGTTGTCGAGCAGGATCTGGTCGAGCGCCGCGCCGGCCTGGGTCACGAGGTCCAGGCTGGTGGGCTCGAGGACGGCACCGACGACGACCTCACCGCCACCGCCGGCGGGCGCGCTGGCACTGCCGCTGGGAGCCGGGCTGCCCGCCGCGGTCGTCGCCACCGCGGAGGTATCGGTCGAGCCGGAGTCGTCGTCATCATCTCCGCAGGAGACGGTCACGAGGGCGGCGGCGAGCGCGATCGCGGCCATCCGCCCCCCGAACATCAGGGAACGGCGTGCGCCATGAGCGGCCATGATGCGAGGCTACCGAATTCCGACCAGACTGGTCATGTTTGCCCCCGGGGGCGGCGAGGACGGTCGATTCCGGTGACCGTACCCGGTGACAGTCGGCCACGGCCTCTCGACGCGCCGGGTTAGCAGCCGCGTCGCTCCGGGGTAGGCCGGTCGCCATGAAGAAGCTGCTGTTCGCCATGGCCATCGGTGCCGGGCTGGCGTGGTTGTTCGACCCGGAATCGGGATCGCGACGACGCGACGCTCTGCGCAAGAAGTTCGACAACATGAGGTCGACGAGCGCGGGCACGGCCGGTCGCCCGGCGCAGCCCATCGAGAGTCGCTCAGACGGCTACACGACGCAAGCCGGGGCCGTGCCGCCGACCATCGCCTCCGTCCCGTGACAGGGGCGACCACGACGGAAGGAGTTCGGGCGTGACGCGACCTGTATTGGCCGAGATCACCGAGGGACTCGGGGAGGTGCTCGCCGAGGTCGCGGCGACGGCCGCCACGCGCACGGGTGATCTCGCATCGACCGCCCTCGAGCACGTGGGCGACGTCCCCGAGCGGCTCGGCGAGCTGGCCCGTGAGCGACTCGGTGCACCTCCGCGGCGCCGGTCGAGGGCTCCGTGGGTGCTCCTCGTATTGGCCGTGGCGGCAGTCGTCGCCGTCGTGTGGTGGCGGCGCAGCCAGCCGTCGGCGACGAACGAGGAGCCCCGCGACTCGTCGCCGGGCGGTGCCGACGACAGTCCAGCGGCCTCGACGGGCCGCTGACGCGACCGGCCGCAGAGCTCAATCGACTTGCTCGCGCATCTGCTCGAAGCTGCGGCGTAGCAGCCTCGATACGTGCATCTGCGAGATGCCGACCCGTTCGGCGATCTCGCTCTGGCTGAGCTCCTCGTAGAACCGCAGCCGGACGATCTCCTGCTCGCGCGGAGGAAGGCGGCGCATCAGTTCCTCGACCATGTCGGCATCGGCGACGTGACCGAACCCGGCATCGTCGTCACCGATCTGCCGGGTGCCCTCGCCGTCGTTGCCCGCCGGCGCATCGAGGCTCGTGGTGGCGTAAGCCGACCCAGCGGCCAGCCCTTCGATCACCTCGTCCTGCTCCAGACCGAGGTACTCAGCCAGCTGTGGCACCGTCGGTGATCGGCCGATCTTCTGGGTCAGCTCGTCCGTCGCCCGGCGCAACCGCAGGTGGATCTCCTTGGCCGACCTGGGCACCCGCACCATCCACGTGTGGTCTCGGAAGTGGCGCTTGATCTCGCCCTCGATGGTGCGACCGGCGAACGTCGAGAACGCGACGTTGCGCCCAGGGTCGAAGCGGTCGACGGCCTTGACCAGCGCGAGGAAGGCGACCTGGCGCAGGTCGTCGGCGCCCGGCCCACGCCGGCCGAAGCGGCGGGCGACGTGCGCCGCCAAGCCCATGTGCCGCTCGACCAACTCGTTGCGCACGCGGCGGCTCCGGGTGCGGTGGAACTCGGCGAACAACGCGCCCTCGTCCTCAGGGCCGTGGCGTGTCACACCCGCCGAAGCCTCGGTCGGCGGCTCAGGAGCGTTCACGCAGCGACGACGCCTTGGTGAGGACGAACGACGATGGTCCGAGCTCGTAGTGGTCGGCGACAGCGGAGAGGATGCGGGCGGTCAGATCGTCGGGAGCGACCGCTCCCACCGCCCCGTCGATGCGGCCTGACACGGTGATCGTGCCATCGTCGGTCACGAACTCGAGGACGATCCGGGACGAGTCCGCTGAGCCCTCGACCAGCGCGATCACCAGCTCGTTGACACCAAGGCGCAGGTCATCGAGATCATCAACCGTCAACCCGGCGTCCGCGCCCATTGACGCAGCCACCAGACGGGCGGCCGAGAGGAAGCGCGGCGACGGCGGGAAGTCCAATCGGACTGGGCGCTCGTCAGGCGGCGTGGAGGTCACCGGTGGAGTCTGACGCGCCGGCGTGAGCGGCTCAATTCACGCCGGTCCGTGATGGTTCGGGCGGATCAGCTGATGCGTCGACGCGGCCACCGCAGCCTGCGCCCGGTTGTGCACGCCGAGCTTGGCGTAGAGGCGCTTGACGTACGTCTTCACCGTCTCGACGGACAGGTACAGATCATCGGCGATCTGGGCGTTGGTCGCACCCGTGGCGATCAACGCCAGCACCTCGGACTCGCGGTCGGAGAGCCCGGCCTGCAGCGGCGCTCGCCGCGCCGCCGCGCCGTCGAAGCCGATCTTCTGGCCGGCCACGACCCGCTCGATCGAGTCGACCAGCGACTCGGCAGATCGCGTCTTCGACACGACGCCCGAGACGCCGATCTGCTCGGCGGCCCGCAGGAACTCGGGTGCCGCATCCCAGGTGTAGAGGACGATGTGGTGGGCGCGACCGGTGTCCACCATCTCCGCCGCCCTGACCAGGACGTGGCGTCGCCCGGCGAACGAGTCGAACAGCGCGACATCCGCCGCCGTCGAGGGTCACGCCGGAGGTCTCCAGCTCGATGACGCGCACCCGATCCTCGAACGGCGCCAGCATCGCCGCCACTCCGCGCACGACGATCTCGTAGTCGTTGAGGACGGCGACGGTGATCGCGCCGTCGAGCCATCATGGGCTGTGAACGACGCGTTCACCAGTGCACTCCCGGGGGCTGCTGTTGGACCTGACCGTCGGTCACGCGACGACGGCAGACGACGACGGCCCAGTCCTCGTCCTGGCGCACGTCGACCTCGTCGCACAACCGCCGGACGATGCCGAGACCGCGCCCGGACACGGCCGACGGTGGCGCCGGCTGCCATCGGCGGACCGGCGGGATGGCGCCCACATGCCCGTGATTGGCGACCTCGATCGTCACCGTCGCATCGATCTCGACTTCGACGCGCACGCCGTGATGCGACGGATCCGGGTGGACGATGGCATTCGTCACGAGCTCGCTCGTCACCAGCTCCAGGTCCTCGACCATCGTCGTTGGGACGGACCACTCGTACAGGAACGCGGCCACCTGATGCCGCGCCGACGCCACCTCCTGCGTGCGACGCGGCACGACCATCACGTGGCGGACCGCCGCCGGGGGTGTCTCGGCATCGAGCCGCGGATCCCCGCCTGAGGAGGTCATACCTCCTCGTTTTCCCTGCGCTGGTCGTGCGCAAACTGCGCCGCCGACGGCGGCGGCCCCGGTTCACGTCGTCCCATGCGTGGTACAAGGGTGTTCGTGGGTCACGGCCAGGTCACCTCGCCAGCGGGATGTGATCCGTGAAGTGGCTGGAACGCGTCGACGGGTTCCAGCAACGACACCGCTGGCTGGCCTTGCCGATCGCCGTCAACAAGCGCTTCGGCGAGCACGACGGAACGCGCCTCTCGGCGACCGTGTCCTACTACTGCTTCTTCAGCGTCTTCCCCCTGCTCCTGGTGTTCGTGACGGTCCTCGGCATCGTCCTGGACGGCAACCCGGAGCTGCGCCAGGATCTGCTCGACAGCGCGGTCGCCCAGCTCCCCGTCATCGGGAGCGAGATCGCCGCCGACCAGGCGCCGCTGGAGGGCAGCGTCCCCGTTCTGGTGATCGGGCTGGCGACAGCGATCTGGGCCGGGATGGCTGCCGTCGGCGCGCTCCAGCAAGCACTCGATGAACTGGCCGACGTACCCGTCCACCAACGGCCCAACTTCGCCTTGAAGCGCCTGCGGTCGCTGGCCTTTCTCGCCGCCTTCGGGATCGGTCTCGCCGTGTCCGTCCTGGCCTCCAACGTGGCCACGTTGTTCGACACAGGACCGATCGCCGAGGGCGCCAGCATGGTGGCCACGTTCCTCGTCAACTCCCTGCTCGTGCTGGCGATGTTCACCCTCCTGGCGGCCCGCCGCCGCCCGCTGCGCGAGCTGCTGCCCGGCGTCGCCTTCGCCGCCATCGGCCTCGTCCTGCTGCTGTTGCTCGGGAGCTACATCGTGCGCCGGTTCATCGTCGGCGCCAGCGACACCTATGGCACGTTCGCCATCGTCATCGCGTTGCTCAGCTGGTTCCACCTCGTCAGCCGCATCCTGCTGCTGGGAGCTCAGCTCAACGAGGTGCTTGCCGACCACCTCTCGCCGCGCACGCTGCTCGGCTCATCGCCCCCGACCGAGGGCGACCGGCGGGCGATCCTGCTCGACGTGCAGCGCATCCAGCGTGACCCCCGAATGGGGTACGCCGTCGCCATCGGTGACGAGGTGGCGACCGACGACGAGCCGCTCGGCGAGCGGGTGGCGGGCGGCTCGGCGTCTGTGTGAGCACAAACGTCAGGCGGCCGGCGTCTGCGCTCACGCAGACTGGCTCACGCCAGGTCGAGATGCCCGGCCAACCCGCTGATCTCCAGCAGGCGCTGGACGGCGGCGCTCGGCGAGCGCAGCGTGAGCGTCGCTCCGGCCTCGGCGCGCTCCTGGTGGGCCTGGACCAGCACCCGCAACCCGGAGGAGTCGATGAACGTCACGGCGGCGAGATCGATCACGTCGACGGATCGGTCGGCGGCCAGCCGCTCACCCAACCCCGGCGCCGTGAACCCGTCGATCTCACCGTCCAGGACGAGCGCTCCGTCGACGTCGACGGCCAGTTCGAGCCGGGGCTCCTCGGTCATGCCCGCAGACTACCCGGCGGCCGTCCGTGGCTGGCTGCCGCCCCACGGCAGGATGACGAAGCCGTCGCCGACGCCACGGTGCGGTGCCGGCCAGGTCCGGTCGCCGGTGGCCAGGCCCATGGCGCCGTAGGCCCGCCGCAGCGCCTCGGCGACGCCTCCGTTGGCGCGGCTGGCGACGACGGCGATGACGTCGACCGCCGCCGCCCGGAACGCCGGGCCGTGACCCTGGTCGACGCCCGCCAGCGCGTGGCTCAACTCGTGCGCCAGGGTGGCGATCGTCCACTGCGGCCTCGCCAGGCGGAGCGTGACGACGCCACCGGTACCACCCGTCGACTGGCGCGCCGTGGACGACGTCGTGCCCCGCCGCGCGGCGAACACCTCGACGGGCGGAGCACCCGTCGACCGCCACCATCCGCCGGTCAGCACGCCATCTGCGACGGCTCCCAGCGCCGCCCACGGCATCCATTGGTCGAGGTCCGTTCCGCCGAGGGCGACCTCCTCGGCGGCGTACGCCGCCTCCCTCCCCCGGTCGGACGGGCAGGAATTCATGGTCTCGTGGTGCCCGGGCCGAGCGCCGGCTGGGCGACCAGGCGGCGGCGGCCGATGTCGGCGCTTCCCGCGGCACGGTGACCATGATCCCAACCGCCGGCAACCGCCGGTCTTGGCGTCCTCGCCGCCGCCGTCGGCCCGAAGCTGGCCGCCGCGTGCTGGCGCACCCGGTGCTGGCGCGCCTGGAGCGCCGGCAGCAACGTCGCTGGCGGTCCCGTCGCCGAAGCGTGGTCCGCTTCGGCTCGCTGATGCGCATCACCGAGCAGATCGGCGACGCGGGCGGCGAAGCCGAAGAGGAAGGCCCGCCGCCAGCGTTGCGTGGCGGCGGGCGTCGTCCGCCGCAGCGTCGCCATCTGCGACGCCGCCTGGAGGTGCAGGGACTCGTACAGGACCACGGTCGGATCGAGATCACTCACGAACCCCGCGAGATGGGCGGTCGTGCCGTCGCCACCGAACTGCCAGACGAGCTCGCAACCGTGGTGGGCGGCGATGGCCCCGAGCAGCGCGAGGCGAGCCCGCACGTAGGCGCCCCGCCCGATCGCCAGCGTGCGCACGGCCAGCCGCTCGTCGGCGGTCGATGCGGCGAGGCGCGAAGGGTCGAGACGGTGAGCGGCGATCAGCTGGGCCGCCTTGGCGGAGAACGCCTCGGCCTCGTTCGGGTTGTCCGTCGCCTCGGCCTTGGCCAGCAGCTTGCGCACCTTGACGAGCAGGGTTTTCGCGGTCGTCCTCGAACGTCGGCTCGGGTGCAGGCATGCCCGAAACCGTGCCACACGCCGTCGCCGGGCGGGCGGACACGTGCCACACGGCACGACGACGGCACAACGGCGTCACGCGACTCCTGACAACGACACCTTCACGACAGGAGACCCACCATGCCGAACTTGCAGATCGACGCTCCGCTCAACGGGCAGGCTCAGCTCGTCGAGGATCCGAACGGCACCGCCAGTGCGCTCGCCGTGTCCACGACGGCCATCGGCATCGGCACGACGGCGCCCGCCGCCACGCTCGATGTCGCCGGCGGCGTCAAGGTCAGCCGCCGGGGAGACGGTGCCGTGCTCCTCGAGCTGTCCAGCGAGCGCAGCTGGGCCTTCCGCCAACGCGGCACCGACGCCGGCACGGCCCTCGAGCTGGTCAGCGTCGGCGGCGGCGGCAACAAGAACTTCATCATCAATACGACCGGCCGGGTCGGCATCGGCACGACCGCCCCCGCCCAGACGTTGGACGTCGCCGGTGGGATCAAGGTCGCCCGGCAGGGCGACGGCGCCGTCCTCCTCGAGCTGTCCAGCGAGCGCAGCTGGGCCTTCCGCCAACGCGGCACCGACGCCGGCACGGCCCTCGAGCTGGCCAGCGTCGGCGGCGGCGGCAACAAGAACTTCATCATCCGGACCGACGGCAAGGTCGGCATCGGCACGACGGCGCCCTCGCACAAGTTGCACGTCGAGGGCAGCATCCGCGTCACCGAGGACGTGATCCTCGACGGCGCCGATTGCGCCGAGGAGTTCGACGTCGATCCAGCGAGCAGCGTGGAGCCCGGAACGGTGATGATCATCGGGCCGTCGCGCCTGCTGCAGCACTGCCGGCAGGCCTACGACACACGCGTCGCAGGGATCATCTCTGGCGCCGGGGATCGGCGGCCCGGCATCGTCCTCGGCCGCCGGGAGGGTGCCACCGGTCGCCACCGGCTGCCGCTCGCCTTGACCGGGACGGCGCAGTGCCACGTCGACGCGACGTCCTCGCCGATCGAGGTCGGTGACCTGCTGACGACGTCAGAGCACGAGGGTCGGGCCATGCGGGCCACCGACCCATCGCGCTCGTTCGGCGCCGTGGTCGGGAAGGCGCTCGAGAGCCTCCGATCCGGTGTCGGCCTGATCCCCGTCCTCGTGACGCTGCACTGAGGCGGTCCGCCATGCGCCAGTTCAGCACCCTCGACGCGCTCGACCGCCACCCTGAGGTCGACGTCCGCCCGAGCCCGGTCCGTCTGCGTCCGCTCGGCGAACGCTTCGACTCCGGCAGCTCGGTCGCCCGGCTGCTCCGGGCGATGGGCCCATTCATCCCGGCCGTCGACGCCTTCCGGTTCGAGAACGACTTCGCCATCTCCTTCGAGCAGCTCAACGACTTCGCCGACATGCTCACCGACGAGCTCGTCCAGGAGATCGTCGAGCGAGCCGTCACGCCGTACGCCGCCCAGCTGGCCGGCATCGATCTCAACCCGCTGCCGTTCTTCGAGACGAGGATCCCCGATGTCGTCATCGACTTCGTCACCGGCCGGGTCGGGCGCGAGCTGGCGGCCCGCCTGGTCGACTTGGCCGCCGATCCCGTGGGCTCCGACTACGGCCGCTGCGGCGGCATGGCCTTCGCCGGCTACGACTGCTACCTCGCCGGCGTGCCGATCGACCCGACGGTGACCACCCCGCCGGCCGAGGGTCCGCTCGGTGACTACATCTACGACCGCCTCCTCGACAGCCTGCGGCTGAACATCGGCACGTTCACCCAATGGGTCATCGACCTCCACCTGCGGGGGTTCATGAACGAGGTGGCGCAGTCGGCGCTGGCTGCGGCGGTCGGCAGCGTCGTGTTCGGCCCGGTCGGGGCGGCCATCGCCGCGTTCCTGGCCGCGACCACCGACGTCTTCGACTTCCCGAGCGGCAAGGAAGTCCTCCTCGATCGCACAAAGCGCGAGTGGACGAGGCTCAAGGAGATCCTCGACGAGCAGGCCGCCTGGCCGGTCGGCCTGGTCTACGGCGACAAGCCGGCCCTGTGGGACCAACACCAGGTGCTGGCCATCGGCTACACCGACGACGGCGCCGGGCGGGGAACGCTGGCCCTCTGGGACAACGAGGACGGCAACAGCCCGAGCGAGCTGCGTATCGACTTCCGCGGCGACGAGCTGCGGACGAGCGGGGCGCGTTCGAACGTCAAGGGCTTCTTCCACGAGCAGTACCGCCGGGAGCGGCCACGGATCAGCTGACCTGCTGCGGGACGTTGCCCCAGGACGCGGCGAGCGCACGGAGCCCGGCCGTCATCACGTCACCGAACTCCTCGTCGCGGGCCGCGTCCCCGACGTCGAGCCAGATGCACAGCGCGCCGAGGAGGTGATCGCCAGCGGACCGGGCCGCCCATCGGAGCAGCATCGGGTCGTCGACGATGTAGTTGCTGAGGATCTCGCGGGCGTAGTACGTGACGTACTTGCGGAACTCGGCGGCGTAGTCGGCGAAGTCGGGCTCGTGCAAGGCGTGGCGCCAGAGCAGGCGGAAGGCGTCCGGGTGGGCTCGCGCGACCGGGAGCAGCAGCCTGGCCGAACCCCGTTCACGGATGTCGGCGATCGCCATGCCCTCGACGGTGCGGGCCAGCTCGTCACCCACGGATCGCAGGATGTCGCGGTACAGCTCATCCTTCGACTCGAAGATGCGATAGACGATCAGCCTCGTGACGCCGGCAGCCTGAGCGACGTCGTCCATCGAGGTCCCGTCGAAGCCCCGTTCGAGAAACGCCGCGGCGGCGGCTTCGATGAGCTGGGCCTTGCGTTCGGCCCGCGGCAGCCGGGTGTCCTTCGGCATTGACCCCATGTATACACCCGTGTTTACATCAGGCACGTGAAGTTCGGTGTCTTCTACGAGCACCAGATGGGCCGCCCGTGGGATGACGGAGCCGAGCACCGCCTGCTGCATGACGCCCTCGCGCAGATCGAGCTGGCCGATTCATTGGGCTTCCAGTACGTCTGGGAGGTCGAGCACCACTTCCTCGAGGAGTACAGCCACTCGTCGGCGCCCGAGGTGTTCCTCGCCGCGTGCAGCCAGCGGACGAAGCAGATCCGCCTCGGTCACGGCGTCGTGCTGACCGCACCGCAGTTCAACCACCCCGCCCGTGTCGCCGAGCGGATCGCCATGCTCGATCTGCTCTCGGACGGGCGCGTCGAGTTCGGCAGCGGGGAGTCCTCCAGCGAGGCCGAGCTGGGCGGCTTCCAGATCGACCCGGCACGCAAGCGCGACGCGTGGCTGGAAGGTCTCGAGACGGCGCTGCGCTGCATGGTCGAGGTGCCGTTCACCGGCGTCGATGGCGAGTTCGTCCAGATGCCACCGCGCAACGTGGTGCCGAAGCCACAGCAGAAGCCGCACCCCCCGCTGTGGGTCGCCTGCAGCCGCCGCGAGACGATCCTCCTCGCCGCCAGCAAGGGCATGGGCGCGTTGACGTTCGCCTTCATCGACCCCGAGGAGGCGCGCACGTGGATCCACGACTACGAGCAGACCCTCGTCGACTCCTGCGTGCCGGTGGGGTGGGCCGTCAACCCGCAGGTGGCCTGCGTCAGTCCGATGATGGTCCATCACGACGAGGACGAGGCGATCCGCCGTGGGGTCGAGGGCGCCAACTTCTTCGGCTACAGCCTCGGCCACTACTACCTCTTCGGGCGCCACCGACCTGGCCGCACGGACGTGTGGGCCGAGTACAACGAGCGGCGGTCGGCGCAGGGGTTCGATCCGGATGCCGTGGCCGAGGCCGCCGAGCGACTGGGCGCCAAGGCATCCTCCGGCGACAAGATCGGGCCTGCGAGGGTGCATCGGCACCCCCGCGCAGGCGCGGCGAGTACCTCCGGCGCTATGAGGAGGCCGGCGTCGACCAGGTCATCTTCGTGCTGCAGGCCGGCCGCAACCGGCACGAGGACATCATGGAGTCGATCGAGCTGTTCGGCCGGGAGGTGCTCCCGGAGTTCGCCGAACGCGATGTCACCTCCTCGGCGGCCAAGGCGGCGCGCTTGGCGCCGATCGTCGATGACGCGCTGGCCCGCAAGGCCGAGCGCGAGGAGACCCGTTCGCTCGGCGACTACGAGATCCCCGCGCTCCCCCGCCAGTGGGCCGAGGCCAGTGGCTCCGAGGAGATGCGCGAGTGGCTCGAGCAGTTCGCCGACGACCGCGCCGCCGGCCGGCGCGACACGGCTGCCGGGATCGCGGGGTGACGACCTCCCGGCGTGTGTTGGGCCCGCCCGACCCGCTGGTCGCTACTTCTTCCGCGCCGGCTCTTTCGCCGGCTTGAGGACACCTTTGGCCAACGCTTCGTCGAGGTAGGCCTCGGCGTCCTCGGCCGACACCTTCAGCGCCGGCGAGATCTCACTGACCAGGTTGACCCGGGCGCGCTCGTACATCGTGCGCTCCGCCGCCGACAGCGAGGCGTCGCGGTTGCGGGCGGCGAGGTTGCGGACCACTTCGGCGACCTGGTACACGTCGCCGCTCTTCAGCTTCTCCTGGTGGTTCTTGAAGCGGCGGCTCCAGTTCGACGGCACACGCGGATCCGGCTTGGAGAGCACGGCAACGAGGTCCTCGAGCTCATCCGCCGATACCGGCGGCCGAACGCCGACCTCCTCGGCCATGTCGACCGGCACCTTGAGGGTCATCTCGTTGATGACCGTCTGCAGGATGAGGTACTCGCGCTTCTCGCCGAAGGCATCCATCTTCTTCGTACCGACCACGATGCAGGCGCCGTGCTGCGGGTAGATGATGGTCTCACCCTTCTTGAAATTCACGCGCAAACCTCTCCGCAAGACTCCACCTGAGAGTCCGGCCACCGCCGGACGGGGAACATCCAGGATACGTCGAGATGGTCGAGTTGGGACGGTGGCCCCGCGCCGACACCGCGCCCGCAGACACGGGGTCACGATGGCGCGCACTCGCGCAGGTCGATGACCGCCAGCTCGAAGCCGTCGAGGGTGGAGTCCGTCCAGACATCCCCCACGATGGCGCACGGCACGTCGCGCAGGTCGACGGCCTCGAAGAAACCTGATCGGTAGGCCTGCACGACCGTGCCGGCCTCCAGCCCGAGCTCGGCCACCTCGGCGCCCACCTCGCGCGCCGCGAGCGTCGTCGCCTCGATGCCCCGTGGCAGATCGGCCGCCGGCACGCCGGTGCGCACGTACCAGTCCTCGCTGTTGTTGGACAGCACGGGCAGGTTGCCGTGCTCGGCCAGCCACGGTTCGACGGCGAGTTGGTCGCGCTCCGGCTTGAGTTGGCGCGGCCCCGGCCAACCGGGCGCGGCGAGGACGACGACCACAGCGAGCACGGGCGCCGACGCGGCGACGGCGGCGCGCTGGCTGCTGGCGCCGAGCGCCACGGCGGCTCGACCCACTACCTCGCGGACGCCGCACACCACCAGGATGGCGAGCAGGAAGCGGACCAGCAGCATGTGCCGTTCCTCGCGCAGGTTGAGGCCGGCGTCGAGCAGCTGGCGAGCGGCGATCAGCACGATGATGTGCCCGACCGCCGCAGCCGCGGCGAGGGACGGAACGCCGCCTGGGCGGGCGGCCAGCGCGACGGCGGCCAGGGCGACGACCGTCATCACGACGACGACAGTCCCCGCGGTCAACGTGTGCACGCCGAACCCGAACCACCCGGCGATGGTCGTGCCGATCGGACCGATGTTGCCGCGGTGCAGGGCGAGGCCTTTCGGTCCCGCGCCTCCGACCAGCAGCGGGTAGATCAGCAACTGCCAGACGACGGGGATGGGCAAGGACAGCGCGACGAGCCACCAACGGCGGTCCCTCGTCGGCGCCCGCCATCGCGCCCACAGCAGGCCCCCGAGCAACCCGACCACGGCGCCGGCCATGGCGTAGCGCGTCAGCATGGCGGCGCCCAACGTCGCAACGACGGCGACGCCGGTCCACCGGGGGACGGTGTCCGGAGTGATGCGCCCGACGGCGCCGGTCAGCAGGGCGAAGCCGAGCAGCCACCAGGCGACGGCCGGTCCGTCGGAGCCGATCATCCCGAACAGATCGAGTGGCCGACCCTCGAAGAAGAAGAGGTCGGGCGTGAATGGGCCCCACAACGCGATCACCTGGGCGGCGATGGCAGCACCGACCGAGCCAGTGGCGCGGTGGGTCACGAGACCAAGCGCGCCGACGGCGACGAACACTGCGGCGACATGGACGACGAGGAAGGCGACGTCGAGCGGCGCCGGGACGATGGCCACCGACAGCGGGTACAGCGGTCCGAAGTCGGGCACCGGGATGTCGCCGAGCCGGGCGACGGTCTCCGCTGGCGACAGGCGGATCCAGTACTGGTCCGTCAGCGAGGTCAGCGACCCCGACGAGCGCAGGTTGCGGACGAGGCCGATGAACACGCCGGCGTCGGGCCCGGTCTGCACCCGATCGATGCGGCGGACGAACAGCGCGAGGGCGGAGACGAGGGGGACGATGGCCACCGCCCAGTGCTGGTAGCGGCCCGGCGGCCGGCCGCTGCGGCGCGACACGGCGAGGAACGTACACGTCCACCCTGCGCGACTCCGGGCATCTGGGCGCGGATCGTCCCACCGCCCGAACTGGACACGGATCTTCCCGGATTCCGGGAGGATCTGCGCCCAGATCCAAGCCGTCCGCGGGCGCTCCCGACAGGATTCGAACCTGCGCACTGCGGATTAGAAAGCCGCTGCTCTGTCCTGACTGAGCTACGGGAGCCGAACGCCGCAGCCTAGGTCGCCCGGCGTTCGGGATCGGTGGACATTGGGCGCGGTTCAGGTCCCGGCGGCGAGCATCAGACGGCGGCGCAGCAGATCGAGCGCGCTGATCACGGCGAACTGGCGGACCTGCTCGCGCTGGGCGCCGAGGCGCAGCGTCGCCGTCGTGGTCGCCGTCGGCAGGGCCACCCCCAAGCACACGGTGCCGACCGGGACGTCGTCCTGCTCGGCCGGTCCGGCGACGCCGGTGAGGCCCACGCCGACGTCGGCGCCGAGGATCCGGCGGACGCCCTCCGCCATCTCGGCGGCCGCCGGCTCGTTGACCACCGGCCCGGGCGTGACCTGGAGGAGGTCGAACTTCACCTCGCTGGCGTACGACACGATCGAGCCGCGCAGCACGTCGCTGGCCCCCGGGATGGCCGTCAGGCGGGCCGCCAGCAGTCCTCCGGTCAACGACTCGGCCAGGCCGAGGGTCCACCCCTGCTGGCGCAGCAGGTCGAGCACGACGGACTCCATCGAGTCGCCGTCGACGCCGAACACGAGTGAGCCGAGGATCGCCCGCAGTTCGGCCTCCCAGCGGTCCAGCACGGCGGTGGCCGCGTCGGCATCGGCTTGCCGGGTGGTCAGGCGGACCTCCAGACCCTCCCAGCCTCTGGCCAGGAACGCCAGCGTCGGGTCGCCCTCCTCGTCGAGCCGTGCGATCACGGAATCAAGGCGCTCGTTGAGCCCGCTCTCGCTCTCGCCCCATGTGCGCAGTACACGGCTGGCGATGACGGCGGCCTCCCCCAGTCCGCGCTCGCAGATCCGGGAGGACGGCCCGCGCCAGCATGTCGCGCATCTCGTGGGGCACGCCGGGCACGGCGTAGATCACCTTGCCGTCGACCGGGCAGATCAGGCCCGGTGCCGTGCCGCGGGTCTGGGGGATCACGGTGGCCCCGACCGGCACGAGCGCCTGGCGCAGGTTGTTCTCCGGCATCTCGCGGCCGCGGGCGGTGAAGAGCTCGCGGATGACGGCGGCCACGCCGGAATCGGGTCGCAGCTCGACACCCATCACGGTCGCGATCGCCTCGCGTGTCACGTCGTCGTGCGTCGGTCCCAGGCCTCCCGTCACGATGATCGCATCGGCGGCGGCCAGCCGGTCGCCCAGCACCGCGGCGATCCGCGCGACGTTGTCACCGACCTTGACCTGTAGTAGCGACGCGATGCCGTTGGCCGCCAGCTGCTCACCGATCCACGACGAGTTGGTGTCGTCGATCTGGCCGAGCAAAAGCTCCGTGCCGACGGCCACCACGTCGCAGCGCATCGTCACATCGCGTGGACGGCTGCGGGCCGCGACGTGCGGGCGCGCCACAGGTACTCGGCGCCGCTGATCACCGCCAGCACGACGGCCAGCCAGAGGAGGCCGTTCCACAGCCACGTGGCGTCGACGGCCGTCAGGGGCAACAGGGCGAAGCCGACGGCGAGCTGCTGCGTCAGCGTCTTGTTCTTGGCCATCCGACTGGCCGGCACGCTGATGCCCTTCGAGCCGAGCACCGTGCGGTACATGCTGATGACGAACTCGCGCACGGCGATGATCGCGACGGGCAGGAGGGCGAACATGTCGCTGCGCACGAGCATGAACATCGCGCCGAGGATGAGCACCTTGTCGGCCAGCGGGTCGAGAAAGGCGCCCGAGCGGGTGGTGCCGTGGCGGCGGGCGATGTACCCGTCGACGCCGTCGCTGAGGCACAAGAGGAACCACAGCACGAACGCCACCCATCCGCCACGGTTGTGCTCCGGGATGACCCAGAACATCAGCGGCGACAGCAGCAGGCGGCCAACGGTGATGGCGTTGGCCCACGTCTTCAGGGCGCTCGGATCGACCATCAGCCCATCCCGAGATGCTTCGGCTCGTCCACCAACGCGCCGGCCGCCACCAGGTCTGGCCCCAGCGCATCGACGATCGCCACCCGTGCCAACTCCCCCATCCCTAGATCATGGCCGATGTGCACGATGCCGTCGATCTCCGGCGCTTCCCGGTGCGTGCGCCCGACCCCGACGGCATCGACGAGCACCTCGACCGTCTGCCCGATCAGTACATCGCGGCGGCCGGCCGTGATCGAGTCCTGGCGTTCCGTCAGCTCGCCCAACCGCTCCGCCACGAGCCCGGGCGCGACCTGCCCATCGAGCTCCGCGGCGTAGGTCCCGTCCTCCCGGCTGTAGGCGAAGAAGCCGCACCAGTCGAGCTCGGCGGCCTCCACGAAGCGCAGCAGCTCGTCATGGTCGCCCTCCGTCTCGCCGGGGTAGCCGACGATGAAGTTGCTACGGAAGGCGGCCTCGGGCTCACGCTCGCGGATCTCGGCGATGCGCCGCAGGAACCGGCCGCCGTCACCCCAGCGGCGCATCCGCCGCAGCAGCGGCTTGCTGACGTGCTGCAGCGACAGGTCGAAGTACGGCACGCCGGAGTCGCACACCGCGTCGATCAACGCGTCGGACAGGTCGCTCGGGTAGAGGTACAGCAGACGCACCCGGTCGACGCGTGCGGTCACGGCACGGACGAGCGGGACGATGGCGCCGGCGCCCAGTTGGCCGGGGACGTCCTTGCCGTACGAGGCGAGGTCCTGGGCGACCAGCACGATCTCCCGGGCCTGTAGCTGATCGACTTCGGCGAGGATCGACTCGACGGTGCGGCTGCGCTGCGGACCACGGAACGACGGGATGGCGCAGAAGCCGCACGAACGGTCGCACCCCTCGGCGATCTTGACGTAGGCCCACGGCGCCGCCGCAGGAGGCCGGGGCAGGTTGAGCAGATCAAGGCTCGGGACGGAGCGGACGGGGATGCGCCGCCGCGACGGCGGCTCGTGGAACGGCACGCCGAAGCCGGCGACCTGATCGACCTCTGGCAGCGCGACGGCCAGCTCGTCGCCGTAGCGCTCGGCGAGGCACCCCGTGACGACGAGCCGAGCATCGGGACGCCGCCGCTCGTCGAGGGCCAAGATGGTGTCGATCGACTCCTGGCGGGCGGCCTCGATGAAGGCGCACGTGTTGACGACCACGAGGTCGGCATCGCCCGGGTCGTCCGACGCCTGCAGCCCATCGGCCAACAGGGTGCCGATCAGCTTGTCGGAGTCGACCTGGTTCTTCGGACAGCCCAGGGTCTCGATGTAGAACCTGGACGACGACACGTCCGACGAATCTACCGGGCGGTTTGTGCCGGGAACTCGACGGCGACGGCCGGCGGAGGGCGCGTGAGCTCCGCGATCGCCCATGCTGGGCGCCGATCCCGACAACTGCTGGCAGAGCGGGCGCCCGGAAGCCGATCTGGCGGAGATGGCGCCCAGTTCACTGATGTGCCAGGCGAAGTCCCGCGCGTGGCCACGGCGTAGCGACGAGTCGGCCGGTGCCCGAGAGCGTGATGTATGCGGTGCGCAGGTCCTCGCCGCCGAAGCAGAGGTTCGTGGTCAAGGGATCATCGGTCGGGAGGAACTCGACGGTCCCGCCGTCGGGCGAGATGGAGGTCACGCCTCCGTTGAGCATCGTCGCCACGCACACCCAGCCCTCGCCGTCGACGGCCAGCGAGTCGAGCAATTGGAGCCCCGGCAGCCCACACAGGAGCGCGGCCGGATCGAGCGGGTAGGTCGGCACCAGTTCGCCTGGTCCGACGATCCGGCGGCGGAACGCCCTGCCCGTGTGGGTCTCTGCCCAGTACAGCGTGTGGCCGTCGGGCGACAGGCCGATCCCGTTGGGCTCCTCGACCGGGTAGACGACCTCACGGATCGCCGATCCGTCGCAGCGGGCGTAGTAGATGCCGGTCAGGTCGCTGGTGCGGGCGCCGCCGATGTCGCGGATGCCGTGATCGGTGAACCAGAACCCGCCGTGGCCGTCCATGACGAGGTCGTTGGGAGCCCGCAACGGGCGGCCGGCGCACTCGGTGTAGAGGTCGGTCACCTCACCGGAATGGACGTCGACGCGCTGGACCCGCCCACCGATGTACCGCTGGGGCTCGAACGGGCCCGGGATGAGGAGACCCCGCCGCTCGACGGGCGTGAAGCAACCGCCGTTGTTGCACACGTAGATCGCCCCGTCCGGGCCGACCGCCGCGCCGTTGGCGCCGCCGGCGATCTCCGCCACGACGTCGCTGGAACCGTCCGGCCAAACACGCCGGAGCCCCGGCCCGAACAATTCGACGAGCACCACGCTGTGGTCGGGCATGGCGATCGGGCCCTCAGGAAAGCGCAGCCCCGTGGCGATCTCGGTCAGCCCGGCGGCCGCCGCCGTGTCCGTCATCTCCTACCCCCTATCGACCTCGAGGACCTCAGTCGCGCTCGGCCTGCTGCAACAGCTCGAACTCCTCGACCGTCATCAGCACGGCCCGCGCCTTGGAGCCCTCGCTCGGCCCGACCACGCCACGTTGCTCGAGGAGGTCCATGACCCGCCCGGCGCGGGCGAAGCCGATCTTCAGCTTGCGCTGCAGCATCGATGTCGAGCCCAGCTGGCTGCGCACGACGAGCTCCATGGCCTGGCGGAGGATGGCGGCATCGTCGTCCTCGTCGGCGCCGCCCGAGAAGGCGTTGGCGCTGGACGTCACGGCATCGTCCCGGTCGTCGCCCTCCACGCCGCTGACGTAGACGACGTCGGGGGCCTGGCGCCGCCAGTGGGCGACGACCTTGCGCACCTCGTCCTCGGCGACGAACGCCCCCTGGATGCGTTGGGCCACGGACGAGTTGCCGGGCAGCAGCAGCATGTCGCCCTTGCCGACCAGCCGCTCGGCGCCCGGCTGGTCGAGGATGACGCGAGAGTCGGTGAGGCTGGACACGGCGAAGGCGATGCGGGCGGGGATGTTGGCCTTGATCACGCCCGTGATGACGTTCACGCTGGGCCGCTGTGTGGCCACGATCAGGTGGATGCCCACGGCGCGGGCCTTCTGGGCGATGCGGGTGATGGAGTCCTCGACGTCGCGAGCGGCGACCATCATGAGGTCGTTGAGCTCGTCGACGACGACCACGATGTACGGCAGTCGGCTGTACTCGCCGGGTCGTCCGTCCGGGCGACGGTCGTCGGTCAGCTCACCACGGTCGAAGGCGGCGTTGTAGCCGGAGATGTCGCGGAAGCCGACCTCGGACAGCACGTCGTAGCGGCGGTCCATCTCCTTGACCGCCCACCCAGCGCGTTGGCGGCCTTCTTGGGGTTCGTCACCGGCTGCGTCAGGAGGTGGGGCAGACGTTGGTACTGGCCCATCTCGACCTGCTTCGGGTCGACCAGGATCAGGCGCACCTGCTCGGGCGTCGTGCGCATCAGCAGGGAGGTGATCATGCAGTTGAGCCCGCTGGACTTCCCGGCACCGGTGGCCCCGGCGATCAGCAGGTGCGGGGTGGTGGCGAGATCGAGGAAGACGGGATTGCCGGCGATGTCCTTGCCGATGGCCACCTCCAGCGGCCCCGTCGCCGCCGTTGCCTGCGGCGACACGAGCAGATCGCCGAGGGCGACGAGCTGGCGCGTGTGGTTCGGCACCTCGACGCCGATCGCCGATCGACCGGGAATCGGCGCCAGGATGCGGACGTCGGCGGCCGCCATGGCGTAGGCGATGTCGCGCTGCAGGCTCGTGACGCGGGCGACCTTCACGCCGGGGGCCAGCTCCAGCTCGTAGCGAGTGACGGTCGGACCGACGGTCATCCCGACGAGGGAGGTGTCGACACCGTGCTGCTCGAGGGACTCCTGGAGGACTCGTCCGCGTGCCTCCACCTCAGTGCGGTTGATGGTCTGCGTCCCCGTGCGGTGGAGCAGCGAGATCGGGGGCAGCGTCCACGGCCCGTCGTCATGACCGTTCGCCGCTGGTCCGTCCGGCGCCGGCGGCGATGGCTTGCGGCGGGTGCGGGCGGGCGGGCTGTCGCCGAAGTCGTCCGCCGCGTCGTACACCGTCGGCGGTGGCAGCGGTCGATCGCCGAGGACCGTCGTGGCGTCGGCGTCGGGGCCGCCGGCCTGCTCGTCGCTGCTCAGCGACGAGAGGTCACGGAGGGCTTGACGGGCGGCCCGGCCGATCGGACGGGCCACCGTGCCGACACCGCGTCCCGTGCGCTCCGCCATCGTCCGCAACGACGTCTGGGTGACGAGCAGCGCGCCGCCGACCACGACCCCGATCATGACGACGATGGCACCCGCCGACGCCAACAACGTCTCCAGCGGCTCGCCGACGGCGGCTCCGATGAGGCCGCCGGCGTCGTCGAGCTCGTCGAGGTCGGTGAAGCCCTCTGGCCCGCCGATGACGTGCAGCAGCCCGAGCGTGGCCACGGCGATGAGCGACCAGCCGATGATCAGGCGCAGGGGGCTGGTCGAGCGACCCCGGTGGACCAGCGAGATCCCGATGCCGACGAGCACCAGCGGGACGGCGAACAGCCCGAACCCGAAGACCCAGGCGAGCAACGTGTGCAGGCCGCGGCCGAGTGGACCGGCAAGATCGAAGAACGTGGCCAGCGCGAGCAGCAGGCCGCCGGCGATGAGGCCGATGCCGACGAACTCGTGCTCGCGGCCGCCGATGCCCTCGCGCAGCTCGGCGGTCGCTCGGTCACGACGTGACGCCGGGCGGGACGCCGATGGCGCCGGACGGGGCGCCGGCTCACGGGCGGGACGCGACGGAGCGGCTCGTGAGCGCTTGGAGCGCCGCTTCGACGGCCCCCAGGTCGTCACGGGCGAGGACGGGACGGGCTGGACATGGCGTGATCACCGTACCAAGGGGGTATCCGAGCCCCTTGGCATCGCTGCACTCCTGGATCAGCCCGGATCAGCCTGGCTCGACGGAGAGGACATCGCCGTCGGCGTCGACGGTGATGTCGAGCGTCCCGCCCTCGGCCGATCGGACGACGGCGCCGTACTGGACGGCACCACCGGGGCCGCCGACGACCGAGAACACGGCGATGTCGGAGTCCGGCAGGTCCTCGATGACCTGGTCGAGGACCGTCGCCGGGTCGAACGCCACGGCGTCGGCGGAGAACGTCGCGCCCTCCGCCGGGCGCGAGGGTGCCGCCGGGCCGAGCTCACCGTCGAGGTACACGTACGGGACGGTGGCAGTCGCGTCGTCGACGGCGACGAACACGTTGACCAGCTGCGGTGTGGCGTTGACCTCGAAGTAGCGCTGCGGCCCACCGCGCGCGGCCTCGACGGCGGCCAGCGCCGGCGCCACCATGTCGACCAGCGGACTGGCGGCATCGTCGTCCGTGCCGCCACACGCCGCCGTGGTCGCCGCGAGCAGGACCAGCCAGCACCTCACCCTGTCCGTCGGCGCCGACGGAGCGGCCCCACTGCCGCGCATCTGGGGGCGCTTTTCCCGGAATCCGGGAAGAACCGCACCCAGCCCGGCTCGTGGGAAGGATCGCGCCCAGATGTGCCGGTGGCGACGGGCTCACGCCTCCATCACCACTGGCACGATCATCGGTCGGCGCCGCGTGCGCTCGTTGACGAACCTGCCGGCGGCCCGCCGTACGTCACGCTCGAGCGCGTCCACGTCCCGGACGCCGGACGACAACGCCAGCTCGACGGCCGCCGCCACGGTGTCGCAGGCCTCGTCGAGCAGGTCCTCCGCCTCCGGGGCGTAGACCCAGCCGCGGGTGATGATCTCCGGTCCGACGAGCACCTTCCCCGTCTGGGTGTCCACGGTGACGACGACGACCACCACGCCCTCGGTGGCCAGCAGGCGCCGGTCGCGCAACACGCCGGTGCCGACGTCGCCGACGATGCCGTCGACGTACAGGTAGCCGGCCGGCACCCGCCCCGTCATCTCGACGCCGCGGTCCGTCACCTCGAGCACGTCGCCGTTCTCGCACACGAGCACGTGGTCACGCGGCACGCCCATCAGCTCGCCGAGCGCGGCGTTGGCGACGAGGTGACGGAACTCGCCGTGCACGGGCACGTACCACTCCGGTTGGGCGATCGAGAGGTACGTCTTCAGCTCGTCGGCCTGAGCGTGGCCGGTCGCGTGAACGTCCTGGATGCCGGAGTGGACGACGACCGCGCCGAGCTTGAGGAGCCCGTCCATCACCCGGTTGACGTTGTTCTCGTTGCCCGGGATGGCGTGGCTGGAAAGGATCACCGTGTCGTGCTCGGAGAGCTTGACGAACTTGTTCTCGCTGCGCGCCAGCAGCGCCAGCGCCGACATCGGCTCGCCCTGGGAGCCCGTCGAGATGACGCACACCGCCCCCGGCGGGTACTGGTCGATGTCCTCGATGTCGATGAACGAGCTGGCCGGGATGCTGAGAACACCGAGATCGAGGCCGAGCTGGACGTTCTTGCGCATGCTCAGACCGAGCGTGGCGACCTTGCGGCCCTCGTCGATGGCCGCGTCGGCGATCTGCTGGATGCGATGCAGGTGGCTGGCGAAGCTGGCCGTGATGATGCGCCGGTCGCGGTGCTCGGCGAAGAGCGACCGCAGGACCCGCCCGACGCTGCGCTCGCTCGGGGCGTGCCCGGCCTCTTCGGCGTTCGTCGAATCAGAGAGCAGGAGGCGGATGCCGTCCGTCTTGGCCAGCTCGCCGATGCGGGCGAGGTCGGTGCGGCGACCGTCGACGGGCGTGAGGTCGAGCTTGAAGTCGCCCGAGTGGAGGATCACGCCTTGGGGCGTATGGACGGCCACGGCGTGGGCATGCGGCACGCTGTGGGTCACCGGGATCAGCTCGACATCGAAGGCACCGATGCGCCGCCGCCCGCCGTCGGGGACGGCGATCAGCTCGGTGCGACCCAGCAGGCCGGCCTCCTCGATCCGGTTGCGGGCCAGTCCCAGCGTGAGCGCCGAACCATAGATCGGGAAGCTGACCTCGCGCAGCAGGAACTGCAAGCCGCCGACGTGGTCCTCGTGGCCATGGGTGGCGACGAGGGCGTCGATGCGGCTGGCGTTCTCTCGGAGGTACGTGAAGTCGGGCAGCACGAGGTCGATGCCGTGGAGGTCAGGTCCTGGGAACATCAGCCCGCAGTCGATGAGCAGCATGCGGCGGTCGTCACCGGTCCCCTGCTCGATGACCATGCAGTTGCGCCCGATCTCCCCCAGTCCCCCCAGGAAGACGAGTCGAACAGCGTCAGGCACGGGTTACCTATCAGGCAGCTGCACGGGCGGCGACCAGGCTGGCGTACACCTCGGCCGCTCGCGCCGCAAGCCAGTCGGGATCGGCGCCCATCGGCGGCCGGCAGTGCCCGGCGGGCTGGCCGAGGTGGCGGAGCATCGCCTTGGTCGGCCCCGGATTCGGCGCCTCGTCGCCGGTCTCGAACGCCCAGCTCTCGAGCAGGCGCTGGTTGATCGCCCGGGCGGTGGCGGTGTCGCTCGCGTCCCAGGCGTCGAACAGCGCAACGGCCTCCGGGGCCGCCCAGTGGGTGGCGACGCCGATCAGCCCGACCGCCCCGACCGCCAGCAGCGGCAGGGTGAGGGAGTCGTCGCCGCTGTAGATCTCGTGGCTGGCCGGCGTGACAGCGATCAGCCGGGCCGTCTCAGCGGGGTTCCCGGCGGCGTCCTTCACTGCGACGACGTTGCTGACCTCGTGAGCCAGGCGGGCGAGGAGCGCGGTGGAGATCTTGCGGCCCGTCCGGATCGGGATGTCGTAGATGATCACCGGCAGGTCGGTGGCATCGGCGACCGCCCGCAGGTGGCCCTCGATGCCGGCCTGCGACGGGCGGTTGTAGTACGGGCACAGCGCGAGGACGCCGGAGACGCCCAGCTTGGACGCTTCGGCCGTGAGGTGCACGGAGTGCGCCGTGTCGTTGCTCGTCGAGCCGGCGATGACGGGGATCGTGACGGCGTCGGCGACGGCCTCCCACAGCGTCAGCTTCTCGGCGTCGCTCAGCGTCGGCGCCTCGCCGGTCGTGCCGGCGAGGACGAGGCCCTCGTTGCCCTGCTCCTGCAGCCAGCGGGCGAGCGTCGCCGCGCCGTCGACGTCGAGGGAGCCGTCTTCCGTGAACGGCGTGACCATCGCCGTCAGGACGCGTCCGAATCGTGCCATGGGTGCAGGCTAAACGACCGGTCCGCCCGCGATGTCGACCCGTTGGCGGCTCACGGCTTGGCGGCCCAGAACAGGATGCGCTTGAACGGGTAGAAGTACGGCGAGGCGTCCCCGATCTCGTCGAGCAAGCGGCGCCGGTACTCGTCGACGAACGGCTCGCGCAGCTCGTCGGGCAACACCTCGGCGAACCGGGTGAGCGAGGTGCCCTTGACCCACTCGACGACGTCGGCGGACGAGTCGAGCACGTGCCCGTAGACCTGCAGGCGGACGTGCTGGCGAGCGGCTCCGAGTTGGTCGAGGAGGATGGCGTACTGCTCGGGGGCCAGCACGTTGCGGGCGACGGGGTCGTGCGGCGGCGCACCGCCCATCGCCGACGCGAACGGCTCGTCGGCGGCGACCTCGGCGATGATGCGATGCGACGGGTGGTCGGCGTTGGCCGGCACTTGGACCGCCAGCTGGCCACCGGGCGCCACCGCCTCCCACCAGCGGGCCACCACGTCGGTGTGGTCCGGCGCCCACTGCAGGCTGGCGTTGGCCAGCACGAGGTCGTGATCGCCGGCCGACGTCCAGGTCGCCAGGTCGCCGAGCTCGAATCGCAGCCCCGGCCGGGCGTGGCGCTCGGCGGCAGCCAGCATCGCCGGCGACGAGTCGACACCGACCATGCCGCCGACCTCCAACTGCTCGGCGAGGGCGGCGGTCAACTCGCCCGGTCCGCAGCCGAGGTCGACGGCCCGCCCGATCGGTCGCCGCTCGATGAGTGCCACAAGGTCCCAGAACGGCTGGGCCCGCTCGGCGGCGAACTTGCCGTACTGAGCGGGATCCCAGCCGTCAGCGGGGTTCTCCGGAAGATTCGGTGTCACCCGTGACCTTGACCGGGGTTCAAAACCGCTTCCCGATCAGCTCCCGGCGACGGCGGCGGGGACCTCGCCGCCCAGCTCGAACTTGATGTACTCCTCGCCGGTGTCCTCGGCGTGCTCGAACTGGATGACGCCCATCTCCTCGAACCGGTGGCGCAGCCAGGAGTCGTTGCGATCCAGGAGACCGAGCTTCTTGCAGTTCGGCACGATCTTGGCGAACAGCATCTGCTGGAAGAGCTCCCGGGTCGGGTCGTTGAGGACCAGCGGGACGACGTCGCGCGGGTTCACGCCGTGGCGCTCCCACACCTCCTGGGACAGGAAGCGGTCGCGCATCCGGACTGCCGCCTCGTACGCGAACTCCTGGCGCACCTTCATCTCGGCATCGGTCATGCCGGCGTAGACCTCCTTCAGCGACAGCACGCCGAAGGCCACGTGGCGGGCCTCGTCACTCATCACGTAGCGCAGCAGCTGCTTGAGCAGCGGCTCCTCGGTGAGCTGGTGCATGTAGCCGAAGGCGGCGAGGGCCAGGCCCTCGACCATCACCTGCATGCCGAGGTAGGTCATGTCCCAGCGGCTGTCCTGGATGATGTCGTCGAGCAGCATCCGCAGGTGGGCGTTGACCTGGAAGCTCCCACCGAGCTTCTCGTCGATGTAGCGGGCGAAGACCTCGACGTGACGGGCTTCGTCGACCACCTGGGTGGCGGCATACAGCTTGGCGTCGTACCAGGGCACGGTCTCGGTGATCTTGGCCGTGCACAGCAGGGCGCCCTGCTCGCCGTGGAGGAACTGCGACAGCGTCCAACGGCGCTGGTCGATGCCGAACTCCAGCCACTCCTTGTCGCCCCACTTCTCGAGGACGGTGCCGACGTAGTGGTCGGGGCTGAGCCCGGCCATGATCGCCGCCTGGTCCTTCGAGACGACCGCCTCGAGGTCGACCTCGGTGTCCCAGGGCAGGTCCGTGGTGGCGTTCCACTGGCCCGTCTTGCCCTTCTCGTAGAGCTTGCGCAGCTGCGGGCGGGCCAACGAGTAGTCCCACGTGAACAACGCGTCGGCGTTGTCCTTGACGGCGTGCTCCACCTCGTCGACGTCCTGGTTGCTGATCGACAGGATGGCCTCGATGTCGTCCAACTCTTCGCGACCGAGGATCTGCTCGTTGTCGCGGTGGATGGTGGTCATGGGATGGCTCCTTCAGTGAGCGTGGAGTGGATCAGGGGGGTCAGGAACGGGCGGGCCGATGACTCGTCGCCCAGGTCGACGGTGTCACTGGGGGCGAGGAAGTAGGAGATGGTGAGGCGGGCCAGCACGTCGATGATCGAGTGGGCGCGGTCGCGGTCGAGGAACGGCTCGGCCAGCGGGACGAGGAACGTCGTAGCGAACCGGATGATGCGCGGCACACCCTCGACGGTCAGCTGCCCGAGCGTGGTTCCCGGCTCCGTCGCCAGCATCGACGCCAGGTGATCGTCGGCCCGCAGCTCCTGGGTGGCGGCCACGACGGTGCGCACCAGCAGGTCTTCGATCGTCGATGCCCCCTCGACGCGGGCCCGCAGGATGGTGAAGAACTCCTCCAGCTCGCGCACCCGCAGGGCCTCGAAGAGCACGTCCTTGCCGCCCGGGAACATGCGATACAGCGTGGCCCTCGAGATGCCGGCGTCGGCGGCGATGTCGTCGATCGTCACGCGGTCGAAGCCCCAGCGGTCGCAACAGCGCTTGGTGGCATCCAGGACGCGGTCCGCGGCGCTCACCATGGATGAGACAATAAGACATCAACCGTCTCATTGTCAACCTGGCAGGTGTCACCCTGGCGCGCCGACCACGAGCGGTACTGTGACCGTGGCCGGCCATTCGGCCTCAGAACCAGGGGAGGGACTGCGATGCGACGCCGGGCGCTGGCGACCGTGCTGCTGCTGCTGACCGTCACCGCTGCGGCGTGCGGCGACGACGACGACACCGACGAGGGCGAGGGCGGGACGACCGCCACGACGGGCGCGACCGACACGGCGGCGGCGACGACGGCACCGTCCGACTCCGCAACGACGCCCGGAACGGCCGGGGCAGGCCCGGCGAGGGTGCGGCCGGACGAGGCGGCGGCGGCCTGCGCGCTGGACAAGACGCTCGAGCCGAACACGCTGACCGTCGCCACCGGGGAGCCGGCCTTCCCGCCGTACGTCATCGACGACACCCCTGAGAACGGCCAGGGCTTCGAGTCGGCCGTCGCCTACGCCGTCGCCGGGATGATGGGCATCGGACCAGACGCCGTGCAGTGGGTACGCACTCCGTTCGACACGGCGATCGCGCCGGGACCGAAGGACTACGACTTCAACCTGCAGCAGTACACGATCACGCCGGAGCGCGAGGAGGCGGTCAGCTTCAGCGAGCCGTACTACGCCGGCAACCAGGCCATCCTGGGCTACGAGGACTCCCCGGCCGCCACGGCCGAGTCGATCTCCGACTTCCAGGACCTCCGGATCGGCGTCGCCGCCGGCACGACCAGCCTGGACTTCGTGACCGAGGTCCTGCAGCCGAGCGAGGACCCGTTCGTCTTCAACGACAACGCGGCGGCCAAGCAGGCCCTCGACACGCAACAGATCGACGCCATCGTGGCGGACCTGCCGACCGCCCTCTTCATCACGGCCGTCGAGATCGAGGGCTCGACCGTCTACGGGCAGTTCCCTCCTGAGGAAGGCACGGAGGGCGCGCCGTGGGGCCTGCTCCTGGCCAAGGACAACCCGCTCGTGGAGTGCGTCGACCTCGCCCTCACGGCGCTCAGGGATTCGGGCCAGCTGGCCCAGATCACCGAGGAGTGGATGACGGCCGGCTCCGGCGTGCCGATGATCTCGCTCGAGTGAGCGAGGCCGCGACGACGGCGCCTCGCTCGACGCGCACCCGGCGCCAGCGCTACGAGCAGGCCCGGCGGCGGCGCAGCATCGGCGTGGCGGTGCTCAGCACGGCGATCGTCGTCGGCCTGCTGGTGTGGCTGCTGCCCAAATCGTCCGGCTGGCAGAGCGTCCAAGAGTCGTTCTTCAGTCCGGAGGCGTTCCGCTCCATCTTCCCCGAGCTGCTCGGACCGTTCTGGCTCGACGTGCAGATCTTCCTGTGGTGCGCGCCGTGCATCGTCGTGCTGGGACTGCTGATCGCCGTCGCCCGCAACGTGCGCACGCCGGCGCTGTACCCGGTGCGGCTGTTCGCCACGCTGTACATCGACATCGTGCGCGGCGTGCCGGTGATCCTCTGGATCACGCTGCTCGGCTTCGGCGTCCCGGCGCTGCTGCAGACGAGGGAGTGGTACGGGAAGCTCGTGATCTGGGGCTCGGTGGCGCTCGTCATCACCTACTCGGCCTACGTCGCCGAGGTCTTCCGTGCCGGCATCGAGAGCGTGCACGAATCGCAGCGCGCCGCGGCGCGGTCGCTCGGCCTGTCGTCGGGGCAGACGATGCGCTCCGTCGTCCTGCCGCAGGCCGTCCGGCGGGTCGTGCCCCCGCTGATGAACGACTTCGTCAGCCTGCAGAAGGACGTTGCCTTGATCAGTGTCCTCGGACCCGTCGAGGCCTTGCGCCGGGCCAGCATCGAGGTCGCCCGCACGTTCAACTTCACGCCGTACGTCGCCGCGGCCGTGCTGTTCCTGTGCGTGTCGATCCCCCTGACCCGCATCACCGACCACCTCCTGCAGCGTGAGCGGCGGGCGATGTCGGTGACGGCCGTGACGTGAAGCTGATCCTCGAGGCGGTGGTCAAGGACTTCGGCGCGCACCGCGTGCTCGACGGCATCGACATGGAGGTCGCCGCCGGTGAGGTCGTCGCGCTCATCGGGGCCTCGGGCTCGGGCAAGAGCACGTTGCTGCGCTGCATCAACCTCCTCGAACCCATCGACGACGGGCGCATCCTGCTGGACGGTGACGACATCAGCGAGCCGGGCCGCGATGCCGATCCGATCCGCCGGCGCATCGGCATGGTGTTCCAGAGCTTCAACCTCTTCCCCCACCTCACCGTCGCCGAGAACATCGCGCTGGCTCCGCGCAAGGTGCGCCGGTACGACAAGGCGGCGGCGCGGACGCAGGCCCTCGAACTGCTCGCCCGCCTCGGCCTGGCCGAGAAGGCCGACGCCTACCCCGACCGGCTTTCCGGTGGCCAGCAGCAACGGGTGGCCATCGCTCGCTCGCTGGCGATGGATCCCGACGTGATGCTGCTCGACGAGATCACCTCGGCGCTCGACCCGGAGCTCGTCGGCGAGGTGCTCGACGTCGTGCGCGGGTTGCGCGACGCCGGCATGACGATGGTGCTGGCGACACACGAGATGTCCTTCGCCCGCGAGATCTGCGACCGCGTGTGCTTCCTCGACGCCGGCCGCATCATCGAGCAAGGCGTCCCGGAGGCGATCTTCGACGCGCCCACCCAAGAGCGCACGCGGCAGTTCCTGCAGCGGGTCATCGAAGCCGGAAGGATGTGAGCCAGCCGGGTCCCGCGGCGCACCTCCCGCCAATGGTCACGAGTTCTCCAAGCGCCCCTGGTCGTGCGCTGGTGAAGTGGAGGGCGTGCTGCGGATCCTGTTCACGACCCAGCCGGGCGCCGGTCACCTGCACCCACTGATCCGCGTCGCCCGAGGGTTGGCCGACCGCGGCCACGACGTGGCGGTGGGCGCCGCGGCCTCGTTCCATGGCGCCATCGAGGCGCTCGGCCTGCGTCCCCTCGTCGCCGGCCTCGATTGGTCGACCCGAGAGATGGGGCAGACGTTCCCCGACGCGGCGCGGATCCCTTCGGGCCCGGCCCGATACGCGTGGGCCAGAGCGACGGTGTTCGCCGGTGCGACGGCTCGTGCGATGGCCCCGGATGTGGCCGCCATCGCCGAGCGGTGGCCCCCGGACCTCGTCGTCCGCGAGGCCGCCGAGTACGGCGGGGCGCTGGGCGCCGAGCTGCTCGGCATCCCGCATGCCGTCATCCGCAGCGACACGGGCAGCTCCTCCTACTCGGAGCGGCACCACGTCGCCGCGTCGCTCGAGGAGACGAGGGCTGCTCTCGGGTTGCCCCCCGATAGGGACGGATCAACGCCGTTCCGCTACCTGCACCTGTCCTTCGCGCCAGAGGGGCTCGACGAACTGCCGGCCATCGCCGCGCCGACATCCCACCGGTTTCGCCCCGTGGGGTGGGAGCCCGTCGACGACAGCGCGGTGCCGGCGTGGCTGGACGACCTGCTCCCCGAGCGTCCGACCGTGTACGCGACGCTCGGCACGGCGTTCAACACCCAGGACGGCTTGTTCGACGCCATCATCGAGGCGTTCGTCGACGAACCCGTCAACCTCGTGCTCACCGTCGGTCACGAGCAGGATCCGGCTCGCTTCAGCGCCGACCGTCCCGGCGTCGTGGTCAAGCGCTGGATCCCGCAAGGCCAAGTGCTGGCCCACTGTGATGCGGTCATCACCCATGGTGGGTTCGGCACGGTGTCTGCCGCGCTCGCCCATCGCCGGCCACTCGTACTGCTGCCGATCTCCGCCGACCAGCCGATGAACGCCGCTCGCGTCGCGTCGCTGGGCGCTGGACGGGTCCTCGACGCCGACCACCGCAGCGCGGCGGCGATCCGCGAGGTGACCGGAACGGTGCTCCATGATCCGCAGTACCGCCGAGCGGCGGCGGACGTCGCCAACCGCAGCATGGATCGCGAGGATCTCGCCGCCGCCCTCGACCGGCTCGAGCGCCTGGCCGTCGAGCGGACACCGCAGCTCACGAACTGACCCGACGCGACCGTGGACATCTGGGCCGGGCTGGCGAGCGAAGCGAGCCAGCGAATCGGTTCTGGGCGCAGTTCGTTGCGGATTCCGGGACGATCTGCACCCAGATCGAGGCCGGCTTGTCGGGGATGGCCGTGACGTCCGACGACCGTGTGCACATCGTCACCGACAACGACGGTGTCGACGAGAACTACGGCGAGACGGTCTTCCTCGGGCTCGGCCGGCTGGGCCGCTCTTGACCCGTTCCGGCCCGGAGAAGGCTGAGTTACACCGCTGTAGTTCCTCCGTTGGCGCGCCGTTCGCCAACCGCTGACCCTCCGTTCAGCGGGGATTCGTACCGTCGCGATCGTGCGAGTGGCGATCGTCGCCGAGTCGTTCCTCCCTCACGTCAACGGTGTGTCGGCCACCGTTGCCCGCCTCGCTCGGCACCTCGTGCATCGGGGCCACGATGCGATGATCGTCGCTCCGGGCCCCGGAGACGAGCGGGCCGGGGCCACGCCGGTCGTCCGCATGCGGTCGGTCGGTCTGCCGTTCTACCGGGAATGCCGCCTCGCGCTGGCCGACGATCGCCTCGACGCCGAGCTCCAACGCTTCCGACCTGATGTCATCCACCTGGCGGCACCGTTCGTGCTCGGGCGCCGCGCCGCCCGGCTCGCCCGCCAGCTCGGCGTGCCCGTCGTCGCCTCCTACCAGACCGATCTGGCCGGCTTTGCCCGTCGCTACCACCTCGGCGTCGCCGAGGAGACGGTCTGGTCGATCGTGCGGGCGGCCCACCGCGACGCTGCCGTCACGTTGGCCCCGTCCACCATCACCGCGTGGCAGCTGCGCGAGCGCGGCATCGACCCAGTCGCGGTGTGGCCGCGCGGTGTCGACCAGCGACGCTTCTCGCCGGCGTTCCGCGACGAAGGACTTCGTCGCCGCTTGGCCCCGCGCGACCAGCTGATCGTCGGCTACGTCGGCCGACTGGCGAGAGAGAAGCAGCTGGAGCGTCTCCGGCCGCTGACCGCGTTGCCCGGAGTGGCGGTCGTCATCGTCGGGGACGGGCCTCGACGGCGTGCGCTGGAGCGGCACCTTCCCGGCGCACGGTTCCTCGGCTTCCGGCGCGGCGAGGAGCTCAGCCGGCTCGTCGCCTCGCTCGACGTGTTCGTGCACCCGGGGCTGCACGAGACGTTCGGTCAGGCGATCCAGGAAGCACTGGCGGCCGGCGTCCCGGTCGTCGCTCCGGCTGCCGGCGGTCCGCTCGACTTCGTCGACCCACGGCATCAACGGCTTCCTCTGGAGCCCGCAGGCACCGGAGACGCTCTGCGGCGCCGTCCGGCAACTGGCCGCCGACCCAGCGCTCCGGCAACGCCTCGGCGTCGCCGCGCGGCAGACCGTCTCGGGGCGGACGTGGGCGACCGTGCTCGACCGGGCCATCGACCACTACCTCGTCGCCACCGGCAGCGACGGCCTCCCGGCGATCGCGTGAAGGAGCCACCGATGCGCATCGTGCAGGTCGCCAACTTCGTCCACGAGCGGTCCGGCGGCATCCGCACCGCCCTGGACGCCCTCGGCGCCCACTACACGGCGTCCGGCCATTCGGTGATGACGATCCGGCCGGGACAGCGGTACGAGCTGGTCGTGGATCCGTCTGGCCGCACGAACGTCCAGCTGCCCGGCGCTCCCCTGCCCCGGTCCGGTGGGTACCGGCTGCTCGTCCGACGAGGGCCGGTCGGGGCCATCGTCGCCAGTTGGCGACCGGACGTCGTCGAGGTCAGCGACCGCACGACGCTCGCCTGGCTCGGCCGGTTTGCCCGGCAGCTCGGGGCAGCCGCGGTGATGATCTCCCACGAACGGCTCGACCTCGTCTCCCGTGACAACGTCAGAGCCCCGGCGTTGGTGCGCCGGGCGACGGGCTGGCACCAGCGCCGCGTGGCCGACGACTTCGACCTCGTCGTCTGCCCGTCCCGGTTCGCCGCGTCGGTCTTCGAGGTGGGCGGCCCGACCCCGTGCATCGTCGTCCCGCTCGGTGTCGACCTCGACCTCTTCCATCCCGACCGGCGCATCGGCATCGCCCGCCCGGCCCGCCCGCGCCGGGTGCTGCTCGTCAGCCGGCTCGCTCGGGAGAAGCACCCGCTGGTCGCCGTCCAGGCCGTCGAGGAGCTGCGCCATCGGGGCCGCGACGTCGAGCTGCTCGTCGCCGGCGACGGACCGCTGTACGACGAGATCGCCGATCGGAACTCCGGCGCCCGCCTGCTCGGGCACATCGAGGACCGGCGGCATCTCGCCGCGCTGCTCGCCGACGCCGACGTGGTGGTCGCCCCTGGCCCACGCGAGACGTTCGGGCTCGCCGCGCTGGAAGCACTGGCCGCCGGGACCCCGATCGTGGCCGTCGACCAGGGTGCGCTGCCGGAGCTCGTCGTGCCAGGATCCGGGGTGACGTGCGCGCTCGACGCCCGCTCGTTCGCCGACGGCCTGGCAGCGATCCTCGCCGGTGATCGGCAGACTCAGCGGGTTGCTGGCGCGACGGCGAGCCGAGCAGTTCCGCTGGGACCGCACCGGCAACGCCTTGCTGGCGCGCTACCGGGACCTCGTCACCGAGCGCCGACACGTGGCGTCGACCTGACGACCGCGGGCGTCCTGCGCTTGCGTCAGAGCAAACCGAGGCGCCGGGCGCACGTCGGCCAGGCGCCGAACCCGACGTCGTCGCGGATCCGCTCGGCCACGACGATCTGCTCGTCGCGGCTGGCCAGGTCGGCCCGCTCGGCGAACTCGCCACCGCCATAGGCCTGCCACGTCGACCCGAGGAACTGCAGCCCGCCGTAGTACCCGTTGCCCGTGTTGATGGCCCAGTTGCCGTTGGATTCGCAGTCGGCCAGATCGTCCCAGACGCCGACCGGCTCGGCCGCCGCCTGCGCCGCGCTGGCCTGCTCGGCGGCGAAGGCTTCCGCCGCCACCGGGTCCTGGGCATGCCAGGCCTGCCACAGCTGCGCCTCCTCGGGCGTGCACGCGCCCAGCACGCCCACGCAGGCCACCGCCGCAGCCGCCGTCATCACGATCCGTCGCATCTCACGCCCTTCCGTCAATGAAGCCCGGAAGCGTAACCAGATCGTCATATAAATGGCAGTCGCGTGTCGATCGTCACAGGGCGGCTTGCCGCGCGCCGTCGGACGTCGGCGAGAGCCTCAGCGCGAGCGGGGAACGGTGATCGGCGGCGGCGGACATCCGTCCGTAGGGCGCACCGATCAGCCCGCGGCCGCGGCGAGCTCAGTGCGTCGTCGTCGTGTGATCGGCGAAGCGCTCGCGCAGCGTCTTCTTGGAGAACTTGCCGACGCTGGTCTTGGGGACCTCGTCGATGAACACGACGTCGTCGGGGAGCTGCCACTTGGCGACGCGGGGCGTGAGGTAGTCGAGGACGTCCTGCTTCGACAGCTCGGCACCTTCCTCCACGACGACGCAGGCCAGCGGGCGCTCCGACCACTTCGGGTCGGGGATGCCGATCACCGCCGCCTCGCGGATCGCCGAGTGGCCCATCAGCTCGTTCTCCAACTCGACCGACGAGATCCACTCGCCACCGGACTTGATCAGGTCCTTCGTCCGGTCGACGAGGCGGATGCGACCGCGTTCATCCATCGTGGCAACGTCGCCGGTGCGCAGCCAACCGTCGTCGGTGAAGCTGTCGCCGGCTCGCGGATCGTTGTAGTAGGTCGCCGCGATCCATGGTCCGCGGCACTGCAGCTCACCGCTCGACGCCCCGTCGCGGGGCACCGGCACGGTCGAGCCCGGTTCGACCACGCGGCACTCGACGCCGAAGCAGATGCGGCCCACGCCGACGCGCAGGTCGGCCTGCTCATCGACGGAGAGCAGCTGCTGGTCGCCGTCGAGCCGGCACACGGAGGCGATCGGGCTCGTCTCGGTCATCCCCCAGGCGTGCAGGATCGGCAGGCCGAGCTGCTCGCGGTAGGCCTCTGAGAGCGACCTCGGAACGGCCGAGCCACCGCACGGGATGGCGCGCAGATGCGAGGTGTCGCGGCCCTTGAGGTTCGGCAACACCTGCATCCAGATCGTCGGCACGCCGGCCGCCACGGTGACCCGCTCCTCCACGATGAGGTCGGCCAACGCCGGACCGGACAGGTCCGGACCGGGCATCACGAGATCCGCCCCGCGTGGCGACACCGGCGTGGGCCAAGCCCCACGCGTTGGCGTGGAACATCGGCACGACCGGCAGGATGCGGTCCGACTCTCGGGCGCCGAGCGAGTCCGCGGTCATCGCGCCCATCGTGTGGAGGAACGTGCTGCGGTGCGTGTAGACGACGCCTTTCGGGTGGCCCGTGGTGCCGCTCGTGTAGCACATGCTCGCCGCCCGGTACTCGTCGTCGACGGTGAACTCGACGGGTGATGCGTCGGCCACGAGCTCCTCGTAGTCGAGCAGCTCGTGGCCACTGAGGTCAGCGGGGATCTCGCCCTTCCCGTCGTCCATCAGCACGAGGTGCTTGACGCGATCGAAGGTCGGCAGCAGCGGGGCCAGCAGCCCGAGCAGCGAGCGATCGACGAAGATGATCTCGTCGTCGGCGTGATTGACGATGTACGTCAGCTGCTCGGGGAACAGACGGATGTTCAACGTGTGCAGCACTCGTCCCGTGCACGGTGCGGCGAAGTAGAGCTCCAGGTGGCGGGCGGTGTTCCAGCCGAACGTCGCCACCCGACCGTCCTCGGAGATCCCGAGTGCGTCGAGCACACCCCCGAGTCGCCGCGTCCGCGCGGCCCAGTCGCCGTACGTGATCCGCTCCCGGCCCGCCCCGGTCGCCGTCGTCACCGTCTTGTGGGGGAAGTACTGCTCGGCCCGCCCGAACAAATGCGTGATCGTCAACGGGACGTCCTGCATCAAGCCCTTCATGGCGCCGACGATAGGCCACGCCCGGCGCTGCGGTGGCTCGACCAACCGATGGTCCGTTGATAGACCGTCGCCATGCTCCGGACGTCCCGTCGCAGCGTCCTCGTGATGATCGTGCTGGTCGTCGCGGCATGCGGAGGCGACGACGACGGAGACCCGCCAGTGCCAGTCACCGCCGACGAGCAGGAGTACGTGGACGCCATCGTCCGCGACTTCGCCGCGGAGGACCGCGAGGCGGCGACGTGCTTCGCCGGCGAGGTCATCGGCGCCGTCGGCGTCGACCAACTGCGATCGGCCGGCGTCACCCCGGAGGACCTCGTCGAGGCGGGGCCGCTGTCGGACGTCGGGGTCACGATCGGCGACGAGGCTGCCGCCGAGCTGGAGCGCTCACTCACATCGTGCGGCGATCTCGTCGCCCTCACGATCGGCGGGAGCGAGGCCAGCGCCAAGGAGTTGTCGTGCGCCCGCGACCACCTGACGAACGAGATCGCCGCCAAGGCCGTCGTCGCCGGGTTGCGCGGCGAGGATCCGAACGCCGACGCCGAGCAGGCGATCGCCGACTTCCAGGCGTGCGTGGACGAGTCGTAGTCGGCGCCGTGCGGCCGCGGGGCCGCGTTTCCGGGCTAGACCGGTGTGATGCACCCCGCCGCAGCGCGGTCCGGCACGCGCCGCCTTGTCATCGCCCTCGCCATCGTTTCCCTCGCCGTCGCCGCCTGTAGCGACGATGACGATGAGACCTCCGACACGACAGAAACAACCAGCGTCGACAGCACCGCCGTCGACACCACACTGGCCGAGGGCGCCGCATCGGCGACGACCGAGGGTGGCGCCGACACGGAGGGCGACACCGACACGACCGGCGACACCGACACGACCGGCGACACCGCGGAGAGTGAAGCCGACCGCAGCGAGGAGGCGTTCGTGGAGGCCGGTGCCACGGCGCTCAACATGGGGGGCGAGGAGCAACCGCGCTGCATCGCCCAGGCCGTCATCGACGCCATCGGCTATGACCAGATCGAGGCCTCCGGGCTGACGCCGGAGGAGTTCAACGCCGCGGCGTCGCTCACGGAAGTGGGGTTGACCGTCGACGATGCCGTCGGGCCCGCAGTTGCACTCCGACCTTCTCGCCTGCGGCGACCTCGTCGAAGCCTTCGCGTCATCGCCCAGCTTGACGCCCGAGCAGGCCGACTGCTCGCGCCAGCACCTGACCCACGAGGTGCTGGCCGAGTCGATCGTGATCGGAGTGCTGGAGTCCGAGCCGAGCGCCGACCTGTCGGCGGCGGCCGCGGCGGCTCAGGAGTGCGCCTCGGGTTGATCCGCCGCCGGACAGGATCAAACCACGACCGGTAGCGTCGTGTCGTGTCGACGACCCCGAGTGAGGATCCGGGCGCGCCGGCCGTCGAGGCGGAGCCCGTCGTCGCGCCGCACAAGCCCCCGCCATGGGCACCGCTGACCCTGGTCGCCTTCGTCGCGCTGATCGTCTGCACGAACGTCGCCAATGCGGTGTGGGCCAGCTGGGTCAACTCGAGCCCGGAGGGGCTGCTCCTGCTCTCGTCGCGCCAGCGCTACCTCGTGCTCACGGCCGCTGGCGGCATCTCGCCGTTCTGGTACGTCGTCATCGGCGGCGCCCGCATCGCCCTCGCCTTCGTCGTGTGCCACCTGATCGGCAGGGCCTACCGCGACCAGGCGCTGTCGTGGTTCACCCGCTATCTGGGCGTCACTCGGGAAGCGCTCAATGTCTACAACCGCAACTTCTCCAAGGCCGAGATCGGCCTGATCCCGTTCTTCGCCGGCAGCAACATCGTTGCGGTCCTGACCGGCATCCACCGCACGCCACCGGCCCGCCTCGCCGTCCTGTTGGGGGTCGGGATCGCCGGCCGGCTGGCGCTCATGTGGTGGCTGGCCAAGACGTTCGAGGAACCCCTCCTCGACGTGCTCGACTTCCTGCAGCGCTACCAGTGGTGGGCGCTCGGCGTGTCGGTCGTGCTCGTGCTGCTGATCAATGCCAGGAACTTCCGTCGCGGGGCGGGCTCCTGACAGACTGCCGCGTCATGGCTGAGATCACGTTCCGCGGCACCCCCATCCATACTGCCGGCGAGCTCCCCACGGTGGGCACGCCGGCGCCGGCCTTCACGGTCGTCGGCTCCGACCTCGGTGACGTGACAGCGGGCAGCTTCGCCGGCAAGAGCCTCGTCCTGAACATCTTCCCGAGCCTGGACACGGGCGTGTGCGCGGCCAGCGTGCGGGCGTTCAATCAGCGGGCCGCAGGTCGCGAGGACGTCGCTGTGCTCAACGTGTCCGCCGATCTGCCGTTCGCCCAGAGCCGATTCTGCACGGCCGAAGGGATCGAGAACGTCACCTCGGGGTCCGTGTTCCGCAGCGACTTCGGTGAAAGGTACGGGGTGACGATGACCGACGGCCCGTTGGCCGGCCTGCTTTCGCGGGCCGTCGTCGTGGTCGATCCTGACGGTGTCGTCACCTACACCGAGCAGGTCCCCGAGATCGCCCAGGAGCCGGACTACGACGCAGCCCTGGCGGCGCTCGGCTGATCCTGCCCCGGTGTGGGGCCGACGATCGGTGGGCAGGCTCGGGTGATGGCTGTCACCGTGTCCCGCGTCCTCGACCCGGAGCCCGTGGCCTCGCTCGCTGCGTACACCGAGCTGGGCGGTGGGCAAGGGTTGACGACGGCCGTCAAGCTGGGTGCCATCGCGACCATCGAGGAGGTCGAGGCGTCCGGGCTGCGAGGCCGTGGCGGCGCCGGCTTCCCGACCGGGACGAAGTGGCGCACTGTCGCCGAGAACGCCTCACCCACGCTGGCCGCGACGGTCGTCGTCAACGGCGCCGAGGGCGAGCCGGGCAGCTTCAAGGACCGCGCCATCCTGGCCCGCAACCCCTACCGCGTCCTGGAAGGCGCGCTGATCGCCGCCTCGGCCGTCGGCGCCGATCGCGTGCTCGTCGCCGTCAAGGCCTCGTTCGAGGACGTCGCCGATCGGGTCGAGGGGGCGGCGACGGAGCTCGCCGCCGCAGGGTGGGTCGACGCCATCGACGTGTCGGTGCTCCGCGGGCCCGAGGAGTACCTGTTCGGGGAGGAGTCGGGCCTGCTCGAGGTCGTCGCCGGCCGGCCACCGTTCCCGCGCGTCGCCCCTCCGTACCGCCACGGCGCCGACGAGCTCGGTGACGGCGACCGTTCGGCGGCCCGGGTCCAGCTGGCCGGCGCGGAGACGACGGACGCGCCACCGACGCTGGCCAACAACGTCGAGACGCTGGCCAACATCCCGGGGATCCTGGCCAACGGGCCGGACTGGTTCCGTGCACTTGGCACGGCGGCGTCTCCCGGGACGGTGGTCTGCACCGTCAGCGGCTCGACGCAGCAGTCCGGCGTCGGCGAGGTGCCGATGGGGACGCCGTTGCGCCAGGTGATCGACGAGATCGGCGGCGGGCCTGACCTTGGCCGCGAGGTGCTCGCCGTCCTGTCGGGGGTGGCCCATCCGTTCCTGCCCGCTTCGAGCCTCGACGTGCCGGTGACGTACGAGGACATGGAGCGTGCCGGGTCCGGTCTCGGCGCCGCCGGGTTCATCGTGTTCGACGACACCGTCGATCTGGTCGCCGTGGCCCAGGGAGTTTCGCGGTTCCTCGCCGTCGAGTCGTGCGGGCAGTGCACGCCGTGCAAGCAGGATGGGCTGCGCATCGCCGAGCTGCTCCAGCGCTTCTGCCTCTCCAACGCCACCGACGACGATGTCGACCAGCTCTCGGCGTGCCTCGGCACGGTCACCGACGAGGCCCGCTGCTTCCTCGCCCACCAGCAGCAGCGCGTCGTCAACAGCCTGCTGGCGCTGTTCCCCGAAGCCCTCGCCGTCCATCTGGAGACGGCGCCTGAACGAGCAGAGGCCGTCACCCCGGTGCTGATCGCCCCGATCCGCACCGTCGAGGGCGGCGCCGTGACGATCGACGAGCGTCAGGCTGGCAAGCAACCGGACTGGACCTACGACGACGCCGACTCAGGCGCCACGCCGGCCGAACGCCTCGGATCCGCCCAACCCGTGGATTCTGACGACGGTTGATCTCGCTGAGCGGGATGAACTGTCGTCAGAATCTGTACGTCTACAGGTTGAGGAACGCGTCCAGGCCGATCGTCAGGCCCTCGTGCTCGGCGACGTGCTTCACGGCGAGGATCACGCCGGGCATGTAGCTCTGGCGGTCGTAGCTGTCCTGACGGATCGTCAACGTCTGGCCCAGCGCACCCAGGATCACCTCTTGATGGGCGACCATGCCACGCATCCGCACGGCGTGCACGCGGATGCCCCCGGGGCCCCGTCCACCCCGGGCCCCGGGCAGCACCTCGGTGCGCGTCGGGTCGGCGGCCCACTGGTCCGACGCCGCGGCGATGCGCTCGGCCGTCGCGATCGCCGTGCCGGACGGCGCGTCGGCCTTGCCGTCGTGGTGCAGCTCGATGATCTCGCTCGTTTCGAAGTACGGCGCGGCGACCTCGGCGAAGCGCATCATCAGCACGGCCGAGATCGAGAAGTTGGACGCCACCACGCAGTTGGGGCCGCCGGCGCCGAACTCCTCGGCGAACGCCTCCAGGTCGGCGTCGCTCAGTCCCGTCGTCCCGACCACCGCGTGGATGCCGTGCATCGCCAGCCACGGTACGGTTCGCCGGGCCGCCTCGGCGACGGTGAAGTCGACGACGACCTCGGCGCCCTGGTCGGCGAACGCCTTCGGCTCACCGGCGATCGTCACGCCCTCGATCGTCGTGCCGACCGCCGACGGGTCGACGGCGGCGACCAGCTCGAGCTCGGGGTCGAGCAGCGATTGCTCGGGACACCGTCGATCCCATCCGACCGCCGGCCCCGCTCACCCCGACTCGCATACCCGTCGTCCTCCCGGCCGCGTTCGCGTCCTCAGCGATCGTAGGCGGGGCCGACCGAGACGGTGACGGGACGGCCGGCGCCGTAGACGCGGTCGATGACGCGCCGTACGTCGGTTTGGCTGACCTTCTCCCACCGCTCGAGCTGCTCGTCGACGGGGATCACCCGGCCAAGCGTGGTCAACATGCCACCGAGTCTCGACATGCGGGCGCCGGTTTCCTCGAGCCCCATCTCGTAGGCGCCGGTCAGGTAGCCGATGGCGATCGTCAGCTCCTCGTCGGTGATGCCATCCTCGACGAGGCGGGCCAGTTCGCGCTCCACGAGCCGCCCCACCTCGCCGGCATGCTCGGGCATCGACCCTGCGTACACGGACCACGCACCCGCGTCGGCGTAGGCCGACGTCGCCGAGTAGACGCTGTAGGCCAGGCCCCGCCGCTCACGGATCTCGTCGAACAGCCTGCTGGACAGGCCGCCGCCGAACACGTGGTTGACGACGTCGAGGGCTTCGCGATCAGGGTCGTGACGGGCCACCGAACGGCCGCCCATCGCCAGGTGGACCTGCTCCGAGTCGTCGTCGATGGCGACGTCGACGTTGACGTCGGCGCGGCTGGCGCCAGGAGCCAGCCTGGCCACCCGCCCGTCGCCCGCCGGCATGTCGGCGAAGGCGGCGCGCACGGCGGCCACCACCTCGTCGTGATCGACATCGCCCGCCACGACCACGGTGGTGCCCCCGGTGCGGTAGTGGGCGGCGAAGAACTCCCGGATGTCGGCCGGCTGGATCGAGCGCACGGTCGCTCGCTCACCGGCCGTGTCCCTCCCGAGCCCGTGGTCCCCGAACACCTGCCGCGTCAAAGTGCGAAGGGCGACGTCGTCCGGTGAGTCGTCGTCCATCGCCAGCTCCTCGAGGATGACCCGCCGCTCGCTCTCGATGTCGTCGGCGGCCATCAGCGAATGCGTCAGCACGTCCCCCAGGAGCTCGATGCCGGGGGCGCAGTACTTGCGCGGCATGCGGGCGTAGTACGCCGTGTACTCCTTCGACGTGAACGCGTTGATGTCGCCGCCGACGCGGTCGACGGTGCGCGAGATCTCGCTGGCCGAGCGCGTCGGTGTCCCCTTGAAGAGGAGGTGCTCGAGGAAATGGCTGACGCCGGCCAGCTCGGCCGGCTCGTCACGCGATCCGACGGCGATCCAGACGCCGATCGCCACCGACCTGGTCGCAGGGACCACGTCGGTGGCGATCGTCAAGCCGTTGGGCAGCTCGGTGAACCGCTCGACCATACCCGTCACCGCTCGCCGAGCACGTTCACGCTCAGCGGTGGCGACGGCGGCCGCGATCGCGGCCTCCGCCGTCGCGGCCACCATCACGGCCACGGTTGCCGCCCCGCCCGTCGCTCGTGCTGGCGCGCTCGCGCTGGCTGTCGGGACCGAGATCGCCGACCTCGCTGCGCAGCTCCTCGTCGAAGGTGTCCTCGAACGACACGTTGACGACGTCACCGGACGCTCCACCGTTCTCGGAGACGGACTCCTTCGACGAGCCAACGCCGTCACCGTCCGGCTCGTCGCCAACCGGCGTCAGGCTGACCTTGCCCTTGTCGTCGATCTCATCGACGCGGACCTCGAGCTCCTGGCCGAGCGAGAGCACGTCCTCGACGGCGTTGATCCGCCTGCCCCGGCCCAGCTTGGAGATGTGCACGAGCCCGTCGCGCCCCGGCAAGATGTTGACGAACGCGCCGAACTTGGTGATGTTCACGACACGGCCGCCGTACACGGCGCCGAGCTCGGCCTTCGGTGGGTCGACGATGGCCAGGATGGCCGCCTTGGCCTCCTCCATCCGCCAGCTCTCGACGGCGCCGATGGTGACGATGCCCTGGGCCCCGTCGTCATCGACGCTGATGTCGGCACCGGTCTCGGACTGGATGGTGTTGATGACCTTGCCCTTCGGCCCGATGACCTCGCCGACCTTGTCGATCGGGATCACGAGCGTGGTGATCTTCGGCGCCGAGGCGGCGACCTCGTCGCGCGGTGCCGACAGCGCGGCGTTCATCACGGCGAGGATCTGCAGCCTGGCGTCCTTGGCCTGGTTCAGTGCGGCGCTCAGCACGTCGGCGGGAATGCCGTCGATCTTCGTGTCGAGCTGCAGCGCCGTCACGGCGTCGGCCGTGCCCGCCACCTTGAAGTCCATGTCCCCGAAGGCGTCCTCCGCACCGAGGATGTCGGTCAGCGTGGTGTACGCACCGCCCTCGTAGACGAGGCCCATGGCGATGCCGGCGACCGGCGCCTTGATCGGCACACCGGCGTCCATCAACGACAGGCTGGAGGCGCACACCGACGCCATCGACGTCGAGCCGTTGGAGCTGAGGACCTCCGAGACGAGGCGCAGCGTGTAGGCGAACTCCTCCTGGCTCGGCACGACCGGCAGCACGGCCCGCGCCGCCAGCGCGCCGTGGCCGATCTCACGCCGCTTTGGTGAGCCGACGCGCCCGGTCTCGCCGTTGGCCCACGGCGGCATGTTGTAGTGGTGGAGGTAGCGCTTCGTCGTCTCCGGCGAGAGCGTGTCGAGCAGCTGGTTCATCCGCGGCATCGCCAACGTGCACACGGTGAGCACCTGGGTCTCACCGCGCTGGAACAAGCCCGTGCCATGGGCGGTCGGAAGCACGCCGACCTCGGCCGACACGGGACGCAGCTCGCTGATGCCCCGCCCGTCGATGCGCACGCCTTCCTCGACGACGCGCCGGCGGACGAGCTGCTTGGTCAGGGAGCGCACCGACTCCTTGATCTCGCGGTCCCGCCCGGCGAACGGACCGGGCTCGTCCGGCGTCCCGGCCAGCTCGGCGATCGCTGCCTCGGCGACCTCGTCGATCGCCGCGTTGCGCTCGGACTTGGCCGAGATCGTGACCGCCTTCGAGAGCTGCGGCGTGGCGACGCGCACGACCGACTCGAACACGTCGTGGCCGTAGTCGACGACCGGCGTGAACTCGAGCGGCGTGATCGGGCCGTGCGTGGCGATCACGCTGGCCACCAGCTGCCGTTGCAGCGCGATCGACTCCTTGATCCAGCGCTTGCTGGCGTCGAGCCCGCCGGCCAGTACCGCTTCGTCGACCTTCGGCGCGCCATCGGCGTAGTACAAGAAGCTCTTCTCGGTCCCCCCAGCCTCGACCATCATGATGGCGATGTCTCCGTCAGCCAGCTGGCGGCCGGCGACGACGAGCTCGAAGACGCTGGCGTCGCTCTCCGGGTACGTCGGGTGGGGCAGCCACTCACCCTCTGTCGAGTAGGCGATGCGCACGGCGCCGATCGGGCCGTCGAACGGGATGCCGCTGATCATCAACGCCGCCGAAGCCGCGTTGATCGACAGGACGTCGTGCGGGTTCTCCTGGTCGGCACCGAGCACGGTCGTGACGACCTGCGTCTCGTTGCGGAAGCCCTTGGGGAAGGACGGACGCAGCGGGCGGTCCGTCAGCCGGCACGTGAGGATGGCGTCCTCGGTCGGACGGCCTTCGCGACGGAAGAACGAGCCGGGGATCTTGCCGGCGGCGTAGGCCCGCTCCTCGACGTCCACCGTCAGCGGGAAGAAGTCGACGCCGGCGCGGACCTCGTGGGCGGCATTGGCCGTCGTGAGGACCGACGTGGTGCCGACGGTCGCCACGACGGCGCCTTGGCTCTGCGGGGCGAGACGGCCGGTCTCGAAGGTCAGGTTGCGGTCGGTCCCCGAGATGGGACCGCTCACGCGGATGGGTTCAGCCACAGATGGCTCCTTTCGCCAGAGCCATGGGGCTCGGACTGTTGTGGAGCGGCCGGCCGGTTCCCAGTCGGCGATCCCGCTGAACCTCGCTGCACATGGAGCGGTCCACGGAAGGGGCGACCGGCAACCGAACGGCGGCCGCTCGGTTTGCTCCAGGCTATCGCCGAAGCCCCAGCTTGGCCACGATGTCGCGGTAGCGGGCGACGTCGATCGAGCGCACGTAGTCGAGCATCCGGCGCCGTCGACCCACCAGCATCAGCAGCCCGCGGCGGCTGTGGTGGTCCTTCGGGTGCGAACGGAGGTGCTCGGTCAAGTGGCTGATGCGCTGCGAGAGGAGCGCGATCTGCACCTCCGGCGAACCGGTGTCGCTGTCGTGGGTGCGATGTTCGGCGATGGTGTCCTGCTTGGACATGGGTCCACCCTTTCGGCTGGCCTCGCTGCTGCGCCGGTCGGCGCCGCAGCATCACGCCGAAGCCGCAGCTGCGACGGACGTGGCAAGGCTAGAGCCCACACGACGGCACCGACAACGCCGGCCCGGCGCCTCGTCGTGACGGCCCCCGTCGTTACGCTCGCCCCCGTGACGGCGGCCGTCGACCTCGTGGGCGTCACGAAGCGTTTCGGCGCCGTCGAGGCACTGGCACCGATCGATCTGCACGTCGCGGCGGGCGAGATCCTCACCGTCCTCGGGCCGTCCGGCAGCGGCAAGACGACGCTGCTGCGCCTCGTCGGCGGGCTCGTCGAGCCGACCAGCGGGCGGGTCACGGTCGACGGCGCCAGCCCGCACGACGCGCGGGCGAGCAAGCGGATCGGCTTCGTGCCGCAGTCGCCGGCGCTGCTCCCGTGGCGCACGGTGGCGGCCAACGCTCGGCTGCTGCTGGACGTCAATCGCCGCCAGACGAACGGGCGCGGACCCGGGCCGGCCGAGCTGCTCGACGAGGTCGGGCTCGGCGAGTTCGCCGACGCCTACCCCCACGAGCTGTCCGGCGGGATGCAGCAGCGCGTGGCGCTCGTGCGGGCCATCGCCCTCGCCGCGCCGCTGCTGTTGATGGACGAGCCGTTCGCCGCCCTCGACGAGATCACCCGCGCCGACATGCGCCACCTGTTGGCCCGCCTCTGCGAACCCCTGGCGACCACCGTCCTGTTCGTCACCCACTCGATCGCCGAGGCAGTGTTCCTCTCGGATCGCGTCGCCGTGCTGTCGGCGCGACCCGGCCGCATCGTCGGCATCGAGGCCATCGAGCTCCCCCGTCCGCGCCGTCCCGAGCTCGAGGACGACCCGGCGTTCTTCGCCGTCGAGACCCGTCTGCGGGCCCTGCTCCACAAGGGGTCCGGGCGGGGGGGTGACCGTTCGACGGATCGTCGTCTGCTTCGGTCGTCGGCGTCGTCGTCTTCGGCGTGGCCTGGGAGCTGCTCGTGCGGCTGCTCGACGTCCGGCCGTTCATCCTCCTCCCGCCGTCCGAGATCATCGGCCAACTGGCCGAGCGGCCCGGGTTCTACGCCGAGGCGGCGTGGGTGACGGCCCGCCACGCCACCATCGGTTTGCTCCTGTCGCTCGTCTTCGCCCTCGTCGTCGGCTCGCTCCTGGCCGCGTCGCGTTTCCTCGAGCAGGCCTCGCAGCCGGTGCTCGTGCTGATCCTCGTCGCTCCGTGGGTGGCCTACTTCTCCTCGATCGTGGTGGGGCTGGGCCGTGGTGATCCGCCGGTGGTGTTCCTCGTCGCCTTCGTCACGATGCCCGTCTTCGTGTTCGCCACGGTCGCCGGCCTGCGATCCGCCGATCCAGCGGCCCGGGAGTTGCTGGCCTCCGTCGACGCCGGGCGGCTGGAGGTTCTCTGGCGGCTGCGACTGCCTTCGGCCGTGCCGTCGCTCCTGGCGACCGCCCGCTACGTGGCGGCGCTGGCCCTCGCCGCGTCGTACTACGGCGAAGGGGGCAACCTGTCGAACGCCGGTCTCGGCGCCATCGGCCGGCGGGCCGCCAACGCACAGAACGCACCGGTGCTGTGGGCCACGGTGTTCGCCACGGTGCTGGTCGGGGTCGCCGGGCTCGGCCTGATCACCCTCCTCGAACGGGTCCTCCTGCGCTGGCACGTCTCGCAACGGGTCGGCACTGCGCCCAGGTAGGGTGCACCCCGCACGGACGTCCACGGCCAGGGGGCGGACCTTCTCGCTACCGACCCCGGCCACCGTGCGCTGGCACAACCCATCCGCTTCGCTCAGAAGGATCCGATGATGCGTCAGCGCGCGTTGCTCACCGTTGTGGGCGCCATGTCCCTCCTCCTCCCAGCCGCCTGCGGTGGCGATGACGACGACGCCGACGCCACCGCGGCACGACGACTCCGGCGACGACGGCGAGCAGCGTCGACGCGTCGGCGGTGACCGCCGGTGCCCCGTTCCCCGAGGCCCGGTGCGCGGCCAACCAGGCGGCCGGGACGATCACCTACCTGTCCGGCTTCGACTTCGCCGCTACTGCATCGATCATCGACGTGGTCATCGCCGATCAGGCCGGGTACTTCGACGAGCTCTGCCTCGAGGTCGAGCTGCAGCCGAGCTTCTCCACGGCCAACTACCCGCTCGTCGCCAGCGGGGACGCCCAGTTCGCCTCCGGCGGGTCGTTCAGTGAGGTCGTCAACTACGCCGCCGCCAACGAGGCGGACCTCGTGGCCGTCGACATCGAGGGCCGCAGCGCCATCGACAGTCTGATCCTCAGGCCCGGAACCGCCGCCTCGCTCGCCGAGCTGGCCGGCACGACGATCGGCGTGAAGGGCGCAATCCCGCCCAGCATCGCCGCCATGCTGGCGTCCGCCGGGCTGGTCGAGGGGACGGACTACGAGACCGTGCTGCTCGACGGCTTCGATCCGCTGGCCCACTGGGCGCTCGAAGGCATCGTCGGCTTCCCCGGCTACAAGAGCAACGAGCCCGGGCAGCTCGAACGGGCCGGGATCGCCTTCGACCTCTTCGACCCGACGGAGTTCGACATCCCCGGCTCGTTCGGCGTGATCTTCACGGCGCAGGACTTCATCGACGAGCACCCGACCGCCGCCCAGGACTTCTTGCGGGCGACGATGCGCGGCCTCGCCGACGCCATCGCCGATCCGGCGGCCGCTTCGGCGACAGCCATCGAGGTCGTCGAGGCCCACGGCAACCCGAGCTTCTTGTCGCCGGAGGGCGAGACGTTCCGCTGGAACACCGAGTCCGCCCTGATCGCCGAGCAGACGCCGACCGGCGGCTTCGGCGTGCCGGACCCCGCTCGGCTGTCCGCCGAGGTCGAGGCCTACGCCGAGGTCGGCCTGTTCGGTGACGGCGGGCCGCCCGACATCGACGAGCGCGTCGACGTCGAGCTGATCGCCGGCGTCTACGACGCGGAGGGTGTCGTGGTCTGGCCCGGCTGACGACCGCCGCGGTGAGCGGTGAGCGTCCCCAGCGCGCTCACCGCTCACCGCACGAGCGGGCTGCGGTCGCAACGGGTGATCCGGGCTCGTCGCGTGATGCGTGTGGCATCGTTGCTGGGTGCTGCGGGCTGATCGTCGTGCCTTTCTCGGGCTGACGTCGGCTCGGCGCATCCGCCAACAGCCCGGCCTCGATGGGTTGCGCGGGCTCGCCGTCGCCGCCGTCGTCGTGTTCCACAGCGGGCTCGACTGGCTGCCGGGTGGCTACCTCGGCGTCTCGTTGTTCTTCACCCTGTCGGGCGTCGTCATCGGCACCGTCCTCCTGCACGACGTCGAGCCGCGCCGGCTTCGTCTCGTTGCGCCACTTCTGGCTCCGGCGGGCCCGACGCCTGTACCCGGCGGCGTGGCTGGTGCTGGCCGCCGTGGCCGTCGTGCGGGTGACCTCAACCGTGCTGTCGGCGACCTCCGAGCTGGACATCGTTGCCTCCTGGTTGCAGTTCGCCAACTGGCACTTCCTCACTGACGGCGCGTCGTACAAGGAGCTGTTCGACGGACCATCGGCCGTCCTCCACTTCTGGAGCCTGGCCATCGAGGAGCAGCTCTACCTCGTCGTCGGCGTGGTGGCGGCCGTGGTCGTCAGGGAGTCCCGGCACCCCGATCGCCTGCTCGGTCTCGTCGCCGCCATCGGGGCCGCCATGTCGTTCGCCCTCCCGTTCGTGTTCGGCTTCGGCGTCGATCGCGTCTACTTCGGGACCGACACCCGGGCCGGGGAGCTGTTCGTGGGGCTCGTGATCGCCGCCGTCATCGCCGCCCCCAGCCGCCGCCGGTGGCTGCTGCGCCGCGCCCGCATCATCGGCGGCATCGCCGTGCTCGGGCTCGGCGTGACGGCCGTGCTGTGGCTGCGCATCCCGGCCGGCGACCCGTGGCTCAATTCGGGTCTGCTCCCGCTCACCGCGCTCGCATCGAGCGCGGTCATCCTCGGTGCCCTCGTCCCCGGTGGACCGGTGTGGCTGCTGGGATGCCTCGCCCCGGTGCGCTGGCTCGGCGGCATCAGCTACGCGCTGTACCTGGTCCACTTCCCGGTCTTCGTGATCGCCGATCGCCTGCAGCCCGACCCCCGCCTCATCGACACCATCGGCCTGGTGGCGATCTCGATCGCCCTCGCCGTCGTCAGCGGCCGGCTGCTGGAGTGGCCGGTACGCCGGCGCCGATGGTCACGGCGGGCCCTCGTCGCCGGTGCGTCGACGCTGGGCGTCGTCACCGCGGTGGCACTCTTCGTCCCGGCGCCAGCCCCCCGGTCCGAGCAGATGCTCGCCCGCCTCGAAGAAGCCGCGCCGACGATGACCACCGTGACCGCGACACAGGTGCGCCCCGTGCCGCGGTCGACGACGACGACGACAACGGTGCGGTCCGCGCCGCCGACCACTGCCGAGCGCCGCCCCCCTCCCGTCGTCGGTTGGTACGGCGATTCGGTCGCCCTCTCGTTGGCCTTGGCGATGGACAACTTCGGGAGCAGCGAGGAGTTCTCACTGCTCGGCTTGGAGACGCGCATCGGCTGCGGGGTGGCGTTCTCGGCCGGCGGGTTCAGCGACGAGTGCGACGCCTCGCTGGCCAGCGCCGCCGACCGGGCCGCGCAGCAGCACGCGACGGTGGCCCTGATCTTGTCGTGCCAGTGGGAACTGGTGGCCCAGGTGGTGCCCGGCGAGACGGAGCCGAGCGCAGCCGGCGACGCCGAGTTCGATCAGTTCGTGCGTGATCGGTACGTGCAGGCGATGGACCGCTTGCGGGCCGCCGGGATCGAACGGTTCGCCTGGGTCACGTGTCCCTACCAGAGCTCATCCGTCGGTGTCGAGGAGCTGTCCCAGCTGTTCCGCGACGGACGCGATCCGCAGCGCGTCGACCTGGTCAACGGGATCGTGGCCGAGCTGGCAGACGTCCGTGACGACGTGGTGCTGATCGACTTGGCGACGTGGGTCAACGGGCGGGTCGACGACGCCACCTTGCGCCCGGACGGCTCGCACTACGAGTTCGAGGTCGATACGGGGGTTGCCGCCGAGCTGACCGGCCTCCTCGAGCGGGCCGTCGACTGATCAGGCCAGCAGCTGGCGGGCGTGCTCGATGTCGTGGGAGAGCTGGACCTTGAGCGCCTCGATACCGTCGAACTTGCGCTCGCTGCGCAGGAAGTGCCCGAAGCGCACGCGGGCCGGCTCACCGTACAGGTCGTCGGAGAAGTCGAGGAGGTGCGCTTCGAGCAAGGAGTGATCGGCGTGCTCGTAGAACGTCGGCCGCCGTCCGAGGTTGATGGCGCACGGGTACACGGTCCCATCCGGTCGCTGGTACCAGCCGGCGTACACGCCATCGGCCGGCATGCAGACGGCGTTCGGCACCTCGACGTTGGCCGTGGGGAACCCGAGCAGTCGACCCCGCTGGTCCCCCATCACGACCTTTCCAGTGACCTCGTGGGGCCGACCCAACATGTGGGTGGCCAGCTCGACGTCCCCGCCGGCCAGAGCGCGGCGGATGGCCGTGCTGCTGATCGGCTCCTCGATCCCGTCGTCGCGCTCGACGAGCGGGACCGGCTCGACGACGAAGTCGTGCGTCGCGCCATATCCCTCCAGCAGGCGGACGTTGCCCTCGCGGTGGCTGCCGAAGTGGAAGTCCTGCCCGACGACGAGGATCTTCACGGCCAGCGCTTCGATCAGCACGCGCTCGATGAACGACTCCGGCAACTCCTTCGACTGCGCCTCGTCGAAGCGCAGCACCACGGTGCCGTCGAGCCCGGTCGCGGCGAGCAGCTCGAGGCGCTGCTCGGGCGTGGTCAGCAGCTGCGGTGCCGACTCCGGGCGCACGATGGTGGCCGGGTGGCGGTCGAACGTGAGGACGACGGCGCGGGCCTGCTCGCGGTCGGCGAACTCCTTGACCTCCTCGATCACCGCCTGGTGGCCGAGGTGCACGCCGTCGTAGGCGCCGATGGTCACCACGGTCCGCTCCCCCGGCCAGATCCGCCCGTCGAGCTCCGTGATGACCTCCACGGCCGGTGACGCTACCCCGACCAACCCTTCGACGGCGGGGTTCGCCGGGCCCTCGGTCTGTGTGAGCACATACGTCAGGCGGCTGACGTCATCGCTCACACAGACGGAGGGTCGCTGGCCGACGGTCCGGACCGCGGGAGGACGACGGCGGGCTTGGCCTGCCCGTCGCCGAACGGTTCGTAGACGGCGAGGACGTCGCCGTCGGCGTCGAGCATCGCCCACGGGCCGGTTCCGCTCGGGGCGTCCATCACCCGCCCGTCGCGGATCAGGGTGGCGGTTGCCCCGTCGACGGCGACGTGCGCCATCGCCCTGACCGCCTCGAGCGGGCGCAGCAGCGCGCACTCCGACGGGGGCGCCGCCTCGTCGACCGTGTACGGGCCGACGGCGATCCGCCGCAGGTGGCGGAGGTGGCCGCCGCCGCCGAGGAGCCGACCGAGGTCGGCGGCCAACGAGCGGACGTACGTGCCGCCAGAGCACTCCACGTCGATGGCCAGCACGACCGGTGCGTCGCCCGGAGCCGAGGCGAGGGCGATGTCGAACCGCTCGATCGACACGCGCCGCGGCGCCCGCTCGACCTCGATGCCCTCCCGGGCCAGGTCGTGCAGCCGGCGGCCCTCGACGCGCAGGGCGGAGACCATCGGGGGGACCTGGGCGATCTCACCAAGGAGGTGGTCGGCGACGGCCCGGCGGGCGTCCTCCAGCGTCACGGCCGACATGTCGTGGTGGGCGGTCACGGTGCCGTCGGCGTCGAGGGTGTCGGTCTCGACGCCCAGCACGACCTCGCCGACGTAGCGCTTGCGGCCGTCCCCGGCGAAGCGCAGCAAACGGGTCACGTTGCCGACACCGACGACGAGCACGCCCGTCGCGCTCGGGTCGAGCGTCCCGGCGTGGCCGATGCGACGCTCCCCGAACCGGCGGCGCAGCAGCCCGACCACGTCGTGGCTGGTGATCCCGGCCGGCTTGTCGACGACGGCCAGCCCGTGGACGGAGGGCGGCCTGCGGCGGCCCACGGCTCAGGCGCCGCCGGGACGTTCGCTCCGCCGCAGGATGTCCTCGATCCGCGCCGCCGAGCGGATCACGTCGTCGGGCCGGAACTGCAGGATCGGTGTCTTCTTGGCCTTGATCTGGCGGTTGATCGACGACTGCATCCGGCGCCGGTGGCGCTCGAGGGCGTCGAGGATCGCTTCGTCGGCGTCCTCGTCGTCCAGCGAGTCGAAGAACACGACGGCCCGGTTCAGCTCGTTGTCGACGTCGACGGCGGTGATCGTCACCAACGACAACCGCTCGTCGTCGATCTTCACCAGCTCCTCGGCGATGACCTCGCGCAAGGTCTCGTTCAACCGGGCACTGCGGGGGTACCGATGCCCCCCAGACGGACGACGACCGCTCATCGACGCAACGCTAACGGCGCCTCCGCACCCGAGTGTTGGAGCGCACCCGAGTGCTGAACGTCGAAAGGTCCAACCTTCGACACTCGAAAGCCCTCCAACACTCGGATCGATGGCGTCAGTCGAACTCGGGCTTGGCGCGGAGGCTGCGCTTGAGCTCGGCGACGCCGGAGGTGGCGATGACCTCGATGGCATCCCACAGCCGTACGGCGTCGGCGCCGCGCGGGGCCTTCGAGATGACCGGCCCGAAGAAGCTGCCCTCGCGATCGCCCTGGCCGGGCGCGAACGTGAGGATCGGCGTACCCACATCCGGTCCGGTGCGCGACAGCGCCAGCTCGGTCTCGGCGCGCAGGTAGGTGTCGTGAGAGTCGTCGTCGACGTGGTCGGCCATGGCGGCGACCAGTCCGGCATCTTCGAGCGCCTCGGCGGCGAACGCGGCGGTCTCACTGACGAGCTCGTCGCGGCGCCTGTCGATGTGGATCCGGCGCCCGAGCGCCGAGTAGTACGCGGCGACGGCATCATTGCCGTGTTCCAGGCGCACCTGATCGGCCACCCGCAGCGCCCGCATCCCGGCCTGGTGCATCGCCTGACGCTCCGGCGGGCGATCGATCTTCTCGTTGACGATCTCCAGCGAGATGAAGCGCCAGCCCACGACGTAACGCTTCTCGTGCTGCACGTGGGTCACCCACCGCGACGTGATCCAGCACCACGGACACACCGGGTCGAGGAAGAACTCGACGTCGACGGGGGGTTGCTCGGCCACGCGGGCCTCCTTAGGTTCGGGCGATCTCGTGCTCGTCGTAGGTCTCGATGAGGTCGCCGGACTTGAGGTCCTGGAAGTCCGACAGGCCGATGCCGCACTCGAAGCCCTCGCGCACCTCTCGGGCGTCCTCCTTGAACCGCTTGAGCGACGAGATCTCGCCCTTCCAGATGATCGTGCCGTCCCGCAGGAACCGCACCCTGGAGCCGCGGGTGATGACGCCCGAACGGACGTAGCACCCGGCGATGGCGCCGACACGCGGCACGCGGAAGATCTCGCGCACCTCGGCCTCGCCGGTGACGACCTCCTCGTACTCGGGCGCCAGCATGCCGACCATCGCCTGCTCGATGTCCTCGAGCAGCTTGTAGATGACCTCGTACGTCCTGATCTCGACGTCCTGGGCGTCGGCCAGCTCCCGGGCCTTGCGGTCCGGGCGCACGTTGAAGCCGATGATCGTGGCGTTCGTGGTGGCGGCCAGCGAGATGTCGTTCTCGGTGATGCCGCCGACGGCCCGGTGCACGAAGGTCAGCTCGACCTCGGGACGATCCAGCTTGCGCAGGCTCTCCGTCACCGCCTCCAACGATCCGTGGACGTCGGCCTTGAGCACGAGGTTGAGCGTCGCCGTCTCGCCGGACTGGATCTGGGCGAAGATGTCCTCCAGCTTGGTGCCGGTCTTGACCCGCGCATCCCCCCGCTGGTGGCGCATGCGCAGGCGGTAGTCGCGTGCTTCGCCGACGATGCGCGCCGTCTTCTCGTCCGGGGCGGCGCGGAACTCGTCGCCGGCTTCCGGCACCGACGACAGTCCGAGCACCTGGACCGGCGTGGATGGTCCCGCCGACTTCACCTGCTCGCCCTTGTCGTCGATCATCGCCCGCACGCGACCCCACGCCGCGCCGGCGACGATCGGATCGCCGACCTGCAGCTCGCCCTTGTCGACGAGCACCGTGGCCACCGGCCCCCGCCCGACGTCCAGCTTGGCCTCCAACACGACGCCCTTGGCCCGGCCGTGCGGGTTGGCGGTCAGCTCCTCGAGCTCGGCGACGACCAGCAGCTGGTCGAGGAGGTCGTCGATGCCGAGATCCTGGGTGGCCGACATCTCGACGACGATCGTGTCGCCGCCCCAGGCCTCCGGGACGAGCTCGTGCTCGGCCAGCTGGGAGAGCACGCGTTGCGGGTCGGCGTTGTCCTTGTCGATCTTGTTGACGGCCACGACGATCGGCACCTCGGCCGCCTTGGCGTGGTTGATCGCCTCGATCGTCTGGGGCATCACGCCGTCGTCGGCGGCGACGACGAGCACCACGATGTCCGTGGCGTCGGCGCCCCGAGCCCGCATCTGCGTGAACGCGGCGTGGCCCGGCGTGTCGAGGAACGTGATCCGCCCGCCGTTCTGCTCGACCTGGTAGGCGCCGATGTGCTGCGTGATGCCGCCGGCCTCGCCGGCCACGACGTTGGCGTGGCGGATCTTGTCGAGCAGCGTCGTCTTGCCGTGGTCGACGTGACCCATGATCGTGATGACGGGCGGCCGCGGCTCCTGGTTCTCCTCGTCGTCGCTGTCGTCGAACAGCGCCTGGAGCCCGATCTCTTCCTGCTGGCCGGGCTCGACGAGCATGATGTCGGCGCCGATCTCGAGGGCGAACAGCTCCATCTGCTCGTCCGAGAGGTCCATCGTGGCGGTGATCATCTCGCCGTTGTTGAGCAGGAAGCGGATGACGTCGGCGGACGTGCGGTTGAGCTTCGGACCGAACTCCTGCGCCGAGACACCGCGCTCGATGACCACGGTGCCGTCGGGGACCGGCGCATCGCTGCGGGTGTAGTTCGTGTACTGCGGCTGCAGCTCTTCGCGATCGCGACGACGGCGACGGCTGCGGCCTCGCCGCGGTGGGCGTCGCTGCCCGGACGGGCGGCCGGGGCCACCACCTGGTGGCCCGCCGGGACCGCCACCTGGGCGCGGCCCACCAGGACCGCCACCGGGGCGCGGCCCACCAGGACCGCCACCGGGGCGCGGCCCGCTCGGCCCGCCGGCGTACCCGCCGGGACGGGGGCCGCCGGTGCGCACGCCAGTGCCGCCTCCGCCGGGGCGACCGCTCGGCGCGCCCGCCGTGCGGGCGGCCGGCCGGGCGCTGCCGGGGGGCGGGGGGATGGGCCGGCCCGACGGTGACAGCGGACGACCGGGAGGCGGCGGGATCGGGCGGCCGGACGGCGACGTGGGCGCCGCCGGCGCCCCGGCCGGGACCGTTGCCGGACGGGGGATCGACCTGACCGGTCCATCGGCGCGGGCAGCCGGCACGTCGGCAGGGCGGTGCTCGCCGGGAGCGGGACGACCGGAGGAGATGCGCTCACCGGCGGGGGCGCGCGCCGGTTGCGTGGCGGCCGGACGCTCGACGCGGGGTGGACGCTCGACGCGGGCCGGTCGTTCGGCGGCCGGGCGTTCGGCGACGGCTGGTCGCTCGGCGACGACCGGCGGTGCGGCGACGACCGGCGCGGGGTGGGCGCCGGTGCGGGCGCCGCCGCGGCAGGCGATGGGGCCGGGGCTGGGGCAGCGGCCGCCGGCTCGGGGGCGGCTGGCTCCTCCACAGCTGCGGGTGCAGGTGCCTCTGGCGCCGGTGGCTCCGGGACCGAGGTCGTCTCCTCGGCGGGAGCAGCGACCGGTTCCGGGGCGACCGGTTCCGGGGCGACCTCCGTGGCTGCCGCCGGTGCCTTGGCGGCCGCCGGTGCCTTGGTGGCCGCCGACTTGGCCGCCTTCTTCTCGGGCTTCGGTTCCTCCGGTTGCTCCTCGCGCGTCAACCCGTCGCGGGCGGCCCGGCGTCGGACCATGTCGGAGTAGGCCTCGTTGAGCGACGACGAGTGGCTCTTCACGGGCACGCCAAGGCGACCACAGAGGTCGACGACCTCCTGGTTGGTCATGCCGAGCTCCTTGGCCAGCTCGTGTACTCGCAGGTTCTTCGCCACGCCGTCATTCAACCTTTCTCGTCAACTCGTCCCACTCGCCAGCGCTGACCGAGCGATTCCAGCTCGTCATGATCGACCGGCCGTCGCCACGCCCGCTGGAACGCCTTGCGGCGCACAGCGAGGTCGAAGCAGTCGCCCGGAGGCGGGCACAGCCATGCGCCCCTCCCGGGCGCGCCTCGGCTGAGCACCGTCCGACCGTCGGCGCCGAGCGCGCAGCGGACGAGCTCGGCCTGCGGACGCCGGCGGCGGCAGCCCACGCATGTGCGCTCGGGATCGTCACTGTGCCGCGCCATCTCCCGTGCCGTCCGGGTCGACCGTGTCGGGAGCGGGCTGGTCCGGCGCGTCGCCGTCGCCCGTTGACTCCACAGCGGGCACCTCCGGTTCGCTCTCCGTGCTGGTCTCGGCCCCCTTGGACTCTGCGGACGCGTCGTCGGACGGGCTGTCGTCGGACGGGCCGCTCTCGGCCACTGCTGCCTCACCGCCCGACTCGGCGGCGGCAGCCTGGGCGTTCCACTCCGTCTCACTGATGACGCTGCCGTCGGCGGCGTGCCACTCCATCTCGCCGGACGCGGCGTTGGTCACCCACTGGCCCTCGGCGTACTCGACACCGTCGTCGAGCTCGTCGCGCCGCGGCGGGACACCCTCGGCGAGCTGCGTCTCCGAGCGGATGTCGATGCGCACGCCGGTCAGCCGGGCGGCGAGGCGGGCGTTCTGCCCCTCTCGCCCGATGGCCAGGCTGAGCTGGTGGTCCGGGACGATCACGTCGGCCTGGGTGCCGTCGTCGCTGACGATGACCTGGGAGACCTTGGCCGGCGACAGTGCCTTGGCCACGAAGTCCTGGAAGTCCTCGCTGAACGGGACGATGTCGATCTTCTCGCCGCGCAGCTCGTTGACGACCATCCGCACCCGCCCGCCGCGGGCGCCGACGCAGGCGCCGACCGGGTCGACGTTGTGATCGTTCGACCACACGGCGATCTTCGTGCGGTGCCCCGGCTCGCGGGCGCAGGCCTTGATCTCGACGATGCCGTCGGCGATCTCCGGGACCTCCAACTCGAAGAGCCGCTTGATCAGCCCGGGATGGGTCCGGCTGACGACGATCTGCGGGCCCTTGGCCGTGCGGCGGACCTCGACGATGTAGGCCTTGCAGCGGTCGCCGGGCTGCGGCCGCTCGAACGGCACCTGCTCGGCCTGCGGCAGCAACGCCTCGACACGGCCCAGATCGAGCAACGTGTAGCGGGTGTCGGTCTGCTGGATGATGCCCGTGACGATGTCGCCCTCGCGGTTGGCGTACTCCTCGAACTTGCGGTCGCGCTCGACCTCGCGGATGCGCTGGCTCATCACCTGGCGGAACGTCTGGGCGGCGATCCGCCCGAGCTCGTCACGGCGGGGCGTGTCGTCGCGCTCGTTGACCCAGTTGCCGTCCTCGTCGAGGTCATAGGCCGTGAACGTGAACTCCATGGTCTGCGGGTCGACCTCGACGACGACCTCGTCGGCTGCGCCCGGACGGCGCTTGTAGGCCGATGCCAGCGCGTCGACGAGCACGTGCAGCAGTGAATCCTCGGACAACCCCTTCTCCTGGGCGAGTAGGCGGATCGCTTCGCTCATGTCGAGGTTGGTCACGCGAAGTGCTCCTTCTTCCTCTGGGCCGCGCTGGGCTTGGGGGCCGCACCCCATTCGAAGACCGTCTTCGCCCGGTCGATCTGGTCGTACGGGATGGCCTGCTCGGTCGACCCGGCGGGGGTGTCGACCGCCACGGTGGCCGTGGTGTCGTCGGCGGCGACCAGCGTCCCGGTCACCCGCCGGTCGTCGTGGCCCACGTCGGCGAGGCGGATGGCGACGACCTTGCCGACTTCGCGCTGGAAGTGCCGAGGCGTGCGCAGCGGACGCTCGAGGCCGGGGCTCGTGACCTCCAGGGTGTAGCGACCGGGGATCGGGTCGTGGTGATCGAGCTCCCGGGAGACCAGCCGGCTGGCCAGCGCCAGGTCGTCCAGCGTGACGCCGCCGTCGCTGCCGGCGGGCGTGTCCAGCGTGACGCGCAGCGTCCCGCCGCGCTGTTCGAGGTCGTACAGATCGAGGCCGAGATCGGAGGCGATGGGCGCGACGAGCTGGCGGACACGGGCCACGATCGGGCTGTCCGGACCTGCTCCGATCACCACATCGAACTCCTTTCATGAAACGAGGCGTGGGCCCGTGCCCACGCCTCTCGGTTGCGCCACCAGCGGGTGACGATGAGAACCAACAGAACGACCCGCCAGCATACCGGGATCGTCCCGCTGGATCGACGGCCGCGGGCAGTACCGAGAGAGACGATCGGCAAGTTGGGCTGCGCTGATTGGTTCCCCTCGTTCGGTCGCTGGTTGGTCGAAGAGCTCTTGAAGTGGCGGTGACCCGACGCAGCGCGACGCGACCCGGCCGATCTGGGCGCGAACGTTCTCAAATGGTCATCTGGGCGCGTTTCTTCGCGACTGTCGGGAAAGAACGCACCCAGAAAGTGAAATGAGACGGGCCGTACACGCCGTCCACGGGGGCCTGACCGGGAACGTCGTTACAGTGCGCTCGATGCTGCGGATGTCGACGCTGTTCGTACGCACGCTGCGCGAGGACCCTGCCGATGCCGAGGTCCCCAGCCACCGATTGCTGGTTCGTGCTGGGTACATCCGCCGCGCCGCGCCGGGCGCCTTCACGTGGCTGCCGTTGGGCTGGATGGTCTACCGCAACGTCGAGCGGATCATCCGCGAGGAGATGGACCGGGCCGGGTTCCAGGAGGTCCACTTCCCCGCCCTGCTGCCCCGCGAGCCGTACGACGCCTCGGGGCGCTGGACCGACTACGGCGAGAACATGTTCCGGCTGCAGGACCGCCGTGGCAACGACCTGCTGCTGGCACCGACCCACGAGGAGATGTTCACGCTGCTCGTGAAAGACCTGTACGCGTCGTACAAGGACCTGCCGCTGGTGATCTACCAGATCCAGACGAAGTACCGCGACGAGGCCCGCCCGCGGGCCGGGCTGCTGCGCGGCCGCGAGTTCGTGATGAAGGACTCCTACAGCTTCGACGTCGACGACGCCGGTCTCGACAAGTCCTACCAGCGCCATCGCGACGCCTACGTCTCCACGTTCCGCCGCCTCGGGCTCCCGTACGTCATCGTGTCGGCGATGTCCGGGGCGATGGGGGGCTCGGCCAGCGAGGAGTTCCTGGCGCCGATCGAGATCGGCGAGGACACCTACGTGCGCTGCACGACATGTGACTACGCGGCGAACGTGGAGGCCGTGCGCGTGCCGACGCCGCCCGAGCAACCGTACGACGACGCTCCGGCGGCCCGGATCCTGGACACGCCGGAGACACCGACGATCGCCACCCTGGTCGATGTGCTGAACGCCCGCGACGACCTCCGCCGCCCGGATCGGGAGTGGGCGGCGGGCGACACGCTGAAGAACCTGGTCGTGTGGCTGCACCACCCCGACGGCGCTCGCGAGGCGCTGGCGATCGGCGTCCCCGGTGACCGCGACGTGGACATCAAGCGACTCGAGGCGCAGGTGTTGCCGGCCGAGGTCGAGCCATTCTCGGACGCCGACTTCGCCGACCACCCCGAGCTCGTCAAGGGGTACACCGGGCCCGGCGCGCTCGGGACGACGTCGCCGTCGGGCATCCGCTACGTCGTCGATCCACGCGTCGTCACCGGCACGCGGTGGGTCACGGGCGCCGATCAGCCGGGCCACCACGTCGCCGATCTCGTCGCCGGCCGCGACTTCGTTCCGGACGGTGTCCTCGACGTTGCCGACGTTCGACCCGGCGACGCCTGCCCGGCGTGCGGGTCGCCGATCGAGATCGCCCGCGGCGTCGAGATCGGTCACATCTTCCAACTCGGGCGGCGCTACGCCGAGGCGCTCGGCCTCACCGTGCTCGGTCAGGACGGCAAGCAGGTCACCGTCACGATGGGGTCGTACGGCATCGGCGTGTCGAGAGCCGTCGCCGCCATCGCCGAGATGACGCTGGACGACGGTGGCCTGTGCTGGCCGCGCGAGGTGGCGCCCGCCGATGTCCATGTCGTGATCGCCGGCAAGCCCGGCGCCGTGCAGTGGTCAGCCGCCGAGACGCTGGCGGCCGAGCTGGAGGCGGCGGGGCTGCGGGTGCTGCTCGACGATCGGGATTCGGTCTCGCCGGGTGTGAAGTTCAAGGACGCCGACCTGCTCGGCATCCCGACGATCCTCGTCGTCGGCCGGGGGATCACCGACGGCGTGGTCGAGGTCAAGGACCGCCGCACCGGCGAGCGGGAGGACGTCGCCCTCACGGAGGTGGTCGCCCGGATCGTGGACCTGGCGGCGCGCTCGACACGTCGCCGGGCCCAGAACGGGGAATCCGGCCACCGCTGCTCGAGCGCGTAGATCGCTTCGTGCTGGGTGCGGTAGCGGTCGATGATCGAGCGGTAGCGCGTGGCGAAGGCGTCGGGGTCGTCGACGTGCTCGGCGGCGTCGCGTCCCATCAGCACGGCGGTCAGGATGCCCTGCGACGACAGCGGGTCGAAGCTGGCGGCGGCGTCGCCGGCCGCCAACCACCCGTTCCCGACCGGCTGATCGAGGTGGGCGGTACCCGCGGCGACCACCATCAGCGCCTCGGGGCGGCCCTCGGCGACCAGCGCGATGTGCTGCGTGGTCGACACGAGCTCGACGAACCGGTCGACCGAGCGGGCACCGGGTGGGAGCAGATCGCCGTCGGTGAGGAAGGCGACGACGCGTCGTTTCCCGGGGATGGCCGACGTGTACCACCAGCCCGTCTCGACAGCCTCGACGGTCGTCGTGGTGTCCCGATCGTCCTCCCCACGCGGAGTGACGGCGACGACCGCCGTCAGCCGATCGTGGGTCACGAGACGGGCCCCGCATCGGCGGGCGTAGGCGGCGCGGCGCCCCGAGGCATCGATGACCACCGGCGCATCGAAGACCGGCCACCCGCCGGCCTGGGTGTGGATCGTCGCCCCGGCCGCCCGAGCGGCACTGAGCAGGCGGGCGTCGAACGACACGCGATCGAGGTGCCATCCGGAGCCGAAGGGGTTGAACATGAAGTCGGCGCCGATCAGGCGATCGGATCCCCACGCCGCCCGGTTGCCGTGGCTCCGCAAGTGGTCGGCGGCTGCGAACGTGCCGGTGCCGAACACATCCTCCACGGCACGATCGAGGCCGGGAGGGCCGCCCTCGCCGACGCGGAACGTCTCGACCCGCTGGTTGCCCGTCGATGAGGAGGACGGCGCGGCCCGTCCGAGCCAGCGTCGTCGCGGCAGCCGAACCGGCTGGCCCGCCGCCGATCACGACGGCGTCGTAACGGGTGCGCCGTCCCATACCTCGGGGTCCGACGCCTGACCGGAGGCGTTCCAGCTCACGGTGGGCTCGCCGACGAAGCCGACGTTCGTCTCGACCTTCATCACCGGCGGGAAGGCGCCGTCGGTGGGCCCGGGCTGCTCGGTGACGATCCCCAGCTCGCCCCACTGCTCGACCATGTTGTCGAGGGTGTCGGTGCGATTCGCCGCGGTGACGAAGCGCTCCCAGTCGTAGCGCCGCTCGAAGGCGGCCTGGCGGTCGGCCATCGGCGCCGATGTGTCGACGACGACCAGGTAATCGGTCTCCCTCAGCACGTGGTTCGGGATGCGGGCCGGCCAGAACGTCGGGAGCACCGGGGAGATGTCGGGCTGGTAGCCCGAGCGACAGCTCGCCGCGTCGCTCTGCCACGGCGTCCCCTGCCAGCGAGTGAGGTCGCCGGGGCCACTGCCGGCCAGCGGCCCGTCGGCGGACATCGCCCGCTCCGGCGTCAGCTGGTCTCCGTAGTCGAGGTTCTCGACGGTCGTCGAGCGCACCCGCAGCCGGCGCGGAGCCGGACCACATCGACCGCACGCGCAGCGTCCACGGGACCTCGATGCCGGGGTGGTAGGCGCCGCCGAGGCAGGCGTCGAGGCCGGCGCGGTCGAGCGCCAGGGTCTGCTCCGATGGCGGCAGCGCCGCCAGGTCGCTCGGCGGCGGCGGTTCCCGATCATCAGTGAACGAGCCGTCCGCCCACGCCGACAGCACGGCGTACTGGATCGGCGTGACCGTCAGCCACTGGTACGCCGACTCGGCGGGGATGGCGATGCCGTCGCCGTACATCTGCGGATCGGCGTCGGGCTCCTCGACGGCGTAGTCCGGGTTGCGGAACTGCTCGAAGACCATGCGGCGGAGCGCCGCGCTGGCCTCGGACGGGTCGGCGAGGCGATCGAGCAGCCCCGGGTCGAGGTAGTCGGCATCGCTGCCCCAGCCATTGGAACCGAAGAAGCCGGCGTTGACCCACTGCATGTCGACGATGCGCCGGAAGATCGGCAGGACGTCGTCGCCGAAGCTGACGTCACCGAGCGTCGGCGGCGTCGAACGTGTCCCATGCCAACCGGGCTGAGTCGTAGGCCGTGACGAGGCCGGCGACGAGACCCGGGCCGTAGTTGGGCGGGGTCACGACGACCCACCCGGGCTCGGCTTCGAGGGTCCGTCCGCCGAGCGTCACACTGGCCAGCACGGGACCGTCGCAGATGTCGTCGGCCCACCCGTCGTTGTCCGAGAACGTCGTCAACGGTGCCTGTCCGGGGGAGTACCCACTTCCCACCGCGGGGACGAAGACGAGGCGTCCGAGCTCGTCGGTGAGCAGCTCGCCGAGCGGGACCGGCACGTCGAGGAAGCGCCCGGCATCGAGTGCCACCAGGTCGGCAGCCGGCCCGGCGATCGACTGCTTCCCGGAGGCGATCACGAGGCGGTCACGGGCGGCGCCCGTGACGTCGGCGTTGCGGCGACTGACCGGGGCGGCCACCGGGATGTCCATCGCCGTGTCGAAGTCGTACCAGGCGGCCTTCTTGTTGGCCACGCTGACCGTCCACGTGATGTTGCCGTCGGACGACACCAGCTCCCTGACGACCTCTCCCTGCTCGTCGTAGCCGTAGACCCGGAAGCGGGCGGCCTGGCGAGCGATCGCCCCGCTGGCGTCCTTGAAGCCGTCCGGTGCGACCGGCAGCGCGCCCGGGAGGTCCGGGCCGAAGAAGAAGCTGTCTTCGCTGTTGCCGACGCGGGCGATGCCGACCGACGGGTGGACGGCGACACGGACGATGCGCCCGAGGTCGTCCGGCGGTGGCGCCAGGGCCGAGGGTGACGCCGGTCCGTCGTCGGCGCACGCCGCGAGCACGCCGCCGGCGGCCAGCAGCGAGCTGGCGGCGGCCGTGAGTTGCAGGAACTCCCGCCGCGTGTAGATGACGGGTCCCGGCATCGAGCGTCTCGTCAGGAGTGCCGGAGGAGGCCTTGGTCGATGACGACGCGTCCGCCGGCCGACGTCGTGAACACGGCCTCGCCGTCGGCGGTCGCCCACGCGCTGATCGTCAGCGCCTCCCCGGGGAGCACCGGCGAGGCGAAGCGGCCCTCGATGTGGTGGAAGCGGGCCGGGTCCGAGCCGCACAGCGAGTGCAGGAGCGCCCGCCCGGTGAACCCATAGCTGCACAGTCCGTGGAGGATCGGCCGATCGAACCCGCCCAGCGCGGCGAAGCTCGGGTCGGTGTGCAGCGGGTTGTGATCGCCGGATAGGCGGTAGACGAAGGCCTGGTCCGGCGACGTCTGGTACGTCACCTCGTGGTCGGGCGTGCGCTCCGGCGGAACGTTCTGCGGGCCGGACGGACCACGCTCACCGCCCCACCCGCCCTCGCCGCGGATGAACGCCGACATGCGGTTGGTGTACAGCGGGTGGCCGTCCATCGTGGCCTCCGTCTCGCTGACGACGACCGCCGCCTTCTCCTTGTCGTACATCGCGACGATGCGCCCGACGAGCGTCGCCTTGCCCTCCACGGGAATCGGACGGTGGAGGGTGACGGCCTGCTGGCCGTGGACCAGCAGCGCCGGGTTGAACGACCCGATCCCGCCGATCGCCGAGCCCTTGCCCCAGCCGATGACCACCGGGAACGTGGGGAACACCTGTTGCGCTACCCCGTTCGTGTTCTCGGTCGTGAACGCCAGCTCCTCCTGTCCGGCACCGATGCCGACGGCGTAGAGCAACGCGTCCTTGCTCGTCCAGTGGACCTCGACCGGATCGCTCTTCGTGCCCACGGCATCAGGGTTCAACGGCATCGCCGCGCCTCCATCTCCTCGTCGCTCCCCTGGTCGATCAGGACTGCGGCTGTGGCCAGGTCCCCGGGCGGCCGTCCATGCCCGAGTTCGGGCGGGCGCCGGCAAGCAGCTTGGCGACGACGTCGCCGATCTGCGTCGGGTCGTCGACGGGCTCGGTCGACGGGCCACGGACCCATCCCTCGGCGACGGCGAGGAACTGCCCAGAGGCTTCGAAGACGCGCCCCGTCACGCCGGCCGACTCCTCCGACGCCAGCCACGTGACGATCGGGGCGATCCAATGCGGCGCCCGAGCCTCGCGGTCTTCGTCGGTCTCCGCCATCCCGAGGTCCTCGGTCATGCGCGTCAGCGCGACGGGCGCCACGGCGTTGACGGTGACGCCGTAACGAGCCACCTCCAGCGCAGCGATGTTCGTGAACGCCGCGATGCCCGCCTTCGCCGCGCCGTAGTTGCTCTGGCCGGCGTTGCCGTAGATGCCCGACACCGAGGTGGTGTTGATGATCCTGACCGCTCACCGGCTGGCCGGCTTTGGCCTGCTCCCGCCAGTGGGCGACGGCCCACCGCGACGGGGCGAACGTGCCCTTGAGGTGCACGTTGATCACGGCGTCCCACTCCTCCTCGGTCATGTTGGCGAGCACCCGGTCGCGCAGGATGCCGGCGTTGTTAACCAGCACGTGGAGCTCACCGAACGTGTCGATAGCGGTGCGGATGAGGCGTTGCGCGCCCTCCCAGTCGGCCACGCTGTCGCCGTTGGCGACGGCCTCGCCGCCCGCCGAGGTGATCTCGTCGACGACCTGCTGGGCCATCGAGGCGTCGGCACCGACGCCATGGCGGTCCCCGCCGAGGTCGTTGACGACGACCTTGGCGCCGTGCCTGGCCAAGCTCAGCGCGTGCTCGCGGCCGATGCCGCCGCCGGCACCCGTCACGATGGCCACCCGGCCCTCGACCAACTTCGCCATCTCTCCGCTCCTCGGGTCGTCGTGCGCGAACGCCTGCGACACTAGGCAACAGACCCGGGGGCGGCCGCCAACCGGCCGTAGCCTGCGCGTGAATGATCGAGGTGTCGGACGTCCTCGTCATCGGTGCGGGACCGGCCGGTGTCGCGGCAGCGATCACGCTGGCGACCGCCGGTCGTGCCGTCGCGATGATCGACCGGGCGACGTTCCCGCGCGACAAGTGCTGCGGCGATGGCCTGACCACGCTGGCCCTGCGGGAGCTGGAGCTGCTCGGTTTCCACCCGTCGGCGGTGGAGGACTGGCGGATCGTCGAGGGCGCCGTGCTGCGCTCGCCGTCGGGGCGGCAGGTCACTGTGCAGCTCCCGCGCGGCGCCGGCACCTACGCCGCCGTCGCCCCCCGCCGGCAGTTCGACCACGCGCTGGTCGAGCTGGCGGCCAAAGCCGGCGTCACCGTGCTGGACGGCCACGGGTTCGACGGGTCGCTCGACGCCCGGCCGGACCACGTCGTCGTCGGCGTCGTCGATCACGACCCGATCGCGGCGCGCTACGTCGTCGCCGCCGACGGCATGTGGAGCCCGGTGCGCAAGGCGATCGGCGTTGCCGAACCGGGTTACCTCGGCGAGTGGCACGCCTTCCGGGCGTACGCCGGCGGCGTCACTGGTCCGGCTGCCGACGACCTGCACGTGTGGTTCGAACCCGACTTGCTGCCCGGCTACGCGTGGTCGTTCCCCCTCACCGAGGGGCGTGTCAACATCGGGTTCGGTGTGCTGCGCGACGGTGACAGGCGGATCCAGAGCATGAAGTCGCAGTGGGGCGGACTGCTCGAACGCCCACACATCCGCCACGCCCTCGGCTCCCACGCCACGCTGGAGGACCGCCACCTGGCGTGGCCGATCCCGGCGCGCATCGACCGCGCACCGTTGGCCGAGGGTCGGGTCCTCCTGACCGGCGACGCGGCGATGGCCACGGACGTGATGACCGGCGAGGGCATCGGCCAGGCCCTGCTGACCGGGCGACTGGCCGCCGAGGCGATCGTCGCTGCTGGCGCGCTGCGCCCCGACGTCGCCCGTCGCCAGTACCGGCGGGCCGTCCGCCATCACTTGGTGGCCGACCATCGCATGTCCGCCGCGCTGAGCCGGGCGCTGGCGCACGAGCGTGGGACCCGCGGCGCGATCCGCGTCCTCGACGGGTGCGGTGACTGGGGCCGGCGCATGTTCGCCCGCTGGATGTTCGAGGACGAGCCGCGGGCGCTGCTCGTCACCCCGGGCCGCTGGCACCGCGGCGTGCTGGCCGGACCGGGAGCGTCGTTCGACCCTTGACGTGGACAGGACCGAGGGGCAGGCTGCGGCGCGACCAACACACGAACTTTGGGGGGTGACATGGGCAAGCAGATCGTTTTGGGCATCTTCCCGGACGAGGCGGCGGCCGACACCGCCGCCGAGACCTTGAAGGAATGGGACGATCTGGACGGCGACCTGCGGGTGAACGCGATCGGCGTCCTGGTCCTCGGCGACGACGGCAAGATCAAGACCCACAAGCTGGGCCGGCGCAGCTGGGGCGCGGGCGCCGGCATCGGTCTCGTGCTCGCCGCGCTCACACCCGTGACACTCGTCGGCGGAGTCCTCGCCGGTACGGCGATCGGGGCGCTGCACCACAAGGGTCTGGGCATCGACGACGCGGAGCGCGACGTGATCGAGAGGGAGCTGAAGAACGGTCGAGCGGCGGTGGGTGCCCTGGCCGAGGACGATCAGGCGACCAAGGTCTCCGTCAAGCTCACCGAGCTCGGTGGCGAGATCCACGTGTTGCGCCCGACCGACGAAGGCGTGGCCGAGGTCGACGGGGTCGCTCCGGAAGTCGAAGCAGCAGAGACCGCCGCGAGTGGCCCCGATTCCGACGTCGTGAACAAGGCAATGGGAGGGTTCGAGGGACGCGGCGCCTGAGCGTGTGCTGGCGCGGCCCGCATCATTCGACGATGGCGAGCGCCCGCACCGGGAACGTGCCCATGCCTGAGATCGCCGGCGGCACGGCGAAGAACGAGAACGGTCCGTTCGACAGCCGGTCGAGCCCGCGCAGGTGCTCGACGATGGGAACGCCTGCGGCGAGAAGGATCGAGTGGATCGGACGCTCGCCCGTCCGAGTGTCGTCGATGTTCACCGAGTCGATGCCGGCGAGGGCGGCGCCGGCCTCGACCATCCGCTCGGCGGCCCGCGCCGCCACGTATGGGTGGGACGGGTCGCCGTAGGTGTCGCTCCCCCAGTGGCGGTCCCATCCGCTGCGGAACAGGACGGCACGGCCGGTCAGGTCGTGACCGTCGAGCAGCGCCACGCCGGCCTCCTGGGCGTCGGCGAGATCGATGACGATGCCGGGGACGCCGACCACGCGGGCCAGGTCGAGGCCCGCCAGGTCGTGTCCGTCCGGGTAGCGGTGGAACGGCGTGTCGAGGTACGTCCCCGTGTTCGACACCATGTCGATGCGCCCGATCTGGAACTCGTACCCGGGCGCGTAGCGGGCCCGCGAGTCCTCCCGGCTGAGGTGATCGCTGATCACCGGGCCGGGGAGACCGGGATAGGTGATCGTGCCGTCGGCGATGACGTGGCTGAGGTCGAGGATCGTGGCCATCAATCCATGGTGACCGAATCCCGTCTGTTCCACCAGGATGGAGGGGTGGGACCGACGTCGCTGCCGATCGACCGCTATGTCACCGCCATCCGCACGGACGCCGCGCTGCTGGCTGACGCCGCCCGCCGGGCCGGGCCGGACGGCTCCGTGCCGACGTGCCCGGAGTGGACGGTGGGTGACCTCGTGCGCCACCTCGGCGGCGTGCAGCGCTGGGCCACGGGCTACGTCGCCGACGGACGTCGCGAGGTGTGGGCCGTCGACCTCGACGAGGTGGTCGGCGCGTGGCCGGGCGACGACGCGCTGCTCGAGTGGTTCACGGTCGGCGCCGAGGCTCTGGCCGTCGCGCTGGAGCAGGCCGACCCCGACCTCGAGTGCTGGACGTTCCTGCGGGCCACGTCGCCGCTGGCGATGTGGGCGCGGCGCCAGGCCCACGAGTCGGCCATCCACCGCGTCGACGCCGAGCTGGCCGCCGGTCCGAGCACCTCGGCGTTCGACCCCACCTTCGCCGCCGACGGCGTCGACGAGCTGCTGACGTGCTTCGTCGTCCGCTCGAAGACCGGCCTGCGGCGCCGACCCCGCCGCACGATGCGCGTCGTTGCCACCGACGCGCCTGGCGACTGGCTGGTGCACATCGGCCCCGACGGCGTCGTGACGCAGCCGGGTTCACCCGGAGCGGACGCCGAGGTGCACGGCCCGGCCGCCGACCTCGACCTCCTGCTGTGGAACCGGGGCGACGGTCGAGACGGCGTGCAGGTGGACGGCGATCCGGCGGTGCTCGAGCTGTTCCTCGATCGGGTCCACGTCCGCTGGTCCTGACTGCACACGCCGGGAGTACCGTCCGCCGGCATGCGCACTCGTCTGACCGAACTGCTCGACATCGAGCACCCGATCATGCTCGCCGGCATGGGTGGCGTGTCGTACCACCGACTCGTCGCCGCGGTCAGCGAGGCCGGCGGCATCGGCACGCTCGGCGCCTCGACGATGAGGGCCGACGAGCTGCCGCACGAGATGGCCAAGGTCCGGGAGCTGACCTCCAAGCCGTTCGGCGTCGACCTGCTGACGGCGATGCCGGGCCAGGTCGAGGCCGGCATCGACGACGTCATCGCCGGCGGCGCCCGCATCTTCGTCGCCGGCCTCGGCGTCCCGCGGGAGGCGGTCGACGCCCTGCACGACGCCAACGTCCTCGTCGGATCGATGTGCGGCAAGGTCCGCCACGCCGTCAGTGCCGTCGCCAGCGGCTGCGACTTCGTCGTCGCCCAGGGCACCGAGGCCGGCGGCCACACCGGGCTGGTCGCCACGATGGCGCTCGTCCCGCAGGTCGTCGACGCCGTCGGCGAGCAGGTGCCGGTCGTCGCCGCCGGCGGCCTGTTCGACGGGCGCGGCCTCGCCGCCGCCCTGACGCTCGGCGCCGACGGCGTGTGGATCGGCACCCGGTTCATCGCCACGCCCGAGGCGCGGGCCGTCGACGGCTACAAGGAGACGCTGCTGGCGGCTGCCGAGGACGGCACCGTGATCAGCCGGGCGTTCACCGGCAAGACGTGCCGGGTCGTCCGCAACGACTGGACGCAGCACTTCGAGGAGCACCCCGACGAGCTGCAGCCGTTCCCGGCCCAGGTGTTCGCCGCGTCGAGGGCCGGCGTCAACCACCTCGGCGCGCCCGACGGCACGGCCGTCGACGTGGCCCGCGAGTTCATGCCGGCCGGCCAGGGGGTCGGCGCCATCGACGAGCTCGTCCCCGCCGGCGAGCTCGTCGTCCGCATGGTCGCCGAGGCCGAGCGGGCGCTCGCCCGGGCCTGCGGCACCGTCACCGTCTGAGCCCTGTCCCCGAGTCGGCTGACCGCCGGGGGTGTGCCAGTTTGAGATGCTGAGGCGGTGCTCCGCGATCGCATCGAGGCGGTGTGGGACGACGACGTCCTGCCGACGCTCGCGCGAGTACATCGCCATCCCCAACGTCTCCAAGGCGTTCGACCCCGAGTGGGAGGCCAACGGCCACATGGAGCCGGCCGTGACGCTGATCCGCGACTGGTGCGCCGCCCGGCCGATCGACGGGCTCACGGTCGACGTCCAACGCATCCCCGGCCGCGACGCCGCTGATCGTGTGCGAGGTGCCGGCGACCGAGCCGGCGCTCGCCGACCGCACCGTGCTGCTGTACGGCCACCTCGACAAGCAGCCGGAGATGACCGGCTGGCGCGACGGCCTCGGGCCGTGGACGCCGGTCGTCGAGGGCGACCGGCTCTACGGGCGGGGCGGCGCCGACGACGGCTACGCCGCGTTCGCCGCGCTGCTCGCCATCGAGGCGGCCCAGGCCGCCGGCATCCCCCACGCCCGCTGCGTCGTGCTCATCGAGGCCAGCGAGGAGAGCGGCAGCCCCGACCTGCCGGCCTACGTCGACGCGCTGGCCGACCGGATCGGGATCGCCCGAGCTCGTCGTCTGCCTCGACTGCGGCTGCCTCGACGACGAGCGGCTGTGGGTGACCACGTCGCTGCGCGGCCTCGTCAACGGACGGCTCACCGTCGAGGTGCTGACCGAAGGCGCGCACTCCGGGCAGGCGAGCGGCATCGTGCCGTCGAGCTTCCGCCTGCTCCGCCAGCTGCTCGACCGCCTCGAGGACAGCGCGACCGGCGACGTGCTGCTGCCCGAGCTGCACGTCGAGATCCCGGCCGACCGGGTGGTCGAGGCGCGCCGGACAGCGGCCGCGCTCGACCGCGCGGCGGCCGACGAGTTCCCGTTCGCCGGGGCGACCCGGCCGATGGTGGCCGACGCCGCCGAGCAGTTCCTCGCCCAGACGTGGCGCCCGACGGTCAGCTACATCGGCGCCGACGGCTTCCCGCCGACCGGACGGGCCGGCAACGTGCTGCGGCCGTCGACGACGCTCACGCTGAGCTTCCGCCTGCCGCCGACGTGCGACCACGTCGCCGCGCTGGCGGCGATCGAGCAGCGCCCTCCTCGCCGACCCGCCGAACGGGGCCACCGTGCGCTTCGACGACGCGAGCTCGGCGCCGGGCTGGAACGCGCCGCCGTTCGCGCCGTGGCTGCAGCGGCGCTCGACGAGGCGTCGACGGCGGCGTTCGGCCAGCCGGCCCGCACGTTCGGCGAGGGCGGCACGATCCCGTTCATGGGCATGCTCGGCGAGCGCTTCCCGGCCGCCCAGTTCGTCGTCACCGGCGCCCTCGTCCCGGCAGCAACGCCCACGGACCCGACGAGTTCCTCCACCTGCCGACGGCCCGCCGGGTCACCGAGTGCATCGCCCGCCTGCTCGGCGCCCACGCCGCGCTCGCCGGCGCCCTGATCGTCGTCGCCGCGGCGTGCGGCGGCGGCGACGCCGACGCCGCCGATCCGGTGGTCGTCGCCGTCGCCGCCCAGCCGTGCGACACGCCGAACCGCGACCGCGGCCTCGGCGTCGTCGTCGGCGACGGCCTCGTGGCGACCGCGGCGCACACGGTCGACGGGGACCGCGGGAGCTGACCGTCGACGGCGCGCCGGCGACGGTCGTCGCTGCTCGATCGCGCGCACCGACCTCGCCCTGCTCGCCGTGGACCTCGCACCGGTCCCGTCGGAGCTCGGCCGACGGATCGCCGCACGGACGAGCGTCGCGCCTCCTCGGGCGCGACGGACCACGCACGTCGAGATCGTGCGCACCGGCCCGCTCGTCGTCCACGACACCACCGACGAGCGCGCGCTACGAGCGCGAGGTCCACACGTTCACCCCGGGCGTCGCCCGCGGGCACGAGCGGCGCCCCGCTCGTCGACGCGGACGGACGGCGTGCTCGGCATCGTCGTGCTCGACAACCGCACCGACGGCACGGCCTACGCCGTGACCGGCGCCGAGATCGATCGCTCTGCTCGGCCGCCCGCCGGCGGCGACCGGTCACGCGGCCCCGGTGCGTGCCCCGGCTAAGGTCGCCGCAGCGGGCAGTGCACTCGAGTGGGGAGGCTTCATGCGACGTTCGTTCATCCGAACCCTGGCACCCCTGGCGGCGATCACCTTGATCGCCGGGGCGTGCTCCGACGACGACGACGATGATGGCGGCGCCGACCGAGCTGACCGTGGCCGCCGACGCGTCACCGCGCCCCGACGCGACGGCCGACGACGCGATCGCCACCGGCGACTCGGCCGACGACGGCCGCCGGCGGCGCCACGACGCCCGACACGGCCGAGGAGGTGCAGACGGGCGAGTCGCTGCTCGACGCGGTCATCGCCAACGACGTCGTGCGGTGCGGCGTGCGCGACGACCTCGCCGGCTTCGCCGTCGTCGACGAGGCCGGCGAGTACGTCGGCTTCGACGCCGACTTCTGCCGCGTCATCGCCGCCGGCGTGCTCGGCGACGCCACCAAGGTCGAGTTCGTCCCCGTCGCCACCGACGCCCGCTTCCCCGCGCTGCAGGCCGGCGAGATCGACGTCCTCGTGCGCAACACGACGTGGACGGCCAGCCGCGACGGCAACGACGGCGCCAACGTTCCTGCACCCGACGTTCTACGACGGCCAGCAGATGATGGTCGCCGCCGACAGCGGCTACACCAGCATCGACGACATGGACGGCGCCATCGTCTGCGTCGCCGCCGGCACGACGACCGAGGGCAACGTGGCGACCGAGTTCGCCGCCCGCGGCCTGACCGTCGACGTGCAGTCGTTCGACGACATCGACCTCGTGCAGGAGGCGTTCCTCGCCGGGCAGTGCGACGGGTGGTCGAGCGACGGCAGCCAGCTCGCCTCGCGCCGGGCCAACTACCCGGACGGTCCCGACGCGCTCGTGATCTTCGACGACGTGTTCTCCAAGGAGCCGCTGACGCCGGCCGTCATCGACGGCGACACGCGTGGGCGCAGGCCGTCGAGTGGGCGATCTTCGCCACGATCGAGGCCGAGGAGCTCGGCATCACGTCGGAGACCGCCGAGGCCGACGCCACCGGTGACGACGCCGCCAAGGTGCAGTTCCTCGGCGGGCCAGAACGCCGACGGCACGGTGCTCGACCCCGGGCTCGGCCTGCCGACCGACTTCGCCCTGCAGATCGTCCGCCAGGTCGGCAACTACGGCGAGATCTTCGAGGCCAACCTGCCGGCGATCGGCATCACCGAGCGCGGCCTGAACGCGCTGTGGTCCGACGGCGGCCTGCAGTACGCCCCGCCGTACCGCTGACTGATCCGCCGGGATCGAGGCGAGCGGAGCCGCTGACCCGCTCGAGCGCTAGTCGCAGCCGACGATCAGATGACCGCGACGACCGCGACGCCGTGACCGCCGGCCACCGCTCTGGCGAGACGTCCGCGTCCTGGCGTGGGCGTTCCAGATCGTCGTGGTCGCCGTGGTCGTCGCCGTCGTGTGGTTCCTCTACGGCAACTACCAGGACAACGCCGAGGCGAAGGACCTGCAGCACCGGGTTCGGGTTCCTCGACCAGCCGGCGGGGTTCCCGATCCCCGACAGCGACTTCCGCCCGACCCAGCCGGCGAAGGACGCCATCGTCGAGGGCCTGATGAACACGCTGCGGCTGGCGATCACCGGCATCGTGCTGGCGACCGTCCTCGGCACGCTGATCGGCGTCGCCCGGCTGTCGCAGAACTTCATCCTCCGCAGCGCGGCGCGGGCCTACGTCGAGGTCGTCCGCAACGTGCCGCTGCTGGCGCTCGTCGTGCTGGCCTACATCGCCGTCGTGCTGAACGCCTTCCCGCCGCCGAACGAGTCGTGGACGCTCGGCCCGATCGCCGTGCTCAACGTCCGCGGCGCGAGCGTGTTCTGGTACGAGGGCGAGCAACTGGAAGGTCGTCGTCGTCGTCGTGCTCGTCGCTGCTGGCGCTGTGGGCCGTCGCCCGGTGGCGCCGGGCGGTCGCCGACCGCACCGGCCGCCCGGCCCGCACGGGCCTGTGGGCGATCCCGGCGGCGCTCGTCGTGCTGGTCGTCGCCTGGCTCGTGCTCGGCCTCGGCGCGACCGCGCCCGAGCTCGACGGCCGCCGGGTCATCGGCGGGATCACGATGACGCCGGCCTACTTCGCCGCCCTGCTGGCCCTCGTCGTCTACACGTCGAGCCACATCGCCGAGATCGTCCGCGGCTCGATCCAGGCCGTGCCGCGAGGGCAGGGCGAGGCGGCCGACGCCCTCGCCCTGTCCGGCGTTCCAGCGGATGTGGTACGTCGTGCTCCCCCAGGCGATGCGCATCGGCGTGCCGCCGACGGGCAACCAGTACCTCAACCTGACGAAGAACTCGTCGCTGGCCGCGGTCATCAGCTTCCCCGAGCTGACCAAGGTGACGCAGCTGGCCGTCGCCACCCGCGCCCCCGCCGTGCCGTCCTACACCCTGCTGCTGCTCATCTACCTCGCCATCTCGCTGCTGATCTCGCTCGTCGTCAACCTCGTCAACCGCCGCCTGGCGATCGTGGAGCGCTGACGAGCGCTGATGCAGACCGTCGTCACCGAGACGATGGCGGTGCCGCCGCCGGAGCCCGAGCGACCGCCGGCGGCCGGACCCGGCGACTGGGTCCGCCGCAACCTGTTCCGCTCGCCCGCGCGACGGCGTCGTCACGGTGGTCTCCGGCGTCGTCGTCGGCTACGTCCTGTACCGGGCCGTGCGCTACGTGTTCGTCACCGGGCGCTGGGAGATCGTCCGCGTCAACCTCGAGCTGTTCATGGTCGGCCGCTACCCGCGCGACGAGCTGTGGCGGATCTCGGTCGCCATCGCGCTGATCGCGTTCTTCAGCGGGCTCGTCGCCGGGTTCATCGGCCGGCGGCGGGTCGTCACGGGCCGCGCCGAGCCGCCGCCGCCGCGCCCGTGGTGGCGGGCGGCGCTCGGCGATCGCTCGGCGGCTGTGGCCGCTGCTCGTTCGGCGTCGCGCTCCTCCTGTCGATGACGACGACGATCGGGCCGTGGCTGACCGTCGCCGCGGCCGTCGTCGCGGCGGTCGTCGGTCGGCCTGGTCGGGCCGCTGCTGCCCGGTCGGTCCGGGCCCGCTCCTGCGTGCTCGTCGCCATCGTCGGGTTCGTCGGCCTCATCCTGTTCCTCCGCCGGCCGCTCGACGTGACGGACTGGGGCGGCGTGATGCTCAACGTGTTCCTCGCCGTCGCCGGGATCACGCTGTGCTTCCCGCTCGGCGTGCTCCTGGCGCTCGGCCGGCGCTCGAAGCTGCCGCTCATCCGCTGGCTGTGCGTCGTCTACATCGAGCTGTTCCGCGGCGTGCCGCTGTACGTGCTGCTGCTGCTGGCCTTCTTCGTCGTGCCGCTGTTCCTGCCGAGCGACACGGCCAACCCGAGCCTGGTCGTGCGGGCCATCGTCGCCATGACGCTGTTCACCGCGGCCTACGTCGCCGAGATCGTGCGCGGCGGGCTGCAGTCGCTGCCGAAGGGCCAGACCGAGGCGGCCCAGGCGCTCGGGCTGTCGCCGGTCAGGACGACGGTCCTGATCGTGCTGCCGCAGGCGCTGCGCAACGTCATCCCGGCCCTCGTCGGCCAGTTCATCAGCCTGTTCAAGGACACCACGCTGGCCGCCGCGGCGATGGGGCTGCTCGACCTGCTCGGCGTCGGCGAGGCGGTCACGGCGCAGACCGCGTTCCAGGGCCAGGGCCTGACCGCCGAGACGCTGGCGTTCGTCATGCTGCTGTTCTGGATCGGGTGCATCACGATGAGCCGGGAGAGCCAGCGGCTGGAACGGAAGCTGGGAGTGGGAACGCGATGACCGAGCCGACCGTCTTCGCCGACGCCACACAGGTGGGCGCACGGGCGAGGTGATGATCGAGCTGCAGGGCGTCGTCAAGCGCTTCGGCGTCGTTCACCGCGCTGCACGGCGTCGACCTCAACGTCGCCCAGCAGGAGGTCGTCGTCGTCATCGGGCCGTCGGGCTCCGGCAAGTCGACGATGATCCGCTGCATCAACCGCCTCGAGGAGCACGACGAGGGCCGCATCGTCGTCGACGGCGTCGAGCTGACGCGGGACCTGCGCAACATCCAGGAGATCCGCCGGGAGACGGGGATGGTGTTCCAGCAGTTCAACCTGTTCCCCCACCTGACCGTGCTCGACAACGTCACGCTGGCACCGCGCCAGGTGCGGCGGATGCCGAAGAAGGAGGCCGAGGCGCTCGGCATGGAGCTGCTGACCCAGGTGCGCATCCCCGAGCAGGCCAAGAAGTACCCGGGGCAGCTGTCGGGCGGCCAGCAGCAGCGGGTGGCCATCGCCCGGGCGCTGGCGATGCAGCCGAAGGTGATGCTGTTCGACGAGCCGACGTCGGCGCTCGACCCGGAGATGATCAACGAGGTGCTCGACACGATGAAGGACCTCGCCCGCGAGGGGATGACGATGATCGTCGTGACCCACGAGATGGGCTTCGCCCGCGAGGTCGCCGACCGCGTCGTGTTCATGGCCGACGGCCAGATCGTCGAGGTCGGCACGCCCGAGCACTTCTTCACCGACCCCGACGAGGACCGCACGAAGCTGTTCCTGTCCCAGATCCTCTAGCCCTCGCGACCCCGCACATCTCGGGCGCGATCCTTCCCAATCGCACATCTGGGTGCGTTTCTTCCCGGCAGGTGCGAAGGAACGCCCCAGATCAGTGGCGGCGGCGGGACCGCCGGCGGGCGACGACCACCGGCGGCAGGCGCGGCTGAGCCGGGACGGCGACGTCGTCGACGCCACCGATCTCGGTCGCCCGCAGCTCGACGCCGTCACGGTCCACGTCGTGCGGTTCGGACGGTGCATCGACGACGACCGAGCCGTCATCGCGCTTGGGGCCTTCGTAGACGTCCCGGATGGCGATCATCGCGCCGGCCAGCGCGGCACCGGCGACGCCTCCGATGCGGCGGCCCTGCTCGATCATGCTGCGGTCGCGGGCCAGCTTGTTGGCCGCCTCGACGCGGGCTCGATCCGCGTCGGCGGGCGACTCGTCGGCGGCGGTCATGCCGTCACGATACGACGACGGAGGCGGCCGGCGCGGCGGCGACGACGACCATCCACGAGGCCAGACGGAGCGCCAGCGGCCGTCCACCGAGCCGGCGCAGGCCGCGGCTCTGGCCTCGTCCCGGGGATGAGGAGCGGGCCGGCGGGCGATGAGATGCTTTGCGCCAGACCGTGCTGCAGCTCCTCCGCACCAACCGCGACGTCCGCTGGCTGTTCTGTGCCCAGGTGGTGTCGTTCCTCGGCGACTGGTTCGTGTTCGTCGCCCTCGCCGGCTACGTCGACGACGCCACCGACTCCGCCCTGCTCGTGTCGCTCGTCCTCGTCTCGTTCGCCCTGCCGTCCTTTCTCGCCTCGCCACTGGCCGGGCCCGTCGTCGATCGAGTCGATCGCCGGCGCCTGCTCGTCGTCGTCTGCGGCCTGCAGGCAGTCGCCGCCTCCGGCCTGCTGCTCCTGAGCGAGGACCGCATCTGGGTGGCCTTCGTCTTCCAGGGCCTCGTCGCCGCGCTGGCCGCCTTCGTCAAGCCGGCGGTCGAGGCGGCCGTGCCCAACCTGGCCCGCTCGCCCGACGAGCTGCGGGCGGCCAACGCGCTGCTCGGCGCGACGTGGGGCGTCATGGTGGCCGTCGGTGCCGGGCTGGGCGGTGTGTTCAGCCAGGCGTTCGGTCGCCAGGCGGCAATCCTCGCCGATGTCGCCACGTTCATCATCGCCGGCGGGTTCATCCTCCTCGTCCGCCGGCCGATGCAGCAGGACCACGAGCGGACGAGTGCACGCGTCCGCCCGCTGGCCGACATGCGCGAGGCGATCGCGATCGCCCGTCAGGACGCCGTGATCCTCGCCCTCATGTCGTCGAAGGCGACGTTCGCCATCGGCGCCGGCGTCGTGGGCCAACTCGCCGTCCTCGCGTCGGATGTCCACGGCGCCGGCGACGGTGGCCGCGGGCTCCTGCTCGCCGCGCGGGGTGTCGGATCGGGGCTCGGGCCGCTCCTCGCGGCGCGTTGGGCGAAGGGCACGATGCGGCGCATCCTCAGCCTCTGCGGCTGGGCGGCGATCGCTTTCTCCATCGCCTACGTCGGCGCGGCCTGGGCGCCGACGCTGCTGCTCGCCGCGGTCTTCGTGACGATCGCCCACCTCGGGGGTGGCGCCCAATGGACGCTGTCGACGTACGGCCTGCAGGTGGAGGTGGAGGACCGCATCCTCGGCCGCGTCATGGCCGGCGACTTCGCCATCGTGACGCTCGTTCTGAGCATCACGGCCATCGGCGCCGGTGCGCTGGCGTCGGTGGTCGGGGTGCGCTGGGCGATCACGGCGTTCGCCGTCGCCGCAGCGGCTGCCGGCGCCACCTACCTCGTCCTCACCAGGAACTTACGGACACGTTGGTACCGTCTCCCGTCACCCCAGCAGGTCCGATGACGGAGGTTCGATGACCCCACCCTTGCCACCCGCCTCTGCCGCCGCGGCTTCCCCAACGCCGATGTCGATGCCGCCGGCCCCGATGGACGACGCCCGCACCGCCGAGACCGTGGAGCGCATCTTCTTCGAGCTGCGCAAGGTCATCGTCGGGCAGAGCCGGCTGCTCGAGCGGATGCTCGTCGGCCTGCTGGCCCGCGGCCACTGCTTGCTCGAATCGGTCCCCGGGTTGGCCAAGACGTTGGCCGCCGAGACGCTGGCCGATGTCGTCGGCGGCACGTTCGCCCGCATCCAGTTCACGCCCGACCTCCTGCCGTCCGACATCGTCGGCACGCGCATCTATCGCGGCAGCAGCGAGAAGTTCGACGTCGAGCTGGGCCCGATCTTCGTCAACTTCCTGCTGACGGACGAGATCAACCGAGCGCCCGCCAAGGTCCAGTCGGCACTGCTCGAGGTCATGCAGGAGCACCAGGTGACGATCGCCGGCATCACCCACCTGGTGCCCAACCCGTTCTTCGTCATCGCCACGCAGAACCCGATCGAGAGCGAGGGCGTCTATCAGCTCCCGGACGCCCAGCGCGACCGCTTCATGATGAAGATCGTCATGGACCACCCGTCGGCGAGCGAGGAGCTGACGATCATCGACCGCATGGCCGTCAACCCACCGACGGCCGCGCAGGTCATCGACCTCGGCGAGCTGATCGGCCTGCAGCGCCGGTGCGACGCCGTGTTCGTCGATCGCAGCGTCGCCCAGTACGCCGTCGACCTCGTGCAGGCGACGCGCCACGCCGACTGGTTCGGGCTCGGCGAGCTGGCGCCATCGATCGGCCTGGGCGCCAGCCCGCGGGCCAGCCTCAACCTCGTGCGCGGGGCGCGGGCGCTCTCGTTGATCCGGGGGCGCACGTACGCCACGCCGCAGGACGTCTTCGACGTGGCCCCAGAGGTGCTGCGCCACCGCCTGCTCTTGACGTACGACGCACTGGCCCGGGAGATCACCCCGGATCTGATCGTCAACCGCATCCTCGAGACCGTCCCGGCGGCGTGGGTGTCACCCAAGCCCAACGACGCACTGGGATGACGGCGGCCATCACCGGGCCCGTCGACTGGCCGGCGGGTCCGCCCACCGAGCACGTCGCCGAGCTGGTGCGCACGCTGGAGCTGACGATCAACCGCCGCCTCGACGGCGCGCTGCACGGCAACCATCAGGGCCTCACGCCCGGTCACGGGAGCGAGCCTGGTGAGGCCCGGCTCTACCAGCCCGGTGACGACGTGCGGCGCATCGACTGGAACGTCACCGCCCGCACGCAGGAGACCCATGTCCGCGAGCAGATCGCCGACCGCGATCTCGAGGCCTGGGTCGTCGTCGACACGTCGGCGGCGATGCGCTTCGGCACCACGGTCTCCGACAAGGCCCAGATCGCGCTCGCCGCGGCGGCCGGCGTCGGCTTCCTCACCGCCCGCAACCAGAACCGCCTCGGCGCCGTGCTCGTCGCCGGCCCCCGGCTGAAGGTGATGCCGCCGCGCTTCGGGCGCGACCAGGTGCGCGCCGTGCTCAGCGCTGTCGCCGCGCCACCGCCGTCCGAAGGGCTCGGGAGATCCGACCTCGCCGCCGCCCTCGATCGCGTCGCCGTCGTCTGCCGGCGGCGCGGCTTCGTCGCCGTCGTGTCCGACTTCGACGGCGACGGCTGGGTCGACCCGCTGGCCCGGCTCGGGCTGCGCCACGACCTGCTGGCGATCACGGTGCACGACCCGCGCGAGCTGGACGTGCCGCCGGTGGGACTGATCGAGGTCGTCGACCCGGCCACCGGACGACGCCGCGAGGTGCGGGTGACACCCCGTGTGCAGCGACGGTACGCGGCGGCCGCGGCGACCCAGGCGGACGAGCGGCGCCAGGGGATCCGACGGTCCGGCGCCGACCTCATCGAGTTGGCCACCGATGCCGATTGGCTGGCAACGATCGTCCGGCACGTCCGCCGCAAGCGGGTCCAAGCCGTCAACGCGCAGGTGCTGCGCCGATGATCGCGGCGGAGTTCCTCAACCCCGAGCGGCTGTGGTGGCTGCTCGGCGTGGCAGCCCTCGGCGTGGCGTACATCGCCGTGCAGCGATGGCGGCGGCGGGCGACCGTGCGGTTCACGCAGGTCGACCTGCTCGACCGCGTGGCACCGTCGCGGCCGGGCTGGCGACGGCACGTCGTGGCGCTGCTGCAGCTGGCCGGCCTGGCGGCGGCGGTGGTGGCCATCGCTCGCCCGGTCACGACGACGACCGAGCGGACCGAGAGCGAAGGCCGCATCCTCGTGTTGTTCGACGTCTCGCTGTCGATGATGGCCACTGACGTCGCCCCGGACCGCTTCGAGGCGGCCAAGCAGGCGGCCAGGGACTTCGTCGATCAGGTGGCGCCGGACATCGAGGTCGGGCTGATCTCCTTCAGCGGGACGGTCAGCGTCGAGGTGCCGCCGACGCTCGACCGTGGGGCGATGGACCGCGGCATCGAGGGCCTCCAGCTGGCCGAGTCGACCGCCATCGGCGATGCGTTGGCGGCGGGCACCAACCTGTTGACGCAGCTGGCTGACGGCGCCGATGGCGCCGATGACGCGCCGCCGTCAGACGAGGAAGACTCTCGCGCCTGGCGCGCTGGTGCTACTCAGCGACGGCGAGACCACTGTCGGGCGCCCGACCGACGAGGGTGGCCAGAACGCCGCCGACGCCGGCGTCCCCGTGTTCACGATCGCCTTCGGCACGCCCGACGGTTCGATCGTCGAGCCCGACAGCGGCCAGACGATCCCGGTGCCGGTCCAGCCGGGTCCGCTGCAGGAGGTCGCCGACGCCACGGGCGGCGCGGCCTACGAGGCGGCGACGGGCACCGAGCTGCAGGACGCCTACGAGCGCATCCGAGAATCGCTCGGGGAGACGCTCGGCCAGGAGATCGAGGTGATCACCGAGCAGACGTGGCGATGGGCCGCCGTCGCCCTCATCCTGCTGTCCATCGCCTGGGCCCTGGCCCTCTGGTGGCTCCGCGGCATGGTCTAACGACCCGAGGCTTTCAGCGCGCCCGAGGGTTTGGCGCGACCCCCGCCGGTACGCAGACCCTCGGGTCAGTCGAGCAAGGTGCGCAGCGTCTCGACCGTCTTCACCGGGTCCGGGCCGACGGGCGTGATCGACAGGTGCGTCACGCCGGCTCGGCGGTAGGCGGCGATCCGCTCGGCGACGTAGGACTCCGGCCCGACGAGGTTCGTCGAGGCCAGCAGCTGGCGGGGCACGGCGGCGGCCGCTTCGTCCTTGCGACCCTCCAGGTAGAGGTCCTGGATCGTCGTCGCCTCGTCGACGTAGCCGTACCGCTTGACGATCGTGTTGTAGAAGTTCTTGTCCCGGGCCCCCATCCCACCGACGTAGAGCGCGACGTTCGGCCGGGCCATGTCGAGCACGCGATCGGCGCCCTCGCCGGCGTACTCGTCGCCGATCGCCACCATGCCGCCAGCGCAGATCTGCAGCGGGCCGAGGGACGGATCGCGGTCGGCCAGGCCGGCGTCGAGCTCGGCGCCCCAGACCTCGGCGAACTTGTCGGGGTCGAAGAAGATCGGCAGCCACCCGTCGGCGTGACGGGCCGTGTTCGTCACGCTCTGGCCCATCAGGCTGGCCCAGAAGATCGGGATCGCCGACCGCTTCGGGTGGTTGATCAGCTTGAGCGGCTTGCCGAGCCCCATGCCCTGGCCGGCCGGCAACGGGATGTGGACCGTCTGGCCGTCGTAGACGACCGGCTCCCGGCGCCACGTCATCCTGCACACGTCGATGTACTCCCGGATGCGCGGCATCGGATGCTCGTACGGCACGCCGTGAAAGCCCTCGATCACCTGTGGGCCGGAGGCGCCGAGCCCGAGCACGAAGCGGCCGTCGCTGACGTAGTCGCATCCGGCGGCGGTCTGGGCGACGGCCGTCGCCGTCCTCGAGAACACGTTGATGATGCCCGTCCCGATCTCCAGGCGCTCGGTCTTCGCCGCCAGGAAGCCGATCTGGCTGATGGCGTCGAACGAGTACACCTCGGGCACCCACACCAGGTCGAGCCCGGCCTGCTCCAGCTGCTGGATCCGGATGACGTCGGCCTTGAAGTCGCCCGAGTAGGTGATCAGCATCGCCAGCTTCATGACTGGCGACGGTAACCCTCAGCCGTTCAAGTTGCCTGATCGGAAGCCTTCGAGATCCAGCGTGACGTACCGGTAGCCGGCCGCCTTGACGCCCGCCACCACGGCGTCGCGACAGGCGAGGAGCCGACTCAGGTCGCCCAGCTCGACCTCGATGCGGGCGATGTCCCCGTAGTGACGGACGCGCACCTGGGCGAAGCCGAGGTCGCGCAGCGCGGCCTCGGCCCGTTCGACTCGCGACAGCACGGCCACCGTGACCTCCGTCCCGTAGGGCACGCGGCTGGCCAAGCAGGCCGCCGCCGGCTTGTCCCACGTGCGCAGGCCGAGACCTCTCGAGGCCTGACGGACCTCGGTCTTCGTGAAGCCGGCGGCGACAAGCGGGAACGACGCGCCGCCCGCTGCCGCCGCCCGTTGCCCCGGCCGGTGATCGCCGAGCCGAGGGTCGACGTCGTCGACGTTGACGCCGAGCACCACACGCGCCCCCTCGGCTTCGGCGAGCGGCGCCAGCACGTCCATCAACTCGGCCTTGCAGTGGTAGCAGCGCTCGGTGTCGTTGATGCGATAGGCGGCCCGCGCCATCTCGTCGGTCTCGACGGCGCTCCAGCGCAGTCCCCACTCCTCGGCGAGCGCTCGGCAGTCATCATGCTCCGATCCTGCGAGCGACGGTGAGACCGCCGTGACGGCGTGCGCCCGATCGGCGCCGAGCGTCGCGTGGGCCACGGCGGCGAGGAACGCTGAATCCGCGCCGCCGCTGAAGGCGACGACGACGGGCGCCACGGCAGGTCAGCTCGCGGCGCAGCGCGTCGAGCTTGCGGTCGAGCGCGACGTCGGCGGAGAGCACGTTCGCGAGTGTGCCACGGGAGCGTCTCAGGCGGTCGTCCGGGTGCGGGCCGGCGCCGGCCTGCTCACTCGCCCGCCCTCGACGAGCGCGGCGAGCGCTGTTCCGGCCAGCAACACGACGACCGGCTCGGCCGGCGCGCGGAAGCGATGGGCGCCGTAGAACAGCACGGTCGTCACGAGCACGGTGGCCAGCGGCACGACCAACCACCACCGCGCTCGTGCTCGTTCGGGGAGGCCGGGCCCGGGCCGGCCGAGCATCATCCAACCGGCCACGGCGGCGATCGCCAGCAGCCACCAGCTCACGATGCCGGCCCACACCGCCCACTCAGCCTTCTCCTCGCCGACGTCGAGGGCGACGAGCGAGTCCAGCCCGTACAGGTCGACGATGCGACCGAGGCGGGCGGCGACGACCACGGGCAGCCGGCCAGGGTGGTCGGTGATGTAGTCCAGCGCGACATCTCGACGCTCCTCGGAGCGGACGGACGCATCGACGGTCTCGTCGACCGGCACCGGCTCGAGGCAGCGGATGTCCCAGCCACCGACATCGATGTACCACGCCGTCTCGCAGTTCGCTCCGAGCAGCGTCGTGCCGTCGTTCGTCGACAGCAGCACGGGTCGATCGAACCGGGCCAGGTTGTAGAGCGCCCAGGGGGCCATGGTCACGGCCGCCGTCGCCAGCACGGCGACCGGCATCCACGCCCGGCGAGCGTGGCCGGCCGCCCGCCACCACGCCAGCGCGGCGAAACCGACGGCGTACAGCGCCAACTCACTGCGCGTGAGGGCGCCCAGACCGGCCAGCGCGCCGAGCGCGATCGCCCGCCCGATGCCCGGGTGGCGGTCGAAGTCGAAGGCCACCAGCAGGGCGACGGCCACGATGAGGATGGCCAACGACTCCGACATCACGAGCGAGTCGTTGACCCACAGGTTCGGATAGATGGCCGCCAGCGCGGCGGCGACGAGCCCGGCGATCGGGCCGGCCAGGCGGCGGCCGGCGAGGCCGATGACGGCGATGGCGGCGATGCCGAGGAGCGTCATGGCGAACCGTTGCCACTGCGTGTTGTCGCCGCTGCCGAGGCTCCACGGCGTGAGGTACAGGGACGTCAGCGGCGGGTGCTCGGCGCCGGGTCGCTGCGGTCAAGGCCTCGCGGAACCAGTCGCCCTCGCTGTTGCGCCCCGCCTGGATGCTGTAGTACAGCGAGTCGTTGAGCAGCAGCTGGTCGTGCAGCTTGACGACGAAGAGGTAGCCCAACCGCCACGCCGCGCCGACGGCCGTGATCATCGCCAGCCCGATGCGGAACGAGCGCTCGGGCATGACGAGACGCTCCGTTCGCTCGCTCACTCGGGCGTTGGTGCCGTGCTCCACCAGGAACGCTCGCTCACACTCAGTACGGGATCTGGCGCAGGTAGACGGCCATGTGCGGGACGGTGAAGGCGAGCAGGCCGCGGTCGGGCGCATAGATGAGGCCCTTCGTGATCAGGCCGTCGCGCTGCGGCGAGACGCGGCTCGGCTGGTCGTGACCGAGCGCCAGCGCGACATCGGTCGACGCCACATCACCGTCGCCGAGCTCGGCCATCGCGTGCAGGTACCGCCGCTCGGCCGGCGTGGCCCGGTCGTAACGGGGACGGAAGAAGGAGTCGATGAGCTCGCGATAGGCGCGTGGAGCGGACAACTCAACGTCATCGGAGGCGATCGGCGAGTCGTCGGCGATGTCCCACACGTGCTTGCCGTAGCTCTGGATGAAGAACGGGTAGCCGGCGGCCAGGTCGACCAACTGGTCGAGGGCACCGGGCTCGAACGCCACGCCGAGCTGGGCGGCCGGCTCCTCGAACGCCAGCCGGCTGTCGTCGGGAGCCAGGGCGCCGACGGGACGGATGCTGAACAGCCGCTCGGCGTAGGAGCGAGCCTCGGAGAGCACCCGGCCGACCGGCGGCAGACCGGCGCCGCCGACCACCACGGGCAGCGCGTCCTGGTTCACCCGGTGGGCGGCGCCGACGAGCGCGCTGAGCTGCATGGCGGGGACCTCGTGCAGCTCGTCGATCAACAGCGCCGCGCCGACGCCTTCGTCCTGCGCCCCCTCGCCCAACGCGAACGAGCAGCTCGGTCAGATCGGTCTCGAGGTCTCCGGAGTCGGCCACCCCTGGTTCGGGCTCGAGCTCGAGGCGGAACCCGCTGCGCGTCAGCGTCGCCGCCACCGCCCTGGCGAAGCTGGCCGCCACCCGGCCGATGCGCCGGGCCCGCTCCTTGTTGCGCCAGCGCCGATTGACGGTGCGGATCATCGGCGGCAGCGCCTCGGCAACCTGCGCCCGGAGGTCGCCGCCAGGTCGCGCCTCGAACAGTTCGATCGGCCAGCCGGCGTCGCGGGCATGAGCCCGGAAAGCCAGGAGCAGCACGGTCTTGCCGACGCCGCGCAGGCCGGAGAGCACGATCGGCTGGAACGAGTTGCCGGCCGCCGCCCGCCCGAGGACGACGTCCCAGGCGTCGATCAGGCCGTCACGGCCGGCCAGCAGCGGCGGCGGCGTGCCGGCGCCGGGGGCGTACGGGTTGGCGATCGGGTCGATGCGCCGACCATAGCGGGGTCTTGCCCTCTCTAGCGTGATTCCTAGAGAGCGCCATCAAACCCTCGACACCGGGACCGCCATCGCTCTGCGCGAGCGAAGACGTCGGCCGCCCGCACTGATCGCTCACACAGACGGGGTGGGCGCCTCAACGCGGGCGGATCAGCATCAGCAGGTCCCACTCGAGCTCCGACACCCGGCGGCCGCTGGCGGCCATGACGATGCTCGGCACGCGGCCGTCCAAGTAGGCCATCGCCTGCCCGGCCAGCCCGACGGCCCAGCGCAGCGTGCCCTCGACCTTCCACCACTCGAAGCGATCAGCGTCGAACACGCCACCGGCCCGCTCGTAGCCGGCGACGTACGGCGCCCGTCCGGCGAACCCGCCGATCTCGTTGGCGTCCTCACGGAAGCGCCACATCCGCAGTGCCGGCCAGGCGAGGTCCTGCATCGGGTCGCCGGCAGCCAGCGCGCCCTCCCAGTCGAGCACCGCCCGCAGACCGTCGTCCCCGACGATCACGTTGCCGTTGCGCACGTCGGTGTGGACGATCGAGGCCCGCTCGGGCGGCGGGGGCAGGCGGCGATCGAGCCACCGCAGCCCGAGCTCGAGGACGGGGCGGCGTTGCGGCAACGCGTCGAGGGCCTCCGTCAGCACCGCCAGCGCGGCGCCGGTCGGGTCCTTGGCGTCGAGCGCCCGCAACGGCACGGTGACGTCGTCGGGGTCGATGGCGTGCAAGCGTCCGAGCGACTCCCCCAGCTGCGCTGCCACGAGCTCGCCGATGCCGCGCTCGTCCACGAGGCGCAGCACTCGTCGGGGCACGGTCTCGCCGGGGACGAAGTCCGAGATCATGAACGGGCCGCCGACCAGCTCACCATCGGACCGCGTCAGGTGCACGTGGGGCACCGCCACACCGGCCTGCTCGGCCAGGGCCCGCACGGCGGCCTCGGCGCCGATCTCGTTGAGCTGCGTCTCGCCGGGAGGCACGATCGTGGCGACGAGCGGGCGGACCTCGCCGGCGACCACGGCGTCGAACAGCACGTTGTGTCGCCGGGCACCCGCTGTCGTCGACGCCACGTTGGAGACCCTGACGTCCTCGCCCCACACCTCACCCAGGTAGGTGGCGAGACCATCGGCGAGATCGAGGCTCACTCGCCTTCCCACGAGTCGTGCCCGGGCTTGGCCACCGCGAGATCCTGGCGGGTGATCGCCACCAGCGTCGTCCACGACCGGCGCTCGAGCTCGGGATCGTCGCCCGCTCGGATGCGCGCGGCGAGGACGGCCTGCGCGTTCTCGACGTCTGCGCCGAGCAGCTCGGCGAGCCACGCTCGCTCACGAGCGGCGTGCTCCGGCCCGAGCCGAACCTCGCGCTCGACGAGCTGCACGAGGTGGGCGGCAACGCGAACCGGGTGCTGCAGGTGAGGCGGGACGGTGCCCAGCACGTCGTCGCCGAGCAGCCGGCCGACCGCCGCCAGCAAGTCGGCACTATCGGGCAGGAACTGCACGGTGTTCGACACGCCCTGACGTGGACTCGTCCACACGCGCCGCTGACGTGGACTCGTCCACTCCTTTCGGTGCCTGCTGCGACATGAAGCCGAACATGTACCCGGCAACACGGCGCATCTGGATCTCCTCGGCCCCCTCGGTGATCCGGTAGCGGCGATGGTGGCGGTAGATGTGCTCGAACGGCTTGTGCCGCGAGTAGCCGAGACCGCCATGCACCTGCATCGCCCGGTCGGCGGCCTCGCAGCACAGCCGGTTGGACCAGTAGTTGCACATCGACACCTTGTCGGACTGCGACAGCGGGCCCTCGGTGTCCATCAGCCACGCCGTCTTGTGGATCAATGCCGCGCATCATCTCGCACTGCGTCTGCAGCTCGACGAGCGGGAACTGGATGGCCTGGTTCGTCGCCAGCGGCTTGCCGAACGGCTTGCGCTGCTTGGCGTACTCCACCGACTCGTTGATGCAGAACTGCGCCGCGCCCAGGCTGGAGGCCGCCTGGCGGATGCGGTTCTCGTTGAAGAAGTGCTGCACGACGCCGAGCCCACGGCCCTCCCCGCCGAACACGGCGGAGCCCGGAACGCGCACGTCGGTCAGGGAGACGTGGGCGTGGTCGGTCGGCATGTTGAACGTCCACAGGAACTCCTCCACCCGGAAACCGGGCGCAGTGGTGGGCGTGAGGAACGCGGTGATCCCGCGCCCGTCGCCCGGCTGACCACTCGTGCGGGCGAAGATCAGGTCGTACTGCGCCCGGTGGATCCCGGAGTTCCAGGTCTTCTCGCCGTTGATGATCCAGTCGTCGCCGTCGCGGACGGCCGTCGTCTCCATGTGCGTGGCGTCGGAGCCGTGCTGCGGCTCGGTGATCCCGAAGGCGAACCCCCGGCGCCCCTCGGCCAGGTCGTCGACCCACTCCGCCTGCTGCTCCTCGGTGCCGTACTCGAGCATCAGCAGCAGCCCGACGTTGTTCCCGACGATGGAGTGCTCGTTCTGCAGGTCGTTGTGCAACCCCAGGCCCTTCGTGGCGAAGTGCTCGCGGATCACCGCCATCCCCAGGTTCGTACCGTCCTGGCCGCCGTACTCCTTGGGGAACGGGTACCGGTAGTGGCCGGCCGCGTCGGCCCGCCGCCGGGCCTCGTGCAGCAAGGCCTCCCACTGCTCGTTCGGCAACCCGCCCCGATCCCAGTCCGTGCGGGCGTCCTCCCGGCGGTGGTCGAAGAAGCGGATGTTGTCGTCCTGCTGCTCGAGCGGCTTGATCTCCTGCTCGATGAACTCGTCGAGCTCGGCGAGGTAGGCGACGAGGTCGGCGGGCAGCGTGTGATCCACGACCCCAGCATCCCAAACGCCGAGCCGGACGGTCACGTCGGTGCCGGGATCTCCCCCGAACCGCGCACCACCAAGCGGGTCTGCACCACGACGGTCCGTGTCGGCGCGCCGTCGCCGTCGATCCGGGAGAAGAGGATCTGCGCTGCCGTCGCGCCGAGCGCGGCGGGATCCTGGGCGACGACGGTCACGGGCGGCCGCAGGTGCTCGGCAAGGGGGAAGTCGTCGAAGCCGACCAGCGCTGGACGGGGGCCGTCGGCAGCGATCGCTGTCAGCGCACCGATCGTGAGCATGTTGTTGCCCGTGAAGATCGCTGTCGGCGGTCGGGGCATCCGCAGCAGCTCCGTCACCGCGCGGGCGGCCAGCGCCGACGTGCGCACGCCCGTCCGGACGTAGGCGGGATCAGGCTCCAGCCCCGAGGCCGCCAGCGCCTCGACGTACCCGGCGTATCGTTCGGCAGCGGTCCAGATGTCCTCTTTGTCGGCCACGAGGGCGATCCGGCGATGACCATGGTCGAGCAGGTGGCGCACGGCCGCTCGCGCCGCCGTGCGGTCGTCGGCGACGACGACATCGACCGCCAGCCCATCGGCGGGGCGATCGACGCACACGACGTGCGTCCCCATCGCCATCTGCGCCCGCAGGAACCGCTGGCTGCCGGCGACCGGCACGACGATCAGCCCATCCACGCGACGCGAGCAGAACGCAGACACCACCGCCCGCTCGCGCCGGCGATCGTTGTTCGTGCTCCCGACGAGGACGAGGGAACCCCGACGCAGCGCCTCGTCCTCGACGGCCCGGGCGAGCACCGACCAGAACGTGTTGGCGACGTCGTCGACGACGAGCCCGATCGTCGCCGTCGCCTGTCCCTTCTGGCGCAGGTTCCGGGCCACCTCGTTGCGCTGGTAGCCGAGCCGCCGGACGGCGTGCTCGACCCGCGCCGCCGTGTCGGGATGGACGCCAGCATCCCCGTTGACAACCCGCGACACGGTCATGTGGCTGACCCCGGCGGCGCGGGCCACGTCCTTCATCGTCGGCCGCTTGCTCATGCGATCCTGGGAACGTTAACCGACCAGGTTGTGGGGCAATCCCTTGACAGGCCGCGCTGAGGCTCCAAGAATCAGGTCAGGGATGTGAACGTTCCCGCCACACACGGACCAAAGGGGAGGAACTGACATGAGGTTCGGTCGGACATGGCGCACCCGCCGCGCCGCCGTCGGTCTGCTCGCCGTCACGTCGCTGGCCGTGGCGCTCAGCGCCTGCGGTAGACGACGACGACGACGATGCCGCAGGTGACACGGCGACCACGGCGGCCTCCGACGCCACGGAGGCGACGGCGACTGGCGAGACCGGCGAGACGGGCGCCACCGAAGCGCCCGCCGACGGCGGAGCCGAGACGGAGTTCGAGTTCTTCTCGTGGTGGACGGGTGGCGGCGACTCGGAAGGCAAGGAAGCGCTGCTCGCGCTGTTCGCCGAGCAGAACCCGGGTGTCGAGATCGTCGACTCGGCGATCGCCGGGGGTGCCGGCACGAACGCCCAGGCCGAGCTCGCCAACCGCCTGCTCGCCGACAACCCTCCCGACTCCTACCAACGCCACGCCGGCAAGGAGCTGCTGGCCGACATCGAGGCCGGTGAGGTCGAGGACCTCACCTTCCTGTACGACGAGGAGGGCTGGCGCGAGGTCTTCCCGGAGGGTCTGCTCGAGCTGATCACCGTCGACGGGAAGCTGTACTCGGTGCCGGTGAACATCCACCGCTCGAACCTGCTGTGGTACAACCCGGCCGTGCTCGAGGAGGTCGGGATCGAAGCACCGCCGGCGACGTGGGAGGAGTTCCTGACCCAGGCCGAGACGCTGGAAGCCGCCGACAAGATCCCGCTGACCATCGGACCGACGTGGACCCAGCAGCACTTGCTGGAGAACGTGCTGCTCGGCGAGCTCGGCGCCGAGGCCTACAACGGCTTGTGGGACGGCATCACGGACTGGGAGTCGGCCGACGTCATCGCCGCCCTGGACATGTTCACCCAGGTCCTCGAGCACTCCAACCTCGATTCGGCGGCCGCCGACTGGCAGCCGGCGATCGACCCGATCATCGAGGGTGACGCGGCCTACAACGTGATGGGCGACTGGGCCGACACCTACTACCGCATCGAGAAGGAGCTGGACTGGGAGACCGGCTACAACGCCACCACGTCTCCCGGCACCGAAGGCGTGTTCAACTTCTTGTCCGACAGCTTCACGCTGCCCGTCGGGGCGCCGCATCGTGATGCCGCCCTCGAGTGGCTCAAGCTGGCCGGTTCGAAGGAGGGGCAGGACACGTTCAACCCGGTGAAGGGCTCGATCCCGGCCCGCACGGACGGCGACGGCTCGCTGTACACCGGGTACCTGGCGATGCCGCTCACTGATTGGACCGACGAGGGCACCACGATCGTCGGCTCGCTGGCGCATGGTGTCGTCGCCGACAACGCGTGGAAGGCGGAGATCGACTCGGCCCTCCAGGAGTTCGTCGGCAGCGGGGACTCGGCGGCGTTCGCCGCCGCCGTGAAGGCCGCCTACGAGGAGACGCAAGGGGGCTAGCCGAACCATCTCGGCGCCCATGCACCGAGTTCGCCGCTGGGGTCCAGCCCTCCTGCTCGTCTCGCCGTCGCTGATCGCCATCGGCGTGTTCGTGTACGGCTTCTTGGGCTGGAACCTCCGCGTCTCACTGGCCGACTGGCGCGGGCTCAGGCCCTCGTACGCCTACGAGGGGACGGGCAATTACACCCGTCTCGCCGACGACACGCGCTTCACCGACGACGTGCAGAACGTCATCGTGTTCACCGTCGTGTTCGTCGTCGGCACCCTCGTCGTCGGCTTCCTTCTCGCCCTGCTGCTCGAGCGCGGCCCGCGGGGCGAGGGCTTCTTCCGCGCCGTCTTCCTGTTCCCGATGGCCATCTCGTTCATCGCCACGGCGATCGTCTGGCGCTGGCTGCTGAACAACGCCAGCGGCTCCCAGGAGACCGGCTTCAACAAGCTGTTCAAGGCCATCGGCCTCGACTTCCTGGCCAACGACTGGTTCAAGTCGAACAGCAACTGGGCCGTCGCCGCCGTCGCCCTGCCCGCCGGCTGGGCGCTGTGCGGCTACATCATGGCCCTCTTCCTCGCCGGGATGCGCGGCGTCTCCGACGACCTCCGGGAAGCGGCCCGCGTCGACGGCGCCAGCGAGCCGAAGGTGTTCTGGTACGTCGTCCGCCCGATGCTGCTGCCGGTGGTGATGAGCGCCATCGTGATCCTCGCCCACATCTCGCTGAAGACCTTCGACCTGATGTTCGCCATGGATGTCGAGAGCCGCAAGATCGAGACGCCGGCGCTGTACATGTGGTTCACCACGTTCGACGGGCTCAACTTCTCGCGAGGCGCGGCGATCGCCACGCTGCTCGTGGTCGGCATTTCCGTGCTGATCATCCCGTACATCTGGTACTCGATCCGTTCGGAGCGGCGCCGATGAACGAGTTCCGCATCCGCTCGCCCTGGGCCCGCTACGTCAACGTGGCCCGCTACCTGACGCTCGGCGCGCTGGTGCTCCTGTTCCTCATCCCGGTGTACGTGCTCGTGGTCACCGCGCTGAAGGACCCGACCGAGGTCAGCCCGTCGCAGATGTGGAACCTCCCGGCGGCGCTCTCGTTCGACACGTTCCGCGAGGTGTGGCCGGTGATGGAGGACGGCTTCCGCAACAGCATCGTGATGGCGGTGCCGGCGGCGCTGATCTCCTCGCTGCTGGGCGCGGCCAACGGCTTCGTGCTCTCGAAATGGCGGTTCCCGGGAGCCGACTTCGTGTTCCCACTGATCCTGTTCGGGATGTTCATCCCCTATCAGGCGATCCTCATCCCGATGAACCAGCTGATGAGCGATCTCGACCTGCACAACCTGCGAGGCCTGACGCTCGTCCACATCATCTACGGGCTGCCGATCACGACGCTCATCTTCCGCAGCTACTTCGTCGGCATCTCCGACGAGCTGATCGACGCCGCCCAGGTCGACGGCGCCGGGATGCTGCGCACGTTCGTGTACGTCGCGCTGCCGCTCTCCCTGCCGGCGTTCGCCGTCTCGATGATCTGGCAGTTCACGTCGGCGTGGAACGACTTCCTGTTCGGTCTCGTGCTGACGTCGCGCCAGGACTGGCCGGTGACCATCGCCCTCAACAACATCGCCGGCAGCCAGGTTGTCCCGTTCCACGAAGCGATGGCCGCCGCCCTGCTGGCGAGCATCCCGACGTTGATCGTGTACGTGCTGATGGGCAGGTTGTTCCTGCGCGGGCTGATGGCCGGGGCGCTGAAGGGCTGATGGCGACGGCCTCCGACCCGCCGACCACCCGCTTGCCGGCCGAGCGCGTGCGGCTCGATCACGTCAGCAAGCGCTACCACGGGGGCGTCGAGGCGATCCGCGACGTCACCCTGTTCGTCGAGCCCGGCGAGTTCATGGTGCTCGTCGGCCCGTCCGGCTGCGGGAAGTCGACCTTGCTGCGCATGATCGCCGGCTTGGAGGAGGTGTCCGGTGGGCGCGTCTACATCGGCGACAAGGACGTCACCACGCAGCTTCCCCAGCAGCGCGACGTGGCGATGGTGTTCCAGAGCTATGCGCTGTACCCGCGCATGTCGGTGCGCCGGAACATGGGGTTCGGGTTGCGCATGCGGCGCACGGCGAAGGCCGAGCGGGAGCGGCGGGTCAAGGAGGTCGCCGGCATCCTCGGCATGGAGCACCTCCTCGATCGCCGCCCCGGCGCGTTGTCCGGCGGGCAGCGCCAGCGCGTGGCGATGGGACGAGCGATCGTCCGAGAGCCGCGGGTGTTCCTGATGGATGAACCGCTGTCCAACCTCGATGCCAAGCTGCGCGTGACGATGCGCGCCCAGCTGACGTTGCTGCACCAGCGCCTCGGGGTCACGACCGTGTACGTCACCCACGACCAGGTCGAGGCGATGACGCTGGGCCAGCGCGTCGCCGTGCTGCGCGACGGGGTCCTCCAGCAGGTGGACACACCGCAGCACCTGTACCGCCATCCGGTGAACCTGTTCGTCGCCGCCTTCATCGGGTCCCCGTCGATGAACTTCGTGCAGGCCGCCGTCGCCGACGGCGCGATGCGCTTCGCCGATGTCGAGATCCAGCTCCCCGCCGGTTCGCCGCTCGCCGGCGCCCAGCGCGATGTCATCCTCGGGGTGCGCCCGACGGGTTTCGCCATGCCATCGGGAAATGGATGGCCGGCGCTGCACGCCGTCCCCGAGGTCATCGAGGAGCTGGGCGACGAGCAGCACGTCATCTTCGACGTCGACACGCCACGCGTCGACACGGAGTCGACGCGGGCCGCCGTCGACGCCCAGACGGCCGACGAGACACTGCTCCTGCCGGATGATCGGGCCCGCTTCACGGTCCGCCTCTCGTCGGACGAACCGGTCTCCGTCGGCAAGCCCATGACGCTGGCGATCAACCCAGCCCGGCTGTACTTCTTCGACCCCGAGACCGGCGACGCCATCGACCGACCAACGGACTGAGCCTCGACCCGGCTGATCGACAACAGCGGGGTCGGTCTGGGCGCGCAGCGTCTCGAACACGGGACCCTCCGCGCCCAGTTGGCCGTTTGAGACGCTCCGCGCCCAGATGGACGCGGCGCGACGGGCGGTCAGTCGGGCTCGACGCCGTAGAGGCGGCGGGCGTTGCCGGCGAGGATCAGGCCGGCCCAGTCCACTGCCTCGTCGATGTCGAGGAAGTCGTCGTCGACGAGGCGCCCGAGGGCGTCGGCCAACGCTGCCCGCCACCAACGCGTCGCCAGGAAGAAGACCTCGGGGAGACGGGATGCGTCGGTGGCGAACAGCAGCTTGGTGGCGGGACTCAGCTCGAGCGCCTCGAGCACGAGCTCGGCGCCGCGGTGGGGCACGAGCGTGATGGCCAGCGAGAGATCGAGGTAGACGTTGGGGTAGATGCTGGCCAGATAGCCCGCCTGGCGCACGTACGGGTAGCTGTGCAGCAGCACGACGGGGACCTCGCGGAGCATCCCCTCGATGTGGCTCTGGAGGTACAGCGGGTCGGCCTTGGTGGCCACGAGATCGGCGTCGCCGAGGCCGGTGTGGACCTGCAGCGGCACTCGTCGGGCCGTCGCGTCGAGCGCAGCCGCCACGAAGAACGACACCAACCCGGCGTCCACGAGACGGCGCGAGCCGGAGTCCTGCCACCGCGCGTAGGCCGCCTTCGCCGCGCCCGCGTCGGGCGGCGGGAGGTCGAGGCCGCAGCGGTAAGCGGCGATCGTCTTCAGGGCCACGGCGCCGCCCTCCGCGACGGCATCGCTGATCGTCCGCTCGAACCGCTCTCGACACTCCTCGAACGGGACCCACGCTCCCGCCACCGCCGCCACCTCGGCCTCCGTCTCGATGCGCACCACGCGTCGAACCGGCCGGCCCACGATGGCGGCGTGCTGATCGAGGGTCAGGGCGCCGGCGAACCGGAACCCGTCGTCGACGAACATCGCCGCGAGACGGCACCCGTCCAGCAATCCTCGGACGTAGGCGCCGTAGTCCGCGGCGCGGGCCGCCGCCAGAGCGTGCTCGCTCGGTTCGACGGCGAGGACCTCGGCCAGCTCGCGCAGCGCCCGCCGGTACGCAGGATGCCAGCGCAACGCGGCGATCTGGGTCGCGTCATGGCTCTCGGTGAGCACCTCGCGCACCTCGATCGGCGTGTCCGGGGCGGCGAGCACGTGGGCGTGGTGATCGACGCCATCGATCGCCGCCAGCTGCGGACCGAGCTGTTCGGCAGCGCCCACTGTGCCGCTCAGTACTTGAGGAAGTGACCGGCGAACTGGAAGGCCTCGTCGGCGCTCGAGTAGGCCTCCCACTCGGAGCGGCGGACGGCGAGGTAGGACCGGGCCAACGGCTCACCGAGCGCCGTCATGAGCACGCCGTCGTCCTCGAGGCTCACCAGGGCGTCGTCCAACGTCGCCGGATAGCGGTGGATCCCGCCGGCCTGACGCTGCGTCTCGCTGAGGAGGGCGGGGTCGACGTCCACCGGCGGCGGAGGTTTCAGCCCTCGCTCGATCCCGTCGAGGCCGGCGGCGATGATGCCGCCGAGGGCGACGTAGGGGTTGGCCGATGCGTCGGCCGGCTTGTACTCCAGGTTGGTCGACGACGCCTCCTCGCCCCAGAACGTCGACGGCACCCGCACTGCCGCCTCGCGGTTGTCCTGGCCCCAGCACGTGTACGCCGAGCTCCAGTGCTCTGGCAGCAACCGCAGGTACGAGTTGAACGACGGCGCGGTGAGCGCCAGCAGCCCCGGTAGGTGGGCGAGGATGCCGGCGACGAACTGCTCGGCGAGGGCGGACAATCCGAACCGGCCTTGCGAATCGTGGGACACGTTCCGCGTGCCGTCCCACAGGCTGAGGTGGATGTGGCCGCCGTTGCCGGCCTGGTCGGGCCACGGCTTCGGGGCCAGCGAGGCGACGAGCCCGTGGCGGGCGGCCACGCCCCTGATCGTCTCGCGCACGAGCAGCTGCATGTCGGCGGCGGCCAGCGCCGGCTGGTGGTCCACCGAGATCTCGTGCTGACCGTGACCGAGCTCCGGGTAGTACTGGGCGGTGGCGATCCCCTGGCGGTCCAGCGCATCGATGATCGCGTCGACGACCTCGGCGGCGGCCGTCATGCCGATCGTCGAGAAGCAGAGGCTTGTGTCGATCGGGACGTAGCGCCCGTCCTCGAGGCGGGCCAGGGAGAACTCGGTCTCCCACGCCGCACGCAGCTGCAGCTCGCGGGCGAGGAGCAGCGCGGTCATGCGAGCGAGGAAGTGCCGCGGGCTGGCCTCGTAGGCACGTCCGTCCAAGGCGACGTGGTCGACGACCATCACTGCCGTTCGAGGGGCGTACGGGAGCACGGCGAACGTCGCCGGATCCGGAACGAGGCGGACCTCCCCGACCGGCCCCATGCCGGCCACCGGCTGCAGCTGGTCGAGTGAGTTCATCGCCAACATCGCCGTCGTGATCCCGACGCCGGTGCGCATCCGCTGCGCCAGGTGGTCGACGGGCACGACCTTGCCGCGGATCGCACCGCCGTTGTCGCAGTAGACGAACCGGACGAGGCGCACGCCGGCCGCCTCGCAGGCGGCGACCACGTCGTCCGCCGTGCGGGTGACACCCTCCGGTGCTGCCACGACGAGAGTGTCCCACATGTCGGCCCCGGCCCGACCTGAGGCCGACGCCGATGGGCCTATCGTCTCGCCGGGGACCGCTGTTGTCGTCGTCGCCAACCCTGGCCGCCGGCGGCCCCGAAGGAGGTTGGCACGTGGCCACCTACATCTCGCTCATGAAGTTCACCCAGCAGGGCATCGCCAGCATCAAGGAGGGGCCCGGCCGTCTCGACGCCGGGAAGGAGACGTTGAAGGCGTTCGGTTCGGAGCTCAAGGCCTTCTACCTCACGATGGGCCGGTACGACATCGTCGCCATCAGCGAGGCCCCCGACGACGAGGCGGCGGCCAAGGTGGCACTGGCGATCGGTTCAGCCGGCAACGTGACGACCGAGACCCTGCGCGCCTTCACCGAGGACGACTACCGGGCGATCGTCGCCTCGCTGCCCTGACACCGCCGCGCCCCGGAGCTCTGTGTGAGCGAAGACGTCGGCCGCTTGACGTTTGTCCTCACACAGAGACAAGGTCGAGGCCAGCTCGGTCGTTCCTAGGATCGAGTGGTGGACCTGCACCTGCGGTTGGACGGGCGTCACGACCTGACCGGCCAGATCTACACCCAGCTGCGCCTCGCCGTGCTCGAAGGACGGCTGCAGGCCGGCGAGCAGGTGCCTCCCTCGCGCGAGCTGGCCCGCCGGCTCAGCGTGTCACGGACGACGGCGATCACCGCCTACGACCGGCTGACCGGCGAGGGGTTCCTGACCGCGACCCCTGGCGCCGGCACCTTCGTGACCCAGGACGTCCGGCCGGTCGACCCGTCGGCGATGCCGGCCAGCGCCGTCCGGGCTCAGCCGGCGTGGGACGAGGTGGCGCTCCCCAGCGCGTTCGACGAGCCCGCCGAGCTCGATCTGCGCAGCGGCTTGCCCGACCTCGCCCGCTTCCCGTACGAGTCGTGGCGCCGGCTGCTGGCCCACGAGCACCGTCTTGGCGGCGCGTCGTCCGAACCGTACGGACACCCGGCGGGGAACCTCGCGCTGCGGGAGGCGATCGCCCGTCACCTCGCCACTTCGCCGCGCCGTCGTGACGACGGCCGACGACATCGTCATGACACAGGGTCTGCAGCAGGGGGTCGACGTGGTGGCCCGCGCCGTGCTGGCGCCGGGCGCCACCGTGGCCGTGGAGGACCCCGGGTACGGACCACCCCGCGTGCTGCTGGGCTCGCTCGGTCACCACGTCGTCGGCGTCCCGGTGGACAACGAGGGCCTCGTCGTCCAGGGCCTACCGGACGACGCCACGCTCATCTACGTCACACCGGCCCACCAGCACCCACTCGGGATGACGATGTCGCTGCGCCGCCGGATGGAACTGCTCGACTGGGCCGAGCGGCACGACGCCGTCATCGTCGAGGACGACTACGACAGCGAGTTCCGCTACGGCGGTCGTCCCATCGACGCGCTGCGGGGCATGGACACGACGGGCCGCGTGATCTACGCGGGCTCGTTCTCCAAGACGATGCTGCCGTCGTTACGACTCGGCTTCGTCGTCGTGCCGCCTGCCCTGCGGCGTGCCGTACAGGCGGCCAAGTACGTGACGGACTGGTACAGCCCGGCGGCGCCGCAGGCGGCGTTGGCCAGCTTCTTCGAGCGCGGCTGGTACGCCCGCCACCTGCGCAGGATGCGCAACCTCTACCAGGCCCGCCACGAGCTCGTCGTCGAGATCCTCACCGCCGCGTTCGCCGGTCACCTCGAGGTGCTGCCGTCCCAGGCCGGATTGCACGTTGCTGCGCTGGCCCCTGGACGCTCGGCCGACGACTGTCGTGACATCATGCGTGCCGCTGCGGCGCGCGGTGTGCGCGTGTTCACGTTGCGCCCGCACGCCTTCATGCAGCCGGCACCGGCCGGATTCGTCATCGGCTACGGGGCGATCGACGTCGAGCACATCGATCAGGCGTTGGAGCGATTCCGAGCCTGCTTCGACGCGCGTCACTGATGGCGCACGTCAGTGGCACGCCCACCAGACGAAGGCGATCGGGATGGCGCCCGCCAACAGGAGTCCCAGCAGCGCCAACCCGATCTCCTTGAACTTCGGCCGCCGGATGTTCTCGGCCAGTGAGTACAGACTGAGCAACACGACGAGGGCCAGCGTGACGTGGAGCACGAAGGCCAGCGCGATGCCGGCGATGGCACCGGCCGCCCGCTGTCCGTGCCACAGCACGAGGGCCAGCACGAGCGGCACGGCAATCGCCATGCCGGCCCCGAACAGCAGCTCCTGCCACAGTGGCCGGTCCCCCATCCACGGCAGGGCATCCCGGCAGTCGAACAGGTCGATCGTGGCCAGACCACCGAGCGCGACGATGATCACCGCCGTGACGGCGATCACGAATCGCCACCACCACTTGCGCACGAACGACGGCTGTGACGCAAGCGGTGGCGATGGCCACCGCGGTCCAGACCACCCATCGACGGATGAGGCTCGTGTCGAGGTCGCGCATGCCGTCGCGGAAGATGCGGTCGGCGGTGACCCGATCGACATCCGGTCCGATGTACGTCCGCACCTTGTCCTTGTCGAGCACGAGGCCGTCGTGCACGAGCGCTGCCGGGAGGTGCCGGCCGGTCTGTGGGACCAGCCACGTGAAGAACCCCGGCACCGAGGTGAGGTCGGTGCGAAACGTCGCCGGGTCGGCTGGCACGATCACCCCGCCGACGTCGCGGTCCCAGTAGCCGATCCGCACGTGCAGGCGGAACGTCTCGTCACCATCCTCGAGCTGTCGCTCGAACAGGATCGGCGGAGGACGCGTGGCGTCTGTCGGATCGAAGTACGGGTCGTCGCCGTCGTGCGGGCGATCGATCCTGCCGATCACCGCGGCCTCGACCGGCGGCGGCCGCTGGTCGAGGGTCGCGATCACGCGGCGGGCCTGGACGAACGTCACGACCCGCTGGCGGAGGCGGTCACCGATCGGCGCCCCGTCGGCCAGCAGCGCGTCCAGCTCGGCATCGGTGATCGGCGTGAGCGTCGCCAAGAAGTGGCTCAGGACACGCGTCGATCGCGGCCGGCCCAGTAGGGCTCGCGCAGGTCCTTCTTGAGGACCTTGCCGCTGGGGTTGCGCGGCAGCGCGTCGACGAAGTCGACGCTCGACGGGCACTTGAACTTGGCCAAACGTTGGCGGCAGAAGGCGATGATCTCCTCCTCCGTCGGGTCGCTGCCGGGCACCTTCACGACGACCGCCTTGGCGGTCTCGCCCCACTTCTCGTCGGGCACCCCGATGACCGCGACGTCGGCGATCGCCGGATGGGCCATCAGCACGTTCTCGATCTCGGCGGGGTACACGTTCTCGGCGCCCGAGACGATCATGTCCTTGACGCGGTCGTGGATGAAGAGGTACCCGTCCTGGTCGAGGTAGCCAGCGTCGCCGGAGCGGAACCAGCCGTCCTCGTCGATCGCCTCGCGGGTGGCCGCGTCGTTGTTCCAGTACCCCTTCATCACCTGCCGTCCACGCACCCAGATCTCACCGACGTCGCCCTGCGGGACGTCGTCGCCGGTGTCCGGGTCGACGAGGCGCAACTCGACGCCTGGGCCGGGCCGGCCGCAGGAGCGCAGCCGGTGGCGGCGGTCGCCCGACAGGTCGTGGTCCTCGGGCGGCAGGTTGACGATCGCGCCGGTCGTCTCCGTCAACCCGTAGGCCTGCCAGAACTTGCAGCCGAGCATCGCCACGCTGCGGGCCAGCACGTCCTCGCTGATCGGCGACGCGCCGTACACGACGACCCGCAGCGTGGAGTAGTCGGCGTCCTCCGCCCCGGGCACCATCAGCAGGAACTGCAGGACGGCGGGCACGACGAAGGCGTGCGTGATGCGGTACTCCGGGATCAGCCGGACGAGCGCCGCGGGGTCGAGATCGCGCAGGATCACGCTCGTCATCCCGACGTACATGCCGGCCACCGCCCACCCGCCGCCGCCGATGTGGAACAGCGGCATGGCGACGAGGCTGACGCCACCCGGGAAGAACTCCCACATCTCCTGGGCCAGCGGCAGCAGAGCGAAGAAGTTGTCGTTGCTCAGCATGACGCCCTTCGGCCGGCCGGTCGTGCCGCTCGAGTAGAGCTGGAAGGCGACGTCGCTGGGAGCGCTCGGGGTGTGCGGGTCGAGCGGGGCGTGGGCGGCGACCCACTCGTCGTAGTCCTGGTGCTTCTCGTGGCGGGTGCCATCGGGCCCGGCGATGACGAGCACCGTGGTGGCGGTCGCCAGGCGGTCGCCGATGGCGTCCAGCACGGGCACGAAGTCGGGCCCGACGACGAGCAGCTTGGCCTGCGCGTCGTTGACGATGAACTCGATCTCCGGCGGGGCCAGCCGCCAGTTCACGTCGACGCAGACGGCGTTGGCCAGCGCCGCCCCGAAGAACACCTCGAAGTGCTCGATGCCGTTCTTGTCGAGGAAGGCCACGCGATCCTGGTTGCCCACGCCGGCTGCGGCCAGCCCGGCGGCGACCCGGCTGGCCCGCTCGTACAGTTGGGCCCAGGTCACACGGCGGTCACCGAGGATCAGCGACGTGGCGTCGGGGCGCTCGTCGGCATGGTCGCGGAGGATGTCCGCCAGCGTGTTGATGGTCATGGTGGCGCCGAGAGTAGTGCCATCGGTCACACCGCCCTCCGCGACGCAGCGCTACCGTCCGCGCCGGCCGCGCTGCCCCACCGCGCCACGCAGCCCTCGGCAACCGACGCATCCCACGCAGTCCACACAGTCGATGCACCCGACGCACGCCACACAGCGGCGGCAGCCGACACATCCGACCGTCGCGATGCACGCCCGGATCCCGACGCCGAAGATCGTCAGCACGCTGCCGGCGACGCCGAGGCTCCCGGCGGTGCCGACGCTGCCGGCCACCGCCACGCTCCCGGCGGTCGCCACGCAGCCGGCCACCGCCACGCTCCCGGCGGTCGCCGAGCTGCCGGCGACGGCCACGCTGCCGGCGGTCCCGGCGCTCCCGGCGACCCCGACGCTGCCGGCGGTCCCGGCGCTCCCGGCGACGGCCACGCTGTCCGATGACGCCGCGCTGCCGATCACCGCCGGCCCGCCCGACGACGAAGGCGTCACGATTCTGCGTCGGCTGGCACGGCGTCGGGCGACACCGGGGTGCGCCAGTTCAGCGTCAGTCCGAGTTGGGCGAAGAGCCCCGCCCAATCAACGTACCGCCGCACCACCAAGCGCTCGTCCTCCACGCCCAGCAGGCTGAAGCCGTGGACTGTGACGCCGCGCCCGCTGGCCGGGATGCCGTTGAAGGCGCCGGGGTCACGATTGGCGTCGTTGTGCACACCGAACCAGTGCCACTCGACGCCGACCGTGCGACGGCCCGATCGGTCCGGTGCGCTCTTCCTCGAACTCCCAGCCGCCCGTTTCCTTGCCCGCCCTCTCCCTCGCTGAACCACGCACGAAGGCTCGGACGCGTGTCGGCACGCACGATGGCCACCGCCAGCGCGACGTCCTCACGCAACGTGTCCATCAGCCTCGTCGGATCGAGCTGACGGTAACCGTTCGAGCTCCTCGGGGCTCAGCTCGTCCTCCCAGTTGGGCGGTGTCGGCTCTTGCATGTCACACCTTCCCGTCGTGCTTGACGCCGCCGGCCGCCATCGACGGCGCCACGACGACGACCTCGCCCGTGCCCTCCCACCGCGCCAGCTCCGGGATCTGCCAGCCCCCGATCGGCTGCGGTTCGGCCGTGTTCTCGTGCACCGCTCGATCGAGGTCGATGATCTGGTGTTCCTTCTGCGAGACGACCCAGGTGGCGTAGTCACGGTCGACAGCTTTCACCACGGGGCGACCCGGCCTCGGGTGAGGGACCTGCCCCGCCACTCGTAGTCGTCCTCAGTGCTCGGTACCGGGTGCCCGCCAGTGGCCGGTGAGGCTGTCGGGCTCGTGGCGATGGGGCTGCTCGCCACGATGGCGCCCCTGTGCGATGGCGAGACCATGATCACCGTCACCACTCCGGTGTTCTTCTGCTCGCTCTTGCGGCTGACGACCCAGGCCTCGAACCACGGTGCGGGACACTTCCAGAACAGCTCGATCGGCCACGGGTCCGACCCCGCCTTCGACCCGGTGCTGAGCGCCAGCTCCACCGCCCACGCCAACGCCTCACGGACGATTCGGTCGACATCACCCCGGTAGCCGATCCAGTAGTCCGTGGTCGGAGAAGGCGGGTCGGGTTTGTCCAATTGCCAGCGGCGTCGCGTTCGTATCCGAACCACCGCTTGATGATGTGCTCGCGCGTCGTCGTGGCCGGAGGCGCGCCTGGCTTGCTGAACGCGGGGTCGCTCCAGAGCGGAGGCACAGCGTTCGTCAGCCAATCGAACGAGCCCGGCACAGCCGGAGCCCGCAACGCGGCGAGCGTCGCCTGCATCGTCGCCCGATCGGCGTTCAGGTTCCTCTCGATGACCCGCAGCAGCGGACCCTTCTCGAGGTGGTACGGCATGCCGTCGCCCATTGGGCCCTCCCTCAGCCGGCGGTTCGGCCCTACCACTATCAGACGGGGAGTTCATGTCATCCCCATTCGATGCGGCCGCCGAAGCGCCTGGAGGCGCCGGCGTGCCGAACCGGGTCCTCACCTCACAACGACGCGCCTGCGGCCGAGTTCCATGCGGCCGCCGAAGCGCCTGGAGGCGCCGGCGTGCCGAACCGGGCCCTCACCTCACAACGACGCGCCCCCGTCCGACCTCGAGGGATCATGCCCCGCTGGCACGCCGAAGCGCCTGGAGGCGCCGGCGTGCCGAACCCGGGTCCTCACCTCACAACGACGCGCCCGCGTCCGAAATCCATGCGGCCGCCGAAGCGCCTGGAAGCGCCGGCGTGCCGAACCGGGCCCCGACCTCACAACGACGCGCCCGGTCCGAATTCCGTGCGGCCGCCGAAGCGCCTGGAAGCGCCGGCGTGCCGAACCGGGTCCCGACCTCACAACGACGCCGCCTGCGTCCGACATTCGATGCGGCCGCCGAAGCGCCTGGAGGCGCCGGCGTGCCGAACCGGGTCCTCACCTCACAACGACGCGCCTGCGTCCGACCTCGAGGGATCACTGCCCCTCTGGCACGCCGAAGCGCCTGGAGGCGCCGGCGTGCCGAACCGGGTCCTCACCTCACAACGACGCGCCTGCGTCCCCATTCTGCAACCCGACGAGGCCGTCGAGCTGCGCGAGATGCTGGAGTTCCTCAGCGACTGGCTGAACGACCGTCGCGTGGCCGCGTCCTACCACCAGTTCACCTTCGGGCTGCTCACCATCGACGAACTGCGCGCCGACCTCGCCCGCTTCGCCTTCCTGCTCGGCGGCGACGGACACCTCCTCGTCGACACCGACGAGCCGTGACCCACTGACCACGAACAGCTCGACAAGCACCCGGCAGCATGCTTCGATAACCCACAGTCCAGCCCGCGGGTCGAGTGGCCGGGGGGAATCGCACCCCCCGGCTCTCTCAGAACCGGACGTGAGCCTCTCGACTCATCCGGCTCCCATCATTCAGCCGTCAGGGTCGTACCCCCAGCCGCCAGTGCGCAAAGAGTGTCGGGTCGCGTCTCGCGACGCTCCGCAACCAATGCACCGCTCGGGCATGGTGGTGATGCAGCCGTTTGTATTTCCGCGACGCCCAGCGAGCGAGGTGCTCGTTGAGTCGGCGGAAGAGGGGATACAACAGGGACTTGTAGAAGCGTCCGTAGTAGTTGATCCACCCTTGCACGATGGGATTGACCATGCGTGCAAGGTCCTTGAGGGCCAGATCGCTGCGCCGGTTGAGCCGCCAGGAGCGGATCTCCCGTCCGATCGTCTTCTTGGCGTCGTCACCGACCGCCGGCAAGAAGCTCACGAAGAAGTTCCCGTGTCTGCTCTTTGCCAGTCGGGGACGAAACGTGTACCCCAGGAAGTTGAACCGCTGGTGCTCGTGTGAGCCCGGGCGGGTGGCGTCCTTGCAGTACACGATGCGCGTCTTGTCTGGATGCAACTCCAACCCGATCTGCGCCATCCGCTCGACGATGGCCCCCAGCACCTGCTGTGCCTGGGCCTTGGTCGCGCAGTGAACCACCGCATCATCCGCGTAGCGCTCGAAGCTGACCGTCGGGAACTCCCGGGTCAGCCACCTGTCGAACGCGTAGTGGAGGAAGAGGTTCGCCAACAGGGGCGAGATCGCCGAACCCTGTGGGGTTCCCCGAACTCGTTGCACCAAGGTGCCGTCCCCCATCTGAAGCGGCGCCTTGAGCCATCGCTCCACATAGAGGAGAACCCACCGCAGGTCCGTGTGCTTCGACACCGTCCGCATCACAAGGTCATGGTCCAAGCTGTCGAAGAAGGCCCGGATGTCGAGGTCGATCACCCAGTCCTTCTTCCAGCATCGTTGCCGGCATGTCGCCACCGCGTCGAGCGCGGACCGCCCCGGCCGGTAGCCGTAGGAGTCGGGATGGAACAGTGGTTCCACCTCCGGCTCCAGATACGACCGCACGACCGTCTGGGCGATCCGGTCCGACACGGTGGGTACGCCGAGCACGCGGACACCCTTGCCTGCTGCCTTCGGTATCTCCACCGCACGCACCGGCGGCGGGAAGTACGTCCCCGAGGACATCCGATTCCAGAGCTTGTAGAGGTTCCCTTTCAGGTCCCGTTCGAACTCTGCGATCGACTCCCCGTCGACACCCGCAGCCCCTTCGTTGGCCTTGACCTTCTCATAGGCCTCCCACACCACCCGCTTGGAAATCTCAAACGACTTGACCGTCTCCGGCTTTGACATGCCCACCGGCTCCTCCCGCACGATCACGGTTGACCACCAGACATGCCTGAATGACCCAGCCCCTTCGCTCCGCCCGCATTACCAGGCATCACCGCTACTACGAGCTGGTCCGTCCCTGTGCCCCGCATCGGTACTCTGCCCCTCACAGTTCCCGCTGCTTGGAGTCCTCCCTCTCGCGACCGGCCGGCCATCACGGCCCAATGACCGGCCGCCGTATCGGGGCGACAGGTTCCCACGTTCCATACCAGAGCCCGAGCTGAGCTCGCGCCGCCTCCATGCCGGACACCACCTGGGCAGTAAGCAGGTTGCCCCCAGGCTCATCCCGGGACAGGTGATCATCCCCCGGTTTCGATGCCATCTATACACTTTCGACACGTCATCAGCGGTTCGCTTCCACTCGCCTTCTCAGCTCATACCTGACGCACTCTCGGCGCGCCTTTTCCGCAACGCTCACCACCCCGGCTCTTGACCGACGCAGCTTGCGGTGGTTTGAGACCTCCCCCTGCAGGGCGATCCCGGAGGGCCTTCCTCCATCTCTGGCACAGCACCGCATCAGTGCTTCGACCTTCTACATCGATGCCTCCTCTGCGTTCGTGGCACACATCACCCGTGTAATGGCACTTCCCGGACACGTCGCAGGTCACCCGCGGCCGCGCATTGTCGGCGCTCGTTGTCGGACGGCTTTCACGGTTGTCGGCCGCAGGGCCGATGAGTGCTCGCGGTGAACGCCGGCGCGAGCGGCGAGCCGTCGATCGGTCTCGCCAACGATGGACCCGAGCGCCAACTGTGCGAGATCCTGCACGCGGGCCCGCGGTGCTTGGGTCTGCGCGGAGCCAGCTCGGCTCAGCGTGGGTTCGGACGCGGGAGCCGGACGTCACGTCGGGATGGTCACCGCGCCGCAGCGTATGGCCGCCTTCCGATCCGGGCCACGGCTGTCCCCAGTGGTGGGTAGCGAGCCGGCAAATCGGGTAGACGTGGGGATCGGGGACCGAAAGGCCCCTGCAGGAACGCGATTGCGAAAGGAGATCACATGGCGATCGAACGTCGCGAACAGGGCTCCCGGTGGCCCGATGTCTTCAGTTCCCGGTTCTTCGATCGGCTCTGGCCGTTCGAGGACTGGCGCAGCGAGGAGGAGCAGTTCAAGGTCGAGGAGTTCATGGATGACGACGACCTCGTGGTCCGTGCCGATCTGCCGGGCGTCGACCCCGACCATGACATCGAGATCACGGTCCAGGACGGAACGCTTCGAATCCAGGGCCAGCGGCGCGAGGAGAGGAGGACCGAGGAGAGGAACATTCGGCGATCCGAGGTCCGCTACGGTTCGTTCACGCGTACGTTGCTGCTCCCGTCAGGGACGAGCGAGAAGGACATCGACGCGACCTACAAGGACGGCGTGCTCGAGGTCCGGTTGCCGATCGACCAGACCAAGGCTGCGGCGAGCCGCGTCCCGATCCAGCGCGGCTGACCCCACTTGAGGGACGCTCCCATCGGGCTCATCGCGAGCCCGATGGGGGCGGCGCCGTCGTGATGACGACGTCGTGCGCGGGTGTCGGCGTTCGCCTCGCGTCCGAGTTCATGTGGCTCACCGCACGCAAACACGGTTCATGACCCAATGACCGCGACGTCCCATCGACGGGCCTCTACGATGCCGTGCGACACGACGCATCCGATACCGGCGCGCGATAACCACGACTCGACGTGTCCGCTACCGCCGGCTGGCGGCGCTCGATTTCGCTGCAACTGATTAGATGGTCAGTGGGGCGGCCGCAGTTGCGGCGTCGCCGGTGTTGGGCGTCCCACTCGGCTCGATGAGCAGGAGCTCCGTCTCCTCCTCGGCGACTGGTTGATGCTGGAGTCCGACAGGTACAACGAACAGCTCACCCGGCCGGAGGACGACTTCCCGGTCGGGCAAGCGGATCGTCAAGCGGCCCTTGAGCACCAGGAAGAAGTCGTCCGTGTCATCGTGATGATGCCAGACGAACTCGCCCTTGACCTTGACGACCATGACGTCGTGCCCGTTGAACTCAGCCACCGTGCGCGGCGACCAGTGGTCGTGGAACAACGCGAGCTTCTGGTCGAGGTTCACAACCTGGGCTGGTGGGGGCGGCGGCATCACACCACCGTATAGGCGGTCTCCCGGCCAAGCTCGCGTCCGAGATTTGCGCTCGATCCGCTCACCTCGAAACTGTCGTCGAACGACGGGGATAATGCCGGGCAGGCGCGTCCTGGAACGCCGGGACGTGGATGGTCGTTCGTAGTCGCGCAACGTTGTGTCGGCGGGCCTATGGCTATAGCGGGTGCAGGATCCGCTCGGTCGCTGCGTCGCCGTCGCGCAGCACGATCTCGCGTGCCGGGTGGTCTGGGTCGAAGACGACGGCATCGAGGGCGACGGCCCGGCGCATCAGTTCGGTCACGCTGATCCCACGTCGGCGGGCGCGCCGGCGCAGGTCCTCGTGCATCCATCGAGGCATGGAGATCGTCACCTTGGTGAACTCCACGTCCACGTCGGGGTCTGCTTGTTCCCGCTTGCCCATGGCGGTGCTCCCTTCGTCAGTGACAGCTGCGCGTCCGACGGCGTCGCTGAATCGGCATGCTCCTATGAGTATCCGGCGGGATCGTGGCGATTTCAACCAGAATGTGACGGAACTTACCCATATCCTGTGGATAACATTGCCGGTGGATCGATGGCTTATCACCTACCAAGAAGCTGTCGATCCGACAGAGGCGATCTCCGACGCAGGAGGTGGATCGTGACCAGCTCGGGCGATCAGCGAGGCGATCGGCGCGACTTGCCGGCCGTCAGCCAGGGCGCCGCCGGACGGGGAAACCCATCATGAGCTGGCAGGAGTACTCCCTCGGGCTGGTCGACGCCCTCGCACTGCCCGGCGTCGTCCTCATCCTTGGCATCCTCTTCTTCCGTCCGCTGCGGGCCATCAGCCGGCGGGTCCAAGACGACCTCGCCGCCGGCAAGGCCCTCCAAATCGGCGCCGGAGGCGTCCTCGTCGGCATCACCGAGCGCGACGACTACCAGGCCCAGTGGTACAAGCCCTACCAGCTCAAGCTGGCCACCACCGAACGCGTCACCGCCGAGACCACAGCGGCCCAGCCCCACGCCGGCCCCACCGGCCCCGCCCAGCAGCACGCCAAGGAAGCCGAGTCGCTACCGCAGCAGGCCACGCCTGACGCAACGCCGCCGCCTGCTCACCGATCATCGAGCCGCGGCGCCCCGCCACGCCGGAGGACGCACGCCACAGACACCATCTGAGCGCTCAGACACGAGCCCGCCGGAGCGACCGTCGATTCGACGATCCCCCTGCCGAACCGCCGCTGACCGACACGTGAGGGACGAACACCGGGCGAACGAGTCGGCACGAGCCGGTGGACCCGGTGACTGCGGGCATGAGCGGCATTGGCCGAACGTTTCGGGGACAACACGAAAGCGCCCGCCGGCGCTGCCTGCCGCTGTTGGAATCCCCGACTCCGTCGTTGCCCCTCACGCCTCCGACGCCCAGCGCACGCTCTCACCGGTGACCGGCACCCGTGCGCTGGCCGTTGGCTCAGCCGATCCCTGACCGAGTCAACTGACCCAGGATCTCATGGCAGCGCACGGCACGCTGCTCGTCCTCCGCCTTGCATCGTCTGATGAACGTTGCCACGTCCTCGTGCTCACTCGAATGAGCGTCCTCCAAGAACTTGTCGTAGACCTCGGCGGCCTTCAGGGCGTGATACTGGATGCTGATGAGGTCATAGACGATGTCGTCAGCGACGGTGTGCTCGCTCGCCATTCTGAACGCCTCCTTCGTTTCCGATTTGTATCTTCGGAGCAACTCTTCCCGATCGTGGCGACGTTGCAACCCCGCGTCCACCAAGCGCCGAACGACCATCGGTGGATGGGCCGGGCGGTGGGCCCGATGCTCGGCGCCCACTGCCCTGCTTGGTCCAAAACACGCGGAGCGTCCGAATACTGCGGGGATAACGCTCCGGCCGATCATCCTCGATCGCCGGCTCTCCGGCGCTACCGAACGCCGTCGAGCGGCGTGCGGCATCTGGCGTCGAGGACCGGACGGAGGTCTCGCGATGGGCTGCGCTTCATTCCGAGACAGCCGTGCCGATCGCCGAGTCTGGAGCACCTTGTCGTCGACCCTCCCACGGGCGCGGGCGCGGCGCCGAGCGGGGTATGAAGCGCGCTGAAGTGGATTGCGAGCGCACACAGAAGGTCGCCATCGCAGTGTCCGGATAGGACGGGGATAACGCCGAGCCATCGCGTCCTGGATCGCCGGCTCCTGCGCGTCGCTCTGCGCAAGGATCCATCGCTGTGGGAGATGGAGGCGGGTGGGGTGCTGGTGACCGCCCGTCGGAAGTCCCGCTGGCCACCAACATCAGACGGATCACTGCCCGTCTCGCCCGCGCTCGGTGAGCCGAAAGACCTCGATGTCGTCCGGCAGGCCGCGCAACGTCCGCCGCCCGAGACTCGTCGCCACGACGTCGGGTGGACAATCGTCCATCACCGCGAGCGGTCGCCAGCACCTCGCCAGCGCCGGCCAGCGTGCACACCCGCGCCGCCTCGGATTGCACGAGACCGTAGAAGTCGCTGCCCGAGGGCACGAGCGGACCGTGGGCGATGCCACAGCGGATCTGCAGCGCCAACTCGGGTTCGTCACGGTTCCACGCGTCGAAGTCCCGCGTTGCGCGGCGAGCGCGCAGTGCACGGCGTCGGCCCGATCGTTGAACACGGCGTTCAACCCGTCACCGGTGTGCTTGATCTCGACGCCACGGAACTCCTTCAGCCGTTCGCGGAGGATGCGGTCGTGCACCTTGAGCTGCTCGAGGTACAGCACGTCGCCGAGGCGGACGTTCGACAGCGTCGAACCCACGACGTCGTCCGTCAGGATCGTTCGCTCGCGGATCAGGCCGGACGACCCGACGGTCGGCGGGAGGCGCAAGTCCCGCCCGACCTCGTCACAGCGGGCGACCCAACCGTGCATCGACTGCTCGTCGAAGGCCTGCACCGCCTCGGCCATGGCCGTTCCCGCCTCGCCGGTGGCGCCGCTGGCGGCGGCGACGCGGGCCAGCTCCAGCAGGCACTTCGCCCGCTCCGGCGCCAGACCTTCCCGATCGACCAGGTGGAAGGCGGCGCGCGAGGTGACGGCGGGCATCGTCGATGGTCTTCGGCGTGGCGGGAGCCGACGGCCAACAACCGGGCGACGGACGCCGGCCACGGCATCGTCGTACGCACTCCGCGCTCGTCCAGCTGGTGGAGCGCGACGACGCCGTCGCGCACCATCGCACGGTCGCCGAGCAGATCGCCCACCTCGACCAACGCGGTGGGTACGGCGATGCTGTTCATGGTCGGTGGACCGCGGAATCCTTGACGCCACGACGCTGTCTCCAAGACCCGGCGGACGGCCGCTACATCATGTGCCTCGACGGCGGCCAAGGCGGCGAACGTCGACGGGGTGGGCAGGTCGGTCGGGCCGGCCCAGACCGACGCCGTGTCGTGTGCAGCGACCTCGCGGCGCGGCCGCTCGGGCGACGAGCACCGGAACGACAGCCGCCAGGATCGCCGCGTTCCACGGGTTGTTGGTGCGCCGCCAGCGCCGATGCGCCGGCTCGACCCGCTCCGCCGCACCGGGACTGCCGGCGATGACCTCGGCGAAGGCCAGCAGGGCAGCTGCGAGTCCGGCCTCGCCCCAGAACCCGCCGGCGATCGTCTGCTGCTCGACCTCGACCAGCTCGGCGTGCGACCGACCGATGTCGCCGCGCAACAAGCCGACCACCGCGCGGCGGGATCGGCCCAAGCGCTTCGAGCAGGGGATTGCCGGCATCGACGGCGTGCGCCAGCGCGCTGGCGAACAGCTCGTCGGCGGCGTGGAGATCGAGCATCGTCAATCGGCTGGATGCCAGCCGCGAAGTCCAGCCGCCCGAGAGCGTCGGCAGTCGATCGGTCCTGCCCGACGTCGACGGCGGATCGACGCGCCGACGCCAGGATCGACTCGGCGCTGTCACCTCGGCCCGACCCGATGAGGCGCTTCCGCCAGCGCCGCCTCGGCCTGCACCAGCACGCCGACGTCGACGGCGGGATGGTCGTCCAAGGCATCGCCCAACTCGGTCACGTCGACCTCGTCCCACGGGCGGGTCGCGGGCGCCACCTCGCATGCGCGTGAGGAGCACGGCGGCGCGCGAGCCGCACCGCGTCGTCGCCCGCCTGGCGGGCGTACGAGATGGCGTCGGCGAGGAGGGACTCGGCGAGGTCGTGGTCGTAGTCGTAGTACGCCGCGTGACCGGCCTCGAGACAGCGCCTGGCGACTTCGTCGGCGGGCAGATCGGCCGCCGACCTGGCCGCCGCCGTGAGGAATCGAGCGGCCTGGTCGTACGCCGACCAGCGCATGGCGATGCGGCCAGCACGAAGCGCCTTGTCGGCAAGCTCCGAGTCGTCGACTGCCGGGCCGGCGCGGAGGAGATGGTCGGTGATCCGGAAGGTGCACCTCGTCGTCGATCGGACCGGCGGCCGCGTAGTGCGTCGCCAGTCGTTCGGCGATCGAGCGGTGCGCGTCCGCTCGCTCGGCGGCGGACAGCCGATCGAGCAGCTCGGCACGCACGAGCGGGTGGGCGAACCGCACGCTGTTCCCACCCCGATCGACCAGTCGCGCTCGCTCCGCGGCCTCGGTCGCGGCGTGGATCTCGGCGACGCTGAGCTCGGCGACGGCGGCCAATTCGCGCGGGTTCCACGGGTCGCCGAGCACGGCCGCCCGCTGCATGGTGCGCAATGTCGACTCGTCGACCTGATCGAACCGCAGCCGAAGGGCGTCGGAGATGGTCCGCACGCGGCCGTCGGCGGCCGTATCGGGCGGGGCGCCCGCCGTAGGCGGCGGACGGCGCTCGCCATCGCTGCACCTCGCTCTCGATCAGGAGCGGCAGGCCGCCCGTCTGCTCGCGCAGCTCCCTGACCTGCGCCCTGTGCGGTCGCCGTCCTGCGGCAGCGATGAACTCGAAGGTCTCCTGATCATCGAAGCCGCCCAACGTCAACGTGCGCGCCGCGTGGAGGCGCATCGCCCGTCCCGCCAAGCTCTCGGACTCGACAGGCGACCGGGCGCTGAGGACGACGAGGAGCTGCAGACGTTGGCGAGCGCCGGTGTCGTCGAGGCCGACCAACGTGTCACTGAGCACGGCCCGCGACGCGTCGCCGAGATCCTGGACGTCGTCGAGCAGCACGACGAGGGGACGACGATGGGCCCGACTGACGAGCACGTCGACGATCGAGCGCGGCAGATCGCTCGTCGCCGATGCGCCGAGCGCGGTGTCCAGTGGACCGCTGCCGACGCCGCTCGGACCGGCCGTCCTCAGGACGTCGGTCAACTCTCGAAAGGGCGCCACGAGGCGGCTCACCGCGGCGAGCGGCAACGAGCCTTCATACCCGGAGGCCCACAGGACCTCGGCGGCGCCGCGCCTGGCGGTGTCGGCCGTCCATTCGAGGAGCGCGGTCTTCCCCGCACCTGGGACGCCATACACGACGACGATCGCCAGCTGGCCCTGTCCGGCGTCACGCAGCAGGTGGCGCAGCAACGTGCGCTCGCCCGTCCTGCCGATGAACCGCTGCGTGGGGGTCGCGGCCACAGCCGAGCCGTCCACGACCGCACGATAGCCGGCTACTCGGAAATCGGCGTCCGGCTGACCCGGCTCCTCTTCATCAGTGAGGATGCGTTGCGCGTCCGTGGCGTCCACCGCCCGAACCTGCACGATCACTCCTGGTTCGCCCTCGACGGCGATCGTGCCGCCCTCGATCTGGTCGTCGAGCGCCGACTCGATGCCGAACGCCCGCAACTTCGCTTGGGCGACCTCGGCCTCGCCCTCCGTGGCGTACGACGCCACGGCGACCGGCTCGGAATGTTCGTTGCCGTCGGCGTCGTCCATCGGCGCAGTGTAGGAACGCCCAGCCGCCGCGGTGCGATGTGAGCGGTGAGCGCGCCTGGCGCGCTCACCGCTCACCGCACAGTCGGCCTAGGGTCGGCGTCGATGGACGCCCCGCTGTTCGCCGGCGTTGGCGTCGCCCTCGTCACGCTGTTCGACGACGGCGGCGCCCTCGATGCCGCGGCCACCGCCGATCTGGCCGCCTCGCTCGCCGACGAGGGCATGACGGCGATCGTCATCGCCGGATCCACCGGTGAGGCGGCGACACTCGACCCCGACGAACGGGTGGCGCTGGTCGGCGCCGTGCGCACGGCCGTGCCCGCCGGCGTCCCGGTGATCGCCGGCACGGGTGCGCCGTCGACGCGGCAGGCCGTGCGGCTGACGTCCGAGGCAGCTGGCGCGGGCGCCGACGGCGTGCTGGCCCTGACGCCGCCCGGGTCGGCCGACCTCGAGCGCTACTACGCGGCGGTCGTCGCGGCAGCCGGCGTCGTCCCCGTCTTCGGCTACCACTTCCCAGCCATGTCCGCGCCGGGCATCGACGTCGACGTGCTCCCACAGCTCTCGGCTGCGGGCGTCGCGGGGTGAAGGACTCCTCAGGCGACGCGTCGCGAGCTGCTGCGCACTCTCGACCGCTTCGCCGGCGCGCTCTACGTCGGGTCGCCGTGGCTGTTGTCGGCGGCCGGGCCACTGGGCGCTACGGGGGCCATCCTCGCCGTCGCCAACATCGAGCCGGCGCTGTCGATCAAGGCCTTCGGCGGCGATGTCGACGCGGAGCGGGCGCTGACCACCACGATCGATCGCTGGCGGGGCCCGGCGGGGATCAAGCGTCAGTTGGCCGGACGGTCGGGTAGCTCCGCCCGTACCCGAGTCTGAGGTCAGGTGCCCTTGTAGCGGCGGTCGCCCCACGTGTCCCAGTGCGTCACGGCATCGGCCGGCTTGCGCGGCGCCACGCCGAACCGGCCGGCGGGCCGGCCGACGGGGACCAGGGCAGCGATCTCGAAGCGGCCATCGGGCACGCCGAGCTCGGCCAGCACGTCGGCGGTGTGGATGCGGATGACGGTCGTCAGGGCCGTGCCCAGCCCGAGGGCGCGGCGGCGAGGCAGAAGTTCTGCACGGCCGGGTAGACGCTGGCGTCGAGGCGACCGATGTCCATCTCGCCCGTCTCGTCGCGAGGCGTCCACGGGATGATCGGCTGGAGGAACAGCACCAGCGCCGGCGCGTCGGCGAGGTGGTCGGCGAGGTAGCGGCTGGCGTCCCGCGTCCGTCGCCACGAGGCCGCCTGGGCCTCGTCGCGGAACTCCGTCGGATCCGGCAGCGAGGCCTCGTAGCGGTCGAAGGCGGCGCGGTACCAGCGGGCGACGACGGCCCGCCGCGCCGGGTCCGTCACGACCAGGTACTGCTGCGGCTGGACGTTGCCCCCACTCGGTGCCTGCTGGGCGGCCCGCAGGCACTGGCGCAGCTCGTCGTCCGAGACAGGCCGGCGGTGAAGCGGCGCATGGCGCGGGTCGTCATGATCGACTCGATGACCGGGTTCATCAGCGGCCCTCGAACACCGGCCGCCGGCCGGCGACGAACGCCTCGACGGCCTCGGCGTGGTCGGCCGAGAGGAGGCACGGGATCTCGAGCGCCGTGGAGACGTCGAAGCTGGTCAGCAGCGCCAGCTTGAGCTGGGCGTTGACCGCCTGCTTGGTGCCCTGGATGGCGATCGGGGCGCCGGCGGCGAGGCGGCGGGCCCAGCCCATCGCCCGCTCCCCCACGTCCGCCGTCGGGCACACCTCGGCGGCGACGCCGAGGCGCTGCGCGTCGGCGGCCGTCAGCGGTTCCCCGAGCAGCAGGTGCCGCTTGGCGGCCAGCGGGCCGAGCAGCAGCGGCCAGATGGCCGCGCCGCCGTCGCCGGCGACGAGGCCGACGTTGACGTGGGGGTCGACGATGACGGCCGTGTCGGCCATCACGATCAGATCGCACAGGAGGGCGATCGACGCGCCCAGCCCGGCGGCCGCGCCGTTGAGGCCGCAGACGATCGGCAGCTCGACGTCGAGCAGGTCCCAGATGATCTGCTTGGCCTCCCGCCGCAGGGCATGGGCGGCCTCGACGCGTGCGCAGCGACGGGAACCACGCCATGTCGCCGCCGGCCGAGAACGCCCGCCCGGCGCCGACGAGGACGATCGCGCGGGCCTCCCGCTCGGTCTGCAGGGTGCGGAACAGCTCACCGAGCTCGTGGTGCAGTCGCCCGTCGACGGCGTTCACCGGGGGAGTCCGGGTGGTCGATCGTGGCGACGAGAACGTCGCCGTTGCGGGCCAGCCGGATCGTCTCCACGATCGGCGAACGTAGTAGCCAGTCCCGACATGACCGCTACGGTCCCGCGTCGTGCGGTTGAGCGTGGTGCTCGGGGAGTGGCTGGACCGCCCGATCGACGCCGACCTCGACGTGGCGGTGGCCGCCGACCGCCTCGGCTATCCCGAGGTGTGGATCGGCGAGATGGCCAAGTTCGACGCGCCGGTGGCGGCGTCGATGGTCGTCGCCCGAACTCGCCACATCGAGCCGTGCATCGGACCCTTGGCGGTGACCGTCCGCTCGCCGGCCCAGATCGCGTCGGCGGTCGCCACCGTCGCGGCAGGCGGACGCCGCACGCATGTAGCGCTCGGCACCTCGAGTGATGCGGTGGCCAGGTGGCACGGCCGCAGCCGGACCGGCGCCATCGACGCGCTGCGCCGAGCGGCCCGGGACGTGCCGGCGCTGCTCGCCGGTGCGCGGGTCGACGGGTTCCGGCTGCGCCAGCCACCGGAGGGATCGACTGTGACGGTCGCCGCGTTCGGTCCGCAGGCCGTCGACGTCGCCGGGTCGGCCGACCGGATGGTCCTCAACATGGTCACCGTGGCAGCCGCCGAGCGCCTGGCGTCAGGCCACCCGCGGACCGCCGTCTGGCTGGCCGCGGCCGTCGACCCGAGCGCCGAGGAGCGGCGCTGGCTGACGCTCGGCTACGTGGGCTACCTCGGCGCCGCCGGGTACGACGACATGTTCGCCGCCGCCGGCTTCGGCGAGCTCGTGTCGTTGGCCCGCTCGCGGCCCCACCCGAAGGCGGTTGCCGAGCGCATCCCGGATGAGCTGCTGGATGCCGTCGCCCTCGTCGGTGACGAGCAGACGGTCCGCCGGCGCATCGACGAGTACGCCTCCGCCGGAATCACCGAGATCGGCCTGGTGGTCCCACCGCTCGACCTGCCCTCCGGTCGCCGCACGTTGGAGGCACTGGCGCCGCGCTGATCCGCTAGCGCCCCGCTAGCCGGCCGGGCTCACGGTGGGCGCCGTGAGCATGGAGCTGTACCTGACCACCGCCGTCGGGCGGGGCACCAGCGAGCGGGCGGCGTTCGACCGCGCCCTCGTCGCCGCCGGGGTGGCCGACTTCAACCTGGTCCGCGTGCGGGCCGCGATCCCCCCGGAGGCGCGCATCGTGTCGACCCGTCGATGCCCGTTCGCCGGGCGGAGCGACTGGGGCGACCGGCTGTACGCCTGTACGCCGCCGGGCTGGCCAGCCGACCGGGCGAGCAGACGTGGGCCGGCCTCGGGTGGGTGCAGGACGAGCACACCGGCATGGGGCTGCTCGTCGAGCACACCGGCGACAACGAGCGCACCGTCCGGGCCGGGTTGCTCGTAGCGCTCCAGGAGGCGGAGGCCAGCAGAGGTCTGCGCCTCGGACCTCCCAACATCCGCGTGACCGGGGCGATCTGCACGGGTCAGCCGACGTGCGCCCTGGTGATCTGCGCCTTCGGCGCCGAGTCGTGGATGACCACGGCGCCGGCCGGTCGGCGGCCGCCCGTCAGAGCATCCTGACGTCGGCCTCCTGGCCGAGCAGCAGCCGGCCGAGCGTCTCGTGGAGCTTCGGCGCGACCTGGAGGTGCTGCGTCGGGACGTGGGCATCGCGGAGGCAGCGCTGCAGCACGTTGGTCTGGTAGACGCTCGATCCGCCGGCCAGCGTGTAGGCCCGGTCGGCGACCTCGGCGGCTGCCGTGGCGGCGTTGACCCGGCAAGGCGGATGCCCATCCGGTCGGCCACCTCGACGCGATCGCCGGCCAGCACGCGGTCCCACGTCCGACCGACCTCGTCGTGGAGGAACGCCCTGGCCGATCGCAGCGTCGCTTCGGCCCGCGACAGCTCGATCTGGGTGAAGGAGCTCTCGGCCAGCGTCTTGGAGGAGAACAGCGGGCCGCTTGCCGGCGGCCAGCGCGACCAGCTCGTCGAGGGCGTGGACGGCCGATGCCGAGGCTGACGGCACTGACGCACGCCGCCAGGAGCGTGAAGTTCGGGAAGGCGGCCAGCGGCTCTCGACGACCGCCTTCGCCTGCAGCGGTTGGTACGTGCGGTGGAACGGCACGAGGAGCTCGGTCACCGAGAAGTCCAGTGAGCCCGTGCCGCGGAGGCCGGCGCTGTACCACGTGTCGTGGAACGTCACGTCGTCGACGGCGACCAGCACAGACGGAACGTCCCGTCGTCGCAGAGCGTGCCGCCGAGGATCCATTGGCAGTGCTGCGTCCCGCTGCCCCACTGCCAGCGGCCCGTCACGACGACGCCGTCCTCGGTGACGTGCCGGCGCCGTTCGGCGCGAACACCCCGCCGGTGACGGCGTCGGCTCGCCGTAGATCTCCGCGCCGCCGGAGGTTCGAGGAACAGCGCTGCGTCGCCGTCGTCGATGCGATCATCGAGCACCACCCCGCCGCCCCGTCGGCGGCCGACAGGGATCTCGATGGCCGACAGCATCGTCAGCGGATCGGCTTCCGGGCCGTCGTCAGCGGCCGCCAGACCCATCCGCATGAGGCCGGCGGCGACCAGGGCGTCGACCGTCGCCGACGGCAGACGCCGCAGGTGCTCGGCCTCGTCCGCCGCCGGCAGCCACAGGGGCGCCACCGCCTCGGCGGCGGCGACGAGGTCAGCCACCGGCCCGTCTGTGCGTCGGACCAGCGAGGCCCTGCTGCACGTCGACGTCGTGGGGAAGTCCGAGGACTCGCTCGGCGACGATGTTGCGCTGCACCTGGCCCGTGCCGCCACCGATCGTCAGCGCCTGCGAGAACATGTAGCCGTCGTACCAACCGGGTGCTCGAGGGAGCGCGGCGGTCGGGCCGGGCCAAGGCTCATCGACTCCGTACCGGGCGTGAACCGGCGCCATCGCGCCTCCTGGTGCCGTCGCCTCCGACCAGCATGGCGGCCGCACCGATGAGGTCGCGGGCCAGCTCCATGACGTGCTGGCCGTGCTCGTCGCCGAGGAGCTTGCGGATGCTGGCCTCCGGTCCGGGCTGCTGACCTTTCAGGCGGGCGGTGAGCGTGCGCATCCGGATCAGCTCGAGCACGGTGTGCGGTGTACACGCCGGCCAGCCGCTGACGCAGGGTGGGCGTCCGTGACCGGGCCGCCCCCTTGGCGGCGGCGACGAGGTCGAGCGCGGTCGGCCCGTTGCCCCACAGCACGCCCCCCGTCGACAGCGAGATCCGCTCGTTGCCCAGGGTCACCTTGGCCAGACGCCATCCGTCGCCCCGGTCGCCGACAAGGTTGGCCGCCGGGATGCGGACGTCGGTGAAAAAGACTCGTTGAACGTGTGGCCGCCGGTCATCTCCGTGATCGGGCGGATCTCGATGCCAGGCCATCCATCGGGCACACGAAGTAGGAGATGCCCTTGTGCTTGGGCAGCCGGGGTCGGTGCGGGCGATGAGGATGCCGAAGCGGGCGTACTCGGCGCCGCTCGTCCAGATCTTCTGGCCGTTGACGACGAACTCGTCGCCATCGAGGACGGCCCGCGTGCCGAGGTTGGCGAGGTCGCTCCCGCTGCCGGGCTCGGAGAACAGCTGGCACCAGAACTCCTCGCCGCTGAGGATCGGCCAGAGGTAGCGGCCTTCTGCTCCTTCGTGCCGGCGTACAAGATGGTCGGGCCGGCCCAGCCGATGCCGATCGGGTTGACGGGGCGCCGCACGCCGGCGGCGGTCAGCTCGTCGTCGATCAACACCTGGTGGATGGCGTCGGCGTCGACCCCCCACGGACGAGGCCAGTGCGGCGCGACGTAGCCGGCTTGGGCCAGCTCCGCCCCGCTCGGCGACGGGTGCTCGGCGATCCACTCGCGCACGGCGACCCGGCGTGGATCGTCAGCCGGCGGAGTCGAAGTCCATCCGAGCACGTTATGTCGGGTGCCCGCTCGCACCTAGTCTCGGGCCCGGTGCAGTACGGGTTCGTGGTGCCATGGGCCGATGCCGACGCCGTTGGTGACTTGGCGGCGACGGCCGAGGATGCCGGCTGGACGGCTTGTTCGTGTGGGGGCCCGTGTGGGGCGTCGACGCCTGGATCTGCCTCGCCCTGGCCGCCGTGCGCACGTCGCGCATGGCCTCGGCACGTTGCTGACACCGCCGTCGCGCGGCGCCCGGCCGAGCTGGCCAGCCAGGTGGCGACGGTCGACCGCCTGTCGGACGGTCGGGTCATCCTGTCCGTCGGGCTCGGCGCGCCGGACAGCGGCTTCGCCAACTTCGGCGAGGAGACGGACCGCCGCCAGCGGGCCGAGCTGATGGACGAGTGCCTCGACATCGTCACGGGCCTGTGGGCGGGGCAGCCGTTCTCCTATGCCGGCCGCCACTACAAGATCGAGCCGACAACGTTCCCGACGATCGGCGGCACCGTCCAGCGGCCCCGCGTGCGATCTGGTGCGTCGGCGCGCTCGACAGTCCACGGTCGATGGCGCGGGCGCTGCGGTGGACGGACTGCTGCCGCAGGTGCTCGGCGGCACCCAGCCGACGCTGGAGCAGATCGCCGCCGTGCGCGCCGAGGTCGGCGACCGTCCGTACGACATCGTCGATCGAGGGCGAGGGATCGCAACACGCTCGCCGGCGCCTGGGCCTACGTGGAGCGACATGGTGGATCGAGTCGATGTGGGGCTGCGTCGGCCAGGGGCAACCCGTCCTGGCGGCCGCCGACCGGGTTCGTGTACTGGGCCGCCACGGTAGCTTCCCCGTCGATGAGCCGATCCGCTGGAGGCTGGAACTTCGCCGACGTCTTCGAGGCCCTCGCCGACCGGCAGCCGGACGCACTGGCCCAGCGTCACGCGCGGCGCGTCGACGACGTGGTCCGAGTTCGACCACCGTGCCGACGGCATGGCGGCGACATTGCTGGACGCCGGAGTCGCCGAGCAGGACAAGGTCGCCCAGTACCTCTACAACGCCCCGGAGTACCTCGAGTCGCTGTTCGGCGCGCTGAAGGCGGGGCTGGCCACCGTCAACACGAACTACCGCTACACGGCCGACGAGCTGGTGTACCTCGGGACAACGCCGACGTCGTGGCCGTCGTCTTCCACGGTACGTTCGCCGAGCGCACGAGGGAGGCGCCCACGGTCTGCCGCGCATCCGCACGTGGCTGTGGGTCGACGACGGCAGTGGTGGACGTCCCGGAGGTGGGCCGTCGACTATGAGGCAGCCGGCGGCGGTCGGCTTCGGACGACGGGTGGGTGGCGCCGTGGGGTCGCTCCGGCGATCACCTCCTCCTCCATCTACACGGGCGGCACGACCGGCATGCCGAAGGGCGTCATGTGGCGCCAAGACGACCTGTTCGGCGCCCT
>CAVRCY010000024.1:0-72028 GCA_963719775.1 uncultured Acidimicrobiia bacterium
ATCCGGCGCATCTCCGGGCGGCGGTGTCGGGCACCACCGGAGCCGAACGGGTGCTCGACGCGCAGGTCCGGCTGGGCCCCTACGGCGACGGCTTCGGCGGAGCCCCGCACGGGTTGTCGCTGGCCCGTCTGCTCGACGCTCCCCACGGCATCGATCTCGGCCGGCTGCAGCCCGCCTGCCCGCCCTGTTGCGGACGCCGAGTGGCAAGGTCGAGCTGTGTCCCCGGCCGCTGGCCGACGATGTCGGCCGGCTGCGGGTGGCCTTGGCGGCCGCGACCTCCCACGGCGCGACGGACGACGGGTTCGTGCTGGTCGGTCGCCGGCACGTGCGCTCGAACGACAGCTGGCTTCACAACCTGCCGGCCCTGGTCAAAGGCAAGGATCGCTGCACGCTGCACGTCCACCCCGACGACGCCGACCGGCTGGGGCTCGACCACGGCGGTTCCGCCCGTGTGGCCTCACGGGTCGGCTCGGTGGTGGCCACCGTCGAAGTGACCGACGACATCATGCCGGGCGTCGTCAGCCTCCCCCATGGGTGGGGCCATGACGTTCAGGGCACCCGGACCGTGGTGGCGGCGGCCCACCCGGGCGTCAACAGCAACATCCTCACCGACGAGTTGGCGCTCGATCCGCTGTCGGGCAATGCCGTGCTGAACGGCATTCCCCGTCCGGCTCTCGCGGGAGCCCGGACCTTGAGTCCACAAGTTGCAGCCTCACGCAGCTGGCGGACTGAGCTCCGGTTCTCACCGGAGCCGAGGCGGTGGCAGGTAGCCGGGACCGCTCTGTTGCATGGACCGCACCACGGAAAATCGGCACGACCTGCCTGCCGAAGGGCCAGGGCGCGAAGAGTGAGGTAGGCGGACAGTCGCGCCGAGGCCGATCGACACCCCATTGCTCAACGGCTCGGCCGACGACGTCGGCGTCCTCGGCGCCCGGGTGCGACAGGGCATGATCGACGCCACCTTGCTCCGCCGGACGGGCTCGCCCGACCCCTTGGCCGCCGCCATCGCGTTTCCTGGCCTCCGACGAGGCGTCGTTCATCAGGGGCCACACCCTCGCCGTCATCGGCGGGCTGGTGCTGTCGTGAGCCCGCTCGCTTCTGTAGGGCGGCCCCTACTAGCCGCCCGCACCGTTCCGTCGGACGCTGTCCCCACATCGATCCATCACAAGGGGGCATTCATGAAGGCGCAGGAGACCAACTTCCGACGCACTCGACTCTGGACCATCGTCCTGGTGGCCGCGGTCGGCCTCGCCGGCGCGGCGTGCTCGAGCGACTCGACCTCGACCACCGTCACCACGGCCGGCGCCCCAGGCGCCACCGAGGCGTCCAACGTCACCGAGCCGACCACGGGAACCACCCTGGCCGACAACGTCGCCACCGGGGAGCCCGTCAAGATCGGCTTCGTCAACAACGAGGGCGATGCCGCCTTCTCCGCGCCGGAGCTGACCGTCGGCTCGAGGTCGCCGAGTCGACTACGTCAACCAGAAGCTCGGCGGCGTCAACGGGCGGCCGATCGAGGTGGTCCGCTGCGTCAGCGACGGATCGCCCGAGCAGTCGATCGACTGCGCCAACAAGTTCATGGAGGCGAACGTGGTGGCCGTGCAGGAAGGGGTCGACGCCGGCGCCGACGCCGATGTTGCCGATCCTGGCCGACGCCCAGAATCCCGCTGGTGGGCCACGTGCAGTTCGGCCCGGCTCGGATGTTCGACCTCGAACTCGTACTACTTCGGGACCGCGGCCATCGCCTACGGCGGCGCGTCGCTGTCCTACTACAAGGAGCAGGGCGCGACGTCGATCCGTTGGTTCTTCCCCGACGACACCCTCGAGCCACGCCTTCACCGACAGCGTGCTGATGCCCACGCCGCAGGCAGCTGGGGCTCGACTACAAGACCGTCTACTACGACCCCGCCAACCCGAACTGGGCGGTGCTGGCCGCCACCGCCGTGGCCGATCAGCCCGACGTCAGCGGCGCGATCGCGGCCACCGACGGCCAGTGCGCCGACCTGGTCTCTGCGCTGCGGGATGCCGGCTACCAGGGCAGCATCCTGGCCGGCTCCTGTCTGTCGCTCTACCGGGACATCGGCGACAAGGCCGTCGGCGTCGACATCGACCTCGACCACTGGAACCCGGGCGACTCGACTCGGCGCCCGGCGGTCAAGCAGGCCGAGCTCGCAGCGTACAACGACGCTCATGACCGCGGCCGGCCACGAGCGACCTGGTGCCGGGGAACGCCTTCCTAACCTTCGCCGACACGTTCACCCTGGCCGACGTGCTCGCCACGATCGACGGCAGCATCGACGGTCCGGCCATCTCCTCGGCGCTCATGGCCACCAGGGACCTGGACAGCTTCGCGCGGCCCGGCGATCACCTGCGACCACACCGTCCTGCCCGGCAACTCGGCCTGCGCCGGCGGGCTGCTGTTCTTCCAAGTCGCAGAGCGACGGGACGCTACAAGGCGACCACTGCCGACTTCGTGTCCGGCGTGATCGGCTCGAACCGGTCCCGCGCCGGAACCGAAGTGCCGACCATGTCGACCCATCTGCTGTTCCTGATCGTCGGCCTCGGCGCCGGCGCCGCCTACGCGGCGGTGGCGATGGCGCTGGTCACCACCTACCGGGGCACCGGCGTCGTCAACATCGCCCAGGGAGCGATGGCGATGTGGGCGGCGTTCGTCTACGACGAGCTGCGCAAGACCGGCACCTTGGTCCTCCCGGTCGGCCGCCTGCATGTCGGCCGGACCGGTGGCCCGGTGGCCGGCGATGGCAGTCGGGGTCGGGTCGGCCGCCGTTCCTGGCGCTCTGCGCTGCATCTCCTCGTCTTCCGGCCGCTGCGCTCGGCGCCCGTGCTCGGCCGGGTGGTGGCGTCGGTGGGCGTCACCGTCGACGCTGGCAGGCGCTGGTGGTGCTGCGGTTCGGCACCAGCCGCCGCGCGGTGCCGCCGCTGCTGCCCGACCAGCCGGTTCACGTCGGGTCGCTCACGTTCTCCCAGGACCGGATCTGGTTCACGCGATCGCCGTGGCCATCGCGTTGGCGCTATGGGCGTACGGTCGCTGCACCCGACGCGGGCTGGCCACCCGGGCGGCGGCGCAGAACGAGCGGGGGGCGCTGCTGCTCGGCTACTCGCCTGATCGGCTGGCGGCGGTGACCTGGGTGCTGGCGGCCGTCGGTGGGCGGCGCCGTGGCCATCCTCGTCGCGCCCGACGGTCGGCATCGACCCGCTCGACTGGACGCTGATCGTCGTGCCCGGCTCTGGCCTGCGCACTGGTCGGCCGGTTCAGCTCGGTTGGGGCCGCCTGCGCCGCCGGGCTGGGGTTCGGCGCGCTCCAGTCCGAGATCACCCTGCTGTCGTCCCGCAGCCTGGTGGCCGTCGTGGGCCACCGTCGGCGTGGCCCAGGCCGTGCCGTTCGTCGTGATCGTCGTCGCGCTGTTCGTGGTCGGCCGCCGGCTCCCGACCCGCGGCTCGCTGACGGTCGACCGCCTGCCGCCGGTGGTCGTCGGCCGTCCCCGCGCCGCGGCGTGGTCGCCGTGCTCGTCGCGGCCGGCGTCGCGGCGCTCGCCCTGACCAGCGGCAGCTACCGGTTCGGGGTGATCACCTCGATGATCGTCGCGCATCATCGCCCTGTCGCTGGTGGTCCTGGTCGGGCTCGTCGGGCAGATCTCGCTGGCCCAGGCCGCGTTCGCCGGGGCCGCCGGCTTCGTGCTGTCGAAGATCGGCACCGCCGTTCCCTTCCCGCTCTCGCTCGCTGCTCGGCCGCGGCTCGCGGCCGCGTGCTCGGCGTGCTGGTCGGCCTGCCCGGCGCTGCGGATCCGCGGCGTCCAGCTGGCGGTGGTGACGCTGGCCGCCGGCGTCGCCATCGAGCAGTTCGTGTTCCGCAACCCGAAGCTGTCACCCGCCGTCCGGCAACCTCGTCCCCAACCCGCACGCTGTTCGGCGTCGACCTCGGCGATGCGGCGGGGCGACCGACCTGGCCCGCTGGCAGTTCGGCGCTGCTGGTGCTCGTCGTGCTCACGCTGTGCGGCGCTGGCGGTCGCCAACCTGACCCGCAGCGCCACCGGGCGGTCGCTGCTGGCCGTGCGGTCGAACGAGCGGGCTGCGGCGTCGGTCGGCGTCGACGTGGCCGCCGCCAAGCTGCATCGCGTTCGCCGTGTCGTCGTTCCTGGCCGGGCTCGGCGGCGCGCTGCATCGGCTACAGCCGCGGCCAGCTCTCGGCCGACTCGTTCGGCGTGCTCGTCGGGCCTCGCCTTCCTCGCCTTCGCCTACCTCGGCGGCATCACGCAGCGTGAGCGGCGCGCTCGTGGCCGGCGCGCTGGCGCCGCTGGGCATCGGCTACGTGGTGCTCGACCGCACCTTCGACCTCGGCGACGCACTACCTGCTGCTGTCGGGGCTGCTGCTGGTGCTCACCGCCATCCTGAACCCGCAGGGGATCGCCGGCACCGCCCGGGCCAACCTGGTCGCCCTGCGCCGGCGGCTCGCACCGCCGGTGATCGCGATCGCACCCGACGCACGCTCCGTAGGGATGACCGAATCCCGGCCGTGCGGCAGCGTCGCCGTGGGCTGACACTCACTCTCGGGCCCTTCCTATCGTGGGCTCGGCTGTGCCGTCGGTGCCGAGGCGTCGAGTCCTGCGGTGTCCCTGCGCCGTGCTACGGGGGCGCGGCCCTGTGCGGCACCCTTGCCTGACCCTCGAGCCGGCCGTGATCGTGCCCGGGGAGACCTCCGTCTACTTCCTGTGGTTACCGCCCCGCCGCCCCGCCCTGCCGGTCAAGGGCACGTTCGTGGCCACGGAGGGCGGACCAGACTACTCCACCACGGAGTCGCGGTCGTACTACCTCGCCCTGTTCGTCCCGCTGCCGAATGACCGCGGCCTGCGCCTCGTCGACGACCGCGGCACCGGCCTGTGGCCCGGTCGACGAAGTAAGGGGACCCGCACGGCACCTGCCCCGACCTTTTCTCGCCGTTCACCGTGCGGGAGTTCGCCAAGTCCCTTGGACGAGCTCGACTCCTGCCTGGGCTGGCCCCAGCCGTCGGCCGCCCATCCCGAGGGCCCGCTCATCCCGCTGGGGACCCCCCTATCCCGACATCCCACCCTGGTGCTCAACGGTGAGTTCGACTCGTTGACCACGGCCGAGGGCCAGGAGGTCGCCTCCCGGTTCCCGCGCGGTGTGTGGTGGGCGTGGCCAACGGCTTCCACGCGTGGTCGCCCCTCGACACCTACCGCACCTGCGCCGCCGACATCGTCCGCTACCTCGTCGTCCACCTCCAGGTCGGGTCGACCGCCTTGCGCCGGCCAAATCGACCGGTGCGGCTCGTGCCCCACTTCTCGCCGCCGCGGCCGGCACCGCCGGCGACGTGGTTGCCCGCTCGCAGGTCACCTTCGGCTACGACGGCGGGCTGCGAGGCGGCACGCTCTCCTGCACCTCCGGCGACAGCCCGAAGTTCAACCTGCACGACGTCCGCTGGGTGCGCGACCTGCCGGTCAATGGGTCGATCCTGTAGGCCCCACACGACGGGCAGGTGTGGGCATCTCCACCCTCCCCACCGGGACCCTGACCGTGGTGTGGAACGACCGGGCCTTCGCCGGGCCACCGCGTCCATCACCGGCGCCCTCGACGGCCGCAAGGTCGTTGTCACCATTTCCAACCCCTGACCCCGGCAACGGGAGGGGGAGTCAGGCGGGGGCGCCGAGGTAGGTGCTGTGGAGGAGGTCCGGGCGGTCGGCGAGGTCGGGGGCGAGGCCCGCCAGCACCACGTCACCGTGGCGGAGCGACGACAGCATGGTCGGCGACCGACAGCGCCACCGGCACGTGCTGTTCGACCAGCAGCACGCCGACGCCGAGGTCGTCGGCCACCCGGCGCGACGATCCGGGCCAGGCGGTCGACGATCACCGGGGCCAGGCCCAGGCTCATCTCGTCGACCAGCAGCAGCCGGGGCCGGGCGGCCAGGGCCCGGGCGATGGCCAGCATCTGCTGCTCGCCGCCCGAGAGCAGCCCGGCCTGGCGGTCGAGCAGCGGCCCGAGGGCGGCGAAGTAGGCGACCGTCGGCGGCCAGCGTCCGCCCGTGACCGGGCGGCCAGGCGGAGGTTCTCGCGCTGCGGTGAGCTGGGGGAACAGGGAGCGGTCTTCGGTCACGAGGGCCAGCCCGCGACGGGCGTTGCGGTGGGCGACCCGCCGAGTCCACCGGCCGGCCGTCGAACTCGTACCGCGCCGCCGAGCGGCGGCAGCAGGCCGGCGATGGTCAGCAGCGTGGTGGTCTTGCCCGCGCCGTTCGGGCCCAGCAGGGCCAGACCTCGCCCGCGTCCACGGTGAGCGACAGGTCGCGGACCACCTCGATGCGCGCCGTAGCCGGCCCGCAGGGCCTCGACCTCGAGCAGCGGTCGGTCATGCGGGGCTGCTCCGAGGTAGGCGGCGACGACCCGCTCGTCGCGGATGACGGCGTCGGGGGGTCCGCTGGCGATGAGCCGGCCGTGGTCGAGCACGTGGATCGCGGTCGCAAACGTCGAGCACCAGGTCCATGTCGTGGTCGACCAGCAGCACGGTCACGCCGGCGGCCGACGACTCGGCGCAGCCGCCGGCCGAGATCCTGGCTCTCGCCGGTGTCGAGGCCGGCGGCGGGCTCGTCGAGCAGCAGCAGCCGGGGCCGCGGGCCAGGGCCCGGCACACGCCCACCAGCTTGCGCTCGCCCTCGGACAGCTCGGTCGGTGCCGCGGTCGAGGAGGTGCTCGATCCCGAGCAGCTCGACAGCGTCGAGCGACGGCGGTCGTCGGACCGCCGGCGACGACGCCGGGGCGGACGAGGTCGAGCAGCGGTCGCCACCACGAGGGGCGGGCGGCCGCGACCAGCAGGTTGCCTCGCACGTCGAGGTCGTCGAACAGCTCGACCGACTGGAAGCGTGCGTACCAGGCCCGAGCCGGGACCGGCGGTGGGGCGGCAGGCCGTCGATGCGGCCGGCCGTCGAGCAGCACCGAGCCGGTGGGCGGCGTGAACCCGGTGAGCGCGTCGATGAACGTCGTCTTGCCGGCGCCGTTCGGCCCGATGAGGCCGACCAGCGTGCCCGGTCGACCTCGCAGCGACACGTCGTTGAGGGCGACGCACGCCGCCGTAGCGGACGGTCAGGGACTGGGTCTCGCAGCAGCGTCAGGTCTCGCGCCCTCCAGCGGTCAGGGCCTGCTGCACGAGCGCCAGCAGCCCGACCCAACCGACGAAGGCCCGCTCCGAGCCGTCCTCGGCCTGCACGGTGCCGCGTCACGTGCACGCCGTCGTCGGTCTGGGCCGCATCGTGGTCGAGTTCCACGGTCGAGGTCGAGCTTGGCCACCGAGGTCATCCGGTCGCTCAGCGGACCCAGCGTGTCGTACTTGGCCCGGCCGGTAGCCGAGGGCCCGGTACGTGGCGTCGACCAGGGACTGGCCGGTGGGCCGCGAGGCCCATGTCGCCCTTCATCTGGTTCATCACGTAGGCGAAGGACAGGTCGGCGTCGGGATCGGCGAAGCCGATGGAGCCGCCGAAGCCGGTGTGGCCGAAGGCCGTCCTCGCTGAGGACCACGCGGACCGGCGGCACACGCCCTTCGGGGTGGCGCGCGCCCTTGTGGAAGCCGAGCGTCCAGCGGCCCGGGGCCGAACAGCGACCGCGTCCTCGCCCAGCGGCCGACTGCACGGCGCCCATGCGGGCGATGTCTTCGGGGTCGAGCCGGAACCGGCCGATCTGGCGGTCGTGGACGATCGCCCGGTACATCCCGGCCAGGCGCCCGGGCGTTGCCGACGCCGCCGGACGACGGCAGCTCGGCCGCCAGCGCCGCGGGCGAGTCCCACTCGCCGGGCACCAGGTAGCCGCCGTTGTTGAGCAGCATGAGCGCCGGGATCGACGCGGGTCGGTCATCGCCAGCAGGTAGCATCCGGCTGACCGGATCGCCCGGGCTCGGGCGGGGCCGGCGGCAGGAAGGTGGCCACCCGGCCGTGCTCGGACTCGGGCAGGCCGATCCACAGGTCGAGGCCGAGCGGGCCGGCCACCTCGGTGGCGAAGAACGACCCGAGGGTGCGGCCCGTCACCCGGCGCACGACCTCGCCGACGAGGAAGCCGAAGGTGAGGCCGTGGTAGCCGTGCCGGTCGCCCGGCTCCCAGAACGGCGCCTCGGCGGCCAGCCGCCCGGCCATGTCGTCCCAGTCGTAGAAGCCGCCGGGCGGGACTGGGTCCCGCAGCGCCGGGCAGGCCGGCCTGGTGGTTGAGCAGGTGCCGGACGAGCACGTCCTCCTTGCCGGTCGCCGCGAACTCGGGCCAGTAGGTGGCCACGGGCTCGTCGAAGTCCAGCTCGCCGGCGGTGGCGAGCAGGTGGGCGCACAGCGCCGTGGCGCCCTTGGTGCAGGACATGACCACGCACAGCGTGTCCTTGTCCCACGGCCCGGGTGCGCTCGGCGTCGGCGTGGCCGCCCCAGAGGTCGACGACGGTCTCGCCGCGACGGTGACGGCCACCGAGGCGCCGACCTCGCCCCGCTCGGCGAAGTTCCGCTCGAACTCGCTCGGCCACCTCGGCGAATTGGCTCGTCGCAGTGTCCCTGCACGTCCATCGAACCGACCCCCTTGGCTGGTACCTGACGTCGTCCGCTGCCGGGCCGCCGACGCGCTAGTGGGGTCCCCCCTACACGTCCGACCGTGGGCTCACCGGCATGGCCGAGCCGCCGCTGGTCGGGCGAGAGCTCGACCTGGCCGTCGCGTCTCGAGCAGCTCAAGCGGGTCGAGGCCGGCGCCCCCGCCTACCTCCTGGTCCGGGGCGAGGCGGGCATCGGCAAGTCCCGGCTGGTCGCCGAGTTGGCGGCCGAGCCCGGCAGCTCGGCCTTCGCGGTGCTGGTCGGGCGGGCCGACGACCTCGACCATGGCATACCGTACGCGGTGTTCCGGGACCTCATCGCCCGGGCCGATGCTGGCCGCGACGACGTCGATGCGGTCGCGGCACTTCCGGGCCGCCCTCGAGGCGTGAAGGTCGGCCGGGATCGGACGACGACGGGCGTCCTCGGCCGGTGTTCGCCGCGCACGGTGACGCTGTTCCGGGCGCTCGCGGCCAGCGGCGCCGCCGTGCTCGTGCTCGAGGACCTCCACGTGGCCGACCGCGAGTCGCTCGCCGCTCGTCGCCCTGCTGGCCCGGCTGGCCGACGTCCCGATGCTGATGGTCGTGACCCTGCGGCCGGGCTCCGAGCGGCCGCCGACCTCGAGCGGCTGCTGGAGCAGATGGCGTTCGACGGCCGGGGCGTCGGTGCTCGATCTCGAACCGCTCGACCGCGCACGAGACCCAGGCCCTGGTGGCAGCCGTGCTCGGGGCGGCCGCCCGACGACGGGTCGGCGAGGCCGTCTTCGCCGCCAGCCACGGCAACCCGTTCTTCGCCCGGGAGGCGGCCCAGGCTCTGCCGCGACGGCGGCGCCGTCGTGGTCGAGGGCGGCCGGGCCCGGCTGGTGGCCGACGCGCCCGCCGCTCGGGCTGCGCCCGAGCACCGCGTTGCTGCGCCGGCTGTTCGCCGGGACCACCACCGACATCGAGCTGGCCAAGGTCATGGCCGTGTTCGGCCGGTTCTCGCTGCGCCATCTCGCCGCTCGTGGAGCGGCTTACCCGCCAGGCGCCGACGAAGTGGCTCGTTCGTTCGACCGGCTGGTGCGGGCGGGGCTGCTGCGCCGCGACCGGGGCGGCTACGCGTTCACCCACTCGATCGTGCGCGACACGCTCTACGAGGACATCGGACCGGCCGAGCGGCGCCGCATCCACGCCGCCATCGCGGCCGAGATGGCCACCGAGCGGCGGGCCGGGGATCGTGCTCGACGTCGCTGGAGCTGGCCACCCACGTCGCCGAGTCGGCCGAGCCGGGCGACGAGGCGGCGGCCGAGGTGCTGCTGGAGGCCGGGCGGGCCGTGGCCGCCACCGCCCCGCTGGTGTCGGCCGAGCTACCAGCGGCCGGGCGGTCGAGGTCCTGCCCCGCCGGCGTCGCCCCGCGGGCCGACGCGCTGGCCATGCAGGCCCGGGCGCTTCATCTCGGGTCCCGACCGGCGGAGGCCGCCGATGTCGGGCGGGCCGCCCTCGGCGATGCTCGACCCCGGCCCGCCGCGCAGCTCCACCGCGGCCATCGTCGCCAACGACCTGTACCTCGGCCGGCCGCATCGACGCCGCCATCGACGTCGTCGAGGACCGAGCTGGCGCGCGGCGGCGAGCGCTGCCCGCTGGCGGCGACCAAGGTGTGCCTGCTGTTCCAGGCGGGCCGTCCCGCCGACGCGGCCGCCGCCCTGCCCGACGCCCTCGCCGCGCTCGACGGCAACCCGGCCGCCCGCACCCTGACCCTGGCGCACCTCATCCAGTACGCGAACCACGTCCGGCCAGATCGAGCTCGCCAACGACCTGCTCGGCGCAGATGGCGGCCATCCCCCAGGGCGCCTCGCAGACCGTCCGGCTCGCCGTCCACGAGCTCGTGGCGTTCGCCGACTGGCGCCCCGGCCCGGTGGCCCGCATCGCGGCACCTCGCCGCCGTCCGGCGAGCTCCGGCCCGACGCCCCGTCGCCCAGCGTCGGCGGCGTGCTCGAGGCCGGCTCGCTCCGGCCCACTGGTGGCCGGCGACTGGGACGAGGCCCTGGACCTGACGCCCGGCCGCCGGCTTCGACCTCGAGCAGCGGGGCGCGCTGATCGGCAGCCAGCTGCTGCGCTGCGCCGGCTGCGAGATCCTCGTCGACCGGGCGCGCTCGACCAGGCGGCGGCAGATGGCCGCTGCCGCTCGTGGACCCGATGGTCTCGCTCCGGCGCCACGCGGCCTTCGTGCGGGCCCGCCTGGCCAGCGCGCACTCGGCAACGCTCGGCGAGGCGGCGCTGCTCCTCACCGGTAGAGCGCGAGCGCCAGCCTCCCGAGGGAGCTCGATGGAAGCTGGCCGAGGTGCTGGCCGAGCTGGTCGAGGTCCTCGTCGCGCCAGCAGCGGCTGCGAGGAGGGCCGCGACGGTGCTGCCGCCGAGCTGGAGCGGCTGGCGACCGCCACCGGCTGGCCCGAGTGCGAGACCACCGCGCTTGCGGGCCCGGGCGTGGTCGACCGGCGACGTCGAGGTCGCCCGGGCCTACCTCGAACGGGCCGACGGCCGAGCGCTGGGAGGTCGAGCGGGCCCACGCACTGCTCGTGCTCGGTGAGCTCGACGTCGATCCCGCCCGCAACCTGGCCGCGGCCTACCGAGCCTTCGACGCCTTCGGCGCCGCGCCTGGCGCCGGCGGGCCGCCGGCGGCGCTGCGGGCCCGGGGGCTGACCGTGCCCCGGCGGGCCGTGCAGGCGAAGTCCGACCTGACCGAGACCGAGGTGCAGCTCGTCCGGCTGGTGCGCGAGGGCCTGTCGAACCGGCAGATCGCGACCGCCATGCACTACAGCCCCAAGACGATCGAGGTGTACCTTTCCCGGCTCTATGCCAAGACCGGGTGCTCGTCGCGCCTCGAGCTCATCCGGGCCGTCGACACCGGGGCCATCTCGGTCGACTGAGTACCGAGCGTCGGCAAGCTCGTCGAGGTCGACGACCGATGATCACCGCCGTCGCACGCGACGCCCGACCGTCCCTGCTGCTGGCCCACGCAATGAACCCGGTCATCCGCGTCGTGCTCCGCCCCCCCTCGGCTGGCGTGTCGGGCCCTTCGCCCTGCTCCAGTTCCGTGGCCGGCGAAGTGGCAGGCTGCTGCGAGTTCCGTCGGCTGGCGGGATGTGCGGATGCATCCCTCGGGTCGACAAGTCCTGGCACGACTGGCCCCACCGTCGACCGGCTACTCCACCACGCCCACCTCTGCGCCACCGCCGGCGACAGCATCCGCCTCGCCCAAGCCACCAGCGGCAAGGGGGGGATGCCCCTGACCTCATAGCCCACGGGGAGAACTCGTGGCCGCCACCGGGGACAACCCATGGCCATCCACGGGGAGAACTCGTGGCCGCCCACGGGGAGAACTCACTGACCCCTTGACAGTCGGTCCCAAGTGCCGTCGTCGGTCATCGGCAAGCGGACGGTGTCATCGCGGGCGCGACGACCGGGCGTGTGCTCCGCGCCGACAGAGCCTTTGGTTGACCCGAACGGGGCTGTCAACTCATGGGGACGAGGAGTGCTACTGCCATGGCAACGGATTGGAGGATTGGTGCTGTCACGGTCGGCTCCAGATCAGATCAGCGGTTGTGGAGCTCGATGGCTCCGCCGCTGAGCACCTGGTAGGCGTCGGAGTGAAGCCAGTGCTGGGCTTCGGGTCGCAGGCGGACGACGGCGTCGAGAAAGGCGAGTCCAGCGGAGCCGATCCATCGGCAATGGTCCGAGCGCAGCGCGGTGTCGCACTTGTCGATGTCCATCGTCTCGTGGACGGCGCGGCGGTCAGTGTCCCACGACAGGTACAGGTTGCCGGTGCTCTGGGCGGTGAGCCATGCCGAGGTCCGACTCTCGGGGGGCTCTCCCGTCTCGTCGCCGATCCCGGTGATGAACATGAAGGGGCGATCGATGCCGGTGAAGCTGTGGAGCGCCGAGCCCGTTGCCACCTGGGCGGGTTGGAACCCGGACTGGAACCCGGCGTACATCGGACCTTGCACGCCGGTGGCCAAGAAGGCGAGGGGTGCCTCGAGGCGTTCGTCGTACAGCGGCCCGCCGTCCACGAACTGCTGGCGGGCGCCGGCGTTGGCCAACGCCACAGTCGAGCCCGCCGAATGACCGGCGACGACGATGCGCTCGCCATCGAGCAATCCGGCGAGGGCCGGGTCGAGGGCGGAGACGTCGATCAGGTGCTCGGTGAGGAATCGCGTGTTCTGGGGGCCGTACAGCAGCTGGGCGACGAAGTGCGAGCACTGATCAGGATCGAAGACGCCGTTGGCCTCGCACGAGGCACGCAATGAAGTCGGGTCGGAGATCGGCAAGCGGGACGGGTGGATGACGACGTACCCGGCCGCGGCCAACAGGTTGCCCCACTCCTCGCTGCGCGTCGCCCCTTGCCGGGACGGCGCTCCGCCGTGGTTCCAGATCACGACCGGGCGAGGCTCGGCCGCCTCGAGCACCGGATAGCGGATCACCAGCGGAACCTCGTAGTCCGACCGATCAGCATCGATCAACGACACACCCTCGACGACCCTGACGTCGAAACTCAGGTCCGACGTGTACAGGCAGCTCTCGGGATCCGCCGGGTCACATGTCGCCGGCAGCCTTGTTGGCGCCGCGGCCTCGCCGGACACCGGCTGCAGTGGCGCCACCAGCCCCAACGCCCAAACAGCCGCCGTAGCGGCGAACGCGAACATCATCGTGGAACGTCTCATCGCTTCGACAGTGAACGGCCGGCGCTAGCGGACCGCTAGCGGCATCACTCTCGGATCGTCAACCCGAATCGCCGGTTCATGGACCATCAATTCGGTCATGCGCAAACCCGACGAATCGGGAGGTCGGCTCGCTTGAACGAGTGGCCACGGCGCCGCCCACCAGGCCCTTCCCACCGGTGACCGGCGTTGCAGCAACCGCGACGATTGGGGACGGTGTCGTTTGTTCATGGACACGTCAGCTGCGGCCGGCGACACGGCGCCGTCAGGACCCGGTCGCCGAGCGGCATCGCCGAGCCACCATCCTGTGCGGGCATGTCGATCAGCCCGCTCGAGCGAACGATGCGATCGCGACCAAGACGCCGAGGTCAGAAGCGTGCGCGTCATCCGAGGCGCCCGCCACCCGCAGACCTCCCACAACAGGAAAGGTCATCCGGTGCCCGTGCCGCATGATGCCCACCACGACCGTCTCCTGTCGCCACTGAGAGTGAACGTGTCGCCACGCGGCAGGCGGGCTCCGCGGCACCGAATGGCACGACCGAATGACGTCATCACGGCTGGGACCGCCGCACATATCGGCATCTCCGTGTCGAGGGCGGCCACCGTTGTTGGCCACGCGCCGGCGCCGTTGGAGGGGGTGTCGCAGCCATCGAGTGCCAGCATGGCGCTCGCTTGCCTAGGCGCGGACAAGGACAACGTCGAAGTCGGTGCCCGGCGGTGCGCCCGACCCGAACGGCGGCGGCAACCCGAGGTCGAACCGGCCATTGACGACGGCGAGTCGATCGCCGTGCTCGGCCACCGTTGTGGGAACCCTGAACAGGCTGCTGCTGATCACCGAAGTGATCGCTCCGCTGGTTAGGTCCGGGCTGAGGGTGACTTGGACGAGCCTGTTCGCGAAGTTCTCAACGATCCACAGTTGTCGTCCCGCAAGGAGCAGCCCGTCGAGCGTGCCGGCGGTCAGCCCGTCCACGTCGATCGTCTCGCTTTCGCCCGTCGCGGGGTCGACGGTGAACAGCTGGCCCAGCGCAGTGTGGTTCACGATCAGCGTCGAACCGTCCGGAGTCGCCTCGATGCCGTTGAGGTTCGGTGCGCCCGGCACAATGGTCGCGGCGGGGCCGGTGAGTGCGATTGTGCTGCCCTGACCCAGGGTGCCTCGGGATCCGATCGGAATCCTGTACAGGACGGGATTGAAGCTGTCTGTGAAGTAGGCGCCATGACCCGTCAGGACCACGTCGTTGAGCAGCGCCTCACCGCTTGGAGCGAATTGGTACGTCGCGACCCGAGCGCCGCTGCGGAGGTCGTAGACGTCGGCGGCGCCGGTGGCGCCGCCGGCGACGAACAACAAGCGGTGTGCTTGGTCAGCCTTGAGTCCGACCGCCGCCCGTCCCGGCGGGGCGTCGATGAAGACGCCGCCCGCTGCGCTCCGAAGATCACCGCGGTAGATGTCGCCGGTCGTCAAGGAGCCGACGTAGAAGGTCGAGCCGGCGCCGACGGCGATTCCTTCCGGCGCGAAGTCATCCGGTAAGGGGACCGAGTCAGGAAAGGGGCCGGCACGCGCCGGCGCCGCTCCGAGTACAACCGCGATGACGGTGGCGATGACCGTCGCGAGTCCAATCCGTCCCTTCACCCCTCTGGCCTCCTGCCCGCTATGGATGCATCGGGGGCTCGAGCCGTCATGCTCGCCCGCTGCCCCTTCGCTTGAACCATACTGCGCTGACCGGTCTGCAAAGAGCTCGTCGGGCTTTGCCAGTCCGTCGACCCGACGGTCGTTTGAATCGGCCTGGGATCGGCGGAGGCTCCGTAACTTGGAAACGAGGATTGAGCATGGCAGTCAGTGGCGAGCGGCGGAGGCCGCCGATATATCCGGATGAGCTGCGTGAGCGGGCGGTGCGGATGGTGGTGGAGGTCCGCGCCGAGACCGGCGAGAAGCACCGGGCGGTGACGCGGGTCGCCAAGCAGCTCGGTGTCGGCACGAAGTCGCTGCGCAATTGGGTCAACCGGGCCGAGGTGAGCTCGAGGCGTCGGGCGGGGACGTCGAGCGCCGACGCTCAACGGATCGCCGAGCTGGAGCGCGAGAACCGTGAGCTGCGCCGCGCCAACGACATCTTGAAGGACCCGTCGGTTCTCGCGACCGAGCTCGACGGTCGACCGATGAGGTAGTCGCATTCATCGACGCCCACCGGACCCGCGAGTCCGATGGGCTGCGATGGGGGGTCGAGCCGATCTGCCACGGTCTCGACGTCGGCCGTGATCGCGTCGCCCGACTGATGAGGGTGGCCAGCATCCGCGGCGCCAGCCGCGCCCGCAAGCGGTTCACGACCAGGTCCGACCCGGCGACGGTGCGCGCGAACATCCGACACACTGCCGTACCGCCATGACCACGGCCGTCGTGTTCGACCCCAAGAGAAGGTTGGGGACGACATACATCGGCTTGCTGATCTGCCCGGTGCGACGCAACTGCTGGCCGGCGATCACCATCGCCGCCGTCTTGCCGGCACCGACCCGATGCCCCAACAGCACGTTGCCGTCGGTTCCCGTGATCCGCCACACCGCGTTCAGCTGGTGCGGGTGCGGGTCGAACGCCGAACAGTCCGGGCAGGTGGTCGAGATGGGAGCCGTCCCACACCGGCAACACGGTGGCGTTGAACCGATCGTTGTAGATCTGCTCCAGCCGGGCCGCCGGGGCACATTGGCCAGCGGCTCCTCCCAGCCCTGGTACACGGCGGCGAGTCGGAGCGAAGCCGATGGCGAAGGTAAGGTTCGACGAAACTAGCCAGGCAGGTGACCGATGATGCCGACCACGAAGCGTGTGAGGACAGCGCTGGTCGCAGCGCTGACGCCGATGGTGATGATCTGTGTTGCCGCCCCGGCGGCGAGCGCGCAGTTACCTGAAGCACCGCCGATCGAGACCTATCCCGGAGATCCCGGCCGGCTCGGCGATGCGGCGAGCTGGCGGACGCCGGAGTTCAATCGGGACAACGGCCTGGTGTCGATCGGGGCGGAGTTCGCATACGCCGCCGGCTATTCCGGCACCGGGGCGAACATCGGCGTCGTCGACTCAGGCTTCTTCGCCGGGCACATGCGGGAGCACGGCAGCCTCGCCACGAACTACGCCGTCGGCGATCGCTTCTTCTCGGTGCAGGCGCAAGGCGGTGAGACGGGTCTGACGACCGGTTTCTACGACCCCGCGTTCAACGACTCGCATGGCACGCACGTCAGCGGGACCGTGGGGGCGAGCCGCGACGGCGTCGGCGAGACGCAGCCGGACGGCCCTGCGGCCAACATGCACGGGGTCGCATTCAACGCCAACGTGTACCTCGGCAACACCCACAAGACCGACGGGGTGTTCTACGGCCTCCTGCCACCGACCGCGACCACGGCGCAGACACCGGACAACGCCTACCTCGCCAATGTCTACCGAGCCGTGAACGCCGCGCAAACGGCGAACCGCGAGCCGATCAGGATCATCACCACCAGCTGGGGCAGCGCTCCCCCCACGGAGAACTACAACACGTATGATCCGCCGCCCGGCGGCCCGGCCACCTTTGGCTTGAACCCGGCGTGGCGTCACCTGTCGACACCTGATGGCGTCGCCGATGCGAACGGCAAGACCGTGCATTGGCTCAATGGCGCAATCGAGGTCGCACGGACCGGCACAATCCTGCAGTTCACCGCCGGTAACGCCGGCGTCGCGAACCCGACGGCGCGGGCCGCCACGCCGTACTTCCTGCCTGACCTGGAGGGTCGCTGGTACACCACGTCGGGAATCAATCCCAACATCGACCGCACGTTCAACGCTGACGGTTCGGTGCTGGTCCCGGGGCAGCAGGAGTTCAACCGATGCGGACTCGCGAAGTGGTCCTGCGTCACTGCTCCGAGCAGGCTGATCAATAGCACATGGGTAGAGCTCGTGGACGGCGTACCGCAGCCGCGTTACCGGGCCGCCTCGGGGACGTCGATGGCCGGGCCGCACTCGGCGGCTGCGCTGTCGTTGATCATGCAGCGCTTCCCATACCTGACCAACGAGCAGGCGCTCTACACGATGTTCACGACCGGTCGGCAGAACAACACGATCAACGACGCGGCCGGCGCCCCCATTCCGAACCCCACGCGCGGCCAGATCGTGCAGGTTCCTGACCAGCGCAACGGCTGGCACACGGTCAGCTTGCGGGAGGCCATGAATGGTCCGGGCCAGTTGCTCGGGCGGTTCGATGCCGACACGCAGGGATACAGCGACGTGTGGTCGAACGACATCTCCGACGTCGCCATCCGGGCGCGGCAGCAGGAGGATGCCGCCGAGGCGGCCGCCTGGGAGGCGACCAAGATCGCCAGGGGATGGACCAACGGCCTACCCGCCGACGCGAGCGACATCGACAAGTCGGACTTCGCCATCGGTACCCGCCGCGAGGAGGCCCGCAACGCCCGCGAGTACGACGGCAGCCTCACGAAGCGCGGCGACGGGACCCTGTTCCTCACGGGCAACGAAACCTGGCATGGGACCAGCGCGGTGGAGGCCGGCAAGCTCTCGGTCGTCGGGTCACATGCGAGCTCGATCGCCGTACGCGGCGGAACGCTCGGCGGCAGCGGCAGCGTGGCCGGCAGCATCGACGTCGCCGGCGGTGTGCTGCAGCCTGGTCTCACGACAGAGGAAGCGGCGCTCATCAACGACGCAAACGTTGCTCCCGGCAACATCCTCGATGTCGGCGGCGACGTCGCCGTCGGCCGGCAGGGTCGCCTCGCCGTGACCGTTTCCGGTGACGACGACTACACAAGCGTCCGGGCTGAGGGTGATCTGGTGCTGGACGGGGATTTGAGCTTGGATGTGCGCGGCGACCTGACGGCCGGCACAGTGCTGACGATCATGAGCGGCAGGACGATCAGCGGCAACTTCCACGCGGTGCCGGAACGCCGTGTCCTGAACGCGGGCGGCTATTTGTTCAGGGTCTCCTACAACGACAACAACGTGACGCTGACCGTAATGCGAAAGCTGCCGCCGCAGACATCGGGTACGCCGTAATCCACGAAGGGCCAAGTCCCGGGCGAAACCTGTCGCGAAGAACCGCTCGCCACCACCTGCGCGCGCAGCGCTGGGAGACTCAGGTCGGATCAGGGTCGACGTTCAGCTCGGCGCCTAATCGGTTGGATCGAGTCCATATGCGGCCAGGATGGCGGCGGCGGGATTGGGGTCTACCAGTGTCCATCCCAGCTGGCTGAGGTGCTTGCGGCCGCGTCGGCTCAGGCCGGTGCCGACCGGGTCGGCTGCATCTCGAAGCATTCCGTACAACGGGCGCTCGGGAGTGATCTCTGTTCGTCTGTGGCTGTCGGCGTGGTCCGCCGCCACGGCGAGGGCTCGTTTCGCGTCCAACGGCTTCCCGGACTAGGGGGTGCGGCGGCGGCCGCCACCACGTCACCATGGGCGGTGGCTGGCCCGGAACACGGCCCTGCTGAGGGCGTCGGGTCCGAAGGCGACATCTACGCATCGCGCAGTGCGACCACAACCCTCGGCGCCGATGTCCCTGCACGGCCGGCTCATCGCACGTGAGACCCCGTCCAGCGATCAAGGCTTGCTCTCGCGAGTGCGCCCTCATCGGCAGCGTTCTGGGCTCAGAACGTCCGACCGGCCCCACCTGCGGCCGCGCACCGAACGTCCGCACCTCACGACGAAGCTGCGACAGCGCGGGCCCGCGCCCGAACTGGCATGTCGTCGCTCGCGTCCGGGAAGGGTGTGCTGCGCGTACTTTCGGTCGCTTCCACCGGCCGGGGGTCGTGCCGTGTCGTGGTCGGGTCTCCGGCCATGACTGCAAGGCGGCAGCCTCCCATGTCCATTCCCACGACCCCCTCGCGCGACACCACCCGGTGCTGTCCGACGTCGAGCGGATGACGTTGCTCGGGTTCATGGCCGGCTACCGCGGCTTCACCCGCGACGCCTACGCCCTGGACCTGCGCCAGTTCACGGCCTGGTGTTGCCAACACCAGCGCCACCTGTTCGAGGTACGCCGGGTCGACATCAAGTGCCTCGCTCGCGACCTCGAAGATCGCGGCAAGGCCCGCGCCACCGTCGCTCGGCGCCTGTGCACGATCGTCGGCTTCTACCGCTACGCCGAGGATGAAGGCGTCATCGAGCACTCCCCGGCGGTGCACATCCGCCGGCCGCGCATCGACTTCGATTCTCACGTAGCACACTTGGACCGCAACGAGCTCGGCGCCATCCTGGTCACCGCCGGCCTATCCTCGCCACGTGATCATGCCTTGGTGTCGATGCTGGCGTTGAACGGACTGCGGGTGTCCGAAGCGATCGGCGCCAACATCGAAGCACTCGGCCAAGAACGCGGACACCGCACCCTGACCGTGATGCGAAAAGGCGGCAAGCTCGTCACGATGCCACTCGCCCCGCGCGTCGCCAGGGCGATTGATCTGGCCGTCGCTGAGCGGCTCGAGGGACCGTTCTTCACAGACCCCGACGGACAGCGACTGGATCGCCACGCTGCTGGGCGGATCGTCGGCGCATCGCCCGCCGTGCGTCGGCCTCCGGCGCTCGGTGTCACAGCACGCTGACGGCACCGAACGTCGGACCGGCGAACGTCATGAGCCGAACACGCACGGGGCCAACGTGCGAAACCGTCGAGATGGCACGACAGGCGTGGAGGCCCGTGGTCGTGACTGCTCGCTCGTGCAAGCAGGCCCACCGGCACGAGGACATCCTCCGAGCTGGACTCGCCGCTGCACCCGCATCTCATCGTCGGAGACCTCGTTGCCGAGCAGGCACCGCACAGAGGGCACGATCGTGGAGGATCAAGTCGCGTAGCATCGGTCAAACGATCTCGCGGGCACGCGGCCAATTGGGGGGTGGTCGGCGATGATGGCTGACGTGAACGGCGGGCCCAGCCAGCTGATCGGTCGTGACCGCGAGTTGGCGGCGCTCACTTCATTTCTCGGTGAGGCCGTCGTTGATGGCGCGACGCTGTTGCTGACGGGTGAGCCCGGTGTCGGCAAAACAGCATTGCTCGCCGCCGCGGCGGGGATGGCGACGACCGACGGTGTCCGCGTGATCCATGGTGGCGGCGTGGAGTACGAGACGGACGTCAGCTTTGCCGGCCTCCACCAGCTCATCGATCCGTTGTCCGCCGACCTGCGGCGCATGCCACAGAGCGGTCGCGTGGTGCTCGAGGTTGCACTCGGCATCGGTTCCGGCCCGGCACCGGACCGTCTCGCGGTATTGAGTGCATCGTTGGCACTGTTCCGTCAGGCGGCGTCGAGCGAACCGCTGCTCATCGTCGTCGACGACTTGCACTGGCTGGATCGCGCGAGCGGTGCCGTAGTCGGGTTCGTCGGTCGGCGGTTGCGAGGCAGCCGGATCGGGCTCCTTGGTGCGATCCGGCCTGGCGTCGGCGGATTCTTCGAACGCACGGAGTTGCCGGAGTTCGCCATCGCTCCGCTCCCCAAGGCGGAGGCGATGGAGTTGCTGACGCGCCAATTCGTGCACCTGCCGACCCGCGTCCTGCGGAGCGTCGTCGAGGAGGCGCAGGGCAATCCGCTGGCCCTGCTGGAGTTCGCCGCGGCGGCCGGCGGCCAACACGACAGCCGGTACACCACCGTGACCTCCGGCTCGAGTCGGGAGCTACGGACGCTGTACAAAGCGAGGATCGAGCGGCTCCCTGAGCCCACGCGTCGCCTACTCCTGCTCGCCGCGCTGGAGGGGTCCGGCGACCTCGGGGTGTTGGCGGCAGCGTGCAGGCCCGGACGACTCGCGGACCTCGGGCCGGCCGAACACGACCACCTCATCGTCATCGAGGACGGCACCGGTGAGTTGAGGTTCCGGCACCCGATGATCAAGTCGGCGGTGGTCGAGCGCTCGACGCACGACGAGCGGCGGGCGACCCACCAGCGTCTGGCCGAACTGTTCGCCGATCAACCAGAGCGGCGCGGCTATCACCTGGCCGAAGCTGTCGACGCACCGGACGAGGAGATCGCCACTGCGATCGAGGAAGCCGCCCATCGCACGCTCGAACGCGGTGACGTCGTCGGCGCCATCTCGAGGCTTGTGAGAGCCGCCGACCTCAGCCCGAACCGAACCGATCGGTGCCGGCGCCTCGCCGACACCGCCTACACGGGCGCCCGCCTCGCCGGGGACCTCGACGGCGCTTCGGAACTGCTGCGCGACGCGCATCACAGGGACCCAACCCTCGGCGAAACGCTCCACGCCGCGATCGCCACCGCCTATCTCCTCCTCAACAGCGACGGCAACACAGATACGGCAGCTCACCTCCTGCTCGCCGCCATCGATGCGGCCTTGGGCGAGCCCGACCAGGATCGCGACGGCCTCTCGGACGGCCTCTACACGTTGGTGCTGGTGTGCCATTACGCGGGACGTCCGGAGTACTGGGTCTCCTTCCACGACGCCATGAGCCGACTCCCGCCGGGCGCCGCGCCAGCGGTGCGACTCCTCGCAGACACCTTTGCCGATCCCCTCACGGCGCCGGCTCGGGCGCTGTCAGAACTGGACGGTGAGATCCGACAGCTGCGCTACACCGACGACGCCGCGGTCATCATGCGGTGCGCGATCGCCGGGTTCTACATCGACCGCCTGAGGGCGTGCCGTGAGGCGCTCTGGCGTGTCGTACGGGACGGACGGGAGGGCGGCGCGGTCCGCCCGGCGATGACCGCGCTCGCCATGATCGCGTTCGGTGAGCTCAGCGCCGGCCGCTGGGACGAAGCGCAACAGCTCGCCGCAGAGTCCACCGCCCTGTGCGAGAAACGTGGATACCGGTTGATGGCATGGACTGGTCGCTATGCCACGGCGCTCATCGCCGGCAATCGAGGCGACCGTCAAGCCTGTCAGCAGATCTGTCGGGCGATGATCGAGTGGGCAACGCCGCGCCGCCTGGGACACCTCCACGAGTTTGCCCACCATGCCCTCGCCGAGGCCGCGCTCGCCGCTGGCGACTTCGATGAGGGTTACGCCCATGCGACGGCCATCAGCCCCCCAGGCATGCTTGGCTCCCACACCACTCAGGCGCTGTGGGTCGCGCTGGACTTGGTCGACGCTGCGGTACACACGGGACGCAACCGCGAGGCGAGCGCTCAGGTGAACGCCATGCGTCGCGCCGACCTCGGGCGCCTTTCGCCACGGTACGCCCTCATCACAGCAGCAGCCACGGCGATGGTCGCCCCCGACGACGAAGCACCGGATCAGTTCCTTCAGGCACTCGCACTTCCGGGAATCGAGGAGTGGCCATTCGAGCTCGCACGAGTACGACTGTGGCACGGCGAGCTTTGCGTCGGCTACGCCGCACACGCGACGCTCGACGCCAGCTCGAGGCCGCCCGCGACGGCTTCGAGCGGCTCGGTGCAGGTCCGTGGTCACGACGAGCGGCGACCGAGCTCGCTGCCACCGGCGCCACCCGTCAGCGAGCGACGGGCGGCGGAGCAGTGTCACTCACCCTTCAAGAGCGCGAGATCGCTCTCCTCGCCGCCACCGGTCTGACGAACCGTGAGATCGCCACCCGGCTGTACCTGTCTCCTCGCACCGTCTCGGCCCACCTCTACCGCATCTTCCCGAAGCTCGGCATCACCTCGCGGGGCGCGCTGCGAGACGCCTTGAACGCGACATCGAGCGACACTGCCCGCTGACGATCCGGCCGCGCAGCGCACGGTGAATCCAAATGTGCGCACAGTCATCTGATTGACGCAACGGCGTTCCGCATCGCGCATCGTGTCTTGCATCCCGCAGGCAAGAACACAAGGAGCACGTCATGCCGGGCGACGAACAATGCCATCCTCGACGACATCTGCATCAGGTCCTCCGGGCTTGTTCGTCGAGGTAGTCGTGGATGAGTCGGACGCAGACTGCTCCTTCGCCCGCAGCCGCCGCCACGCGCTTGATCGAACCCTGCCGGACGTCGCCGACGGCGAAGACGCCCGGCATCGTCGTTTCGAACATGAGCGGCGCCCGTGAGCCGCCGACGCCGATGCGGTAGTCGCAGTGTCCACCTGTCGCGATGTAGCCCCAGGCGTCACGCTGGACCGAAGATGGGAGCCAGTCCGTGCACGGGTCGGCACCGATGAGGACGAACAATGCGGCCGGCGCAACACGATCGACCGTCCCGGTCGTGCGGTCCTTGAAGTCGATCCATTCGAGGCGACCCTCCCCGCCACCGTCCACGATTTCAGTCTCGAACCGGATGTCGATGTTCGGCGTCCGTTCGATGCCCTTGATGAGGTAGTCGGACATGCTCGCCGCGAGCGTGTCCGATCGCACGACGATTGTCACCGACTTTGCGAACTCTGCGAGGTGAATTGCGGCTTGGCCGGCGGAGTTACCGCCGCCGACGACGCACGCGTGCTCGCCTGTGAGTGCTCGTGCTTCTGACATGGCGGACCCGTAGTGGACGCCGACGCCGTTGAACGCTTCGAGGGATGGGACGTCCAGCGAGCGGTAGGCGACCCCGGTCGCCACGACGACGACTCTGGCGACAAGCGTCGTACCCCGGCGGGTTCGACGATGCGCAAGTCACCCTCGGCGTGCACGGCGACCACGTCGTCGCCGTAGACCATCTCGGTCCCGAAGAGGATCGCTTGGTCGACTCGCGCGGTCGGCGAGTTCGGCACCGCTGACGCCCGCGGAAAGCCGAGGTAATTGCGGATCATCGAGCTCGTGCCGGCCTGACCGCCCATCGACGTGCGTTCGAGGAACGCGACGCGCAGGCCTTCGGAGCGAGCGTACACCGCCGTGGAAAGGCCGGCGGGGCCGCCACCGATAACTACGACGTCGTAGGTGCCTTCGCCGGGCCGCGTCCGCGCACAGCACTTTGGCGACCTCGACGTTCGTGGGATCGATGAGCGGCGCTCTGCCTTCGACGATGACAACCGCGGTCGATGTCGGTTTGACCGCGGCCGCTTCGAGCGCCGCCCGGCCAGCGTCCGAGTCGACGTCGTGGAACACGTAGGGAAAGCCGTGCCGGTGCAGCAGGTCACAGATCTCGTGCGCACGTGGCGAGTGGTCGCCGCCGACGACACGGACGGCTTCGAACGGCCGACCACGCAGCCGCCACCAGTCATCGAGGAACTCGCTGATCGCATGGTGGAACCGTTCGTCGGGCGGTGCCATTGGCTTCGCCACGTAGTAGCCGGCGTCGCCGCGCGCGAGCACCTTCATGATCTCCTCACACGCCGAGCGGTGCTCATTCCATCCGATCAACAACACGCGTTGGGCGTGCGGATGCAGGGATCGTGTTGCGGCCAGCAGCCGCGGCCCATCATCAGCACGGTCGGCAAGGACGAGTGCCACGTCGGCACCTGCGATGTCGCGGAGGTGCGTGCGGGCCTCGGCGCTCGACGCCGCGATGACGATCATGTAGTGGCGGCCGTAGCGGTCGTCGAGCTCGTTGGCGAGCAGCGCACGTGTCGTCGCGTCGCGATCGAGAGCGACGATCCGTGGACGCTGCTTCGGTCCCTGTTCGGGCTGCATTGGTTACTCCAAGTCAGGACCGCGGACTGGGGCTTCTTTGATGCCGATGGACTCCGGTATCGACGCTGATCAGACCGGCATCGCGCACTGCTGCCGGGAGGTCGGCGGTGTAGGTGAGCCGAGCGAGGATGTCGTCGACCTGCTCGCTCGTGGCTCGGCGTTCGCCACGCCACCTGTGAGCCCATGGTGCCGGCGCCTGCGCAGGTGATTTGGTCATCGTCATTCGTGGTCTTGTCACGGGAGTGGCTGGCATGGATGGTGCGGGGCGCCGCCGGGGGGCGTTCGGCGCGGGCTCGTCGGCGCGTGATCGAGGTGGATGCAGGGCGTCGATGCGAAGGCGCGACGTCGTCGACGATGCGTTGCAGGGTGGCGTCGATCAAACGCGTGTCGGCGAACCTGCGGAAGCGGGGGACGACGCTTGTCTCGAGCCACCGCCAGCGGTCGTCGTAACGGGTGATCCTCGGCCACGCTCTCGCCCGCACTGCACGCGGGATCCCTCGTGTCAGCGAGGAGAGATAGAACGAAGTGAAGAAGGTAACCTCGGGCCGCACGCCACGTACATCGAAGCTCGTGGCCGAGCCGATCGAGACGAGCCTGGCGAACGCGCAGGAGAGACGATCGAAGTTGGGCTGCACGACGGCGCGCTGCTCGTGCTCGAGGAGCTGGAGGTTGCCGGCCCAGATGAGATCATCGGCCATCCGTCGAGCTGCCGGGGACGCCGTCGCGTCCTCCAAGACCCGACGTCCTTCGTCGATCGCCTCGAAGCCGGAGAGGAGCGGCGGATCGTGACGATCGGTCCGCAGCAGCGTACGTAGACGTGCGATCCCGTCGTCCGCCGTGACGTACGCGAGGTGCACCCAGAAGATGTCGTCGAAGATCGCGTTGTTGGTCGCCCGGATCGTGTTCACGTCCTCCGTCAGCAGCACCCGTCGTCGACCCAGGCTGCGCGCGATGTCCAGGTAGCCGGAGCGATCGGTGTCCAACCGGAGCGGGAAGAGCGCGAGCCGGACGTGGTGTGACGCGATCGCCGCCATCGCCGCCCACTTGAAGCACCCCGGCTGCAGCTCGTGCATCCAGGCGTACCGGGATGAGATCTCCATGTTGCGGTGGAACACGCAGCAGTGGGCGCTCAGAAGACGGTCGGACACCGCCTTCCATCCCTCGATCGTGTCCGGCGTCATGCTCGGTGGGACGAGCTGATGTGGATCGCCGATGGGTTTCTCGGTGGTCTCGTCGACCGGCGGCGTCCGCTCTTGACGGCGGGTGTCGCTCGCCGCACGGAACGGGGCCCGGACTGCCCGCATCGCGAGGGACCTCCGCCGCTGGCGGACCAGGGACACGACCGCCGGGGCGCCGGGGTCTGGGCGGGACGTGACCAAAGCCCGGAGCGGCACGCGGTCCGAATCACCAGTGCCGTCCTGGCCCGACGCGACAGCCTGCGGTCTCCACTGCCAGGTACCCGACCACCCATGGTCAGCTGACGATCTGCGGGGCGACAGCTTCTTCCAGACCCGCGGCGGCTTGGGCGTTGAGCGCGCACGCGACGGCTTGTGAATCCTCGAAGACATCGAGCGCGTGGATCTTGCCCCACCGCAGGGTGATCACGTGGATGGCGTGTTGGACGTATGGTCCGCCGTTGAGCAGGGTGGCGCTGCCGTCCCACTGCACGAACACAGTGGTGCTCCACGGCCAACCTTTGACCCAGATGTCGTTGATCCGCAGATTGGAGACTCGGCAGCACTCGACCGAGGCGCTCGAACCAGCGACGCAGAGTGTCGCGATCGTGGCGCTCGCCACCGATGGCGTGGGCGCCGAGGAAGCGGTGATGCACGTTGGGTGCGATCGACGTCATGAGCGTGTCCCAGTCGTGGTTGTTGACTTGATCGAAGCTCTCTCCGATTCGCTTCTTCACGATCATGCTGTAAATCATTCGATGTTCTCCTCATGTTTGGTGGAATGGAGGTCGAGACGATCGCTGTCTGACGAGCGGAGTGCTCTGGGCAAGAGAGCTCTGTCACGCAGGTCGTTCAACGCTTGACGAAGTCGAGGAGGTCGGCGTTGAACTGCTCGGTGTGGGTGGCGAACAGGCCGTGCGACGCCCCCGGGTAGACCTTCAGCTCGGCGCCTGGGAGCGCCGCGCGGTGAGGTGGGCGGAGGCATCGATGGGCACGATCTGGTCGTCATCGCCGTGGACGACGAGCGTCGGCACGTCGACTCGCCTCAGATCCTCGTTGAAGTCGCTTTCGGAGAACTGCTCGATGCAGTCGTGCGCCGCCTTCAGGTTGACCTGCATGCCCATCAACCAGAACTCGTCACGGACGCCCTGCGAGACGCTCGAGCCCGGGCGATTGGCGCCGAAGAACGGTACGCTCAGGTCGACGAACAGTTGGGACCGGTCCGCGAGCACCTTGGTCCGCAGGTCGTCGAACACCTCGATCGGGGTGCCATGCGGGTTGCCCGGAGTCTTGAGCATCAAAGGCGGGATAGCGCCGACGAGCACCACCTTGCCGACGCGTCCTGAGCCATGGCGGCCGATGTACCGCACGACTTCGCCGCCGCCGGTGGAATGGCCGACGAGCACGATCTCGCGCAGGTCGAGCGTCTCGATCACGGCAGCGAGGTCGTCGGCGTAGTCGTCCATCGTGTTGCCGTCCCAGCACTGGCTCGAACGACCGTGGCCACGCCGGTCATGGGCCACCGCGCGGAAACCGTTCGACGCCATGAACAGCAGCTGCGGATCCCACACGTTCGCATTGAGCGGCCAGCCGTGGCTGAACACCACCGGGCGACCCATCCCCCAGTCCTTGTAGAAGATCCTCGTACCGTCCTTCGTGGTCACCTCGGGCATGACGTGCTCCTCGTGTTCTTACCTGCGGGATGCAAGACACGATGCGCGACGTGAGCTCGTCGCTGCGTCAGTCAGATGACTGTTGCCGCATGTTGCCAGCAAGCCGCCCGCGTGGCCGACGGGTCAACGCTCGGCGTCGGCTGCTCAGGCGTGTCGCGGACGCGCCCAAAGAGGCCGACGGTCTTCCCCCGCTGCAGTCGTTTGACCGATGCTGTGCGCGCCGCCCGGCACGAAGGTGGCTGGGCATGAACCTTCAACGCGTTGCACGGGCGACGCTCGAAGTGCCCGCTGCAGAGGTCGATCTCGGGAGTTGGCTCTTCGCGCTGTCCGACGAGGAATATCAGGCTTGCGCTCGCGGCCACCACGGTGCAGGCGTCATCGACGACGAGCGGGGCCGAGGCATGGTCAACGTCGAGTCGATCGGCGGCAACCTCATCGTGCAGCACTACCGTCCGGTGCGCGCCGAGCGTTCAGACGGAGATGTTCTCCACGACGAGCAAGGTGTTTCTGCTGCATCTCGTCCCCGTCGTGGCCTCGGTGTGTTGGACGCTCACCCTCACGCCCAAGACGGCGTCGTCGTCAGAGCTCACCTGCACCGTGCACGTCGACCTCCATCCAGCACTCAGGGTCATGGCCGGCTGTATGGCGGCAGGGATGTTCCTCGGACGACACGTCAATGAGGAGACCGAAGGCTTCGCCACTGACATCACTCGCAAGCACCGCAAACGAGGATCCGCATGACGTCTGCCGACGACCCACACGCGACCCCGGTTGTCTCGAACACATCGATCACCAACATCTCAGACGACCGCCACGAGATCGCAGACGGACTCCCCCGACTGCTGTCCGACACCGTCACCCTGATCTCGACGCGCACAACTCCCACTGCCACGTCACCGGATCGAGAGTCCCACTCATCGCCGCACGCACCCGCCCGTTCGGCACTCCCGCACCGGGAAGCTGCCGCCGGGGCGCCGCCTCGGTGGTTGTCGCCACGTAGAGGGCGATGGCGGCGACGGTCAGAACCGTCCGAGTTGGTCGAGCCGCAGGGTCGGGGCGCCCTCGGCCTTGGCCAGCTCGAGGTCGACGACGGCGACGAAGCGCCACTCGCCGTCGCTCGGCCGGGATCGGCGAGTCGTTGCGTGATCACCCAGCGGTCGGCCTCCTCGGTCAGCGTGAACTGCTCGGCCGAGCGGGCGTCGGCATCGGTGCCGATGCCGTCGTACTCGGCCCAGTACGGCGCCATCGCCTCGGCCAGTCGCTCCTCGCTCCACCCGCTGCGCTCGGCCAGCGCGGCGTAGCGAGCGGGTGGCCAGCAGCTCGACCCAGCCGAACGCGGCCGTGCGCACGGCGGTGCGCCAGGCGCGGGCGGCCACGGGCGCGCGGCGGCGGGCGCCTCGGGCGCCAGGTGGTCGTGGACCGGGCGACCGGCGAGCAGCGTCCACTCGTCGAGCAGCGTGGCGTCGGTGGCCCGGATCAGCTCGCCGAGCCACTCGACGACGTCCTCGAGCGCCGGCGTGTACACGTCGTCGGGGAGCGAGCGGTCGAGCGTCCGCCAGGCGTCGGTGAGGTAGCGCAGCACCAGCCCCTCGCTGCGCTCCAGCCGGTAGCGGCGCACGAACGTGGCGAAGGTGTCGCCGCCTTCGAGCATCTCGCGCAGGATCGACTTCGGCGACGGCTCCTCGGTCACCCACGGGTGGTGCTGCCGGTAGGTGGCGAAGCAGGCGTCGAGCAGCTCGGCCAGCGGCGTGGCCACGTGATCGACTCCAGCCGCTCGATGCGCTCCTCGTACGGCACGCCCTCGGCCTTGAGGCGGGCGACCTCGGCCGCCCTGGCCGCGTTCTGCTGGGCGTGGAGCACCTGCCGGGGGTCGTCGAGCACCGACTCGACCACGCTCACGACGTCGACGACGTAGGCCGGGTCGTCACGATCGAGCGTGGCGATCACCTCGATGGCGAACGTCATCAGCGGCGACGAGAACCGCAGCGCGCTGCGCTCGTCCTCGCCTTCGACGAGCGACCCGACGCGCACGCCGAGGCACCGGCCGTGCTCGTCGCGCAGCCGTTCGGCGACGCCGGCCGCTTCGAGGCTGCGGTACACGGCGATGGCTCGCCGCTGGTGTTGACGCCGGCGCGGCTCGGCGTCGTGGTTGGTGCGCAGGAGGTGCTTCAGCGCCGCCGGGCCGTCGGGGCGCGACAGCACGCCGGCGACGAGGTCGGCGGTCACCCGGAACCGTGACGTCAGCGGTTCCGGCCGCGCCGTCACCAGGCGCTGCATCGACGCCTCGTCGTAGTGGACGAAGCCCTCCGGGGTCCGGGCCTTCGTCGCCTTGCGCCGCGCCTTGGGATCGTCGCCGGCCCGAGCCAGCGCGCGTGGCGTTGTCGATCACGTGGTCGGGCGCCTGCACCCACACGTGGCCGTCGGGGTCGAAGCCGGGCCGGCCCGCCCGCCCGGCGAGCTGGTGGAACTCGCGGACGCTGAACCGCCGCGCACGCGGTGCCGTCGAACTTCGTGAGCGCCGTCATCAGCACCGTGCGGATCGGGATGTTGACGCCGACGCCGAGCGTGTCGGTGCCGCAGATCACCGGCAGCAGGCCCTGGCCGGCCAGCCGCTCGACGAGGCGCCGGTAGCGCGGCAGCATCCCGGCGTGGTGCACGCCGACGCCGTTGCGCACGAGCCGGTTCAGCGTGTCGCCGAACCCCCGGCCCATCCGGACGTCGGCCATCGCCGCGGCGATCGCCTCGCGCTGGGAGCGGGTCGTGACGTTGAGGTTGACGAGTCCCTGGGCCCGCTCGATCGCCGCGGCCTGGTTGGCGTGCACGACGTACACCGGGCTGAGCCCGTCGCTCACCGCCTCCTGGACGCTCTCCGCGACCGGCGTCATGCGCCACTGGTGATACAGCGGCGTCGGACGATCCACCGACGTCACCTCGGTGACCGGCCGACCCGATCGCTCGCGCCAGGTCGGTCGTGATGACGCTCATGTCGCCGAGCGTCGCCGACGCCAGCAGCATCTGGCAGTTGGTCAGCTCGAGCAACGGAACCTGCCACGCCCAGCCCCGGTCGCTGTCGCCGTAGTAGTGGAACTCGTCGAGGCAGGCGAACCCGAAGTCGCTGCGCCGGACCCGTCACGAGCGCGTGGTTGGCGAGCACCTCCGCGGTGCACACGAGCACCGGCGCGTCGACGTTGATCGCCGCGTCGCCCGTCGCCAGCCCGACGTTCGCCGCGCCGAGGAGGTCGACGAGGTCGAAGAACTTCTCCGCCACCAGCGCCTTGATCGGCGCCGTCCACACCGCCCGCCGGCCCTCGTTGCGGGCGAGCAGCACGCCGGCCACCGCCACCAGGCTCTTGCCCGACCCGGTCGGCGTCGCCAGCACCACATGATCGCCGGCCGCCAGCGCGAACGCCGCCTCGTCCTGGTGCGGGTACAGCGGGCGCCCTCCATCGGCCGCCCACTCAGCGAAGGCGTCGAGCACGGCCAAGGGATCGGACCCTGCCGGCGGGAGGAGACCAGCGAGCGAAGCCATGCCGATGCCCAAGTGTGACGTCCCTCCCGAGCTCCGGTCGCGCTCAACCCGACCAACGCGCCACCGAACCGGCGATCACCCGTGCGGTGTCGTCGACAGACACCGCGCCGGCGACCTGCTGCGGGTGCCCAGTCACGTTCAGCAGATGTCGACGAGCACAGAATGACGCGCCCGAACGACGGCCAACGGCGCCATGCCGCCCGCCAGAACGGCATCTCGTTCGCGAGAGAGCAGGGCGGCGAGTCGGCGATAGCTGACTGCGGGCGGCGTCGGTTGGTCATCGACATTGGAGAGTGGGCGATGCGTGTCCTCCGGCCCGGCACCGCAAGGTGGTCAGCCGGCGGCCTCGAGCAGTGCACGCCGGACCGCCGAGGGATCGATGCCGACATCCTGGAGCAGGCGGTTCGAGAGTGCGTCTTCGACCTCCACCATCCCGAGCAGCAACCCGGCCGGATCGATGGTCGTTCGCTGTCGTCGGTCGGCGTCCTGACGGGCGTACTCGAACGCCCGCTTGACGCGAGGGGCGACAGCCATTCCGCCGGCGAGCAGGGACATGCATCGGCGGCTTGGCCGCCGCCACGGCTGCCACGGCTGATGAACCCGTCGCCGGCCGAGCCGCTCGATCGCGTCGCGCCCAAACGTCTCAGCACCGCGGCGCGCACCGCGTCGAGGTCGATACCGATCGTCTTGAGCAGCTCGGCGTCGCGCGGCGGGGGCACGCCGAGCAGGCCTTCGAGTGTGGCGGTCAAGGCGTCCGACGTCGCCGGGAGGAGCGCAGAGACCGCGTCGGGCAGCAGGTCGCGGTGGTCGTACCAGAGCGACGAGGAGGTGCTCGGTGCCGACGTAGTTGTGGCCGAGGCGACGGGCCTCCGCCACAGCGGTGTTGAACACGCCGATCGTGTCGTCGTGCAGCGATCGAACGGAGACATGTCATCTCCTGCGCCGTCGGCGCACGTGGTGCTTCTTGTGGACCGACTGCCGAGTGATGCCGAGCGCCTCGGCGATTGCCTGCCACGACCAGCCCAGGCTGCGGGCGTTGTCGACGTGCAACTCCTCGAGCTCCTCGACAAGTTGGCGCAAGGATGCCACCGCCCCTAACCCGACGGCCGGGTCGCGGCTGTCAACGGCTTCATTCAGGCGAGCGAGCTCACGCACCACTCGTCAGCCTAGGCTGACCGAGGAATGCGCGTCAACCGCGACTGACACGTCACGAATGAGGCGTCACGCTGCTCGACACGGCCCGCCACAGCAGAACCGACGAATCTCGACCGGCTCGAGGCATCACAGCGAACACCGAACGCGAGCACAGAACATCCGCGACCACCGCCTCGCTGCCGCGCCAAATCGGCATCGATGTGTCGTTCCGTGGCAGATGAGCCGACGGGGCACTCCACGCGCGTGGGCATGCAGCGTTCGGTGCCGCCTAGGCCGCCCCTCGGTCCGTACGAGACCCCAGCGTCGCCTCCGTCGACCGCATCGGTGACGCCGAGCGAGACGGTTCCGGCGGATTCGACAGAGTCAGCGCCGGCGTTCCGACCGGGCGTTCGGGGCGCTCGCCTGGCCGGCCGGCTTCTCAGCCTCTTGCCGTGGGGTGCTGGCCGCCCGCACACCGGATCGGCGTATGGTTCGCCTCGAACTGACGCAGCCGAGATGCGCTCAAGTCGCGATCCACGGACATCTGCTCATTTGGTCGGCCTGAGGTGGTTGAGCTTGGACACTCTTCCGCTGGTCGTGATCTCCAAGCGCCACGCCAGCGCCGAGTCCGAGCACCAGTCGTCCACCGCTGATCTCTTACACCGCGGCCGCTTTCCTTGCCAGCAGTCCGGCCGGGCAGAAGCCACAGCACGCCACCAGTGGCCCCAACTGCACGTGGTCGGTCACAGCGGCCAGTGCGGTGAGAAGGCCCGCACGCGTCCCACGGCCCGCGCTCATGGCGACCGTCATCGCGATAGAGGAGGTGGTCGCCGAGCCAGATCGAGTCCAAGCCGACCTCCTCGGCAGCGTTGGCCATGGCGACGTACTCCGGCCAGAGCACTCGACGCTCGACCTCGGGAAGCTGCACGCCCACACGCAGACGGCGCGCCGTCGTCATCGAAGCAGGCTAGGTGCCTGATGCAGGTTCCTCGGACGAGTACTGTGTCGGCAGGCGGCGATTGCTGGCAGTGGTGTTCGCCGTGCTCGTGGTCGGCTTGCCGGCGACAGCCGACGCGACACCGGCCTTGCCTGAGGTCACGGTGGCGTTGAGCTCCACTTCTGTCGCGCCCGGAGGGTCGTTGACGGCGACTGCGACGTGCACGGTCCCCCCTCCTGACAATTTCGGATCTCTCGTCGGCTTCATCCTCGGCACCAACATCGCGTGGGCCAATTGGGACGTCAACAGCGACTCGAGCCCGACGTCGCTCTCGCGGGCGCACACCTTCACCGCGCCGACAACGCCGGGCGCCTACACCTACCAAGCGTCGTGTTTCGCCTTGCCTTCAAACAATCAGGTGGGTGTGACGATGTCGTTCGTGGTCACCGGAACTCCGACGTCGTCGACCGGAGCGACCACCACGACCACGACCGGCGGTGACTCGACGACGACGACGGCCGCTGGTGCCACGACGACCATGGCGGCGGGCGCCACCACGTCGACGGCCGCTGGCACGACGACCGCGGCGGCGGGCGCCACAACTACCGCGGCAAGGGCCAGAGCGGCGACCACGACCACCGATCCGGGCCTGCCGGTGACCGGGCTCAATCAAGGCACGGCGATCGCCGCGGCCGCGCTCATGCTCGCCGGCGTGGCGATCACGTTCGCCGTTCGGCGCCCTCGAGCATCTGGCGACTGATCGCCCGGATTCCGCGGAGGAGTCCAGCAAAGGCGATCAACGAGGAGTTGACCATTGAAGCCGGCGCGTCGGTCACCGGGTCCTGTGGGCCGGCGACGGCAGCGGCGAGCTTCGGCCTGTCCTCGACGACCTCCAAGGCCACCGCTGAGAAGCAGAACTCCCGGTTCTCCCAGGAGATCACGGCCAAGGCGTCGAACAAGGTGCGCACCGCGACACGAGACGAGCAACGCACTCGTGCCCTGACTGAAGTGATCGAGTCCGCACAGCACGGCTTCGGCAACACGGAATCGGACGAGCACATCGCCGTCATCTAACGCCCTTCGACGTTCGGTGCCGAGCGGAACCGAACACCGGGCTGTCCCCTGACACCGCCACGACGCGATCGGGCGTGGCCACAGCCACACGTTCGCACGGCTCAACAGAGCCGACTGTGATCAGGGGTTACATGTGTTCGGCACGACGTCGTCGGGCACGAGACCAGCATGGAGAGCTTGGATGCCGTCGCCGAGTCCTGGACGACTGTTCGGGTCCTCCGCGAAGCCCACAACGGCAGCTCCGAACACGCCTGGGAACGGCTGATTCCGCGCGAGGGCGGAGATGCTCTCGCCGTGACATCCCTGATTCGCGGGCTGGCCGGCCTCCGCCACACCGGTCGCCAATGCGAGAACAGCCACAGCCGTCGCCGATGTGACGACAAGCAAACGCTTCATTGTTGTCTCCCTCCTGCCAAGCGTTAGCAGCAACGTACAACGCGCAACCCGCCAACGAATCTGTCCGCGCAACAATGGCGGCTGCGATCCTCTTGTGTCAAGCCGCGGCCGACGTACCCTGCCCTGGCTCTCCCGAGCAACGGCAGCACCGACCGGCGGCGCCCGGTCCTTCACGCGCCTACGCCGGCGCCGCTTGCGGCGTCGATGCTCCCACTGCGCGCGCGGCGTGGCCGCACCGAGCGACACCACCGAACGTCGGTACCGAATGACGCCCCTCGACCCATCCGAGCGCCGTGCCGGCGGCCAACAGACGCACCGATCGGCATGTCGTTACTCGGTGAGGCGGTCTGCGAACCGGGGTTCCCGACATCACGGCTCGCCTGCGTGCGGCGCATCGCCATCGCCCGGGGACGGATTTGCACCGTGCGTCGGTCTGACACGGTTTCTGTGCAACAAGGAGGCGTTCGGCTGCTCCGGCGGCAACCGGCGTGGGCCCGTCTCCATCACCTGTGTACGCCGGTTCGCGCCGACTCGAGCACTGTGGCGTTCGCACGACAACGCCTTGACCGCACCGCCTCAGGGGCCGAGGACCAAGAGGTCTTCTGGGCTGCGTGGGAGGACTTCGTAGTGGTCGTCGAAGTGGCCGCTGAACCCGGTGACGCTCACCCGTTGTCCAACCGCGAACCCGGACAGATCGATATCGGTCTGGACGTTGACGAAGATCACGAGCTCGCCCGTACCGTCGTCGATCGACAGCTTGAAGCCGAACGGGAGATCGTTCTGGGGCCCCTGGGTGATGGTGCCGACGGTGGTGACGAGCAGCCCTTCGGTCGCCTCGCCGACTTCGCCAGTCGCCACGGGCTTCGGCTTCACCCTCGGCCCGGCGCCGTGGAGCTTGACGTCAGAGGGACCCGTAGGCACGAGGATCAGCAGACCGAAGCTGTCCGCCAGCCGCCCAGTGACACGCGCCTGGCGGCGCGGCGCAATACCCAGATCCTGCGGCAGGCTGACGTAGATGCCGGCACTGCGATCCTGGAGACCGAAGCCCTTGTCGAAGAAGCTCGACTCGAAAGCCCCGGAGGGTGTGGTGACCGAGCCATCCACGACAACCACCGTCCCCAGGGGCAAAGCTCGGGCCTCAGCGATAGAGATGACGTGCTGACCTGTCGGCGCCGCAGCCGCGGGGGGTGACGGGAGGCAGACGACGCTGGCGTAAGCGGCCGCGCACACCACGGCCACGGATCGAAGTCGAAAACGACAACGTGCAACAGGCATGGAGCGCCCTCCCTTGGGCTTCACGATTCAAGGCGTCGCGGTATACGAAGGATCAACACGTCGCACCCCGACCACAGGGAGCGCATGATGATGGCGTCGGCGATGACCCTACCCGCGCGGCCTCGGTGTGGACGCCGGCGAGAACGAGATGAGCGACCCGGTGCATGCACGCCTCATGCGGACGGGAGTCGCTCCGCAAGGACACCCGGACGTCTCTCGGGGCGCGCTCCTCACGTTGCAACACGAGGCAGCGTACGGCGAACCAGCGATACACCAAGATCACCCGTGTATGAGGCGTTCTGGGCGCGATCCGTCTCGATGTGAGCGTCGCTACGCCGCCGATCTCTCATCGCGCCGTATGCCCCGTCCGTTGCTCGACTTGTGTCACCGTTTCTGCCGGCCGACCGCGGTTTCGGTGACGCAAATCGCGAGCGCTCCAGATTCGGCGTTACGGCGCAACCGGTTGGTACCCGTCGCCGGTGCCGGTCGCCGCGGCACGCACCCGCGGGGGATCGGCGGCCGCACCGAACCGCACTACCGAAAGACAGCAACGAACGACGGCGACGTCGTCGTCGGAAGGCGCACCGATCGCCATGTCGTTGCGTCGTGGTGGTTATCGCGAGTGCGATTGACGATGGGGGCTGGTCGGGTTAGGCGCTGGGCTGGGCGCCGTGGTCGCGGCAGCGCGGTTCGACGCGGGTGGGGGTGACGAGCACGGTCATGCGACGGCCGCATTCGGCGCAGAATCGGGGCGGGTCGAGAGGGCGTCGACAGCGGCCGTCGCATTCGCTCGATGGTCGTCCACAGCCGGCGCAGAACATCAGATCACCTTGGACAACACTCCGATCGGCATGCGCAGGTCGTCGAGCATCTGGAGGTCGTGATCGGGCGACCGGCCGAGGGTGGTGAGGTAGTTGCCGACGATCAACGCGTTCACACCGGCGGTCATGCCGAGCGACTGCAACTCGCGCAAGGTGATCTCACGCCCACCGGCATAGCGCAGGATCACCCAAGGGAGTCCGAGGCGGAACAGTGCGATCCACCGGATGGCTTGCAGCGGCTCGACGAGTGGCCGGTCGCCGAGCGGAGTGCCGGGGCGCGGGTTGAGAAAGTTGATCGGCACCTCGGCCGGCTCGAGGTCGCGCAACTCGCCGATCAACTCGATGCGCTGCGCGTCGGTCTCGCCCATGCCGAGCAGCACGCCGCAGCACAGCTCCATCCCGAACTCGCGCACGATGCGGCAGGTGTCGGCACGCTCATCCCAGGTGTGGGTGGTCACGATCTCACCGAAGAACGACCGAGCGGTCTCGAGGTTGTGGTTGTAGCGGTGCACGCCGGCCTCGGCGAGGCGCTCGGCCTGGGCGCGGCTGAGAATGCCTGCCGACACCGCCACGTTGAGCCCTGTGCGCTCGCGCACCAAGGGGGCGATACGAACCAGCTGTTCCATGATCAGAGGGTTCGGTCCACGCACTGCGAGCACGATGCAGAACTCACTGGCACCGAACTCGGCCGTCTCCTGCGCGGCGCGAAGGATCTCATCGACGTCGAGGAACGGGGTTGCCTTCACCGGCGTGTCGAACTTGGCTGACTGGGAGCAGAAGTGGCAGTCCTCCGGGCAGCCGCCGGTCTTGGCCGACAGAATTCCTTCGACCTCGACCTCGACGCCGCACCACTCCAGCCGTACCTCATGGGCCAGCGCAGCCAGTGACGGCACGGACACGTCGGGTAAGGCGGCGAGCTCGCGGACCTCATCGAGTGTCAGCATCCTGCGCTGGTCGAGAAGCGCGTCGCCCGCCACCCGGAGGATCGAGCGGGCACCCGTCATGACGCCCGAACCCTAGCCGGGGCAAGCCAGCTCAAGCCAGCGAGCGACGCCGGACGCCGTCAGCTCGCTCGGCCACGGCCTTCGGCTACGCACCGCATTTTGGACCGAACAACGCCGTCCCGCAACCAGGCCCTCGCACCATCGACATGTCGATGCTGGTCGAGGGATCCGCCGCTGTCTGTTCACGGCGGTCGTTGCTCGGTGACTCAGGATGGGTTCAGGGAGTGACGACGACCTTGCCGACGGCCTTGCGGTCGATGAGGAGGCGCAACGCCTCTCCAGCTCGTTCCAGGGGGTAGCGGCCCGCGATGTGCGGTCGGAGATCGCCTGTCGCCACGAGGCTGATCAGCTCCTCACCGATCGACATGTTCAGGGCGGGGTCGCGCGCTGTCATCGCTCCGTAGAACACACCGACGATCTGGCAGCTCTTGAGCAGCGCCAGGTTGAGAGGGATCGACGGGATCCCGGCGGCGAACCCGATCACGAGGAAGCGGCCCTCCCAGGCGATCGCCCGCAGCGCCTGTTCGGCGCGTTCCCCACCGACGCAGTCGTAGACGACGTCGACGCCGTGCCCGTCGGTGAGGGCTTTGGCCCGGGTCTTCAGATCGTCGATCGAGTAGTCGATCGTCTCGTCGGCGCCCCGCTGGCGGCACAGCTCGAGCTTCTCAACGCTGGACGCGGCGGCGATCACCCTGGCCCCGAGCAGCCGGCCGAGCTCGACCGCGGCCAGCCCGACGGCGCCGCCGGCGCCCAACACCAACAGCGTCTCCCCGGCCCGCAGCCCGCCGCGATGCTTCAGCCCGTACATACCCGTGCCGTAGGCATAGTTGAGACCGGCGACGACGGCGAGGTCGACCGAATCAGGAACACGGCGTGCCGCCCTCGCCGGCACCGCCGCCAACTCGGCGTAGCCGCCGATCGTGCCCAGGCCGCCGACCACCCGATCGCCGACGGCCCAGCCCTCGACACCGTCGCCGAGCGCGGCGACGACACCGCTGACCTCCCCACCAGGGATGTACGGGGGCGTCGCCTTGAACTGGTACTTGTCCTCCAGCATCAACGTGTCAGGGAACGTCACCGCCGACGCTGCGACCCTGACCAGCAGCTCTTCGGCCGCCGGACGTGGGTCGTCGACCTCGTCCACAACGAGCCGCTCCGGCGGTCCGTACTCACGACATACCACAGCTCTCATGCCCGACGACGGTACGTCGACGGGCCCGTCCGTGGAGGACCCTGTGGCACATCGAGGCCAGCACCGAATCCAGTTCCCGCTCGTCGAGCGTGACGGAGCCGTCAGCAGGTGGCGGATCAACGAGCAGTTCTTGTCGCCGAGACCGAGACCGGGGTCGCGCCGCTGCTACGCCGCATCGGCGGTTGGCGCGACATACGGGACCAACGCCTGCCCCACCGACGAGGTCGGCCAGTCGGCTCCGCCCCGTACGACACACGACGACGTCTCCGACGGGGGCCGCACTCGCCAGCATCGGGTGCGGTAACCCGGTCGCGATCGCCACCTCCATCCCGGTTGAGGCTTCGGTTAGCGCGCCGCTAGCGGCGTCTCTTCAGCATCGGTTCGAACACCAACTCCGGTGTCACATCGAGCGGAGATGATCATGAAATCCATCTACACCCGAGCGGCTCTGTCGTGCGTCGGCGTCACAGCCAGCTTCGTGTTCCTGGCAGGGGCGGCGAGCGCCGTCGGCCCTGCGGATCACGTCGGCCACCCGGCCGTGTGGGGTCCCGGCCTCCAGGCATATTGCGAAGACCCGGTGCAGGCGGCCCTTGATGGCTACAACGTCATCGACGACCCGATCCTCCCTCAAGCAGCCGGCGGACTCCTCCTCGGGACGAACGATGCCGACCTCATCCTCGCCAACAACGGCAATGACGACGTCCACGCCGGAGACGGCAACGACATCGTCTGCGGCGGCTCTGGCACGGACACTCTGCGCGGCGAAGGTGGCAACGACGCCCTCTTCGCTGACGGGCACAATGACAACCTCCGAGGCGGCAACAACGACGACTACCTGGATGGCGGACCAATCTTCGACCAATGCGACGGAGGCAACGGATTCGATGCCACCGCCAACTGCGAGACGGTCAATCCGTGAGTCGAAGGAATGGACCTGCTGGGAGACAAGCGGCTCGTAGCAGGTCCACTCCCGGCCGGTTTGGTGACGACATCGTCTCGGGCAGCATCTCCGCTCAGGACGTCGTCCTCGTCGTCATCGACGTCGCCGGATTGGACACCGCCAGGGTCGCAGGGCTGACCGCTTCGGTGGGCGCCGTCGGGACTGCGGCGGTGACAGGCAATTATCAGATCGGGCAGCGTTCGCGCCGACGTGTGAGAATGCTCCCAGGATGGTCGAGCACGACGTGACCGCGGCGCTGAAGGCATGGGGAGCGCACCACCGCGACGACCCGTTCGCCCTGTTCGCCGACGTGCGCCGGCGCGGCGCGGTCCACCAGGTGACGCTCGTCGACGGCCACGATGCTTGGCTCGTCGTCCACCACGAGCAAGCCCGTGCCGCACTCAACGACCCGCGGCTGTCGAAGGACATGCACGCCGCCCTGGTCGCCAACGCAGCCGTCGTGTCCGAGGGCCTCCCCGGGCCGGCATTCGCCCGACACATGCTGACCGTCGATCCGCCGGACCACACCCGGCTCCGCCGGCTGGTCTCGAGTGCCTTTTCGCCACGGCGCATCGAGGGACTACGGCCACGAATCCAAACGATCGTCGACGACCTGCTCGACGGCATCGCCGCTGACGGCGCCGACAGCCGGGTCGACCTCGTCTCCCGCTTCGCGTTCCCGCTGCCGTTCACCGTCATCTGCGAGCTGCTCGGTGTGCCCGAGCCGGACCGCGCCGCTCTCGGTCGAGGCCTGACCGGGCTGCTCGTCCCGACGTCGACGCCGGAGCAGTACGCCGAGGCCAAGCTGGCATCCGACGCCGTCGTGGCCCTGCTGGAGCAGCTCGTCGAAGAGAAGGGCGGCTCACCGGGAGACGACCTCGTCAGCGCCTTGATCGCCGCCCGCGACGGGGACGAGCGCCTCGATACCCGGGAGCTGCTCTCGACGATCTTCCAGCTGATCGTCGCCGGTCACGACACGACCGCGAGCTTCATCGGCAACAGCGTCGTCGCCCTGTTCCGCAACCCGGGTCAACTGGCGTTGCTGCGTGGCGATCCCGGACGGCTCGAGACGGCGTTGGAGGAGCTCCTGCGCTTCGACGCCCCGGTCCCGCACTCGACGTTTCGATACGCCGTCGAACCGGTCGAACTGGGCGGCGTGACGATTCCGGCCGGTGCCCAGGTCATCATCAGCCTGGCGGCGGCGAACCGCGACGAGCACGCCTACGACGATCCCGAGGTGCTCGACATCGACCGTTCGGGCGTCCGCCATCTCGCCTTCGGGCATGGCATCCATCACTGCCTCGGCGCCCCGCTCGCCCGCCTGGAGGGGCACATCGCCCTGGGCACGCTGCTGCGGCGCTTCCCGCAGCTGCGACTCGCCGTCGCCGACGACGAGCTGCGGTGGGGGCACGGCGACGGACTCGTGCTCCGCGGTCTGTCCGAGCTGCCGGTGATTCCGGGTCCCGCGTTGCCGAGAGAGCCGGCCGGACCGGATTGACCCTGATCGGCGTTGGGCTCGTCGTGCTACCGTCGCCCGTCCGGTCGCCGGAGGAAGGCGACGCTCGCCGGGGCGGCCGGAGAAAGGAAGGGCGAGACAGATGACCATGACCGGGACCCCCGTCGACAACGGCGTCAACGTGGCCGCACTGCTGGAGGCACGGGAGGCCTTGACGGCCGCTCCCGAGGCGGCTCAGTTCCAATGGCGGGCCAGTTGCACGTGGAAGAACGGCACCCACAGCAACTCGACCGTCGAAGGCTTCTTCGGCCTCGGCGAGGAGCAGCACCACAAGAGGGAGTACACGCTTCGACGCTGATCACCCGGAGATCTTCGCCTCCGAGGACAACGGGGCGACGCCGGTCGAGTACGTGCTCGTCGGCCTGGCCAGTTGCCTCACCGCAGGCGTCGCCGCCGTCGCCCAGAACCGGGAGATCCAGCTGCGCTCGGTATCGGCGACCCTCGAAGGTGAGATGGACGTCTCCGGCATCCTCGGCATCGACAGCGACGTGCGCAACGGGTTCAGCGGCATCAAGGTGACCTACGACATCGACGCCGACGCCACCCCCGACGAGATCAAGGCCGTCGTCGCCCAGTCTCAGAAGCGGTCGGCGGTGTACGACATCATCACCAACCCGACGAACGTCACGGTCGAGGTTCGCTGAGCCCTCCCCCGCCGGGAGGGCCCACCGTGGCACGCAACATCACGACGGTCGTCATCGGCGCCGGCCATGCCGGTCTGGCGATGAGCCACCGGCTGTCCGCTCGTTCCATCGACCACGTCCTGCTGGAGCGCGGTGAGGTCGCCAACACGTGGAAGACGGAGCGGTGGGACTCGCTGCGGCTGCTCACACCCAACTGGCAGAGCCGGCTCCCCGGCTTCGGCTACGACGGCGACGACCCCGACGGCTTCATGACGATGCCCGAGGTCATCTCGTTCATCGAGCGGTACGCCGCGGTCGTCGACGCCCCGGTGCAGACCGGCACGACGGTCACCCAGGTGCGGCCGGCGTCGAACGGGTACGTCGTCACCACCAACGAGGGCTGCTGGAGCGCGCCGGACGGTCGTCGTGGCGACCGGGGCCTGCAACGTCGCCCATCTCCCGCGCTTCGCCGCCGACGTTCCGGCGGGCATCGACACGGTCACGCCCGACGCATACCGGAACCCGGACCAGCTCGCCGACGGTGGCGTGCTGATCGTCGGCGCATCGGCGACCGGCATCCAGCTCGCCGACGAGATCCACCGATCGGGCCGGCCGGTGACGGTGGCCGTCGGCGCCCACGTGCGCGCCCCGCGGGTCTACCGGGGCCGCGACATCCAACGCTGGATGGACGACATCGGCATGATGGACGAGCGCTACGACGAGGTCGACGACATCGTCAGGGTGCGCCGGCTCCCGTCGTTGCAGATCGTCGGCACACCGACGCGGACGACGCTCGATCTCAACGCCCTGACGTCGATCGGAGTCCGCCTCGTCGGGCGATTCGCCGGGATCAGCGACGGGCGGGCGCAGTTCTCGGGGTCGTTGCGCAACGTGTGCGCGCTGGCCGATCTCAAGCTCGGCCGGCTGCTCGACGCGATCGACGAGTGGGCGACCGAGCACGGGCTCGACGGTGAACTCGAGCCCGCCTGGCGACCCGCTCCGACGATCGTCGAGGACTCACCACCGCTGGGCATCGACCTCACCCGTGGGGACATCCGCACGATCGTCTGGGCCACCGGCTTCCGCCCCGACTACTCCTGGCTGGACGTGCCGGTGCTCGACCGCAAGGGCCTGATCCGCCACGACGGCGGCGTCGTCGTCGACGCGCCGGGCATGTACCTGATGGGCATGCCCTTCCTCCGCCGCCGCAAGTCGACCCTCATCGACGGCGCCGGCGACGACGCCGAGGACCTCAGTGCCCACCTCGCCTCCTACCTCGACGGCCGTGTCGCAGCACTCGCCTGACACCAGCGGTGACCCGTCGCCGGCCTGGCGCCAGGTCGACGAGGGCTGGGGCCGGCGCGCCGTCGACTTCGCCACCCTCTGTGAGCCGGCGAACTGCAGGGAGTACGTGGCCCTCCACCATCACCTTGGCGTCGGGCCGGGTGACCGTCTGCTCGACATGGCCTGCGGCGCCGGACTCGCCGTGGAGCTGGCGACGGCGGTGGGCGCGACGTGTTCCGGCATCGACGCATCGCCACGGCTGATCGCCGTGGCCCGCGATCGCAACCCGCATGCCGACCTTCGCGTCGGCGACATGCAGGACCTTCCCTGGCCCGACGCCTCCTTCGACGTCGTCACCAGCTTTCGCGGGATCTGGGGGACGACCCCCGACGCCGTCGCCGAGGCACTACCGCGTCCTCGTGCCCGGTGGGCGATTGGGGATCACCGTCTGGGGTCACATCAAGCGCTCCCCTGGTGCCTGGTCGATGGAGCCGCTGGCGCTGGCGAGCGCGCCGAAGGTGGAACACCAGGCGGCGATGGTGGCGCTCGGCCGGCCAGGGGCGGGCGAGGAGTTGCTGGCCCGCTGCGGGTTCGTCGACATCGAGCGTCACGAGATCCCCTTCGTCTGGGAATTCGCCGACCCCGATGCCTACGCCCGCGCCATCTCGTCGGTGGGCCCGGCGTACGAGGCCATCGAGAACGTCGGCGAGGAGGAGTTCATCCGGTCGGCGATCGCCCTCGCCCAGCAACGAGTCCGCGACGGGCTTCCGCTGCGAGCGCCGATCGCCGCCGTCGGCTACGTCGCCCGCAAGCCGTCGACGGCCGGGCTCGGCGATGCCGCGGCCGCGGCCGGCGACGTCGTTCCTCGACGACGCGCCGCCTTCGCCAGGCGCTCAGCGGCTCTTCGACGACGACCTGAAGGGGCTTGGCTACGTGATGAACGCCTCCAAGCTCTGGGCTCACGATCCGGCGGCCCTCGACGGATTGTCCGACCTGCTCGGTCACGTCAGCCGATGCCGGGTCACTCACGTACCGGCAACGAGCCATCCTCGTCACCTCCTGCGCCTCGGCCCTCGGCGACTCGTACTGCTCGCTGGCGTGGGGCAAGAAGCTGGCCGGCGAGGCCGGCGCCGAGGTCGCCGAGAGCGTGCTTCGCGGCGACGACGCGCCGCTCGACAGCACCGAGCGGGCGCTCGCCCGCTGGGCCCGCCGGCTCGCCCGCGATCCGAACTCGACGACAGCCGCCGACGTGCAGTCGCTGCGCGCCGCCGGCTTCGACGACGCTCAGATCTTCGCCATGTCCGTGTTCGTCGCGCTCCGCATCGCCTTCTCCACCGTCAACGACGCGCTCGGCGCCACAACCCGATCGGCAACTGGGTGTCGACACGCCCGCGGCAGTCCGCGACGCCGTCACGTTCGGCCGGCCGGTCGCGACGTCCGAGCCCGAGCGACCATCGGCGGACACCTCTTGAGGACTCAAGCCTCCACGATCGCAGCGGACTCCGGCACCTGACGCTCGCGTGGGTGGTGCGTTCTCAGTAGCAACTCGGGCCGGCGCTGAGAATCAGGCATGAGGGGATACTGGCGGTGCTGAAGCCCACAGCCGGGTCCGGCGTTGGCCGGGTCGGTGAGGCCGTCGAGAGCCCACTCCACGGTGTGGTCGATGTGCGTTCGGGGTCGCCCAGGCTGAACCCGCCGTGACCGCTCAGGCCGTGAACAGAAGGAAGTCCTCGCAGAAGTCGCGGCCCTCGAAAGGATCGTGCTGGTAGGGCTTGACGTTGCGGACGAACTCGGGTTCTCCGTCATCGGTCGGGTCGCTCGGCGTGCCGTTGTGGGCGACCCGCAGCTCGTCGCGGAACATGCCGGACCCTCGCAATACCAGCTTGCCGTCGCCGTCATGCCACTTGTCCGTGCCGCTGCCTTGGAAGATGATCGTCAGCGTCCCGTCTCCGTTGTCGGTCACCGTCTTGTCACGGCCGTTGAACGTGAACGTATGGGTGTAGGCCCGTCCCGTCTCAGGGTTGAAGAAGCTCTCCGTGCCGTGGTTGCTGTCTCGGAAGCGGACGATGCCATCCGGCTGATGGGTGACGCCCGTGAACGAGCCGGAGACATCGAAGGTGTGGACGACTGCATCGAAACCGCAGAAGTCCTCGAACACTTCCTCGCCAGCATCCTGGAAGTGGCCCTTCTCGAACGGCTCAGCCCCGACCGGTGCGGCAGCGCCGAGCGCAACGACGCCGCCCGCAAGGACTGCGATCGCACGACGTGGACCGCGCCGCGGTCGGCTCAGTGAGATGGCACTGGCTGGAGCGTCGCACCCATCGATCGCAAATCCCTCATCAGTGGTGGTCCCCTCTTCGAGGCCCCACCCCCCGGTGGAGCCGCCCGTACGCCAACCCATAACGTAAGAGCGAGCCCGACACCAGCGTGCTAATGCCCCGTCAGACAGCGTTCGCGCTGTTGGAGCGGCGGCGCCGATCGCGAGTTCGACGTTCGTCCGGTTCGGCGAGCACTGTCGGCGCGATCCGCCCCTCCGGGCGACCGATCGCCGAGTCGGGGCGTTGGCGATCTGCGTCACCGACACCGCGGTCGATGGCGGAAACGGTGACACAAATCGGGCAACGGGAGGGCAGACGGCGTGCGGTGAGAGATCGGCGGCGTAGCGGCCTGAGCCCAAGCGCTCATCGCTCACATCGAGACGGATCGCGCCCAGAACGAGTCGTGGTGGCGCGTGACGGTCTCATCGTCTCGGGCGGTCACTGGGGAGCGCTGAATGCCCAGTGATCTGGTGCGAGTCAGACGCCTCGAACGTTGTCTGACGCGGCACCAGAGCACAGCTAGCACGGTACGAACGCGTCCCTGGGGGGACGGCGTCTGATCTGGCGTGCTCGTACGATTCGGTTGGAGTCCATGGAGATGCACAGCGGGCTGCCTGTTGGGGTCGCGGCGTTTGTCGGCCGCGAGCGTGAACGTGCGAAGGTGGCCGACCTGCTCGCGGATGCCCGGGTTGTGACATTGATCGGTCCGGGTGGCTGCGGCAAGACCCGGCTGGCGGTGGAGGTCGTCAGTGACGTGGCGTCGCGGTTTTCCGACGGGGCTTGTTGGGTGGACCTGCAAGGGGTGAGCGAACCCGGGCTGGTGGCACCGGCGATTGGTGCGGCGGTGGACGTCCACGAGCGACCCGAAGAGGCGCTTACGGACACGCTCGCCCAGCAGCTTCATGCACGGCATCTGCTCGTTGTGCTCGACAATTGCGAGCACTTGGTGGGGGCGTGTGCGGAGCTGGTCGGCGAGTTGTCGTCGGCGTGTCCGCAGCTGCACATGCTGGCCACCAGCCGCGTGCCGCTGGTCGTCGAGGGTGAGGCGACATTCGAGGTCGCCCCACTGCCGGTGCCCGACCCCGATGCTGAGTCCGCCAGCACCGTCGCGGCGGCGGACGCGGCGCGGCTGTTTGAGGTGCGGGCCCGGCAGGTGGCCGCGGACTTTCGGATCGGTGACGGCAACGCCTCGGCGGTGGCCGAGATCTGTCGGCGTCTGGATGGGATCCCGTTGGCGATCGAGCTGGCGGCGGCGCGGGTGCGGGTGCTGGCGCCGGGCCAGATCGCAGCCGGGTTGTCGGACCGGTTCCGGTTGTTGACCGGCGGGGTGCGGGGGGCGCCGGCACGCCAGCGAACGCTGGAGGCCTCCGTCGACTGGAGCTACGACCTGCTCGACGACCGTGCAGCGGTTGGCGTTGGCGAGGCTGTCGGTCTTTGCAGGGTCGTTTGAACTGGATGCTGCCAGGGCGGCGGTGGGCGGGGACGACATCGACAGCGACGAGGTGCTTGACCTGGTCGCCGCGCTGGCCGAGCAGTCGTTGTTGCAGGTCGTCGAGCGGCACGGCAGGGCCCGCTACCGGCTGCTGGAGACGATCCGGGTGTATGCCCGGCAGCGGCTGTCCGAGCTGGACGATCCCGATCGCGGTGCGTGATCGCCATCTGGAGTTCCATGTCGGGCTGGCCGGGCGGGCGAAAACGGGTCTCACCGGTGGGCAGCCTGAGCGCTGGATGGCGCGGCTTGCGGCCGATCTGGATGATCTGCGTGCCGCGATGGACTGGGCGGCGGAGTCCGGCGACCTACGAGGGCTGGTGGACATCACCGAGCCAATCGTCCGCTTCTGGTTCGAGCGCGGCCTGTCCGGGGAGGTGCACCGCCGCCTGCACGATGCCGTGGGGGGCGCGGGCGCTCGTGATGACGAGCGGGTGCGGGGCCTGACAACGGCGGCGCTCCTGGCCCTCGGGGGCGGCGAACCGGTCAGCGCCCATCGGTTGGCGAGCCAGGCGGTCGACGCGGCACGCGCCGCCGACGTGGGCGGTGCGCTGGCACTCGGTTTGAGTGTTCGGGCCTCGGCGGGGGCCGTGTCGGGGCGGTCGACCAGCGAGCAGGTGGATGCTGACGTCGAGGAAGCGATCCACCACGCCGAGCAGTGCGGTGATGCCGCGACCCACGCCTACGTCCTGGCGATCGCCGGGTTGACGCTGCTTCGCAGCCGATCGATCGACGCCGGGTGCCGGCTGCTCGAGGAGGCGGTCGCGGTGTGCGAGGCCGCCGAGGTCGCCTTCCATCTGCCCGCCGCCCACGCGTCCCTGGGGCTGTGGGGTGTGTGGTCCGGTGAGCTCGACCGGACACGTCATCACGCTCGCGGGGCATGGAGCTCGCCCGCCAGGTCGGGCGAACCGGGTGGGAGGCGATCGGGCTCGCCGGCCTGGGAGCGGCCGCCGTCCTGCAGGGCGATACACGCTCAGGCGAAGGACTGGCTGTCCACGGCGCAAGCGGTGTTGAGGGCACGAGCGCTCGGGGGGTCTCAACACGAGATCTGGTTGCGTCCCTGGCTCGCCCTGTCGGCCTACGCATCCGGCGACCTGGAAACCGCGCGGGCCATCGCTGCGGAGATCGTGCGGATCGCCCGTGGTGGCGGCAGCCGCTGCGACGAAGCGAACGGCGAGTGGCTCCTGGGCACGATCGCACACGGGCAGGAGCGCCACGACCACGCGCGAGCACACCTGCAGGCCAGCCGCGCACTGTCGACCGACCCGCGGCTTCCATGGTCGCTTGGTCGGTCGCTGCTCGGCCTCGCCGAGCTGGCCAAGGCGGAGGACGACATCGAGGACGCGTGGGAGCTGGCACACGAAGGCCTGGAGGTCTTGCGATGACTACGGCGACCGGGTCGGGGCCGTCGCAGCGCTGGAGATGCTCGCCGACCTGGCCGTACCACTCGGTGAGCCCGAGCGTTCGCTTCGCCTGCTCGCCGCGTCGAAACGGTTCCACACCGAGTCGGGCATCGCCCGCTCGTCGGTTCAGTCCGACAACTTCGATCGTTCCCGCAGGACTGCATATGCCGCGCTCGACTCCACCGACGCAAGCGCATGCTGGGAAGCGGGCGCCCAACTGGCGCTGGCCGATGCGGTTGCTTATGCCCGCCGCGGGCGGGGCGAGCGTCAGCGCCCGCAGATCGGCTGGGCGTCACTGACTCCCGTCGAGCGCGACGTGGTGCGGCTCGTCGCCGAAGGCCACACCAACGCCGAGATCGGTCAACGCCTGTTCATCTCCGTCAACACCGTCAAGAAGCACCTGTCCCGCGTCTACACGAAGGTGGACGTCGACCGACGTTCGGATCTCGCCGTCCAGGCTGCCCGCCGCGACGTGTAGTACAGGCCTCACGGCCGAAACGTACCCGGACGGGTGACCTTCTCCGACGTCTGCTGCGTCATCGTTGCAGGCATGGCCGCACGAGACGCGGGAGGCCGCACATGAGCAACCAACACAGCCATTACGTCACGACCACCGACGGCGTCACCATCGGTGGGACCGTGCACGGCCAGGGACGCCCGCTGGTGTTCGTCCATGGGATGATGGCAGACGGCGACACCGATTGGCGGGGGCTGCTGCCGCACCTGACCGGCCGGTTCACCTGCTATCTGCCGAGCTACCGTGGCCGTGGCCTCAGCGGCGACCACCCCGACCTCAGCCCCGGTCGGATGGTTGACGACATCCTCGCCTACGTCGACAGCATCGAGGCACCGACCGGAGTGGTGGGTTGGTCGAGCGGCGCCCACCTGGCACTCATCCTGGCGGCGACGCAGCCCGACGCGGTGGCCGCGGTGGCCGCCCTCGAGCCTGGGGTGCTGAGCCTGATGGACGAGCAGGAGCGGGCGGCGTTCGGCGACGCCGGCGCCCGCATGGTCCAGCAGGCCACCGAAGGCAGGTTGGCGGCTGCGGCTCGCGCGTTCGCTGGCTGGGTCTTCAACGACGAAGAGCTCGCTATGGCCGAGGACGCCGGCTACTTCGAGGCGGCAGGAGCCTACGTCCCGAACCTGCTCAACCTCGTCCAGCAATGGGGGGAATACGAAGGCCCTACCCCTGATGACCCGGCGGTGCTCGGCGCGATCTCAGCTTCCGTTGTAGTGCTGCACGGCGCCGGCACCAAGCGCTTCCTGACGGCCAGCGCGAGGTACGTGGCCGACCACGTCCCTCACGCACGTGCGCATGAGATCCCCGGCGTCGGGCACGCCGCCCCCCTGACATCTCCCGAAGTGCTCGCTGAGACCATTACCGAGTTCTTCGCTTCGTCGCCTGAAGCCCAGCTGCAGCTCTGATCTCCCTGTCAGACTTCATCAACGGTTCCTGCGGTAGTGCTCGATCGGCCAGGAACCGTCGAGCACACCTCCCGGAGGGACCTCAAACGCGAATACGACGTGGAGACCAGCTGTCCGGCCTCTCGGAGAGCTGTATACGGGGGCAACGGTCGCTGAGAATCAGGCATCAGGGGATACTGGCGGTGCTGCGTCAGGCGTGGGCGCGGTGGAAGCGATGGTGCTTCGTTGACGTTGCCGCCGCGTCGTGGGTCGCAGCTGGGCCGCCGACGAACAGGAGCGAGACGAGGAAGCCGGCGACCGCCAGCGCGGCGTCGACCCGGAACGCGGTCGCGATGCCGTCGGCGAGGCTTGGTGCCGAGATGACGATCGCCGTGTTGAGCCCGAGACCGATCGCGCCGCCGGCGATCTGACACATGTAGACGATGCCGCCGGCGAGACTGGAGCGCGAAGGGTCGAGTGCGGTCACGGCGGCCGTGGTGATCGAGGAGTAGAACAGCCCGACACCGATGCCGAGCACGATCATCCCGGGCACCAGCGACGCGTAGTCGGAGTCCGACTCGACGAACGAGAGCAGGAAGATGCCCGCACCGAGGAACGCGGCCCCGACGGAGACGATCGGCTTCGCGCCGAGCCGGTTGTACAGCGGGCCGGCGACGAACGACGCCAGGGCGAACGTGCCCATCATCGGCAACAGCCCGGCGCCCGATGTCAGGGCGGAGTAGCCCAGGCCCTTCGACATGAACTGCGGCAGGTAGAGCAACGTGGAGAAGAAGATCGCCGACATCAGCAGCACGGCGAGGCACGCCGAGGTGAACGCCCGGTTGGCGAGGACGTCAGGCGGTACGAGCGCGCCGTCACCCTGGTGGCGCTCGACCAACCCGAAGACGACGAGCAACGCGGCGCCGGCGGCGAAGAGCACGATGACCAACGGATCGGTGAAGCCCTGCGACGGGCCCTCGTCGAGGGCGAGGAGAATCGCGACCACCCCGCCCGTGAGGATGGCGATCCCCGGGTAGTCGATCTTCCGTTGGGCGGAGTCGGCGCGGGACTCGGGCACCTTGCGGTACGTGACGAGGACGGCGAACGCGGCGATCGGCAGGTTCACGAAGAACACCCAGCGCCAACTCAGCACGTCGGTGAGGAAACCACCCAACATCGGTCCGACCGCGTTGCCGAAACCGGCGACGCCGAGGATCAGCCCGCCGGCGAGACCTGCCTTGTCGGCGGGCAGGAGTCCGTAGGTCATCCCGAGGATGGCCGGCCACATCAGGGCACCACCGACGGCCATCAACATGCGGCACGCGATGAGCAGGTGGACCTCCGGCGCGAGGCCAGCGAGGAGGGAGAACGCGGCGAAGATGGCGGCGCCGATCATGAAGATGCGCTTGCGACCAAGCAGGTCGGCGAGCCGGCCCCCAGTGACGATCAAGACGCCGAACACGAGCGCGTATCCGTTGATCACCCACTGCGCCGTGGTGAGATCCGTGTCGACGTCACGCTCGATCTCAGGGATCGCGACGCTCAGGGCGGTGAAATCGTTGGCAATGACGAACACACCGAGCCCCATCGCCGCGAGCGCCAGAAGCGTGTCACGTCCGAGTCCGTGCTCGACCTGTCCCCCACCGCGAGTGCTCACCGCAACCTGCCTCCCACGTCCCGCCCCTCAAGGCGATCGTGCGTATCGACGGACTGGATCCGGACCGTGAGGGCGCACTCGCCTCACCGTCAGGCGCGGGATCCAGCCAAATTCTCCCATGGATCAACGCTTGCGGAGCACCCAGGCCTGCTCGCTCGGGTAACGGTGGGCCCATCCGGCGGTGACGAAGGACCGCACCTCCGCCGCCGACTCCGGTGATGGCTCGGGCGCCTGGATCTCGAGGAACTCGACCACGTCGAACCCAGTGTCGCGAAACAGCCGGAACCATCCGGACAGCGGCAGATTGAACTCGATGCCACCAGGCTCGTCGACGGCTTCTCGCCAGTCGAGACGATGGAGCGTGAAGTAGTCGCGCTGGAGGCGCTCCGTGATCGGCACCGAACCGTCCATCGGGGAGCACAGCATCGCCAGCGTCGACGTGCCGAGGAACACCAGCGTGCCGCCGGACCGCAGCAGGCGGTGCGCCTCAGGGATCCACACGTAGGGGTCACACCAGATTGCCGCGCCGTACTCGGAGATGGCGAAGTCGAACGAGCGGTCAGGGTACGGGACCGCTTCGGCATCGCCGAGGACGAGGGTCAGCTCGACGCCGTGCTCGGCGGCGAGACGGCGGGCGGTCGCCAGCTGACGCTCGGAGGTATCGATGCCCACGACCTTGGCGCCGCGCCGGGCCATCCACGCCGAGACGTACGCCGTCCCGCATCCGAGCTCGATCGCATCCAGACCGGTCATGTCGTCGGGCAGCAGCCCGGGCATCGGGACCCCCCACATCCCCCAGGTCGGTGCGGAACGCCAATTGCGCTCGCCGCCAGCGACCCAGTTCGCCGCATCCTCATCCCAATGGGCGCGGTTGACACTGACGTGCTCGGTGATCCGCCGATCGGTCACTCCGGGCGCCACATCGAGGATCGAGCCGGATCGAACGGTCGGTGCACATCGGCGACACCGATGGTGGCGAAGGCCATCACCGTTCATGATCGCACGGGGAGCGACTACCCGACGTCGTCGTCGAGCATGACTTGATGCCGCTCAGCGGCTCGCCGGCCGATCGCCCCGATCGACACCCGGCTCGGGCAGGTCCCCGCTCGGTTACGGTCGACGCGGTGGCCGCTCTGCACAAGCTTGCCGTCATCGGCGCCGGCAGCGTGGGGGTCGCCGTGGCCTATGCCAGCACGATCGAGCGCCTCGCCGATGTCATCGCCCTCTACGACGTCGACGGACGTCGGGCGGAGGCGCAGACGCTCGACCTCAGTCACGGCTTGCAGTTCGTCGGTGGCGGGCACGTCGTCGGCGGCGACGACATCAAGGTGTGCGCCGAGGCTGACCTCGTCGTCGTGACGGCGGGCGCGACCCACGGGCCGGGCGGGACACGCATTCAGCTGGCCGATGCCAACGTCGAGCTCGTCCGGCAACTGCTGCCTCGGTTGCTCGACGTGGCGCCCGACGCCGTCGTGCTGCTCGTCACGAACCCGGTCGACATCGTCACATATGCCGCGCAGGAGGTGTCCGGGCTCCCGCACGGACGGGTGATCGGCAGTGGAACGGTGCTCGACTCGTCGCGACTGCGTTACCTGCTCGCCAAGCGGCTTGGCGTCAGCGTGACGAGCGTCCACGCGATGGTCGTCGGCGAGCACGGGGACAGCGAGGTCGTCCTGTGGTCGTCGGCCACGGTGGGCGGTACGCCACTGCTCGACGTCGTCGGGCCCGAAGGCGGCCGTGTCCTTGCCGACGAGCTGGAAGGCCTGCACCAGGACGTCCGCCAGGCTGGGTACCGGGTCCTCGAGGGCAAGGGCTACACCAACCTCGCCATCGGGCTGGCGACGACGCACATCGCCCGATCCATCTCCCGCGACGAGCGGGCGGTGCTCCCAGTCAGCGTGCGCACGACGTTCGACGGCATCGGTGACGTGTGCCTGTCGTTGCCGAGCGTCGTCGGACGCGCCGGCGTGCTGTCCCAGCTGCCGGAAGGCATGGACGAGGGCGAGCGCGAGGGACTGCGGGCCAGCGCGGCGGCGATCCGCAACGTGATCGACCGCGTCTGCTGACGGCGTCCGCGGCGACAGGATCCAACAGGTACGATGACCCTCGTCTGGCGGGAACACCGGTGAGAATCCGGGGCTGTCCCGCAACTGTCACCGAGGAGTGAACCTCCAACACGTCACGGCCCGCCCGGGCTGGAAGGCGGAGGCAAGCGTCGATCCGGGAGCCAGGACACCGCCAGGCGCGCCGACCACGAGGATGGAGGAAGCGATGGCGACGGCTCGTCCGTTGGCGATCATCGACGCGTTGCTGTCGACGATCGACTACCTGCGGATCTCCGTCGGCGACGGCGATGACCGGTGGTTGTCGTGCGCGACGCTGGTCGGCGATCCCACTGCGTTGGGGGCCACCATCGCCAGCACCAAGGCCGATCAGGGCACGGACCGCGACGTCGTCGCGACGTCGCTGTTCGTGCAGGGGTATGCCTTCCGCCTCGCGACGGTCGCCGTCGGATCGTGGATGCTCGGCGGTGCCGTCCTGGACGTGTCGCCGACCAACACGACGATCGCCATCGATCGAGGACGGCCCAACGCCGTGAACCTGGCGATCCCCCGGGCGAGATCCGCGGCGGCTGTCTCCGATGTTCACGCGGTGCTCATCGACGGACACCTGGCCTCGCTCGTGGCGACCGCTCGTCGCACCTGCCGCATCGGGTCCGCCCTGTTGTGGGGCAACGTCGCAGCGTCCTGCGCCGCCTCGTTCGGAGCCTTTGCCGGCGAGCTGCCGGCCCGGCGGTCGGAGCTGGGCGACCGGACCGAGGAGTTCTTCGCGACTGCTCGTCCCGAGATCCGGGATGCCGGCCGCCTCGTGCTCGTCGGCGAACGCTTCGCCTGGGAGCGGCGCAGCTGCTGCCTGTGGTATCGCACCGCATCTGCCTGGCTCTGCGAGGACTGTCCCCTGCGCCCAGGAGCACCGCGCCGGGCGCGCACCATGGAGGATCCCGATGCCCGAACGTGACGCCACTGACATCCCCACCGCCGACCCGCGGCCCGACGGACTCCGACGAGCCTCGTCGCTCGTGCTCGTCAACACCGGTCCGGGCAAGGGAAAGACGTCGGCGGCGATGGGCGTGGTGATCCGCAGTGTCGGTCGCGGCTGGCCCGTCGCCGTCGTCCAGTTCCTCAAGTCCGGCAACTGGCACACCGGTGAGGAGAAGGTGTGCCGGTCACTGGGTGTCGACTGGTGGACGATGGGCGAGGGGTTCACCTGGGACTCGCCGGACCTCACCGTCGACCAGGCCGTGGCGGCCACCGCCTGGGACCACGGCCGCCAAGTGATCCGGAGGGGTGACCACCAGCTCGTCGTGCTCGATGAGATCACGTACCCCATCAACTGGGAGTGGATCGCCCTCGACGACGTGGTCGCTGCGATCGTCGAACGGCCACCGCACGTCAACATCGTCTGCACCGGCCGCAACGCACCCCAACGCCTGATCGACGTCGCCGACACCGTGACGGAGATGGGCGAGGTGAAGCACGCCTACCAGGCGGGGATCAGCGCCAAGAAGGGCATCGACTTCTGACCGCCGTCACGGGGGCCCGTCCGCCCGGTCGGCACCAGCGGCACCTCGCCGTGCTGGACGAGGTGCTCGGATGAGCGATCTGCGGGGCCCGCTGATGGTGCTCGGGTGCACCTCGAGCGCCGGCAAGAGCCTGCTGGTCACCGCGCTGGTGCGATGGTTCCAGCGGCGTGGTGTCGACGTCGTGCCGTTCAAGGCGCAGAACATGTCGAACAACTCCCGTGTCGTCGCCGGGGGCGAGATCGGCGTGGCCCAGTGGCTGCAGGCCGTGGCCGCCGGCGTCGAACCAGACGTACGAATGAACCCGGTGCTCCTCAAGCCGGAGGCCGAGGACCGCAGCCAGGTCATCGTCAACGGCGTCGCCCGCCACGACCTCACGGCGATGCCGTGGCGCGATCGCTCCCAGCACCTCTGGCCGGCGATGGCCGACGCCTTCGACAGCCTGCGCGCCGAGCACGAGCTGGTCGTCATCGAGGGAGCCGGCAGCCCCGCCGAGATCAACCTCCCCGATCTCGTCAACAACCGGATGCTCGATCACGCCGACGCCGCCGCGCTGCTCGTCGCCGACATCGACCGCGGCGGGGCGTTCGCCCACCTCTACGGCACGTGGGCGCTGGCGCCGCCCGCCACGAGTGGACGGCTCGCCGGGTTCGTGCTGAACAAGTTCCGGGGCGACGCCTCGTTGCTGGAGCCGGGACCGTCCGACCTCCGTCGGCTGACCGGGATGGAGTACGCCGGTCTCGTGCCGATGCTCGACCATGAGCTGCCTGACGAGGAAGGTGCCACCATTCGCGCCGTTCCGGACAATGCCGCGCCCGTCGTTGCCGTCGTCCGCTATCCGTACGCCTCGAACCTCGACGAGTTGCACCTGCTCGGCCACGTCGCCCATGTGCGGTGGGCGACCCGGCCGGGCGACCTCTCGGGTGCCCAGCTGGTCATCCTGCCCGGCTCCAAGCACGTCGCCGCCGACGTGGCGTGGCTGCGCCGCCAGGGGCTCGCCGATGCGGTGCGGTCGACCGCCGATCGGCGGGTGCTCGGCGTGTGCGGCGGCGCCATGATGCTCGGCACGGCGATCCACGATCCCGCAGGCATCGAAGGCCCCGCCGACGGGCTCGGCATGCTGCCCATCGAGACCGAGATGGTGGGGACCAAGGTCGCCCGACCGGTCACGCTGACCTTCGGCGAGCTCCCCGATCCGTGGTCGGCGTGCAACGGCATCACGGTCACCGGCTACGAGATCCGCCATGGTCGGGTGCGCACGACCGCCTCGGGCGCCGACGGCAAGCTGTGGTGGGCCGACGGTCCGGTCCTGGCCACCACCGTCCACGGGATCCTCGAGCACCCCGGCGTCCTCGCCGCGCTGTTCGGCCGCCGACCGCCTGCGGTCCTCGAACGCACGTGTGACCTGCTCGCCGACGCCGTCGACGAGCACCTCGACACCGAGTTGCTCTGGACGCTCGCCGGCCCGGCGTGATGCCACCGAGTGTCGGAGGTCGGAAAACTCGACCACCGGCACTCCGATGACCTCCAACACTCGGATCAGATCCCGGCGAGGCGCCAGGTCCTTCAGAGCAGGCCCACGCGCCGTCCCTCGGTCACCGCCTCGGCGCGCGTTGCGACGCCGAGCTTGCGATAGACGGCCTTGACGTGTGACTTCAACGTGTTCACCGAGATGTACAGCTGGTCGGCGATCTCGCCGTAGGTGAGACGGCTGGCGAGGTATCGCAGCACCTCGACCTCACGCTCACTCAACGGGTCGACCAGCCGGCGCGTCGCACCACGCCCCACGGGGGCGGCTCGGCGACGAGCGCCGTCGAGCACGCTGTCGACGAACTGTCCGATGCGACCGTCGGTGGGCAACGCACTGAGCAGGGCGTCGAGCTCGGGACCCTCCTCGATCACAAGTCGTCGCAGTCCGACCGGCTCGGCCAGCCGGAGCGCCCCGTCGAGCACCGCCAGCGCTGCCGTGCGGTCGCCGACCCCCCAGAGAGCCCGGGAGGCAAGGAGCCCGCGCTCCACGCGAACGCGCAGGACGTCGTCGTCGCCGATGGTGTCGAGCAGCTCGCTGGCCGCCGACGCCTGACCGGCGGCGATCGCCAGTCGGGCCTGCAGCAGCGTGCGGTGGACGGTTGGTCGCAGCGCTTCAACGAGCGCAGTCGCTCGGGGATCGCGTTCGTCCACGGCGATGCGGGCGACGTGACGGTCGATCTGGTCGATGACCTCCGGCGTCGCCGTCGGCAGGATCCCTCGCGCCGCGTCCAGCGCGGCGCGCCCGCCGCCGGTGTCCCCCCGGGCGATGGCAAGGCGGGCTCGCTCCATTGTCGCCAGGAGGATCAACGGTGGGCGGCGGCCCCGCTCGACGATCGGCATGACCGCATCGAGCAGGTCAGCAGCCGCCGACACGTCGTCCTGCTCACGCGCGACGGCGGCCAGCGAGAGTCGAGGGAGCACCCAGGCGAGGTTCCCGTCGTCGAGCCCCATCGACTGCATCGTGCTGATGGCGAACCCCGATTGGCGTGTCGCCTCGGTCAGCTCGCCGGCGAGCACGGCGGCCCAGGCGAGCATGCCGGGAAACCGTGCCGCGTCGGCGAACGCCGACGGCATCGAGGTGGCGCGGGCGTCGGCGATCGCTCGCCTCGTCGCCGCGACGTCTCCTCGCAGGAGGTGGGCGTGACAGGTGACGATCGGCGACTGAGAGACCCAGAAGTGGGCGCCCACGTCGTCGCCGACGACCCGCCGGGCGTCCTCTATGCGGGCGAGGGCGGTGTCGGCATCCCCGTGGTTCACGGCGAGCACACCCTGTGCGCAAGCGAGGAGCGCGGCATCGGCCACTTCGAGCGAGCCGTAGCGCTGCTCGACGCGCCGCATCCACATCTCCGCGTCGGCGCTGGCGACGACGGCCGCCAGCACGATGCAGCACTCGAGCACGACGCTCGGGTCGCTCTCGAGGTAGCGCTCGCCGTGGGCGCGCAGCCAGGCCCTGATCGTGTCGACGCCGGCCTGGATGGCTTCGAGGTCGAGCGTCGTGGTGGTCACCGTCCGCACGAGCTCGAGCGCCCGGTCGAGGTCGTCGGCGGCCATGGCGTGGCGGACCGCCGACATCATGTCGCCCCGCGAGCTGCACGCCTGGGATGCCGCGGCATTTGCCTGGCGGTAACGCTGGCGTGACGTCGCCAGGAGTCGGGCCTGCAGGAACGCCCCGAACAGGTGGTGATAGCGGAACCAGCCGGCCCGCCGGTCGAGGGCGATGACGAACAGGTTGTTGCGGTGCAGCTGCCTCAGCAACTCGGCGCTGTCCTCGCGATCCGTCACCGCGTCGCACAACGTGGCGTCGAAGCTGTCCATCACCGACGTCCGCATCATGAAGTCGGCGATCTCCGGAGGTTGCGCATCGATGACCTCGTTGACGAGGAAGTCCGTCACGCCGCGATCGGAGGCGGCGAACGACCTCATCAGCTCGTCGACATCCGGTCGTGCCGCCAGTGCGAGCGCCGCCAACTGCAACCCCGCAGCCCATCCCTCGGTCAGGTCGCACAGCCGAGCCAGGTCGTGTTCGCTCACCTCGCTCCCCGCCCGGGCTGAGGAGCTCGGCGGCCTCGTCCGTGGTGAACCGCAGATCGGCGTCGCGGATCTCGAGCAAGCCGTCCCTGGACCCGCAGGCGGCCCACGGGGAAGCCGCGGATCGTGGCGACTCACCAGGACGATCCGCACGCCAGCTGGGAGCGACCGCACGAACGCCGAGAAGGCGGCTGCCGACGGACCGGCGTGGTGGAAGTCGTCGACGACGATGACCAGCCCTTCGGCGAACTCGCAGTCGCTGGCCAGGTTGGCCGCCATGTCCACGCTCTCACTGCCGTCCTCGTCGAGCCGCTTCAGCGCGTCGACCCCTGCGCCCGGCACGATTCGTTGGATCGCCAGCGCCAACGCAGCCCAGAATCGGACGGGATCCTCGTCCGTGGGGTCGCACGACAGCCAGGCCGTCGGCGCGCTCCGTTGGCGGACCCACTGACCGACCACGGCCGTCTTGCCGGCTCCCGGCGCGCCGACGATCAGCGTCGTCGGAGCGGCCATGAGCGACAGGCGTTCGACCAGGTGGGGGCGCACGACGAGCGCCGGAGGTGGCTCCGGGACCAGGAAGCGGGCGCTGGCGATGAACCGTTGACTCACGCCGTGTGCGGCGCCTTCTGATTCACGACCCTCCCTCGATCACCCACCCACGGGTGACGACGCATCACCCTGCCCCGCCGCATCATCAGGGGGCCTTCCATCAACCGGTGAGGGTACATGGCGCACCTGATCTATGAGCTGTCCTTCAAGGGCTCGGCGAGCGACGCCGTCCGGGCCGCCTTCGACGACCTCGAGGTGCGGAGCGCGCATGGGATCACGATCGTCCGTGGGCAGTTCCGTGATCAGGCGTCGTTGCACGGCGCGTTCGCGCGGATCCAAGGGCTGGGGCTCGAGCTCCTCGACGTCCACCTCGTCGCCGATGCCCAGGCCCAGGACCTCCCGCAGTGGGACGAGGCCGATGAACCGTGACCCGTCAACGACGATCACCCTGCGCCAGGTGACGACGAGTCACCCGGTCGATTCGTACCGTCGCGCTTGCCCTGGGGGCGAGATGGGAGCGACACCCGAACCCCAACGAAGAGGAGACATGGCATGGCAATCGGTCCGGTCGAGTACATCATCGTCGGGTTCCCCGGCAACAAGTTCAACGGCCACATCGCGCCGGAGCTCGGCAAGCTCGTCGACAGCGGCACGATCCGCATCCTCGATCTTGTCTTCATCAGCAAGGACGCCGACGGCAACGTGCAGGCGATCGACTTCGAGGATCACCACGACGTCGCCCTGTTCGACGCTTTGGACGGCGAGGTCGGTGGCTTCATCAGCGACGAGGACATCGAGTACGCCGCGGCGGACCTCGAACCGAACTCTTCGGCCGCGTTGCTGATCTGGGAGGACGTGTGGGCGACGCCGTTCGTCGAGGCCATGCGCGCGTCAGGCGCCGTGCTGATCGAAGGCTCCCGCATCCCCCATGACCTGATCGAGGCGGCCGAGGCCGAGCTCGCCGCGGCCGGCTGACGGCGCCACCACCCGACAACCAGAACCAACAAGACGACAAGGAGAGCGACATGTTGCGACGTCGACCAGTGGCCCGTGCGGCCGTGACGACAGCGGTGGTGGTTGGCACCGCCACCCGAACGAAGAACCGAGTCGAGCGCCGTCAGGACCGGCGCTAGCCAGTTCGGGGAGAGCCGATGATCACCGAGTACGAGCAGGGGACGCCGTTCCCCGGCGTGGCCGGCCGACGGTGGAGGAGTCGACGCCGGCGTGGCCGGCACCGACACGCGCCGCGGCAGGGGCACCGAACATGCTGTTCTTCGTGCTCGACGACGTCGGCTACGGGCAGTTGTCGTGCTTCGGCGGCCTCGTCGACACGCCCAACATCGATCGGGTGGCGGCGAGCGGCCTGCGCTACGCCAACATGCACACGACCGCGCTGTGCTCGCCGACCCGGTCGTGCATCCTCACGGGCCGCAACCACCACTCCAGCGGGGTGGCCTGCATCATGGAGCTGGCGACCGGCTATCCCGGCTACGACGGGCGCATGCCGTTCGAGAACGGGATGCTGCCGGAGATGTTGGTGGATCACGGCTACAACACGTTCTGCCTCGGCAAGTGGCACCTGTCGCCATCGGAGGACAACACGCCCGCCGGCCCGTTCCACCGCTGGCCACTCGGACGCGGCTTCGAGCGCTTCTACGGGTTCCTCGGCGGGGAGACGAACCAGTGGTACCCGGACCTCACCCAGGACAACGCGTCCGTTCCCCAGCCGCGCTCGCCCGAGGACGGCTACCACCTGAGCGAGGACCTCGCCGACCAGGCGATCAAGATGATCCTCGACGCCAACGCCACGGCGCCGGAGAAGCCGTTCTTCATGTACTACGCCACCGGCGCGGCGCATGCTCCCCATCACGTGCCGGCCGAGTGGGCCGACCGCTACAAGGGCAAGTTCGACGACGGCTGGGACGCCTACCGCGAGACGGTCTTCGCCCGCCAGCAGCAGCTCGGCCTGCTCCCCGCCGACGCCGAGCTCTCCCCGCACGACCCGGATGTGCCGGAGTGGAGCACGCTGGCGGACGACGAGCGGCGTCTCTACGCCCGGATGATGGAGGTCTTCGCCGGCTTCCTGTCCCACGCCGATCACCACTTCGGTCGCATCCTCGACACGTTGGAGCGCATCGGCGAGCTCGACAACACGCTGATCATGATCATCTCTGACAACGGTGCGTCGGCCGAGGGCGGCCCGATCGGCTCGTTCAACGAGATGCTGTTCTTCAACCGGATCCCGGAGTCGTTCGAGGAGAACCTGGCCCGCATCGACGAGCTCGGCGGCACGCGCTCCTACAACCACTACCCGTTCGGCTGGACCTGGGCCGGCAACACGCCGTTCCGCCGTTGGAAGCGGGAGACCTACCGCGGCGGCGCGACCGACCCGTTCATCCTCGCCTGGCCGGCCGGCATCGACCGCCCGCAACGAGGTGCGCGCGCAGTACGCCCACGCCATCGACATGGTCCCGACCGTGCTCGACGCCATCGGCGTCGAGCCGCCGGCCGCCATCCGCGGCGTGACCCAGACCCCGCTCGAAGGGGTCAGCTTCGCCCACACGTTCGATGACCCCGCGGCGGCATCGAACCACAGCGACCAGTACTTCGAGATGTTCGGTCACCGCTCGATCTACCACGAGGGTTGGCGCGCCGTGTGCCCGTGGCCGGCCGCCAACTTCACGGCGGCGGCGCAGGCCGGACGCAACCTGGGCGACCCGATCACGCCGGCGATCCTCGAGCAGCTCGACCGTGACGGATGGGAGCTGTACGACCTCGCCAACGACCCCACGGAGTCCCACGACGTCGCCGCCGAGCACCCGGAGCGGGTCCGCCAGATGGTCGACCTTGGTGGGCCGAGGCGGAGAAGTACAAGGTGCTCCCGCTCGACGGATCGATGCAGATCCGCCTGGCCGCCGAGCGTCCGCAGACCTCGCGGCCGCGCGACCGCTTCGTCTACTACCCGCACGGCGCGGTGGTGCCGGTGTTCGCCGCGCCGCAGGTGTACAACCGGCCGTGGTCGATCGAAGCCGACGTCGAACTGGCCGGCGGCGACAGCGGTGTGCTCGTCGCCCAGGGCGGCGACGCCGGCGGCTACACGTTCCACATGGTCGACGGGCGGCTGCGCTTCGTCTACAACTACGGCGGCCGCGACCAGTTCGTGCTGGAGTCGCCAGGCACCGGTCGACGCCGGCCGTCACGCCCTGCGCTTCGAGTTCGAGCCCACCGGCGCCACCCGACATCAGCGTCGGCAAGGGACGCCGGGCCGCGGCCAGCTGTACGTCGACGGCGACGCTCGTGGCCAACACCGAGTTCCCGCACACCACCCCGCTGCTGTTCGAGCTGGAGGGGCTGAGCTGCGGCTACGACTTCGGCGCTCCCGCCGCCGACGGCTACGAGCCGCCGTTCGCCTTCACCGGCACCATCCACAGCGTCACCTACGACCTCTCCGGCGAACTGATCGGCGACGACGAAGCCGAGCTGGCCCGCCTGATGGCCCAGCAATGATCTCGACCCGTACCGCTTACCAATTGGAGGACATGACCGTGCTCGCCTACGACTACCCGCTCCTCGGCGTCTTCTGGACGATCCTCTGGGTGTTCCTGTGGGTCGCCTGGATCTTCCTGCTGTTCCGCGTGTTCGCCGACATCTTCCGCAGCAAGGACCTGGGCGGTTGGGGCAAGGCGCTGTGGTCCATCTTCGTCATCCTGGTGCCGTTCCTCGGCGTGTTCATCTACGTCATCGCCCGCGGACACTCGATGACCGACCGCGACATCGCCCAGGCCCGAGCCCAGGAGTCGGCGTTCCAGTCCTACGTCCAGGACGTCGCCAGCAGCAGCAGTGGCGGTGGCACCGCCGACGAACTGGCCAAGCTCGCCGACCTCAAGGACCGCGGTGTCCTCAGCGAGGCCGAGTACCAGCAGCAGAAGGCCAAGCTCCTGGCCTGACGCCGTGGCCCGGCAGGACCACTCGCCGGCGTCGTGTCGCCGAAAGGTTGAAGCGCCGTGAATCCGGCGTCAGGCGCGGCCATGTCGTCAGCGACGCCGCCGAGGTCGAAGATCTCCGACGGCTGCGTTGCTCTTGAAGTGGGGTGTGCTGTCGTCGCCCGGCGCGACCCGACCGATCTGGGCGCGGACCGTCTCAAACGGCGTTCTGGGCGCGGAGAGTCCCATATTCGAGAACCTCCGCGCCCAGATAGCCGATTGAAAGCCGGCCGCCGTCCGCGCCGATCTCACCGGCCAGTTGGTCTGCTACGCCCGGTTCGTCATCGAAGGGGAATGGGAGCGGATGGAGGAAGGCTCGCTCGGCGACGACATCAACCCGTGGGGCGCGGCGATGTTCGGCACGACGCGGAGCGTCGAGCTCGGCTCGCCCGTCGAGGAGGCGGCGTACGGCAAGTGGCTCGATCAGACCGAGGCTCGTGAGATCGCCCGCCAAGATCGCATCCACGGCGCCACCGGGGTGATGCCGACACCGCTGTGGATCGTGCTGTTCTTCATCTCGGCCATCGTTCTCGTGTACCTGCTCGGCTTCGCCGACAGCGCCGAACGAGCCTGGGTCCAAGCACTGTTCATGGGCAGCGTGGTCGCCGTCATCGTCGTCCATGCTGCTGCTGCTCAACTTCCTCGACAATCCGTTCAACGCCGGTGTCGGCGGGCTGCAGCCGGTCGCGATGGAGCGGTCCGTGCGACTCATCGACCAGGAGCTGGCGCTGATCGAGAGCGACGTGACGATCCCCTGCGATGCGACCGGCGAGCCGGTGACGTCGTGACGGCCAGCACCGCCACCCCCCAGCCGGCCGGCCGCGACTGGTTGGAGGTCGTCGCCACGATCGTGCTGTCGCTCGCCGCCGTCGCCACGGCGTGGAGCAGCTACCAGGCCACGAGGTGGAACGGCGAGCAGACGAAGGCGTCCAGCCGGACCAACGCCCTGCGCATCGACGCAGCTCGTGCAGCTGGGCTCGCCACCGCCCAGACGGAGGTCGACGTCGCGACGTTCATCTCCTGGGCCGACGCGTCCGTGCTCGGCGAGACCGAGCTCGAGGAGTTCTACCTCGACCGCTTCCGAGCCGAGTTCCGCCCGGCGTTCGATGCCTGGCTGGCCACGGACCCGCTGACGAACCCCGCCGCCCCGCCGACCCCGTTCGCCATGGATGAGTACCGGCTGGCAGCCACCGCCGACGCGGAACGGATCGACGCCCAAGCCGAGGCGAGCGCCGCTGAGGTTCGGCGGAACATCCAACGCGCGGGTAACTACGTGCTCGGCGTGGTCCTGTTCGCCGTCGCCCTGTTCTTCGCCGGCATGAGCACCAAGCTGCACGGATCGGGGCCGAGGAAGGCGTTGCTCGTCGTCGGCTGCGTCGTCTTCGTCGGCGCCGCCATCTGGATCGCCACGTTCCCGGTCAGCCTGTCGATCTGACACCGGCGCGCAGCACCCGCACGTAGCGGGTCGCCAGCGGGCGGGCCGTGATGCCGTGGGCCACCACGCTGAACACGATCGTCACTGCGATCGTGTTGAGCGCGACGGCGACACGCGGGTCGGAGTCGCCGAGCTCCTCGACGGCGAGCAGCGCGAAGACCACCGACGCCAAGCCACGGGGTCCGAACCAACCGATGAAGGCAGTCGTCGCCCGGCCTTGCCCCGAGCCGAGGAGGGCGATCGCCACCGGGACCATCCGCACGACGGTGAGGCTGATGACGGCATACGCCGCGATGCGGACGTCGATGTCTTCGAAGGCCGGAAGCACGAAGCCGGCGCCGAAGATGAACCACAGCACCAGCGAGAGCAGGCTGCCCGCCATCTCGGTCAGCTCGATCGATTCGGCGGCGTCGGTCCGTGCTGACGCGCCGAACACCAAGCCGCCGATGAAGGCGGCCACGAACGGGTTGCCGCCCGCCTCCGATGCCACCAGGAAGCACAGGAGGGCCACCGACAACGTGGCCAACCGCCGGGAACCGTGCTGCATCCAGCCACGCTGACGGGCGAGGCCCACGAGCCGTCCACCGACGAACGCCAGGGCGGCCCCGACCGCAACGCCGATCGCCAGCTCGCCCACGGCGCCGAAACCGCCGTCGTACTCGTGTCCGGCCACGCCGAGCACTGCCGCCGCCGATGCGATGCAGAACGTCACGACCGGCGTGGCGATGCCGTCGTTGAGCCCGCTCTCGACGTTGAGCACCCGCCGAACAGCGACGGGCAGCCGCTCGTCGGCGATCACCGATTCGCTCAGCGCGGCGTCGGTCGGAGCCAGGCTGGCGGCGACCAGGCCAGCCAGCGCGAGCGGCAGGCTCGGGAACACGAGGACCGCCACGGCGGTGCCGGCGACGATCGACAGTGGCAGTCCGAGCCCGAGCAGGCGGGACGTCACGGGCAGGTCCTGACGCGCCGCGGCCAACGGCACCGCGGAGGCGTCGGCGAACAGCAACAAGCCCAGGGTGAGCTCCGCCAGGTGATGCACTGTCGAGCTCTCGATGTCGACGCTGACGATCCCCCAATTCGGGTTGGCGAGGAGCAAGCCGGCGACCGAGGAAGATCAACGGCCCGCTGAGGTTGCGGGCGGCGAACCACTCGGACAGCACCGCCCACCCGAAGACCACGAGCGCCAGCGCGACGATCGTCGCTTCGTTCATCGTCGGTCAACGGTCTCCCACGTCGTTCGGGGCGGCCGGCACCGGCGTCCCGAGCGGCGCTGGATCAGGTCCCCAGGATCCGGGCCTTCTGCGTGGCGAACTCCTCGTCGGTGAGGATCCCCTGGTCCCTGAGCTGGCCCAGCTCGCGGAGCTGCTCGAGCATGTCATCAGTGCCCGACGACGCAGCTGGCGCCGGCGCCGGCGCCGGCGGCGGCGGCGGTTGGGCGTACTGCGGTTGGGCGTACTGCGGTTGGGCGTACTGCGGCTCGGCGTAGGCGGACTGGTCCTGCTGTGACCAACGATTCGCCTGACGACGGGAGACGCGATTGCTGACCGCCGTCGCCGTACCAGCGATGACGGCTGTGCGGGCCATTCCACCGATCAGTCCCATGGCACGTTTCCTTTCCTCACGCTTCGAGCGCGTCGAGTGTGGCCAGGATGGCCTGGGTCGGGATGTGGCCCTGGGCGACGAGCTGGCCACCGGCCTGACGGGCGGCGAGGGCGAACGGCAGTGACCACAGGTTCTCGTAGACGATCAGCAGACCGATGCTGTCCCGCTCGAGGATCGACGCCGCGGCGGCGGCATCGTCGTCCGACAGCAGGCCCGACGACGCACCGGCCAGCTCCCCGAGATCACCGACCTTTTCGGGGTCGAGGTCGGACGTCGTGAGCACGTCGAAGTCGTCGTCGGCGCGCTTGATCAGGATGAGCGCGTCGAGGACGCGGATCAGCCGTCGGTCGACGAGGTCGAGCAGCGGTGGGACCAACTCACCGTTGAGCTCTTTGTCAGGCACCTCGATCAGGAGCCAGTCGATCGCTCCCGTCCCCTCGATGTCGCTCATCCGGGTTCACCCCCTTGTGTTCGACCGCGGATGCTAGTGCTGCGCAACCCCGCCATCCTGCCCGGGCACTGTCACGCTGATGTGCGGCGCTCGCGACGGAGGAGCCGACTGAGCCATTCGGCGAGGCGATGCCGGCTCGGCGTGAGGATCGGCGCCGTGATGGCGTCGCAGCCCGCAGCGACGGCGCTGGCGGTCAGATCGGGCTGCGTGAACGCGGCGAGATGGGCGCCATCGATCGAGATGGTGCGAGCTCCCGGTATCAGCGCCGCCAACTGTCGTTGCCGGGCCGGGCGCACGAGGCGATCACGCTCGGTCACGACGACCACGACAGGCACGTCGATCTCGCTGATCCAGCGCGTCGAGCTGAAGCGGCGAATCTCCCGCCCTGCCTCGTAGATCGTGTGGTCGGCGTGACTGTCGAACGCGTTGCGCAGCTCGTTCCTGAGGGCCGGCTCGGACACCAGCCCGCCGACCAGGGCGCGGGTCATCTGCCAACGCACCGGCCTCGGGATCATGCGTGCGGCTCGTTGCATCTCCTCGACCGCCCGCACCAGCGGCCGGTAGTCCGGCGTCATCGTGAAGTCGGCGGCCGTGGCGCACAGCACGAGCCCACTCACTCGATCGCGGTGGCGGCGCCAGATCAGCTGGGCGATCGGGCCGCCCATCGAGTAGCCGACGAAGATCGCCGTGGGCACGCCGACGGCGTCGAGCAACGCGACGACATCGTCGGCGCAATCCTCGAGGGTGAAGGCATCCTCGCTGCGGATCCCCCTTCCGTGCCCGCGATGATCGAGCGCGATCACCCGGTAACGCCCGGCAAGCGCAGCGATCGTCGAGGCCCAGTTGAGTCTGCCCGTCGCCGTCCAACCGTGCAGCAGCACGACGGTCGGCGCCGACCGAGACGGACCAGGACAGTCGCACGCAAACGTCGTGCCACGTCCCGGTAGGTCGATGGTGCGCCACGGCGAGCCGTCCTCGGGCTCACCATCCCATGCGGATCGGTCCGGCAGCAGTGCACCGGATGCTGCGGGCATCGGTCGTCGTCCTCTCGGCTCCTTCCCGAGGACCCTCGGGTGCTGCCGTTCTATCCCACCGCGCTCACAAGAGGCAGCACACTAGTCGAGGGCGGCAGCTGCCCACGTCCGTGACCTGGGCCAACGGCTTCCCACTGTGCGACACGCCACACTCGGGCGCCTCGGTCTCCTGGATCCAGGCGGGGGCTCAGGAGGCTTCGATGGCGACGCGCTCGAGCAGCTCGAGACGTTGGCGAGCTCGGGAGTACAGGCGGGAGAGGTCGGCAGCCGTGAGACTGCCGGGCGGGGCGACGGCGAATTTGTCCTCGATGTCGGCACGCTTGATCCGTAGCGCCAGCGGGTCGGCGGCACAGCGAGTGAGGTAGTTGCGCTCGGTTTCCCCGTCACGTTCGGTGAGCGCGTCGACGAGCGCGATCAGGCGGTCATCGGCGCCAGCGGCACGGAGGTCGGCCCAGTGCATCGTGGTCCTTTCGACCGTGTCGTGGAGCAGGGCCGCCGGCACCGCGTAGGGATCTGGATCGGACTCGACGCTGGCGGCGACGCGACGCACGTGGTCGATCCACAGTAGGCCGAACTTCGTGCGTTCCTGCCCGTGGGCTCGCTGTGCCAAACGGTCTGCGTCCTCGACGGTGATCACCCCAACCTCCACGCCCACTGTCGCTCAAGCTAGCGACATTCATTCCCCGCTCACCCGCCGAGTCGACGCGGCACGGCCGGCGGGGAGGGTATTACGGTCTGTGTGTCGGGTGGCTGGGGTGCCCGTGTGCTCACGAGCTCGAGGAGGCGAGATGCCAGTCACGACGCACGCAGGTTCGCTGACCGAGGTGATGATGGTCACCGACCCCCTTCACGATGACGAGTCCCGCCGAGTCGTGCAACGACTCGCCGGATGGCGACGGGTGGAGGGTTCACCGACGAGCGATGGCACGCCCGTCGGCAGCCGGTCCGTGTTCGCCCTGAGCCACGATGAGCTCCTCGCCGGCGGGCTCGAGGCCAGGATCGACCTTCTCGTGGCCCACGGCATTGCCGTCCACCGCGTCCTTGGCGAGCACCCCGCCGTCGGGCGGGCGAACCGCCGACTCGGCTACCTCTGACGCAGCCCTGAGACGCCCCGACCGCGCGTCAGCCACGGGCGGCGGCAGTCGCCGTGGCGACGCGGCGATTCCACGCCTGCTCGATGTGCCGCATGAGTGCCGGGTACACGACCAGGTATCGGAACGGCTTGATCAACGCCATGTATCGCTCTCCGAAGCGGCCTCGTGGCTTGACGTAGACGGCCATCTGGCCTTGGTACGTGCCGTCGCCCTGGTCAGCCCACGCCAGGTGCAAGACGGCGTGCACGGTGCCATTCGAGAGCTCGGCGGCGTACTCGTCGACGGTGCGGTAGAGGGCCGTGAACGGCGTCCGCCGGGATTCCTCGTCGACCGTCGTGCCGCGCAGATCTGCGGGCAGTCGAGCGCCCAGCGACGTTTCGGTGGTGCCGGGGATCGGCAGTCGCTGTGGTGCATCGCCTGCGATGCCATCGCTCGAGGTCGAGATCCGCCCGAGGTCGAACCAGCCGCCGAGGCGATCCCGGGCCGTCCACAGGACGCGGACCGGCAGTGGCGCCGAACCCGGGAAGTCGAGCGAGCTCATCAGCTCGACCAGCATCGGGAAGTCCTCGGCCGCACCTCGGGCCGGAAGCGCCCACACGTCTTCCAGCGTGAAGTCCGTCGCGATCTCGCGAATCCGCCAGGGATGCGCCACGTGGGCGGCGTTCGGAATGCGCATGCGCTGTCCTCCAGTTCACCGACCGACAGTCGGTCATCGACTTATGGTCAGTCTGTAGGATGTTGCCGCCGCTGTCAAGGCAGTGCCGGCGCCCGCACGCAGGGCGCCCGCAGGTGATCCAGCGATGGTCAGAATTGGCCGATGGCGAAGCGAGCTGGATGGAGCGCGGCGTGCGTCGTGGTCGGCACGCTGCTGCTGTTGGTGGCGGTGCTCGCCGGGTGGGCTGATCGGACGCTGTTCGACAGCGGCGAGTTCGCCGACCGGGCCGTCGTCGTCCTGCACGACGGACGCGTGCGCCAGGAGATCGGCGAAGCGATCGCCGATCAGCTGGAAGCCGCGGGCGTGTCCGACGTGGTTGCCTTCCGCTCGGAGCTGCTGCCGATCATCGTCGACGTCGTCGGCACGCCCGGCTTCGAGTCCATCTTCCGCCGCGCTGTCGAGACCGCCCATCGGGCCGCGGTCAGTCAGCATGCCGGCACCGCGGCCCTCGAACTGGGCGAGACGATCGAGATCTTCGCCAGCTCCGCCGCCGCCTCGGGCAACCCCGGCCTGGCCCAGACGCTCGAGCGGCGCGCCGGCTCGCTGCTCATCGACGCCGGCCCCGTCCTCGCCCGGCTCGACCTCTACCGCATCTCGGAACGGGTGCGTTGGCTCGACGAGGTGGCGATCGTCCTCACCGTGCTCGCCTTCGCCGCCGCCGTGTTGCTCGATACCGATCGCCGCCGGGCGGTGCGGCGCATCGGCGTCGGCGCCGTCGTCACCGGGTTCGTCGTCGTCGTCGTGACGCTCCTGGCGCCGATCATGGCCGCCCGCGAGATCGACGACCACGCCCTTGCGGCCGCCGTCTCGGGCGCCGTCCGCCGATTCATTGCCGACCTGCTGACGGTCGGGCTGTGGGTGGTGGTCGTCGGGGTGTTGCTCGCGGCCGCCACGGAGGCGGCCGGTGTGCCACGCCCGCACGTCACCGCGCGCGCCGGCGCCGCCTGGCGATGGGTGGAGTCGTCGCGCCGCCGCCAGGCCGTCGGCGGCATCGTGCTGCTGCTCCTTGCGGCGCTCCTGATCGTCGCCCGGGACGCCGTCGTCGCGCTCGTCCTCCTCCTCGTCGGGATCGCCCTCGCCTACGTCGGAACGGTGCTGGGTGTCACGGCCGCCTTTGGCGCTCCCCCGGCGGATCGGCCGGCGGTGCAGCCTCCGTCGAGACGAGCCGTCGGCGTCGCCGCCGCGGTGGTCCTGGTCGCCCTCGTGGGCGCCGGGGCGGTGCTCACCGTTGGCGCCGCTCGATCAGGTGCGAGGGCTTCCGGGCAGCTGGAGTGCAACGGCTCCGCCGACTTGTGCGAGCGCCGTCTGGACCAGGTCGCGTTCGCCGGCGCCCACAACGCCATGTCGGCGGCGACGACCCCTGGCTGGCTGTTTCCTGAGCAGCTCACCGGCATCCCCGCGCAGCTCGAGTACGGGGTGCGGGCGTTGCTCGTCAAGACCCACTACGGGACGCCGACCGGCGTCGACATCGGCGGTGCCGAGCTCGTCGTCACCAACGTCGCCGCGGAGTCCACCGTCGACCGCTCCGACGAGGTCTCCGAGCTGTCGGCGGAGGCCGTCGCCCGTGCTCAGCAGCTCGAGCAGACCGTCCCGGTGCAAGCCGCCGATCGGACGATCTACCTCTGCCACGTCTACTGCGGCCTCGGCGCGATTCCGTTCTCCGACGTGCTGGCCCAGCTCAAGCGGTTCATGGACCGCAACCCGCACGAGGTGATCATGCTGTTCATCGGCGACTACGTGTCGCCCGAGGACACCGCCTCGGCGTTCGAGCAGGCCGGCCTCATCGACCGCGTCTGGACCTACGACACGTCGGCGCCGCCACCGACACTGCGCCAGATGATCGACGCCCGCCAGACGCTGCTGGTGCTCTCCGAGCACGCCGGTGGCACACCCCCGTGGTACACGCCGGGCTACGGCATCTTCCAGGAGACCCCGTTCACGTTCGCCGCTCCGGCGGACTTCAACTGCCAGCCCAACCGCGGACCAGCCGACGCCCCGCTGTTCGAGCTGAACCACTTCATCACGACCAACGCGGAACCGTCGATCGACACAGCTCTTCAGGTCAACTCCTTCGACGTACTCGACGCCAGGGCCCGCCAATGCGCCCAGGCGCGCCGCCTGATGCCCAACATCGTGGCCGTCAACTTCGTCACTGAGGGTGACCTGCTCGAGGTGGTCGACAACCTCAACGAAGACCCGCCCGTCGTCCCGCCGGCGACCGCGCCGACCGCATCGACCGCCTCGACCGCATCGACCGGCGGATGACTGCCGGGTCGGGCTGACAGCGCCGATCGCTGCCTCTGCGTCACCGCCCAACGCACCGGCGGCTTGGGCGGTGACATAGATGCTGGTGGCGCAACTCGCACGGGTGACGCGAGGAGCTTGGCCGCGAGCCGAACCCGAGTGTGATCAGGCGAGGTCGTCGGCATGCTCGTGCCGCTCCT